>JBHJNQ010000031.1:0-52012 GCA_050330635.1 Acidimicrobiales bacterium | reverse complement strand
GCGAACGTGACCGTGGCCACCGGGCCGTCCTGCTCGTAGCGGAAGAAGCGCAGGTCGGTCACGAGCCCGAGCCCGGCTTCACGAGGCGCATCCGGGTACCGCAGACCGTGATGACGTCGCCCCGCACCGGGAGCCCGAGCCGTCGGGCGGTCGAGCGGGCCCTCGCGGGGTCGACGCAGACGAGGTCGAGGCCGCCGAGACCTTCGGGGCGGCCGTCGGTCGGTTGCACGAAGCGGATGGCGGTGCCGGCCACCCGGAGGCAGGGGTGGATGCCGCCATCGACCCCCACCGCCACGTCGAGCACCGCGGCCCACGTCCGGGCCAGCTCGGCCGGGGTCGGGGTCTGGATCTCGACGGCGGCGATGCCGGTCACCACGTCGGTCCGCCTGGCCTCCCGCCAGTCCCGTTCGACCGGCCACCAGTCGCCGTCGGGCCGGTCGTCGTTGTCGCACCATCGCACCTCGACGATGGCCCCAGGGAGGTCCTTGGGGTGGAAGTGGACGGCCTCGCTGGTCTCGTCGCCGATGCCCTCGGTCTCCGCCAGTCGGATGCCGGCCGCCGTCGCCCGGTCGAGGGTGGGCTGGTAGTCGGACCGGGCCACCTGGAACAGCACCATGTACCCCCCGGGTCCGCCCCGGCGGTCGAGGTAGCGACGGCCAGCGGATTCGGGCAGCCCGGGGGCGGGGGCCACCAGCTCCAGGAACTGGTCGCCGATGGGCCACACCACGTTGCGGAGACCGAACCCGCTGACCCCTCCCTCGTGCATCGGGCGGTGGCCGGGGTCGCGGAACGCCTCGGCCAGACCGAAGACCTCGCTGATGTCGTCGCTGATCCGGTCATAGTCGTCGCCGATGAGGGCGATCTGGCGGATCCGGGTGGTGGTCACGTCGCCTCCTCGGGCCGAGCGGTCAACCCGAACCTACCCCAGGGCCGCCCCCGGGGACGATGCCACGACCCCGAGGGTCATCCCCGGGATGGAGGAAAACCCTGAGACCACCTCCGGGTCGACGAGGGTCGGATCAGGCCAAGGCCCGATGTGCCGGCCCGCTGGAATTTCCTACGGTCGGAGACGAACGACACAGCTCCCCGAACAAGGTGGTAGATCCCCCATGACGACCCTCGCCGACAGCCTCCCCCCCTCCCCTCCATCCACCGCGGTGTCGGCCGCCACCGCGGTGCAGGCCACCAAGGTCTACGGGAGCGGCGACACCCGGGTCACCGCCCTCGACGCCGTCGACGTGGCCTTCGACGCCGGCCGCATGATGGCCATCATGGGCCCCTCCGGCTCCGGCAAGTCGACCCTGATGCAGTGCCTGGCCGGCCTCGACCGCCTCACCTCGGGCCGGGTCGTCATCGGTGACACCGACCTGTCGTCGCTCAACGAGCGGGAGCTCACCCGCGTCCGGCGGGATCGGATCGGGTTCGTGTTCCAGGCCTTCAACCTCATCCCCACGCTCAACGCCATCGAGAACATCACCCTCCCGATGGACCTGGCCGGCACCACTTCCGACCCGGCGTGGCTCGATCACGTGGTGGCCGCCGTCGGCCTCGGTGACCGGCTCCGCCACCGCCCGAGTGAGCTCTCGGGTGGTCAGCAGCAGCGGGTGGCCGTGGCCCGGGCCCTGGCCGGCCGACCGGAGATCATCTTCGCCGACGAGCCGACCGGCAACCTCGACTCCCGCACCGGAACCGAGATCCTCGAGTTCATGGGCCGGGCGGTGATCGAGCTGGGCCAGACCATCGTGATGGTCACCCACGATCCGGTGGCCGCCGCCCACGCCGACCATGTGGTGTTCCTGGCCGACGGCCACATCGTCGACGCCCTGGCCGCCCCCACCGCCGATTCCGTCCTCGACCGCATGCGGGGCCTCGGCTCCTGAGCCGGCCCCCCCATCGCCCGAAAGCGCTGATCCCATGTATCGCCTCACCCTCAAGAACCTGGCGGCGAACCGTGTCCGGTTCGCCCTGACCACCTTCGCCGTCGTCCTGGCCGTGTCGTTCGTGGTCTCCTCCTTCGTCCTGACCGACGGGCTCCGCTCGTCGTTCGGTGACCTGACCGACTCGATCGTGTCCGGGACCGACCTCGAGGTCCGCCCCGTCGACGACTTCGGTTCGGCCGAGCGGCTCGATCCGACTATGGCCGACCGGGTGGCCGCCGTCGACGGGGTGGCCGCCGTGGCCCCCCTCCTCCAGGCCGAGAACACGGTCCTGCCCATGAACGACGACGGGGAGCAGATCCCACTGAACGGCCCGCCCCAGCTCGCCCTGGGCTGGGTCGACGACGCCGGTCTGGCGGGCTTCACCCTCGTCGACGGCGAGGCGCCGGACGTCCCGGGCGAGTTCACGATGGACCTCGACGCCGCCGCCGCCAACGGCTTCGAGGTGGGCGGCACCTACCGCCTGGTCACCCCCACCGGTCCCAGCGAGGCGACCCTGGTCGGCACCACGAGCTTCGGCGAGGACAACGGCACCCTCGGGGCGACCCTCATGCACTTCGAACTCGGCTCCCTCCAGGCCCTGATGGGCATCGACGGCTACGACGGGATCACCGTGGCGCTCGAGTCGGGGGCCGACGCCGCGACGGCGACCGCCGCCATCGCCGCCCTCGACCCCGACGTCGAGGTCGTCGACCAGACGACCCTCCAGGCCGAGCAGGAGGCCGACTTCAACCAGGGGATCGACATCGTGGGCAACGTCCTGCTCGGCTTCGCCGGCCTGTCGCTGTTCGTGTCGATCTTCATCATCTACAACACCTTCTCGATCGTCCTCGGCCAGCGGACACGGGAGATGGGCCTGCTCCGCACGGTCGGTGCCGACCCTGCCCAGCTCCGCCGTTCGGTCCTGGGGGAAGCCACGCTCATCGGGGTCCTGGCCTCGGCCATCGGCATCGCCGCCGGCGTCGGTGTCGCCCTCGGCCTCCGGGCCCTGTTCGGGGCGATCGGGGCCCAGCTCCCCGACAGCGCGACGATCGTGTCGGCCCGCACGGTGCTGATCGCACTCGCCGTGGGGATCGGTGTGACCCTCGTGTCGGCCGTGGGACCCGCCCGCAAGGCGGCCCGGGTCCCGGCGATGGCCGCCCTGCGCGACGGCGCCGCCGCCGGCGAGGTCAGCGGCCGCACCCGCACCCTCATCGGCGGCGCGCTCGTGGCCGCCGGCTCGGCGGCCGGGCTCGGCGGCCTCTTCGTCGCCGGCTCCACCACCTCGATTATCGTGCTCCTCGCCGTGGGAGCCATGGCCTTCTTCATCGGGGTCACGCTCCTCAGCCCCCTGGTGGTCACCCCCCTCACCCGGGCGTTCGGCTGGCCGCTGGCCCGGACCTTCGGGGTATCCGGTCGTCTGGCCCACCAGAACGCCGGACGCAACCCCCATCGCACGTCGACCACGGCGGCGGCCCTGATGATCGGTCTGGCCCTGGTCAGCATGGCCCTCACCGTCGGGGAATCGGTCAAGGCCCAGCTCCGGGAGACCCTGGCCGGGTCGGTGACGGCCGACTACCTGATCAGCGACGACAACACCGGTGGTCCTCTGCCGGTGGCCATGGTCAGCGCCCTCGGCGCCCTGCCGGAGACCGGCACCATGGCGGGGTTCCGCTACGACGAGGCCCGGATCGACGGGGAGATCCTCGACGTCGCCGGCACCGACCTGACGGCCGCGAGCACCCTGATCGACTTCGACGTGGTCGACGGGGCGGCGGTCGACGCCTCCGTGGCCGACCCGGTCCTGGTGTCGGTCGATTGGGCCGATGAGGCTGGCCTCGCCGTGGGCGACACCGTCCCCGCCGAGTTCGCCTCCGGGGCCACCAGGGGACTGACCGTGGTCGGGATCTACGCCGAGGAGACGATCATGGGCGAGCCGTTCGTGCTCGATCGGTCGACCTGGGACGCCGTCGGTGCCGCCGAGGGCGATCAGTGGGTCGCCCTCGACCTGGCCGACGGGGTGAGCGCCGAACGGGGCGACGAGGCCCTGGCCGTCGTGGAGGCCGACTACCCCCAGATCCCGATCGCCACCGCCACCGCCTACGTCGAACGGATGGAGGGCTACGTCGACCAGGCCCTGACCGCGCTCAACGTGATGGTTGCCCTGGCGGTCGTGATCGCCCTCATCGGCATCGCCAACACCCTGGCCCTGTCGGTCCACGAGCGGACCCGGGAGCTGGGTCTGCTGCGGGCGGTGGGCATGCAGCGACGGCAGCTACGGCGGATGGTCCGCTTCGAGGCCGCCCTGGTGGCCCTGTTCGGCGCAGCGCTCGGCGTGGCCGTCGGACTGCTGTTCGGGTGGGGGGCCGTGGCCGCCCTGCCGGCCGAGGTCACCTCCACCCTCGCCGTCCCCATCGGGCGGATCGCCCTCCTGGTGGCCGTGGCCGCCGCCGCCGGGCTGGTGGCGGCGTGGGCCCCGGCCCGACGGGCCGGCCGCCTCGACGTGCTGGAGGCCATCGCCGCCTAGCCCGGCCGTCCGGGGATCACGGGAAACCCCGTATCACCGACGCCGTCGGTCCGTCATGACCGACGTGCCACCCCAGCCGCCGCCGGGACATCGCCTGCCCGGGGGCGGCACGCCTTTTCGGGGCCCCGCTGGACGCTCGGCACCATGCGTCGAGGGACTACCTTGGCCGCGATGCCACCGACCGATTCGCCGACCATGCCATCGACCGATTCGCCGGGCGGTCCGCCGATCGTGCGATCGGTTCACCTGAGCGGCGAGCACACCTTCAGCAAGGCGACCGCCGAGTCGATCGAGCTGGTCGCCGGGCTCGGTGTCGCCGGTGACGCCCATCAGGGGGCGCGGGTCCGGCACCGCAGCCGCGTCAGGGCGGATCCGACCAGCCCCAATTTACGGCAGGTCCACCTCGTCGCCGGCGAGCTCGTCGACGAGCTCGTCGGCCGGGGCTACGACGTCGGCCCGGGCCAGCTCGGCGAGAACGTCACGACCGGCGGCGTCGATCTGCTCGCCCTACCGACCGGGGCGGTCCTGGCCCTGGGCGTCGAGGCACTCGTGTCGATCACGGGCCTCCGCAACCCGTGTGGCCAGATCGACGGTTTCCGTTCCGGCCTCCTCGGCGAGCTGCGCCGACCCGGCCCCGACGGTGACGTCGTCCGTCGGGCCGGGGTGATGGCCGTCGTCATCCGCGGTGGCGTGGTCCGGGCCGGGGACCGCGTCGGGATCGCCCTGCCCCCGACGCCCCACCACCACCTCGTGCGCGTCTGATCCCCGCCGGTTCTGACGGCGTCACCCCCGGGACCTACGATGGTCGTCACGGCGTCCCCGCCGCTCGGGGACGGCACGTCGACGGGAGTCGAGGGGGAACGATGCACGATCTCGTGATACGCAACGGCATGGTGGTGGACGGTACGGGGGCTGCGGCCCGCACGGCCGACGTCGCCATCGATGGACACCGGATCACGGCTGTCGGTGAGGTGGCCGAGCCGGGACGGGAGGAGATCGACGCCACCGGGCTGCTCGTCACGCCCGGCTTCGTCGACATCCACACCCACTACGACGGCCAGGTGGTGTGGGACCCGGCCCTCACCCCGTCGTCGTGGCACGGCGTCACCACCGTGGTCATGGGCAACTGCGGCGTCGGCTTCGCCCCCGTCCGCCCCGACCGCCACGAGTTCCTGATCAGCGTGATGGAGGGGGTGGAGGACATCCCGGGGGCGGCCCTGGCCGAGGGGGTCGACTTCACCTGGGAGTCGTTCCCCGAGTACCTCGACGCCATCGATGCCCTCCCCCATGCCATCGACGTGGGCGCCCAGATGCCCCACTCGGCGCTCCGGGTCTACGTCATGGGCGACCGTGGCCGAGACCACGAGGAGCCGGCGACCGACGACGAGATCGAGCAGATGCGCCGGCTCACGGCCGAGGCCCTCGACGCCGGCGCCCTCGGGTTCACCACGTCGCGCACGATCAACCACCGCGACAAGGAGGGCAACCAGATCCCGACCCTCACCACCGCTCCCGACGAGCTGTGGGGTATCTCCCGGGCCTTGGCCGACAAGGGCTTCGGTCACCTCGAGATCGTGTCCGACTTCGTCGACCTCGACGCCGAGTTCGAGATCTTCGAGGGCATGACCGACAACGGCGACGCGCCCCTGTCGATCCTGCTCATCCAGGACGACCGCAGCCCCGACAAGTGGCGCCAGGTGCTGGATCGGATCAAGGGGGCCCGAGCCGCCGGGCACGACCTGACAGCCCAGGTGGCGATCCGCCCGGTGAGCCTACTGCTGGGGCTGCAGTCGTCGATGCACCCGTTCATCACCTGCCCCACCTACCGGCGGGAGCTGGCCGACCTCGATCTCGACGAGCGGGTGAGGCGCATGCGTGACCCGGAGATGCGGGCCACCCTCATCGCCGAGCACGCCGGTCGGACCCGTGGCATGTCGGGCATGGTGGCCCAGTCGTTCCACAAGATGTTTCCCCTGGGCGACCCGCCCGACTACGAGCCGGCGGCGTCGGACAGCATCGAGGCGCGGGCCACGGCGGCCGGGGTGGCCCCCGTCGAGATGGCCTACGACCTCCTGCTTGAGCGTGACGGGCGGGAGCTGCTGCTGTTCCCCCTCGCCAACTACACCGCCGGCAACCACGACGTGGTGCGGGAGATGAACCTGGCGGAGGGCACCGTGCCCGGCCTGTCTGACGGCGGGGCCCACTGTGGTGTGATCTGCGACGCCAGCTTCCCCACCTACATGCTGACCCACTGGGCCCGGGATCGGCAGCGGGGCGAGCGCCTGCCGCTCGAGCTGGTGGTGCAGCGCCAGTGCCGCGACACCGCCCGCCAGGTCGGCCTGACCGATCGGGGCACCCTCGAGCCGGGGATGCTGGCCGACGTCAACGTCATCGACTACGACAACCTGACCCTCCGGGCGCCGGAGATGGCCTACGACCTTCCCGCCGGGGGGCGCCGGCTGGTCCAGCGGGCCGAGGGCTACCGGGCCACCATCAAGCGGGGCGAGGTCATCTACCGCGACGGTGAGGCCACCGGCGCCATGCCGGGCCAGCTGGTGCGCGGTCCCCAGGGCTGACGACGTCGTCCCGCAGCGCCGCCCACGGTTGCGCTGCGTGGGCGGCGGGGGTCAGCGGAACGAGTAGGAGCCGGCGGGGGCCAGCTCGACAAACGTCTGGCCCGGGGTGAGGGTCACGGTCGCCCCGGTGCCGTCGAGGAGCTCGATGGGGTCGGTCGAGGCGGCCCGCCGCCACGTACCCGTGATCCGCCGCCCCGCGGTCAGCACCGTGGCCGGTCCCAAACCGACCGTGTGGGCCTCCGGCGAGTCGGCGTCGATCGAGCTCACGCCGTAGGCCACCTCGAGCACCACCACATTGGCCGGGGCCATCGGGCGGCCGCCGGCGGTGACGTGAGCCGTCCCGTTCTGGCGGCGGACCCAGCCGTGGTGGCCGGGCGACCAGGCGAAGGACACGTCGGCCCGGCCGAAGGCGATGTCGACCCCGGTCGCCTCCAGGCCGCCGACCGGTGCCGCACCCGGCGGCCGGTAGGCGAACAGGGCGGTCGGGCGCCCACCCCGCCCGTCGGCCGCGCCGTACAGGTCGGCCGTGGTGGCGTACAGGTTGTGGGGCGCCGCCCGGCGGGTGTCGCGGTGGTAGGCCCGGCCCGCCACCAGGGCGTTGACGTTGACCAGGTCGGCGGCGGCCACGGCGTCGAGCACCCCCCGGTTGGCGCCGGAGGCGGCCAGCAGGGGGGTACGGAGCTGATCGAGGAGGTCGAGGTCGGTGGTCCTCACCGACCGGACCGGTCCGACGATCTCGGGTAGATGCGAATGGTAGACGGCCACCAGTCGGGTCAGGGAGCCCTCCACCATCTCCTCGTACACGACGTCGGCCCGGTCGAGCGCAGCCTGGGGGCGGGCCCGGTCGACATTGTCGACCTTGACGGCCAGCGCCGGCCGGTCGGCCACGGCCTCCGTCGCCACCCCGGTCAGGGGATGGACCTCGTCGTAGAGGGCGTCGATCCGCCGCTCGTACTCGTCGGCGCCGAGGAAACCGGCGATCACGTTGCGGTACGGGGTCCCGTCGCCGATGGTCGAGGCCCAGTAGTCGAGTCCGACGTTCTCCGGGGCCCGGCGCAACATCCCCACGTAGAGCATGGTGGCCAGCACCCGGGACTCCATGGCGGCCCGGTACTCGGTCGAGGAGGCGAAGACCGCCATCAGCCCGCCCCGGCCCAGGCCACCGGCCAGCTGCTCCCGCCAGTAGGCCAGCCCGTCGGGATCGGCCGACCGGCCCAGCACGTTGGCGTACACCCGCTCCACGTAGCGCTCGTCGTCGAGCGATCCGTAGGTCAGGGCGAACTCCTCGGACCGGACGAACTGCTCGGCGATCCATTCCTGGCTGGTCCCGCCCCGCGCCACCCCCGCCCAATGGGTGAGACCGTCGTAGTCGGGCGGGCGGAGGAAGAAGGCGTAGTAGAGCCGCACGACCGGGGCGATCGTGCCCTCGAACTCGTCGCTGCGGGCCAGCGACTCGACGAGGGCGGCGGGGGCCAGACCGGCCTCGAGCCCGTCGGTCCAGTAGGTCAGTCCACCGACGTCGGGGTGGCGGGACAGGAAGTCCTCGTACTGCCCGATGACGAAGTCCTCGGCCGTGGGCAGGTGACCGACCGGGGAAGCGAGGGGTTGGAGAGCGGTGAGCAGGCCGGACAGGGCGAGCGTCAGGGTGGCGAGGGTCATGGGCGTTCCGGCGGCGGGAGGAGCGGGCGGGGGCCTCAGCGTAGAGCGTGGCGGTGGGCGGGGTCGGCGATGGCCCGCAGGGCGTCGGCCCGGTCCGCCAGGTCGAGGCCGCGCAGCTCCGCCACCCCGTGCTCGGTCACCACGGCGTCGGCCACATAGGCGGGGAGGGTGGTGACGGCCGGGGGCTCGATGGCCCGCACGATGCGGGAGATCGTGCCCCTGGCCGCCGTCGACCGCAACGCCATGATGCCCCGGCCTCCGAGGTTGCCGGTGGCGGCGAAGGCGAAGTCGGGGGCACCGCCCGGCCCGGTGCTGCGATCGCCACCGGTGACCTCGCTGTTGCACGACCCGTCGAGCGCCACCTCGAGGGTCGACTGGATCGACACGAACCGGGGCTGCCGGGCCAGGGCCGCCGCCCCGTGGCTGTAGGCGGCGGGAGCCATGACGACCGCCGGGTTGCGGTCGATCCACGCCGTGATGGTCGGGGTGCTGACCACCTCGGCGGTGACCATGGGGCCCTCGACGGCGCCCGACCGGTGGAGCTCGACGCAGGCGTCGCTGATCATCCTGCTGTGGACGGTAAGGCCCCGGCGGGTGGCCAGCCGGGCCAGGATGGCGTCGGGGAGGGCGCCGAGGCCGAACTGGATGGTCGACCCGTCGCCCACCAGGTCGGCGGCGAGGTTGGCGATCCGGGAGCCGGTCTCGTCGGCCGTGCCCGCCGGGCGGGCCTCGAACACGGCCTCGTCGTGCTCGACCAGGAAGTCGATCTCGTCGACCGCCAGCTCCGAGGCGCCGAACGTGTAGGGCATCGACTCGCTGACCTGGGCGATGACGAGGGGGGCGGAGCGCACGACGTCGGCGGCGTGACCGCACGACAACCCGAGGCTGACCTTGCCGTCGATGACCCGGGACACCGTGACGAGGGCCACATCGCAGGCCAGGACCGCCCCCGGACGGAACAGGTAGGCCCCGTCGGAGTAGCGGAACGGAACCACGTGGACCGTGCCGGTCGACCACAGGTGCTTGAAGGCGGCCGACGACTGGAGGGTGACGTAGTGGAACGGCTCACCCGGGTGCTCGAATGGCGCCGGCCGCTGCATCATCGACGGCATCACCAGATCGAGGCGTTGCCAGCGGTGGCGCTCGGCGGCCAGGGCGACGCACAGGTGGCGGGGGGTGGCGGCCGTGCCGGCGAGGAAGATCCGGGCCCGGTCGGGGATGGCCGCCACCGCGGTGGCGGCATCGACCCAGCGGGCGGGTCGGCGCCCGTGGCCCGGGTGGAGGAAGTCGCGGAAATCGAGGTCGGTCACCGACCCAGCGTGTCACGGGGCCCGGTCGGCCGGGTAGTCTCCGGCCCGGTCCCGGCCACCGCGGCCACGGCCGCCACCGGATCGGTGGCCCGCTCAGCTCTTCGCTGCTCGTGCGTCGATCTTGGCGAAGGCGGCCCGGGCCGCCCGGATCCCCTCGACGGCCCGGGGGAACCCGCCGTACACGGTGAGCTGAACCATGATCTCCTCGATCTCGGTTCGGGTGCAGCCGTGGTTGAGGGCGGCCGGCACGTGGACCGCCAGCTCCTCGGAGCAGCGCAGCATGGCCAGGATGGACACGGTGACCATGCTCCGATCACGCCGCGACAGCTCGGATCGGGCCCACAGCTCACCGAACCCGAAGTCGAACGCCATCTCGCCCACACCACCGAGGGCATCGACGATGCCGGCCCGGGCCTCGGCCGGGTCGGTGGCGGCCCGGCCGCCGAAGAGGGTGCCGAGCACATCGGTGGCCGCCGCCCAGCGGTCGGCGTCGTCCATGGGCGGGGCCGGCTCCCGCTCCGGTAGCCGTTCGACCCCGTCGCGACGGGCGATCACCTTGTCGACGATGCGGGTGGCGTGCATGGCCATGGGGAAGCCCCCGTAGCCGGCGACCTGGTTGACGACCTCCCGCACCTCGTCGGGGGACAGGCCGTGGTTGAGCGCCCCGTCGACGTGGGCCGCCAGCTCGGCCTCGGCGCCGATGGTAGTCAGGAAGGTGACGACGATCAGGCTGCGGTCGCGGCGCGACAGCTGGGGTCGCGACCACAGGTTGCCCAGCACGTGGTCGACGGCGAACGAGCCGAGGGCTCCGTGGCGGCGTTCCATGGCCGTCCCGTCGATCTGGTCGGGACTCGTACCGCTCAGGGTGGCCAGCAGGTCGATGCCCCGCTCCCGCCGTTGGGCCTGGGTGGAGCCGAGGGTGTCGGCGGTGGCGCTGTCGGTCATGGGATCGGTATCCTCCTGGTGGTGGCGGTCCGTCGCCTACGGCGGTGGCTCATGGGGCCTGCTCGCCCGCCTGCTCCCCGGTGACCTGGGCGTAGTTCCGGTTCAGGAACCAGCGCTGGTAGTCGCCGTAGGTGATCGGTTCGTGGCGGGGTGCCGTCCCCGGTTCCACACACGTCGGCAGGGCCTCGATGACGGCGTCCTCGTTGGCGCCGAAGAAGAACGGCACGGCGTAGCGGTCGACGGTGGCGGCGTTGCGGGCCCGGTGGGCGGTCGAACGGAACCGGTGGTTGGTCCAGCGCTTCAACATGTCGCCGGAGTTGACCAGGAACGAGTGGGGCAGGGCCGGGGGTTCGATCCAGTCGTGGCCGGCGGGCCGGATCTCGAGGCCGGGCACGTCGTTGGCCGGCAGGAAGGTGAAGATCGACGAGTCGGTGTGGGGGGCGAGGCCCCAGTCGTGGTCGCCGTAGTCGAGGACGGGGTAGTGCGACATCCGCAGGGTGCACGACGGGTCGTCGAACGAGTGCTCGAAGTGGGCCGGTGGCAGCTCGAGCGAGGCGGCGAGCACCGGAAGGAGCCGCCGGGCCAGCTCGGTCATGGCATCCATGTAGGTCTCGATCACCGCTTGGAAGCCGTCGAGCTCGGGCCACCGGTTGCCGCTCCGGTACCCGCCGCGATGGGCGAACCAGGCGGCGTTGAGGTTGGGGGTACGGACCTCGCCGGCGATCTCGGAGGCGTATGAGGTGCCGCCCCCGAGACCGAGGTAGCCGCCGTGGTCGCGGTCCATGGGGATCCGGGCCAGCTCCTCGGCCGGTCGGGCGTGGAGCCGGGCCGCCTCGGCGTAGACGGCCTCGACCAGGTCCCACGGCACCCCGTGGTTGACGATGAAGAAGAAGCCGACGTCGCTCAGGGCCCGGCCCAGCTGGCGACCCAGGGGGGCGACGGCGTCGGTGCCGGTCCCGCCGAGGGGAGCGAGGTCGAGGATCGGGATCAGCTCCGTCTCGGTCGTGGTCGTCATGGCTCGGTCCCCCGCTCGGTCGGTGTCGTCGACGCCTGCCCGAGCCTATGGCCTCGGTTCCGGAGGGTCGAACCGGTGGGGACGACTGGGATGGCGGTGGCGTCGTTCGCTAGCGTCGGCTCCACACGACCAGGAGATCACCATGCCGTACGCCACGGGCCGGACCTTCCTCGACGCCGACAGCCACATCATGGAGCTGCCCAACTTCCTGCGGGACAACGCCGACCCCGGCATCCGCCACCGGATCCCCCTCCTCGAGCTCGACGGGGGTGACAGGGTCCGGGCCCGGCTCGAGGCCCTCGACGAGCGGGGCAGTCACGACCCGGCCACCGTGGCGGAGCTCGTGGCCCTGGGCGACGGACTGATCGCCGGGCCCAAGGGCTACGACGCCCTCGGCGCCTTCGATTCGGGGGAGCGGACCAGGGCCCTCGATCTCCTCGGTTTCGATCGCCAGTGGGTCTTCGCCACCTTCAGCGCCGGCGCCATCTTCACCACCATCGACGACCCGGAGGTCATGGCGGCGGCCGCCACCGCCCACAACCGGGGCATGGCCGAGTTCTGCCGGCCCGATGACCGACTGTGGGGGGTGGGAGCGACCGCGCTCGACGATCCGGTGGCGGCGGTGGCCGAGCTGCGCCACATCATCGACCTGGGCCTGCGGGCCGTGTGGGTGCCCCACCGCCCCGCCGGCGGCCGCTCACCCGGCCACAACGATCTCGACCCGTTCTGGGCCCTGGCGGCCGAGGCCGGGGTCACGGTCGTCCTCCACGTGGGCGGCCACCCCCTTCAGCTGGAGCCGGCGTGGATGAACACCGGGCGCCGGGTTCCCACCGACTGGCTGGGGGGCGGCGAGAACGTCCGGGGCAAGGACATGATCGCCCTCCACCAGGCGGCCGAGACGTTCGTCGGCACCCTCGTGCTCGACGGGGTGCTCGAACGCCACCCGGGTCTCCGGATCGGCGTCGTCGAGCTGGGCGCCGGCTGGGTGCCGGCGATGGTCCGCCGTCTCGATCAGATCGCCGAGATCTGGAAGCGGTCGGAGCCCGAGCTGGCCACGCTGACCCGGCGCCCGTCGGAGCAGATCACGGCCCAGATGGGCTTCACCCCCTACCCGTTCGAGGACGTGGGGGCCATGATCCGGGAGTCCAACCCCGACCTCTACCTGTTCTCGAGCGACTACCCCCACATCGAGGGCGGCCGTAACCCGCTCGGCCGGTTCGAGTCGTCGCTCGGCGACCTGGGCGACGAGGTTCGGGAGAAGTTCTACCACCTGAACATGGACCGGCTGGTCTCGGTCGTGTAGGGCGTCGGGCCCGAAGTAGTACCGCGCGGTCTTCCGGCCCGCGTTCGGCTGGGCAACCGCGTGGAGCTTCGACCGGCTGCGCCTCTGGCTCGAGGAGGGCATCCCGCCTGAACGGTCCCGCGACCGGGCCATCGCCCACGCCACTGCTGTCGGCGGGCTCGTCGGCGTGTTCGCGTACCAGGGCCCCCTGTCCAAGGTGTGGAAGGTCGACCATGACGAGGTGGCTATCTGGCCAGGGCCTTTGCTTGTCCGGGTCCGGTGCCCGGAAGGTGGTCCGAGCCGTCGGTGCGGTCGAAGCCGGCTTCGCCGTCGCCTGGAACGTTCGGGGAAGCGCTGGCCGTTCGTCACCGCCATGGCCGCCATGCCGACGCTCGCCATCGGCGCCGCCAAGTCCGACCGGTCGATCCTCACCAAGGCGTTCAACCCCGGATCGCTCGGCATCGCGGTGGCCGCACTTGCGCGCGTTGCCCTGGCGACCCGGGAAGGCCGACCCATCGGGCGGCGACCGCTGCGCACCGCTCCCGACCGTCAACCCGACGTGGAGGAACCGCCATGACCTCGATCCACCGACGCGTCCTCGGCGACGACTTCGACCGGCTCCATCCCGAGATGCAGTGGCGCTTCGGGTCTCCTCGCTCGACAGGTGGCTCGACGCAGCCCGTGTGCCGGCCGAGCTGTGAACGACTACAGCGCGCTGATCACGACCTCGGGGTGGCCGTCGGCGAGCGGCTCGAGGTCGTCGGGATCGCCGGTGAGCACGACGCCACCGCCGAGCTCGATTGCCGACGCCACCACCAGCCCGTCGATCGTGGAGGTGGACCGTGTCGTTCCGAGCAGTGCGCCAGCCACGCGGCCGGTGTCCTCGTCGACGGCGGTGACCTCACCTATGGACTTGATCACCCGATTGACCTTGGCGTCCTTGGCCGAAACGCGCACGGTCTCGGCGACGACCACCGAGGGAATGGACACCTCGACGCCGAATTCCCTTGCGGCGGCTAGCGTGGCCCTGGCCCGCTGGTCGTTGCGGGAGAGGGCGATGACGGCGCCGCTGTCGAGGATCAGGCGCTGCGGCGGCGGGGCTTGGGTGCGGCGGCGCGTCCTCGCCATAGCTTTCGGGCCTCCTCCATCAGGTCTTCGGGGATCGGGCCCGACTCGGCTTCCATCTCAGCGAGCAGTTCACCGATGCGGTCGTGCTGCAGCTGGCGGCGCAGCGCATCGGTCACGTACGACGACAGCTCACGACGACCAGCGCGCTCACGGGCCTCGGTGAGCACGTCCTCTTCGATGCTGAGGGATACCTTCGACACAGCCATACGAAACATCCTACCCTGAGTAGGAATCCCTGGCGAGAACCGATCGCTTCTCCCGCCGGTCGCGTTGCCGGACTTCCGCTGGGATGGCTCAGGTGAAGGGGTTCTCACACGCCGCGCCGCTTCGCGAGATGTCGGCGCTGTTGCGAGTGACCACGATAAGTTCGTGGCTGATCGCGGTTGCGGCCAGTAGACCGTCGATGACGGGGAGCGGGTCGGGTAGCCCGAGCATGGCCCACTGACGGGCAACGTCGAGCGTCACGGGCAGTAGGCGATCGGCGTAGGTCGTTTCGAGCGAGATCAGCCACATGTCGAGCCGATTGGCGGACTCCGCATCGCGACGTCGTACGAGGGCTGCGCCTCGTCGAAGTTCCCCAACGACGAGCACCGACAGCCAGATCTCGGTGTCGGCGTTGGCCTCGAACCACGCTCGCACGCCCTCGTTGGCTCGCCGACCGTTGCGAAGCTCGGATATGACGTTGGTGTCGATGAGGTAGCCGGTCACAGATCGACGGCGCGGGGAAGGTCGGCCTGACGCTCGAAGTCTTCGTCGTCGCCAACGTCGGGAATCGAGATCAAGTGGTCGGCCAGTCCTTTGCTCTGGAGGGCCGACCGGAGGATTCGACGATGCTCCTCTTCGGCCGAGCGCCCATGCGCCGCAGCCCGTTCTTTCAGGAGCTGGATCAGGCGGTCGTCGAGGTTACGAACTATCAGCTGGGCCATCCTGCCCTCCGAAATCGAGATGCTATCAATGATAGCGCTGGTCAACGGAACTGACGGAAGCAGGTCCGGAGATCGTCGACGAACGTGTCGGGGACCTCGAAGGCGGCGAAGTGACCGCCCTTGTCGTGCTCGCTCCAGTGGCGGATGTCGGTGTAGCCGTCCTCGACCCAGGCCCGGACCGGGGGCACGATCTCCTTGGGGTAGACGGCGAACCCGGTGGGGATCTCGACGGTGACCCGGGGTCCGCGGGCGAAGCTCTCCCAGTAGATACGGGCCGACGATGCGCCGTTGCCGTTGATCCAGTAGAGCATCACGTTGTCGAGCAACTCGTCGCGCGTCAGCACGTTCTCGGGGTGGCCGTCGCAGTCGGTCCAGGCCCAGAACTTCTCCAGGATCCACGCCGCCTGGGCCGAGGGCGAGTCGACGAGGCCGTAGCCCACCGTCTGGGGGCGGGTCGACTGCTCCTTCGAGTAGCCGGAGTCCCACTTCTGGTAGTACTCGATCCCGTCGAGCGCTCGTTGCTCGGCCGGTGTCGGCTCGCCGCTCATCTTGGGCCGGGCCCCCATGGCCAGGGTCACGTGGATGGCGGCGCAGTGGTCGGTGTCGTTGGCTCCGATCGAGGTGGTGATGGCTGAGCCCCAGTCGCCGCCCTGGGCCACGTAGCGGTCGTAGCCGAGGCGGGCCATGATCTCGGCGAAGGCCTCGCCGATCTTCGGCACCCCCCACCCGGTGGCGGTCGGCTTGGCCGAGAACCCGAACCCGGGGAGCGACGGGGCGATCACGTGGAAGGCGTCGGCGGCGTCGCCCCCGTGGGCCGTCGGGTCGGTCAGGGGCTCGATGATCTTGTGGAACTCCACGATCGAGCCCGGCCACCCGTGGGAGATGAGCAGGGGGAGGGCGTCGGGGTGGGGGGAGCGGGCGTGGATGAAGTGCACGTCGAGCCCGTCGACGGTGGTGGTGAACTGGTCGAACCGGTTCAGGCCGGCCTCCCGGGCCCGCCAGTCGTAGCCGTCGGCCCAGTATGCGCAGACGTCCTGCACGTAGGCCAGGGGGATGCCCTGCGACCAGTCGTCGACGAGCTCGGCCTCGGGCCACCGGGTGGCGCCGAGCCGCCGGCGCAGGTCGCCGAGCACCTCGTCGGCCACCTCGATGCGGAAGGGAAGGATCTGGTCGCTCATGACCGGAGGTTAGGAGCGGGTGGGACATGCCGCCAGGCCGACGGTGCTACTCGAGCACCCCTTCGACGAGGAGGTCGATGAAGTCCTGCTCGGAGCGGCCGAGCAGATCGCACACGATGTGCTCGTTGTGCTCGCCGAGCCCCGGGGAGCGGACGAGCCGGTGCTCGGCCCCCCGCCACCGGGCCGCCTCCCGGTCGATGGGGATGTCGACGGTGGGGTCGACCGGCTGGTGCACCACCTGGTAATGATGGCGGAGCTGGGGGTCACGGTCGTGGGTGTCGGCCAGGTGCTCGACCGGGGCGGCGGCGATCCCGGCGGCCTGGGCGGCGTCGGCCGCCTCCCACTTGTCGAGCCCCGACGTCCAGGCGGCGACGACGGCGTCGACGGCGTCCTCGTCGGCCGTGCGGGCGGCGTGAGTGGCGAACCGCTCGTCGGTGGCCAGGCCGGGTCGGCCCATGAGCGCGCACAGGGCGCCCCACTCGTCATCGCCGGTGACGGCGAGCGCCACCCACTCGTCGTCGCTGTGTTCGGAGGGTCGGGCCGGGTAGACGCCGTGGGGGCAGTGGTTGGGGTCGCGGTTGGCCCGGCGGGGCGGCTGGACGCCGGTGGCGGCGTAGCGCATCCACTCCACCCCCAGCAGCGACACCATGCCCGACAGCTGGGTCAGGTGGAGCTCCTGGCCGTGGCCGGTGCGATCCCGTTGCCGGAGGGCGGCCAGCACCGTGGCCACCAGGAGATGGGGGGAGGTGAAGTCGGGATAGGCGATCCCGATCCCCCGGGGCCGTTCGCCCTCGAACCCGGTGAGGAGGTTGAAACCGGAGGCGGCCATCAGGATGTTGCCCATGCTGGACCGGACCGCCCACGGGCCCCTTCGATGGGCCCCCGGCAGGTTGAGCAGGACGATGTCGTCCTTCAGGCCCCGCAGCACGTCGTAGCCGAGGCCCATGCGGTCCATGGCCCCGGGACGGAAGTTGTTGACCACGACGTCGGCGCCGGCGATGAGGTCCTTGATCAGATCGAGGCCCGAGGGTCGGGTGAGGTCGACGGTCAGCGACTTCTTGCCGGCGTTGACGCTGTTGAACAGGCCGCCCAGGTCGGGGTCGGGTTTGCCGTCGGGTCCGATCTGGCTCCGCATCGAGTCTGGCTTGCGGCTCGACTCGACGCGCAGCACCTCGGCTCCGAAGCTGGCCAGGAGGCGGGTGCCGATCGGGCCGGCCAGGACCCAGCTGAGGTCGACGACCCGGATCCCTTCGAGGGCCCGGGCCGGGTCGGGCACCGGTGGTGGGGCGGCGATGGGCCGGGCCGACACTGGCGACGCCTCGTCGACGAGGTATTGATGCTCGCCCACCAGTGGCGCCCGGCGCAGTTCGACCCCGTCGGCCATGGCGTCGGCGGGGGAGCGGACGAAACCGAGGGGGCGGTCGAGGACCTCGTGGCGCACGGTGAGGAACTGCTCGTTGACCGTGTACTGCTCGTGGGTGGCCAGATCGTCGAAGCCCAGCACCGGTAGGCACACCAGGTCGGCCTCGAGGGCCCCGGCGGCGAACTCGTCCCTGGTCAACGCGGCGGCCAGGGCCAGGGTGGCGGCCGCCACCGGATTGTCCCGGCGGGGTGCGCTCAACAGCGACCACTCCCAATCGGCCGGGGTCATCCCGTGGTCGACCCCGACGCGGTCACACCAGGCCAGGAAGGCGTCGAAGCGGTCGGGTCGGACGAGGAGCCCGACGTGGCCACCGTCGGCGCACCGCAGCGCCGCCGACAGCCCGGGACGGCGGGGGATGCGACCGTGCCACGTCCACTGCGACGGGGTGGCCGACTGCATGACGGCCATCGCCGTCGCCTCCTGGAGGGAGATGTCGATGTGGACACCGGTCCGGTCGGGGTCACGGTCTCGGCCCGTCAGGGCGATGGTGGCGGCCGACGCGCCGGTGAGGCCGGCCATGGCGTACGACGGGTCGGCCCCGCCCTGGACCGGTGTCGACCCGGGCTCGCCCGACAGCCACACCAGCCCCCCCGCCGCCCCGGCCACGAGGTCGGTGGCCGTGCGGTGGCGCCACGGCCCGTCGAGTCCGAACGGGGTGATCGAGATCTGGATGAGCGACGGGTTGACGGCCCGCAGCTCGGCGTGACCGAGGCCGAGGTGGTCGAGCCGGCCGGGCCGCTCGGTGTCGACGACGACGTCGGCCGTGGCCACCAGGGCCACGAACCGGTGGCGGTCGTCGGCGTCGTCGAGGTCGAGGACCACGGAGCGCTTGTTGGCCCCCAGGTACAGGTGGGCGAACGATCGCTCGGGGCCGGGTTCGTCGTCGAGGAACGGGGCGAGATGGCGGACGGGGTTGCCGCCGGGCGGCTCGACCAGGACGACCTCGGCACCGAGATCGGCCAGGATGCGGCCGGTGAGGGCCCCGGACCGGTCGGCCAGGTCGAGGACACGGACGCCGGCCAGGGCGGTGCTCATCGGGCGGTGCTCATGGTTTGGCGGCCAACGGCCCCCGCAGCAGGCGGCCCGGGGTCACCCCAGTCGGTCGTCCCCCGTCGACGAGCACCTCGCCGTTGACGATGGTGGCCCGGAACCCGGTGGCGGTCTGGCGAAGCCGGCGGGCCCCTCCGGGTAGGTCGTGGACGAGCTCGGGCAGGTCGGGGGTGACGGTGGCGAGGTCGAACACGTTGAGGTCGGCGGCCCGGCCCTCGGCGATCACCCCGCGGTCGGTGAACCCCCAGGCGTCGGCCGGTACCTGGGTCATCGCCCGCACCGCCTCCTCGATGGTGAACGCCTCCCGGTCTCGGACCCAGTGGCCGAGCAGGTGGGTCTGCAGCGACGAGTCCATGATCTGGCTGACGTGGGCCCCCGAGTCGCTGAACGTGGGGATGGCCCGGGGGTGGCGGAGCATCTGAAGGACGATGTCCTGGTCCTGGTTGGCTGCGACCTGGATGAAGAACGACTGCAGGTCGCCGGCCAGGGCCTCGTCGACGAAGGCCTCCATGGGGGAGACCCGCCGTTCGGCGGCGATCTCGGCGATCGAGCGGTAGGGGGGCAGTCCGGCCGTGAGGGGAAAGATCCACTGCCAGTCGGGCTTGCGGGCCTCGGCCCCGATGGCCCGGCCGTAGTTGCCGTTGTCGGCGGCGGCGATCAGGGCCCGGCGGGTCTCGGGATCGGTGAGGGCCCGTCGCTGTTCGGCCAGGGGCTGGGTCCGCAGCTCGGCCCACAGGGGGAGGCCGTCGAAGGGGAGACGGGTGAGGAACGACAGCAGGACGCCGAAGTGGCGGGTGTGGACCTGGGCCCACGAGGTGCCGCCGGCGGCGTTGATCCGGTCGAGGAGCTCGACGACGGGGCGCCACTGGTGGTCCTCCGGACCGAAGGCCAGCATCCCGTAGGTGATCGGCACCTTGGTGGCGACCCCCAGTTCCACCAGGCGGGAGATGTAGGCCTCCCGCTTCTCCGGGTCGCGCGACCGGAGGTGGGGGTGGTGGGAGATCTCGAAGATCCCGGCCCCCAGGCGACCCATGGCCCCGACGAGGGCCCCGATCTCGTCCCAGGTGGCGAGCCGGCTGGCCACGGGCCGGTCGTCGGCCGTCTCGTGGTTCATCGAGATCGAGGTGGTGAACCCGATGGCGCCGGCCCGGATCGAGTCCTCGACCTGGGCCACCATGAGGGCCAGATCGTCGTCGCTGGCGTCCTCGCTGAACGCCCGCTCGCCCATGGCCCAGGTCCGCAGGGCGGAGTGGCCGACGTAGCCGGCGTAGTTGATCCCCTTGGGGGTGCGCTCGACGAAGTCGAGGTACTGGGGGAACGTCTCCCAGCTCCAATCGATCCCGGCCGCCATGGCCTCGGCGGCGATGTCCTCGGCCCGTTCCAGGTTGCGGACCACGAGGTGCCGGGCGTCGGAGCGGACGGGGGCCAGCGTGAAGCCGCAGTTGCCCATCACCGCCGTCGTGACCCCGTGGAAGCAGGAGCACTCGCCGAGCGGGTCCCAGGCGATCTGGGCGTCCATGTGGGTGTGGACGTCGACGAACCCGGGGCTGACGATGTGGCCCTCGGCGTCGATCGTGCGCCGGGCGGCCTCGCCGCCGAGGTCGCCGATGGCGGTGATGACGCCGTCGGTGACGGCGACGTCGGCCCGTCGGCCCACCGCCCCGGTGCCGTCGACCACCGTTCCGTCCGTGATCAGCAGGTCGTGCATGTCACACCTCCCGGTGTCTCCGCCCGGTCGGCGTGACCCGGCGGCGGTCCCCTGTGTTGCTCCGACGCTACGGCCCGACCGTCACGTCCTCAAGTCCTGTCGCGGCGCATCGGCGCCATCACCTGTTCGGCGAACCGCAGCACCGGTTCGGCGGCCTGGGGGTGGCCGAAGTCGAGGACGAAGTGGCGGACGCCGAGCTCGTAGCGCCGCTGCAGGATCTCCAGGTACTCGGCCGACTCGGCGTCGGTTTCGGGGAGGGCCCGCTCGAGGGTGGTGCTGGGTTGGATGTCGTCGGGTTCGCGGCCGGCGGCGACCGCCGATGACCGAACGATGTCGAGCCGGCGTGACCAGTCGTCCTCGGTGCCCCGGGACGTCCCGTTCCAGATGTCGGCCAAGCGGCCGGCGAGCGGGAGCCCGATCTGTTCACCGGAGGCCCCGACGCAGATGGGGGGTGGGGGATCGGGCAGGGGCGGGGCGGCGGCCCGGTCGATCGAGAAGTGCGTTCCCTGGAACGAGGGCTCGTCCTCGGTCCACATGAGGCGGCAGATCCGAATCACCTCCTCCAGCTGGGCGAAGCGCACCGCCGGGCGGGGGAACTCGTAGCCGTAGGCCTCGTACTCCTCGCCCCGCCATCCCGCCCCGATACCGAGGATGAAGCGCCCCTCCGACAGGGTCTGCAGGGTGGCCGCCATCTTGGCCGTCAGCGCCGGGGGTCGGTAGCCGTGGCCCAGCACGTGGTGGCACAACTGGATGCCGGGGAAGCGGGCCCCGAGCCAGGTGAGCACCGTCCACCCCTCGAGGAACGGGTCGGTGCGGGCGTCGAAGCCGTAGAAGTGGTCGGCGATCCACAGCGAGTCGAAGTGCTCGACGGCCGTGGGCAGGATGTGGTCCTGCTGGTACAGCACGATCGATCGATGGTCGCTCCACCGGTTGCCGATGACCGGTGACAGCCACCCGAACTCCAGTCCTCTCGCCACAGATGCTCCTCGTCGTCTCGCTCGCTCGCGCGGTCGCTCGCTCTGTTACTCGCTGGCGCGGTCAGAAGCGCCAAGGGTACGAGTCGCGGCCCCCGTACGTCGTGCTCTCGGCCGACACGAGGCGCTGGCGCACGGTGACGTCGGTGGCGGCATCGATGACGGTCTGGGCCATGGCGATGGCCCCGTCGAGGAGGGCCCGATCGGCGCTCGGCTCCCGGCAGTACTGGGCGAACTCGGGCTGGTGGTTGACCGCCGAGCCGCAGTCGATGCCGAGTGTGGGGTGGATGGTGGGCAGCAGCAGCGACACGTTGGCCATGTCGGTCGAGGCCGCCCCCTCCTCCCGCCGGGGGGCGAAGCGGCGGCCCAGGCCCTCGGCGTTGGCCCGGTACAGGTCGGCCACCTCGAGGTCGGGGGTGAACTCGGAGTAGGGCGGTCCGAGCGGCTCGGTCTCCATGGCGGCACCGGTGGCCAGGGCCCCGGCCTCGAAACACGCCGTCACTCGGGGCGCGAGGCGGGCCAGGCGGTCGAGGTCGGGGGCCCGCCAGAAGTAGCGGGCGGTGGCGTGCCCGGGCACGATGTTGGCCGCCTCGCCGCCCCGGGTGACGATGCCGTGGACCTGGTCGCCCGGTGTCAGGTGCTGGCGGAGCAGCCCGATGCCGACCTGAGCCACGGTGATGGCGTCGGCGGCGTTGACCCCGAGGTGGGGAGCGAGGGAGGCGTGGGCGGTGCGGCCGTGGTAGTGGACGTCGCACTGCGACACGGCCAGGGTGGGGAACGTGTCGGTTTCCGCCGGTGTGGGATGCACCATCATCGCCAGGTGGATGCCGTCGAAGACGCCGGCCTCGAGCATGAGGATCTTGCCCCCGCCCAGTTCTTCGGCCGGGGTGCCCAACACCCGCACGGTGACGCCGAGGTCGTCGGCCACCCGGGCCAGGGCCAGCCCGGCCCCGACCCCGGCGGCGGCGATGACGTTGTGACCGCAGGCGTGTCCGATGCCGGGGAGGGCGTCGAGCTCGACGCACACCCCGATCGTCAGTGGGCCGGAGCCGTAGGTGGCGGCGAAGGCGGTGGCGAGGCCGCCGACCCCCGTCTCGACGGCGAACCCGGCGGCGTCGAGCACCTCGGCGGTGGCCGCCGATGTGCGCTCCTCCTCGAAGGCCAGCTCGGGATGGTCCCAGATCCGGTGCGACAGGTCGATCAACGCCTCCTCGGCGCCGGTGACCTCCCGGTGGACCACCTGCTTCAGGTCGTTCGGGTCGGTAGCCATGACCCGACGGTAGCCCACGTCGTGGCTGGTGGATGCCGGCCCGATCATGCGAGAATCGAACCACAGGAGGTAGATGTGAGCGACGTTGCTGAACAGGTTCCCTTGGTCGACTATCTGGTGCTGGGGGAGGATTTCCATCTGAGGGCCCACGAGTGCACCAACTGCGGTGCCCGGTACTTCGATCGGCGCAACGCTTGCGCCTCGTGCTTCGGCACCGAGTTCACCGACATCCGCATCCCCAACGAGGGTGTGCTGACGTCGTTCACGATCGTGGCCCACGCCGCCCCCGGCATCCCCACCCCGTTCGTGGCCGGCGTCGTCGACTGTGGCGGCACGAGCGTGCGGGGCAATGTGATCAACACCGAACCCGATCCCGACCATGTGACGTTGGGCATGCCCGTCCGCCTCGCCCTGTACTCGGTCGGCACCGACGACAACGGCACCGAGGCCATCGGCTTCGGCTACGAACCCGCCTGATAGGAGCACCACCAATGAGCGCAAGTGACGACATCTGGATCCTCGGGATCCACATGACCAAGTTCGGCAAGCACCACGATCTCGACACGGTCGACCTCGGGGCCGAGGCCATCATGGGGGCCCTGGCCGATGGTGGGGTGACGATGGCCGACATGGGCATCATGGCTGCCGGCAACCTGATGGGCGGGGGCGGCATCGCCCAGCAGCTCCAGAAGCAGGTGGGCCAGACCGGCATCCCGGCCTACAACGTGTCCAACGCGTGCGCCACCGGGGCCACCGCCCTGCGGACGGCGATCATGGCGGTCAAGGCCGGCGAGTGCGACATGGGCCTCGCCGTCGGGGTGGAGAAGCTGGCCGGTGCCGGCCTCCTGGGTGGTGGGGGCAAGGCCCCGTCCAAGGAGAACGTCTACGAGCCGAGCGGTCGCTTCGGGGCGGTGGCCACCACCGACGGCCGGATCGGCACCAACACCATGCCCGGGGTGTTCGCCCAGGTCGGCATGGAGTACGGCCACAAGTACGGGGGCACCAGCTTCGAGCTGTTCGCCAGGATCAGCGAGAAGAACCACGGGCACTCGACCCTCAACCCCAAGGCGGCCTACACCAAGGCCATGTCGGCCGAGCAGATCATGAACGACGTCATGATCGCCTACCCCAACACTCGGCCGATGTGTTCGGCCAACTGTGATGGGGCGGCGGCCGCGGTGGTGACCAACGGGGAGAAGCTCAAGACCCTGTCGAAGGAGCAGCAGCGGCGGGCGGTGAAGGTGTCGGCCTCGATCCTCACCTCCGACCCGTGGCAGGAGGCGTGTCAGATCCTGCCCGACGTCAACACCCTGACCCGCAACGCCGCCAACCAGGCGTACGAACAGGCCGGGGTCGGCCCCGACGATCTGAACCTGGTGGAGTTGCACGACTGCTTCGCCACCGCCGAGCTGGTCCACTACGACAACCTGATGCTGTGCGAGGAGGGCGGCGCCGTCGACTTCTTCAACTCGGGGGCGGCCCATCGCGATGGCCGGCTTCCGGTCAACGTGTCCGGTGGTCTGCAGTCGAAGGGGCACCCGATCTCGGCCACCGGTATCGCCAACATCTGGGAGGTCTGCCAGCACCTGCGCGACGAGTGCGGCGACCGCCAGATCGAGGGGGCCAAGGTCGGCCTGGCCCACGTGATCGGCCTGGGTTCGGCCTGCGGCGTCCACATCCTGGAGAAGTCGGCCGCCTGATCGCCGGCCGACGTCGGTTCGACGGGCCCCGGTCGTCACGGCCGGGGCCCCGTCGCGGGCGGGACGCTACGCTCGGCCCCGGTTGCCCCAGCGGGCCCGGACTCGACACCGGAGGACGATGACATGACTCGACAGCTGATCTCCAGTGGCGGTCCGTGGGAGGCCGTCGCCGGCTACTCCCGGGCGGTGCGGGTCGGCGACCGGATCGAGGTGGCGGGCACCGTGGCCGTCGGACCCGACGGGGCCATCTTCGCCCCCGGTGACGCCTACGAGCAGACCCGCCACATCTTCGCCACGATCGAGCGGGCACTGATCGAGGCGGGAGCGGCGCTCACCGACGTGGTCCGGACCCGGGCCTTCATCACCGACCTCGATCAGGCCGACGGGTTCACCCGGGCCCACGGCGAGATCTTCGCCGCCATCCGGCCCGCCGCCACGCTCGTCGGGGTCACCGGGCTCCTCGGCGACGGCTCGGTCATCGAGATCGAGGCCGTTGCCATCATCGACCGGTGAGCCGGGCGACACCCACCGGCCGGTGGGCTACGGTGGAGCACGCACCGCACCGGCAGCGGCACTGAAACCCTCGTAATCCTCCGGAGGTGTTGTCGTGTCGATTTCCGTGCGGGAGTTCCGCCGTCATGACCGTGACCAACTGACCGCCCTGGTCAACCTGCATGCCTCGTCGGTGCTGCCCGGTGTGGCCCTGTCGACGAACGTCGTGCTCGGTCAGCTGGAGCGGGAACCAGGGGAGCAGATCGTCGATCCGTGGGTCGACGAGCGCCGCTGTCTGGTGGCGATCGACGACGAGGCCGTGGTCGGGGCCGCCCTGGTCCACCGGTTCAGCGGCGACGAGCGGGTGCGTGTCGGCTATCGATCGGCGGCCGAGATCCGATGGCTGGTCGTTGCGCCATCGTCGATGGACGCCGGACGTCGTCTGCTGGCGGCTGCCGTCGACCTGGCAAGAGCGTGGCGTCCGAGTCATCTCTACGCCGACGGATCACTGCCCGCACCCGGCTGCTACGGCGTCCCCGACAGCTGGCCCCACATCCGGGAGCTGCTGGGTGCGGCGGGCTTCGACGGTCCGGATCGCACCGAGATGGTCCTGGCGGCCCGATGCGAGGACCTGATCGGGCACCACGTCGAAGGGGCCGAGGTCCGTCGATCGGTCGGGGTTCTCGGCGCCAGGTTCGACCTCGTGGTCTCGGGAGAGAGCGTCGGTTACATCGAGGTCGGCGAGCTCCATCCCGGCCTGGCCCCGAGCGCTTCGGGTGCGCTGTGGACCGACGTCGGCAATCTCTTCGCCACCGACCCGGGCCAGCTCCCGTCGGTCATGCCCGCCCTGCTCGCGGCCGCCGCCGACTGGTTGTTGCTGGGCGGTGTCGACCGCATCATCGACTACTACGCCGATGACGTCGACGACCCGGCGTACCTCGCCGTACTGGAACGGCTCGGTTTCAGGCTGCTGTCGATCAACGAGCGGGGATGGGACCTGCCGATCTCGTCCTAGCCACCGACCGACCTGTGTTGTCCGCGTCCCCAGTAGAAGGGGCCCGTGGTGGCGGTGACGGTGATGTCCCACCCCGATCGGCGGAGGCGCAGCTCCAGCTCCGCCGGCTGGTGCGGGACCTTGACGACGCGGAATCGTCGGCCGTCGTTGAGGCGCCGCTCCACGATCTCCGAGTCGACGCCTTCGACGAGCTCGGCATCGGGTCGGTGGTTGTCGTCGAAGAAGAAGACGGTTCCGTCGGTCTCGAGGGCGTCGGCCACCGTCGACCAGAACGACTCGAAGCGCTCGTCGGGAACGTGAGAGATCCAGAACCCGAAGAACACGGCGTCGTACCGTCGATCGGGACGCCATCGGAACAGGTCGGCCTCGACGAACCGCACCGGAGGGGACGACCCGACGCGCTTCTCGGCGAGCCCCAGCATCTCGGGAGCACCGTCGATGGCGGTGACGGTGCGGGCCGATCGGAGCAGCCGTTCGGTCCAGATCCCCGAACCGCAGGCCAGTTCGAGAACGTCGCCCTCCGGAGCGAAGGCGCTGATGGCGGCCAACAGCTCGTCCCCGCCGACGACCTCGATGGCGTGGTCTCCATACTCCCCGGCGACGGCCCGGTAGTAGTCGAGCTGTTCCGCCGTGTCGGCCGACCTGTCGCTCACGCCGGGTGACGCTACCAGGGCCGGGTCGCCTCGTCTGCTGCGACCGCAGCGAGGCGACGATCGTCACGCTGCTACCGTGGCTGACGTGATGGTCGGAATTGGCCTCACACGAGCGGTCCTCCGGCGGGGCGCCGCCACTGCCGGTGAGCACACCGACGCACCGGGTGGTGCGGACGCGTCCGCGGACGCGTCCGGCGCACGATGGGTGGTCGGCGGTTACGGCTGGTGTTCGGCCGCCCCGATTGTCACAAGCCCTGCCTACGCTGGTCGAGCGGAGCTCGACTCACCCCGATGCCCCACCCGCCGGGCGTCATACGGGCTTGACCACGATCTTGGCCCGGGTGTGGCCGGTGCCGATCTCGGCCAGCCCGTCGGCGACGCCGTCGAGTCCAACCGTCCGCTGGATGGCCGGCGTGATCGTGCTGGCGGCGAGGAGCTCGCCGAGATAGGTCAGGTCGTCGTGGGTCGGCGAGGCCGTGAACTGATGGAACGAGGGGCTGGCTCGCCGGAAGGCCAGCGCCGTGCGGAGGATGTGGGGGACGGGGCCGAGCCACCGGTTGGTCTTGGGTCCGGTGATGATGACGTAGCGGGCATCGGGGCGGAGGACGCTCAGGCACTCGGCCGGTGTCCGGTTCCCCACGTTGTCGAACATGACATCGAAGCGGGGTCCGCCCACGACGACGTCGGTGGAGGTGTAGTCGATGACGGTGTCGGCCCCGAGGGACCGGACCATGTCGACGTTGCGGTTGCTGCACACCGCGGTGACCTCGGCGCCGAGGGCCTTGGCGATCTGCACCGCGAACGTGCCGACGCCACCGGCGGCACCGTTGATGAGGACGTGGTCGCCGGGCTGGACCGAGGCGTGGGTGCGCAGTCCCTGCAGCGCGGTGAGCCCGGCGATGGGGGTGGCGGCGGCGTCCTCGAACGGGACACCGGAGGGTTTGGCCACGACGTGTGTGGCGTCGACGGTGGCGTAGGCGGCGCAGCCGCCGCCCGGACACTCGCCGAAGACCGCATCCCCCGGCCGCAGGTCGGTCACGCCGGGCCCGGTGGCCACGACGGTGCCGGCTACATCGGCTCCCGGCACGGTCCGCTTGGGTCGACGGATGCCGCCCATGATCCTCAACAGGTAGGGGGTGCCGGTCAGGAAGTGCCAGTCGAGGGCGTTGAGTGATGACGCCTCGACGTGGACGAGCACCTCACCGTCCTTTGGGGTCGGAACCGTCACCTGCTCGACCGACAGCATGTCGGGCTGCCCGTAGCCACGGGCCACCACGGCGGGCATCCGCTCGGGTGGGGCCATCGGGTCGGCCTGGTCGATCTCGGGGTTCGTCGTCATGCTCACCATCTCCTCGTCGTCGGTACGTACGGTGTACGCTGCGTGTGGATCATCCTGGAACGTACGTCGTACGTTGTCAAGGGGTGACCGCTGCCCGGCCACGAGAAGGGAGCCACCATGGCCCGTCCGACCACCACCAGACGCAAGCCGCTCGACCGGGCGACGATCGTCGCCGCCGGGGTGGCGCTGGCCGACGAGGCGGGGGCGGCCGGGGTGACGATGCGGGTGCTGGCCGAGCGGCTCGGCTTCAAGGTGATGGCGTTGTACAACCACGTCGCCAACAAGGACGAGCTGCTGGCGCTGATGGTCGACGCCGTAGCCGCCGAGATCGACGAGCCGACGGCTCAGGCCGAACCGCTCGAGGCCGTGCGTCAGCTGGCCATCGCCACCCGCGCCGCCTTCGTCCGCCACCCATGGGCCGCCGAGCTCTGGCAACGCCACCTCCCCGGACCGGCCCGGACCGATCACATGGAGCACCTCCTGCGCATCCTCGATCAGAGCGGCCTGTCGCCCGAGATCGCCCACCACGGGTTCCACGCCGTCAACAACCATGTCCTCGGCTACACGTTGCAGGAGCAGGCCCTCGCCTTCGACACCTCGAAGCCGGGCGACCTGGCCGGGGCCAGGGACTTCATCGCCACCATGTCGTCCGAGCGCCACCCCCACACCATCGCCCACGTCAACGAACACCTCAGGGGCAACAGCGGCAGCAGCTTCGAGCTCGTCCTCGACCTGATCCTCGACGGCCTCACCCGCCTGGAGAGCGACTGCTGACCGCACGGCGTGACGGCGCAGAGCAGGTTTTTCGGTCGATCGTGTCGAGAATCCGAGGTTCGCTCCGTCCTCGGGGTAGATGCGGCCACGACGGCCGCCGACACAGAGGAGGAGACCATGGCCAAGTACCTGTTGCTCAAGCACTACCGGGGCGCCCCGGCTCCCGACAACGACGTGCCGATGGATCGGTGGACCCCCGACGAGGTGGCCGATCACATCCAGTACATGAGCGACTTCGCCACCCGGCTCGAGGGCAGCGGTGAGTTCGTCGATGGACAGGCGCTGTCGCCCGACGGGGTCTGGGTCCGCTCCGACGGCGACGGCCGACCACCGGTGACCGATGGACCGTTCGCCGAGACCAAGGACCTGATCGCCGGCTGGATGATCATCGACGTCGACAGTTACGAGCGGGCGATCGAGCTCGCCGGCGAGCTGTCGGCGGCACCCGGCGCCGGCGGCGAACCGATCCATGAATGGCTGGAGGTCCGTCCCTTCCTCACCGCCCCACCCACCGTCACCGAGTGATCGTGGACGACGTCGAGCTCCGCCGGCTCGTGCCTCGGGTCCTGGGCGTCCTCGTCCGTCGCGGCGCCGACTTCGCCACGGCCGAGGATGCCGTCCAGGAGGCCCTGATCCGGGGCCTCTCGGCCTGGGAGGACGGCGAGCCGCCGGCGGATCCGGAGGGCTGGCTGATCACCGTCTCCTGGCGGGCGTTCCTCGACCTGGTTCGATCGGACACCGCTCGCCGCCACCGGGAGGAGCGGTTCGGTGCCCAGCCGCCCCCGGGGGAGGCGCCGTCGCTCGACGACACCCTCCAGCTCTACTTCCTGTCCGCCCATCCCGATCTGACCCCGTCGTCGGCCGTGGCCCTCACCCTCCGGGCGGTGGGTGGCATCACCACCCGCCAGATCGCCGAGGCCTACCTCGTGCCCGAGGCCACCATGGCCCAACGGATCAGCCGGGCCAAGCGCACGGTGGGGCGGTCGGGGGTGGAGCGGCCGGGCGACGTGGCCACCGTGATGCGGGTGCTGTACCTCGTGTTCAACGAGGGCTATTCGGGCGACGTCGATCTGGCGGCGGAGGCGATCCGGCTGGTCCGCCAGCTCACGACGCTGGTCGACGACCCCGAGGTCGACGGCCTGCTGGCCCTGATGCTGCTCCACCACGCCCGCCGCCCCAGCCGGACCCGGGCCGACGGCGGGATCGTGCCCTTGGCCGAGCAGGAACGGACCCGGTGGGACACCGGGCTCATCACCGAAGGGGTCGGCGCCGTCCAGGCCGCTCTGGCCCGCGACCGACTGGGCGAGTACCAGGTCCAGGCGGCCATCGCCGCCCTCCACGCCGACGCCCCCCGGTTCGAGGACACCGACTGGGTGCAGATCGTGGAGTGGTACGACGAGCTCCTCCGTTTCGCCGACACCCCGATCGTGCGCCTCAACCGGGCCGTCGCCGTCGGCGAAGCCGACGGTGCTCCCGCCGGGCTGGCCGCCCTGGCGGAGGTCGACGCCACGACACCGCGCCACGACGCGGTGGCGGCCCACCTCCACGAGCGCAACGGCGACCTCGAGCTGGCGGCCGGCCTCTACGCCGCGGCCGCCCGCACCGCCTCCAACCTCGCCGAGCGCGACCACCAGACCCGCCAGGCGGCCCGGGTCAACCAGCTCCTCCGTCGCAGCGACGACGAAGGCTGACACCGGGCGGATCGGCACGAAGACCGGCCTCTGGACGGTCGACTCAGTCGAACACCAGACCACCATCGACGTTCCACGACTGGCCGGTGACGTTGCGGGCGGCGTCGGACGCCAGGTACACGGCGAGGGCGGCGATGTCGTCCGGTTCGTTGGCCCGGCGCAGTGGGATGGAGCGAACGGCCCGGGCCTCCGCCTCCTCCCGGGTCCCCCCCGACCGTTCGACCAGCTCGTCGATGACCTGGTCGAACAGGGCGGTGCGGGTCACCCCGGGGCAGATGGCATTGACCCTGATGTCGTAGCGGGCCAGCTGGGCCGCCCCGATGCGGGTCATGGCGATCACCGCCCCCTTGGTGCCGGCATAGGCGACGTTGGATGTGCCCCGGTAGCCCTTGCCGGCGATCGAGGCGATGTTGACGATCCGCCCGCCCTCACCCCCATCCCGCATGGCCACCGCCGCCGCCTGCATGCAGAAGAACAGGCCCCGTGCGTTGACCGAGTAGATCCGGTCCCAGTCGTCGGGGGTGACGTCGAAGAATCCGAGGCTCTTCGTCACCCCGGCGTTGTTGACGCACACGTCGATGCGCCCGTGGTCGGCCACCACCGCCTCCACCATGCCCCGGCACTCCTCGACCGACGACACGTCGCCGAGCAGGAAGTGGGCCCCGGCCTCGGGACCACCCAGGCCGTCCATCACGGCCCGGCCCGCCCCGTCGTCGATGTCGACGCCGACCACGGTGGCCCCGGCGGCCACGTAGGCGGCGGCGATGGCGGTGCCCATCCCCGCTCCGATCCCGGTGACCAGGGCCACCCTCCCGTCGAGCGCACCCATCGCCGTCAGCCCTTCTTGGAGCCGGACGAGCGGGCCATCCGCTCCTCCATGTCGCGGGGCCGACCGTAGGGGGCGGACCGCTCGTAGGCCAGGGCCCCGGCCCGGTCCATGTCCTTGGCGTCGAACAGGATGGCCTTGTCGAACCGGCTGGTGTCCCAGGAGTTGGCCACGATCTCGGCGGCCAGGGCGTCGACGGTGGCGTCGAGCTCGTCGTCGGGCACGGCCAGGTTGACGAGGCCGATCTCCGCCGCCCGGGCTCCGCCGATGCGGCGGGCGGTGAACATCAGCTCCTTGGCCCGGGCCCGCCCCACCCGCTCCGGGAACCGCACCGTCATGCCCCAGCTGGCGACCAGGCCCCACTGGCCGTGGGTGTCGCCGAGCTGGGCCCCGTCGGCCGCCACCAGGAGGTCGCAGCCGAGGGCCAGCTCCAGCCCGCCGGTGAAGCAGTGACCCCGGATCTTGCCGATCGTCGGCATGGGCAGCCGTTCCAGGGCGTCGATCGTCTCGGCCTGGTAGTGGCGCGACGGTGGCCGGGACCCGCTGGCGATCCCGCCCAGATCGTTGCCGGCGCAGAACGAGCGCCCGGCCCCGGTCAGCACCACACACCCCACCGAGGGGTCGGAGGCCAGGTCGTCGACGTGGCCCCGGAGCTGCATGAACACCTCGGGGGTGAGGGCGTTGAGCTTCTCCGGTCGGTTGAGGGTGAGGGTGGCGACACCGTCGGCATCGCTGCGCAGGACGAGCTGATCGCTCATGGTGGCTCCTGGGTGGGAAGGGGTGGAAGGGGTGGTCGTGTGGCCCACGGCCGCCGTGTGACAGAGTGACGACCATGTTGTGGGAACTACGTCAGTATCGAGCCAAACCCGGGCAGCGGGACAACCTGGTCCGCTGGATGGAGGAGGAGGTCATCCCGTTCCAGACCTCGAAGGGCATCGTCATCGCCGGGAGTTTCGTCGGTGAGGACGAGGATGATCTCTACGTGTGGATCCGCCGCTTCGACGACGAGGCCCATCGCGCCGAGCTGTACGCCGCGGTCTACGAGAGCGACCACTGGAAGGACGTCCTGGCCCCCCAGGCCGCGGAACTGATCGACCGGGACAAGATCGTGGTCACCCGCCTCGAGCCGACGCCGCTGTCCGTGCTGCGCTGATTCCCTCTGGGGGAGGCGCCGTCTCCGGGAGTCGGGTCAGCAATGGCGTCCCGACCCCTGGTGGTCGTCGGCCAGGAACTCTCCGACGAGGGTGACGAAGTAGTCGAGCCGGTCGTGGTGCACCCAGTGACCGGCCCGTTCGATGAGCTCGTGTCGCACGCTGGCGGCGCGTCGGAAATGGCCGGTGAGGGCGGCGACGTCGGCTTCGTCACGCTTGGCCCAGCTCTCGGAGCCGCTGATGAGCAGCACGGGGCAGGTGATGTTCCCCCACAGCTCGGCGCGGACGTCGAGCGGCATGTCGTAGGGAGTTCCCACGTGGGTGTAGTTGTCGAACTTCCAGCTGTAGGTGCCGTCCTCGTTCTGGTTCGAACCGTGGATGGTCAGGTGGCGGGCCTGGTCGGGGGTCAGGTGCTGGTTGGCTTCCTGCATCCGTTCGTAGGCCTCTTCCAGGCTGCGGTAGCGGCGGGGCTCGCGCCCCGACAACGCCCGGCCGGCGGTGATCCATTGGCGGAGCTGCTCCCGGGGTTCGAGCTCCTCGTCGACCGGCGTCGGGGCCGGGCCGTAGCCTTCGATCACCACCAGCTTCTCGACGTGCTCGGGGTAGACCCCGGCGTACTTCAGCGCCACGTTCCCGCCGAGGGAGTGGGCGACGATGCGGCACGGCGCCAGCTGGCGTTGAGTGACGAGTTGGGCGATGTCGTAGACGTACTCCACGGTGCTGTAGGTCGAGCCGGTGCTCCATTGCGAATCGCCGTGGCCCCGCAGATCGGGGGCGATGATGTGGTAGTCGTCCCGTAGCCGCTCGGCCACCCAGTCCCAGTTGTGGCAGTGATCCCGGTTGCCGTGGATCAACAGCAGCGGGGGGGCGTGTTCGTTGCCCCAGTCGAGGTAGTGCAGCCGGAGCCGCTGGCTGAAGTAGCTGTGCGATGTGGGGCTGGCCTTGGCCCCGGGGCCGGCGTGGAACACCATGCGCCTTACTCCGATCTGGCGGCGAACCGTGGGCGCCACTATGCCGCCGCCGACGACCAGTTCACCGGTATCGCCGGTCGGTGCCGGACGGGTCCGGTCGGGGCCGCGCCGTCGCTCGATCCCGTGGCGCCAAGCGCCACCTTCGACGCTCGACGCAACGAGCGCTCACGGGGTGGCGCCCGGAGCCAACCGCCTAGACCTCGGAGTAGCGCTCGATGGTCTCGGCCCACGCCGAGGCGTCGTCGGGGGTTTTGATGACGGTGGCCAGGCCCGCCACCGGCGACACCGGCACCGCCACCCGGGTCACGCCCATGGCGGCCAGGGCGGGGAGGTCGTCGATGTCGTCGGGCACGGCGGCGGTGAACTCGAGGGCGTCGGGATCGCGCCCGTGCTCCTCGGCCGTGCGGCGGGCCAGGTCGAACAGTTCGGCGGGAGCGCCCCGGGCCGGGAAGTAGCCGTCGCCGAGGCGGCCGGCCCGGCGGGCCGCCACCTTCGAGTCGCCGCCGATGATGATGGGGATCGAGTCCTGCACCGGCTGGGGCCGGCAGTAGGAGTCGTCGAAGTGGACGAACTGACCGTGGAACGTGGGCCGGTCGGCGGTCCACAGCTCCCGCATGGCGGCCACGTACTCGTCGGTGCGGGGCCCCCGGTCGTCGAACGATGCGCCGATGGCGTCGAACTCCTCGCGCATCCACCCGACGCCGATGCCGAGCATGATCCGCCCGCCCGACAGGTGGTCGAGGGTGGCGACCTGCTTGGCCGTGATCACCGGGTTGTGCTGGGGGAGGATGAGGATGGCGGTGCCGAAGCGGATCGTGGAGGTGACGCCGGCCATGTAGGCCATCCAGATCAGCGGGTCGGGGAGGGGGAGGTCCTCCACCCCGCCCGCCATCTTCCCGTCTTCGCTATAGGGATAGGCGGAGTCGTAGCCGGCCGGCACCACGGTGTGCTCGATCGTCCACGCCGACTCGAAGCCGGCGGCCTCGCCGGCCTGGACGAGCTCCACGCCCCGGGCGGCGTCCACGTAGGGGCCGGTGTTGCAGTAACGCAGTCCGAACTTCACGGTCGTCGCTCCCTCACCGCTTGCTGGCCGGCCGGGGATCGGCCAACCGTCCGAGCGGGGACCGAGCACGCAGGCCCCCGTCGACCACCAGGGCCTCACCGGTCACGAACGACGACTCGTCCGACGCCAGCCACACCGCGGCCGCCGCGATCTCCGAGGGCTGACCGAGCCGGCCTAGGCTGGTGGCGTTCACGTTGAGGTCCATGACGGCGGGGTCGGCCGTCATACGGGCCACCGGCGGGGTGGCGATCGTGCCGGGGCAGATGGCGTTGACCCGCACCCCGTCGGGGGCGTGGTCGGTCGACAGGGCCCGGGTGAGGTTGATGACCGCCGCCTTGGAGGCGGCATAGCACACGGCGCCCCCGTCCCCGTGGAGACCCGAGATGGAGGCGGTGTTGATGATCGACCCGCCCCCCGACTCGATCATGGCCGGCACCGCGAACTTGGCCCCGAGGAACACGGAGCGGACGTTGACCGCCATGACGAGGTCCCAGTCGTCGACGCTCAGCTCGACCGCGGTGCCGGGGCGCAGGGTGCCGGCGTTGCTGAAGAGGACGTCGAGTCGGCCGTAGGCGACGACCGCCTCGCTGACCATGCGTTCCACCGCCTCGGTGTCGGCCACGTCGGCTCCCACCGCCATGGCCACACCACCGGCGTCGGTGATGGCGTCGACCGTTTCCTGGGCCTTGGCCTGGCGGATGTCGACCGCCACCACGGCCGCTCCCTCGGCCGCGAATCGGGCGGCGCTGGCCGCCCCGATCCCGGACCCGGCGCCGGTCACGATGGCCACCTTGTCGTCGAGTAGTCCCATGTTGTCCCCTTTCGGCCCCCACCATGCATCCCAGGTGAGGAGGGGGCAAGCCCGGACCGGTCAGCCTCCCTCGGCGACGAGGGCCTCGACCTCGGCCAGGGTGAGCGAACCGGGCTCCTCGCCGGCCGCCGCCATCCGGTTGGCCAGTCGGCGCAGCGCCTCGTTGACCGGGGTCGGCACCCCGTGGAGTCGGCCCAGCAGCACGATCTCACCGTTGAGGAAATCGGCCTCGATCGACCCCGACCCCCGGGCCAGGCTCTGCCACGAGGAGCTCCCCGACCGGCCCTGGCCCGCCACCTCGGCCATCGAGAAGCCCTCCCGGCGGTCGTCGACCTCGGCCTTGGTCGCCACGTCGATCCCCGCCGCCTCGAACACGGCGAGGGCCTCGGCCGCGGCCCGGGCGGTGAGATCGGAGGAGCGCGACCCGGGGCCGCAGGCGGCGTCGAGGGCGTTGCCGGTGTTGACCCGCAGCTTGGCGTACTTGTGGCGCATGACGGCGTCGCTGGCCTCCGACCGGAAGTTGCCGGCGGTGAGGGCGGCGGCGATCTCCTCCGCCAGGTCGTCGCTCCCCGTCGGGTAGCGGCCGACGTCGAGGACCCCGAACATGGGCTGCCCGGAGCCGACGACCACCCCCGGTTCGAGGTGGGAACCGGGCAGCAGCACGCACAGCCCGTACACGTTGGCGAAGCGGCGGAGGGCGAGCCGCTCGTTCTCCACCCCGTTCTGGGCGCAGACGACGGCGATCCCGGGCGGGGAGCCGGCGGCCAGCACGTCGAGGGCGGCCTCGGTGTGCTGGGTCTTCATGGCGAGGATGACGACGTCGCCGGCGGTCAGCTTCAGTTCCGCCGGGTCCTCGACGGCCGGCAGGGCCAACACGTCGGTGCCGCCGTGGTGACGGAAGTCGAGGCCCCGGTCCTGCAGGGCGGCCGGGTGGTCGCCCCGGGCCACGAGCGACACGTCGAGCCCGCCGAGGGCGAGCCCGCCGCCGATCACTCCGCCCACGGCGCCGGCTCCATAGATCACGTAACGTCGGTTCACCGGCCCAGTCTGGCCGCCGGGCCCGCCCCCTGCAGGTTCGCGAGCCGAAGCGGGCCGGCGCCGCGCTGCCCCATCGTGGCCCGGGTCCGCGCCGGTCGTCGTCGCCGGCTACGGTCGGTCCCCGTGTTCGCACTGATCACCGGGAGCGGCTTCTACGACATCCCCGACCTGACCGACCGTGAACGGCGCCCGGTGACCACCCCTTACGGTTCGGTGGAGCTCACCGTCGGCCGCTGGCACGGCCACGATGTCGCCTTCCTGCCCCGCCACGGGGCCCGCCACTCGATACCCCCACACGCCATCGACTACCGGTCGAACGTGTGGGCGCTACGGGCCGCGGGGGCCGAGGCGGTGGTGGCCACCGCCGTGAGCGGCGCCATCGATCCGGTCCTGCGTCCCGGCCAGCTGGTGGTGGTCGACGACGTCATCGACTTCACCAGCGGCCGCCGCTCCACCTTCTTCGACGACGAGACCGATCCCGGCTTCGGCACCGGACCGGTCGTCCACACCGACATGACCCACCCCTACGATCCCACTCTGCGGGCCCTCGTCGTCCGGGCCGCGGCCGAGGTCGGGGTCCCCGTGGTCGACGGCGGCGTGTACTGCGCCACCAACGGGCCCCGGTTCGAGACGCCGGCCGAGATCCGCATGATGGCCGCCGTCGGCGGCCACCTGGTGGGCATGACCGGCCAACCGGAGGTGACCCTGGCCCGGGAGGCCGGCCTGCCCTACGCCTCGATCGCCGTCGTGTCGAACCCGGCGGCCGGCCTGGGGGCCGAGGAACTGTCGATCGACGACATCGTGGCCGTCATTGAGACGACCGCCGAACCGCTCTATCGTCTCATCGGGCGTACGATCGCGCTCCACGCCGGCCACGAGGTCCCGGAACCATGACCTTGCCAGTCGACATCATCGCCACCGCCCAGGCCATGAACGCCACCGGCATAAACTCGGGCACCGCGGGCAACGTGTCGGCCCGGACGTCCACCGGTATGCTGATCACCCCGTCGGGCATGAACTACGACCAGCTCGCTCCGGACGACATCGTGGCCATGGACTTCGACGCCACCTGGTTCGCCATCCGGGGCCTCAAGCCCTCGTCGGAATGGCGGTTCCACCTCGACATCCTGCGCACGCGCAGCGACGTCAACGCCATCGTCCACACCCACTCCACCTACGCCACCGCGCTCGCTGTCCATGGCCGAGGCATCGGTGCCTTCCACTACATGGTGGCGGCCGCCGGTGGTCACGACATCCGCTGCGCCCCCTACGCCACGTTCGGCACCCAGGAGCTGTCGGGTCACGTGCTCCAGGCCCTGGAGGGCCGCAAGGCGTGCCTCATGGCCCACCACGGGGTGGTGGCCACCGGCCCCGACCTGCCCTCGGCCCTGGCCCTGGCCATCCAGGTCGAGGAGCTGGCCCGTCAGTACGTGGCCGCCTTGGCCCTGGGCGAACCACCCACCCTGTCGGCGGCCGAGGTGAGCGAGGTGCGGTCCCGGATGGACGCCGCCGGCTACGGGGTGGCATCGGGTGAGGAGATCGACCTGACCGCCGGCGAGGTCGACGCCGACATCCTGCCCCTCGAGCGCTGAGGTGATCCGCACCCTCGACTGGCGGCGGGACGCGGTCGAACTGATCGATCAGACCCGGCTCCCCCACGACGAGGTCGTGCTCCGCTGCGAGACCGTGACCGACCTGGTCGACGCCATCGTCCGGTTGTCGGTGCGAGGCGCCCCCGCCCTCGGGGTGGCCGGGGGCTACGGGGTGGTGCTGGCCGCCCTGGCCAACGATCCGGCGGCCGATCGCCCCGGGTTCGAGACCGGGGTCGGGGCGTTGCGCGCCGCCCGCCCCACCGCCGTCAACCTGGCCCGCATGGTCGATCGGGTGGCGACCGTGGCCCGCCATTCTTCCGCCGGCACCGCGGCCGAGTCGGCCCTGGCCGAGGCCCACCGGATACGCGACGAGGAGCTGGCGGCGTCGGTGGCCATGGGGGAGCGGGGTGCCGACCTGGTGTTGGCGCTCGTCGACCGGCGACCGCTCCGGGTGATGACGATCTGCAACACCGGGGGCCTGGCCGCAGTGGAACGGGGCACGGCCCTCGCCGTGGTCCAGACCCTCCACGAACGGGGTGAGCTGGCCGAAGCCCTCCCGGTGGAGACCCGGCCCCTCCTCCAGGGGGCCCGGCTCACCACCTGGGAGCTGGCCCGGATGGGGGCACCTCACCGACTGGTGGTCGACTCCGCCGGGCCGGTCCTCCTGGCTCGGGGGGCGGTCGACGTGGTGGTGGTGGGGGCCGATCGGGTGGCCGCCAACGGGGATGTGGCCAACAAGATCGGCACGTTCGCCCTGGCCCTGGGGGCGGCCCACGCCGGGGTCCCGTTCCTGGTGGTCGCCCCCGAGTCGACCGTCGACCCCGACACCCTCGCCGGTGGCGACATCCCGATCGAGGATCGCGGTCCCGACGAGGTGACCCACCTGGGCGGCGTGGCCACCGCTCCCGCCGGCACCGTTGCCATCAACCCCGCCTTCGACGTCACCCCCGCCGCCCTGATCACCGCCCTCGTCACCGACCGCCGAGTGGTGACCTACCCGCCCGCCACCCCGCCGGGACTCGGCCGATGATCCCCCCTCCCGGTGAGGCCGTCACCCGGCTGGTGGCCGACCATCTGGTCACCGTGGCCGCCGGCGGTGACGGCGGCCACGGTGGGAGTGGTGGGGATGGCGGGGCCGCGGGGTCGCCGCCCGGGATCCGGGTGGTGGCCGGCGGTGCGGTCGACATCGACGCAATCGGGCGCATCGTGGCCGTCGGCCCACCGGCCCAACTGGGATCGGGGCCCGCTCCCACCATCGTGGGCGGGCTGCTCATGCCGGGGCTGGTCAACGCCCACGCCCACACCCCCATGACGCTGGTCCGCTCGGTCGGTGACGGCCTGCCCCTCCAGCGGTGGCTGGCCGAGGAGGTGTGGCCCCGCGAGGGACGGCTCACCGCCGACGACGTCCGGGCCGGCATGGCCCTCGGTTCGGTCGAGATGCTGCTGGCCGGGGTGACGACGAGCTGCGAGATGTACTTCAACGAAGAGGTGATGGTCGAGGCGGTGCTGGCCACCGGGGCCCGCATGGTCAACACCCCCGGGGTCATCTCCGCCCTGCTGCCCCACGGCGACGTCGAACCCCGGATCGAGCGGATCGCCGCCTTCCACCGGTCCTACGACGATCCCGACGGGCGTATCCGGGTGGGTTTCGCCCCCCACTCGATCTACGACCTGACCCCGCAGCAGTGCGGCGAGATCGCGGCCCGGGCCCAGGCCGTCGACGCCCTGTTCCACATCCACCTCGACGAGACGAGGGCCGAGCGGGAGCTGACGATCGCCACCTACGGCCGCTCGGCCACCCGGCTGCTGGCCGAGCACGGCGCCCTCGAGGGGCGGGTCCTCGCCGCCCACGGGGTGTGGCTCGACGACGATGACCGTCGCCTCCTGGCCGAGGCCGGGGCGTCGGTGGCCCACTGTCCGCAGTCGAACCTCAAGCTTGGGTCGGGCATGGCCGACGTGGCCGCCCTCCTGGCCGCCGGGGTCGGTGTCGGGGTCGGCACCGACGGTCCCGCCTCCAACGACGACCTCGACCTGTGGGAGGAGCTGCGGCTCACCCCCCTCCTGGCCCGCGGCCTCCATCACGATCCCGGCGCCCTCGCCGTCGACCGGGCGTTCCTGCTCGCCACCAGCGACGCGGCCCGGGCGGTGGGCCTCGACGACGTCGGTTGGCTCGGGCCGGGGGCGTGGGCCGACCTCGTCCGACTCGACCTTGACGTCCCCGCCTTCACCCCCCTCCGCCCCGACGACCTGGTGACCCAGCTCGTGTTCAGCGGCGGGGCCCGCTACGTCACCGACGTGTGGGTGGCCGGGCGCCCCGTGGTCGTCCACCGGGAGATCGTCACCGTCGACGTCGAGGCCCTCATGGCCGACTGCCAGGTCAGGGCGGCCCGCCTCACCCTCGACGCCTGACCCGTCGAGCGTCACTCCCACCCGGGATCCGACCCTGGACCCTTCGGGGCGGCGCGCCCTAGGCTCGCGTTCACCAACGTCACGAGGGGGTCCTCCATGCCCGAGCAGCTCCAGGTACTCGGTGCCTGTCCGCACGACTGCCCCGACACCTGCTCGATGGTGGTCACCGTCGAGGACGGCCGGGTGACCAGGGTGCGGGGCAATCCCGATCACCCGTTCACCCGCGGCGGCCTGTGCGTCAAGGTGACCGACTTCCCCAACCACCTCTACAGCACCGACCGGGTCACCACGCCCCTCCGGCGGGTCGGGGCCAAGGGTGAGGGTCGGTTCGAGCCGATCGGGTGGGACGAGGCCCTCGACGAGATCGCCGACCGGTTCGGGGCCATCATCGACCGTCACGGCCCCGAGGCCATCCTGCCCTACAGCTACCTCGGCAACATGGGGATCCTCAACGGCCTGACCGTCGGCGACCGGTTCTTCAACGGACTGGGGACGAGCGTGTCGGAGCGCACGTTCTGCGACGGGGGTGGCATCTCCGCCTACCTGATGACGCTCGGTCCCACCGCCGCCGTCGACCCGGAGTCGCTCGTCCACTCCCGCTACATCGTGATCTGGGCGTGCAACGTGCTGTCGAACAACCTGCACCTGTGGCCCTTCATCGAGGAGGCCCAGCGGCGGGGGGCCAAGGTGGTGTGCATCGACCCGGTCCGGCACCGGACGGCGGAGAAGGCCGACTGGCACCTGCCGATCCGCCCCGGCACCGACGCCGCCCTCGCCCTGGCCCTCATGCACGTGATCATCGGCGAGGGGCTCCACGACGCCGGCTACGTCGCCGATCACACGGTCGGCTTCGACGAACTGGCCGCCCACGTCGAGCGGTACACGCCCGATTGGGCCGAGGGCGAGACGGGGATCCCGGCCGACGACATCCGTACCCTGGCCCGGGAGCTCGCCACCACCCCGCCGGCCATGATCCGGGTCGGTGTCGCCCTCGAGCGGTCGACCGGCGGCGGCAACGCGGCCAGGGCCGTGTTCGCCCTCCCGGCCCTCATCGGCTCGTGGCGGGAGGTGGGGGGTGGGGTGCTGCAGATGCCGATCTGGGCCTTCCCCGTGGCCTGGGACGAGCTCCACGGCCCCCATCCGACGGCCGACACGGTTCGGATCATCAACCAGTGGGAACTGGGACGGGCCCTGACCGGCGGCTTCGACGGACCCCCGATCGAGGCCCTGTTCGTCTACAACTCGAACCCCGCCGTCGTCACCTCGGCCCAGCGGTCCGTTCTCGACGGCCTGGCCCGGGACGACCTCTTCGTCGTGGTGTCCGAGCACTTCGTGACCGACACCGCCCGCTACGCCGACATCGTCCTACCGGCGGCGATGGCGATGGAGCAGACCGACCTGATGTTCTCGTGGGGTCACCTGTACCTCACCTACAGCCCCAAGGTGATCGAGCCCCAGGGGGAGGCGGTGGCCAACAACGAGCTGTTCCGCCGCCTGGCCCACCGGATGGGCATCGACGACCCGTGGTTCGACCTCGACGACGACGAGCAGCTCCAGCGATCACTCGACTGGGCCGCCCCCCAGATGGAGGGCATCGACCTCGACCGGCTGAAGGCCGACGGCTACATCCGGCTCGCCCTCCCGCCGGCCGACGTCTACGCCCCTCACCGCGACGGGAACTTCCCCACCCCGTCGGGCCGGGTCGAGCTCGTGTCCTCGATGGCGGCGGGCGGCAACTTCGTGGCCCCCCTGTTCCGCCAGGGCATCGCCGGCAATCAGGACGGCGGCCATGTCGACACCCTCCCGACCTACCATCCACCGCGGGAGGTCGGCGCCGACGAGCGCTTCCCGCTCGCCCTGGTGTCGCCCAAGGCCCACGCCTTCCTCAACTCCCAGTACGCCAACATGGACAAGCAGCTGACCCAACAGGGGCCGCAGACCTGCCGGCTCAACGCCGACGACGCCGCAGCTCGGGGCATCGCCGACCGCAGCCCGGTCCGGGTGTTCAACGAGCGGGCGGCGGTGTCGGCGGTGGCCAGGGTCGGGACCGACGTGGCCCCCGGGGTCGTCGTCATGCCCATGGGCCACTGGCCGTCGGGCTCGCCCGACGGGCTGGCCGTGAACGCCCTCAACTCGACCCGGTTCGCCGACATCGGCCGGGCCCCCACGTTCTCCGACACCGCGGTCGAGGTCGAGGCGGCGCCCGGGTGAGGGGAGCGGTGTTCCTGCGGCCCGGCGCCGGGGCCTACTCCTTGATGTAGGGCTGGCCGTCGGCCGCCGGGGGCCGGGCCCGGCCCACGAGACCGGCCACCACCACGATCGTGACCAGGTACGGGGCCATCTGGAGGAACTCGGAGGGGATGGGGGTGCCGAGGATGCCGAGCTTCTGCTGCAAGCCCCGGGAGAAGCCGAACACGAGTGCCGCCCCCAACACGCCGAACGGTCGCCACCGTCCGAAGATCATGGCCGCCAGGCCGATGTAGCCGATACCGGCCGTCATCTGCTCCTCGAACCGGCCGGTCGAACCGAGGGTAAGGGCGGCGCCGCCGAGACCGGCGATCATGCCCCCCAGGATCACGTTCTGGTAGCGGACCCGGTAGACGTCGATGCCGACGGTGTCGGCCGCCTTGGGGTGCTCGCCCACCGAGCGGGCCCGGAGGCCCCACCGGGTCCGGAACAGGCCGAAGTGGAGGAGGGCGACGAGGGCGAGGGAGCCGTAGAGGAAGATGTTCTGCTTGAAGAACATGTTTCCCAGCAGGGGGATGTCCTTCAGGAGGGGGATCTCGATCGTGGTGAACCGGTCGGGTTGGTTGTACTCGGGGTGGGCTCCCAACACCCGGGTGGCGAGGAACGAGGTCAGGCCGGTGGCGAAGATGGTGATGACGACACCGGCGATGATCTGGTCGACGAGGTAGCGGATGACGAGGACGGCGAGGACGGCGCCCAGGAGCCCGCCCACGACGACGGCGCCGACGAGGCCGACCCAGCGGTTGGCCACCGACCCGATGATCGTGCCGGCGAAGGCGCTGGCCAGGAGTTGGCCCTCGATGCCGATGTTGACCACGCCCACCCGCTCACACATCGTGCCGGTCAGTCCGCCCAGCGTGATCGGAACCGAAAGGACGACCATCGACGTCAGCATCCCCACCATGCTGAAGGACTGGCCGGCGGCCGCCCACCCGAGGAAGGCGAGGACGAACAGCACCATGGCGGCGCCTAGCACGAGGTTGGACCGCTGGCCGAAGCCCCGGGTCAGCTCGACGGCGGCGAGGCCGAGGAGCACCACGGCCACGAGATACGACAGCAGGCGGGGATCGAAGGTCAGGTCGAGGCCGGTGACGAGGTCCCGGGCCAGCGACATCCCGAACGTGGCGTCTTCACCGGCCTCGACCCCTGCACCGAACACCACGGCGACGAAGGCGGCGAGGGCGACGTAGACGATGCCGAGGATGCGGGCCCGTCGTTGTTCCGGTGTGGTCCGCACCAGCTCATCGGCGCCGAGGGTGGCGGCGGTCATGCCGACCACCCCGAGGTCAGCTGGCCGGATCCCTCGCCCTCACCCTGCGCCCGGACCCGGTAGATCGAGCGGACGAGGGCGGGGGCGGCGATGAAGACGATGATGAGGGCCTGGATGACGACGACGAGGTCGATCGGTATCCGCTCCGCCCCCTGCATCTGCCGGCCCCCGGCCGTCAGGGCGCCGAACAACAGCCCGGCCCACACCACCCCGGCCGGTTGGGACCGGCCGAGCAGGGCCAGGGCGATGGCGTCGAAGCCGATGCCGGCGCTGAACCCGGTCGAGCCCTGGTACGGGGCGAGGCCGAGGATCTGGTTGGATCCGGCGAGACCGGCCAGGGCGCCCGAGGTTGCCATCACGGCCACGTAGAGCCAGGCCACGTTCATGCCGGCGTAGCGGGCCGCATCCGGGTTGTGGCCCACGGTGCGGTACTGGAAGCCGAGGGCCGAGCGGGTCATCAGCCAGTGGACGAGCAACGCTGCGGCCAGGGCGACGAACAGGCCGATCGTGACCCGGTAGTCGCCGCCGAAGATGCGGGGGAGGCGGGCGCCCTCGTCGACCGGCTGCGATATCGGATCCGAGCGACCCTGCTGTTGGAACGCCGACGACTTGAGCAGCCAGTTCGTGGCGTTGAGGGCCACGAAGTTCAGCATGATCGTGGTGATGACCTCGTGGGCGCCGGTGTGGGCCCGGAGAAGACCGGCGATGCCGGCCCACGCCGCCCCACCAACCACGCCTCCGATCAGCGCCGCCGGAATCAGCAGGACCGCCGGACCGTCGAGGGTGATGCCGAGGTAGAGGGCGGTCATCCCACCGGCCAGCATCTGGCCTTCGGCGCCGATGTTGAACAGCCCGGCCTGGAAACCGACGGCGACGGCGAGGCCGGCCAGGATGAGCGGGGTGGCGGCGAACAGTGTCTCGGAGAGGGCCCGGCCGGAGCCGAGCGAGCCGCTGAACAGGGCCCGGTAGGCGCCCCACACCGACTCGGCGGTGCGGGACAGGGCCGCCCCGGGATCGGATCCCCACAGGCGGAGCACGTCGACGTCGGTCAGGGCGATGATGACCCCGCCTACGATGAGGGCCGACAGCAACGCCAGGGTGGGGATGAGCAGCGACCGTGCGGCCCGGGTCCCCACCCCGGTGATGTCGGTGAACAACCCCTTGTCGGTCATCGTCTCACTCCTCGCCGCCGTCGGTGCCGCTGTCGGTGCCGCTGTCGGGGGGTGGTCCCGACGGCGGTGGCCCGTCGTTCCCGTGCCGGGCGCCGGAGCCCAACATGTACAGGCCGATCTCGGCGCTGGTCGTCGTGGCCGGATCGAGCTCGGCCGCGATCCGGCCGTCGTACATGACGAGAAGACGGTCGGCCAGGGCCGTCACCTCGTCGAGCTCCGACGACACGATGAGGACCGCCGCCCCCCGGTCGCGTTCCTCGACGATCCGGGAGTGGATGTACTCGATCGACCCGACGTCGATGCCCCGGGTGGGTTGGGAGGCGATGACCAGGTCGACGTCGCGGTCGAACTCCCGGGCGGCGATGACCTTCTGCTGGTTACCGCCCGACAGCGACGACAGGGGGGTGTTGACGCCGGGGGTGCGGATGTCGTACTCGGTGACCAGGCGCTCCGCCTGGGCCCGGGCCGCACCCCAGTCGATGGCGACGCCCCTGGCGTAGGGGCGGTCGTAGTAAGCGTCGAGGACGACGTTCTCGACCACGTTGAAGCCGAGGACGAGGCCGCTCCGCTGGCGGTCCTCGGGGACGTGGGCCACCGACCGCTCGTGCATCTGGCGGGGCGAGGCGGTGGTGACGTCCTCCCCCTTGAGGCGGACGGCGCCGGCGAGCGGCGTCCGCAGGCCGGTGAGTGCCTCGACCAGCTCGGTCTGGCCGTTGCCCTGGACGCCGGCGATGCCGACGATCTCACCCGACCGGACCTCGAACGTGATCCCCTCGACCGCCCGCTGGTCGTGGTCGTCGAGGACGACGAGCCGCTCGACCTGGAGGACCGGGTCGCCGGGCCTGGCCGGCGACTTGTCGACCACCAGGTCGACGTGACGCCCCACCATGTGCTCGGCCAGCTCCTCCTCGGTCGTCTCGCTCGGGATGACCTCGGCCACGGTGCGGCCCTGGCGCATGACCACGATGCGGTCGGCGATGGCCAGCGCCTCCTTCAGCTTGTGGCTGATGAACACGATGCCCTTGCCCGCTTCCTTGAGGGCGGCGACGATGGCGAAGAACTCGTCGACCTCCTGGGGGGTGAGGACGGCCGTCGGCTCGTCGAGGACGAGGAACCGGGCCTCCCGGGACAGGACCTTGATGATCTCGACCCGTTGCTGGAGCCCGATCGGGAGGTTCTCGACCAGTGCACCGGGGTCCACGTCGAGCCCGTAGCGCTCGGAGATCTGGCGTACCTCCCGCTCGGCCCCCGCCCGGTCGATGACACCGAGGGCGGTGGTCGGCTCGGCCCCGAGGATCACGTTCTCGGCCACGGTGAACACCGGGACCAGCATGAAGTGCTGGTGGACCATCCCGATGCCGGCGGCGATCGAGTCGGCCGGTGAGCCAAGCGTCAGGGGCCGACCGTCGAGCAGGATCTCGCCGTCGTCGGCGGTGTAGAGCCCGTAGAGCACGTTCATCAGGGTGCTCTTGCCTGCGCCGTTCTCGCCGAGCAGGGCGACGAGCTCGCCCTCGGCCACGGTCAGGTCGACGGCGTCGTTGGCCAGCACGCCGGGAAAGCGTTTGGTGATGCCCCGCAGTTCGAGTTGCAATTCGTCCCTTCCTCGGGGCCGTGGTCGCTGGGCGGCGCTCGCCACGGGCTCGTCGCCCACGACGTCGACAGACTACAGAACGACGGGAACCCCCGCCCGAAGGCGGAGGTCCCCTCGTTAGGTGGAGGGTTCGGGTCTGCCCTGCGGGCCTACCTACTGGCGGTAGGCGCCGGTGGGGTCGACGTCGATCGAGCCGTCGATGATGCCGGCCCGGATCTCCTCGAGGGCGGCCTTGGTCTCGTCGGACACGACCGAGTCGAAGTCGTGGAAGTCGGAGATCTCGACGCCCCCGTTTTCGAGGAAGCCCCGGGTGTTGCCGGGGGTGAAGGTGCCGGTGGCCGACTGTTGGATCGAGTCGGCGACGCCGAGGGCCATCTTCTTCTCGACCGAGGTCAGCCACAGGTTGGCGTGCTCGGGCACGGAGACGTACTGGTCGGTGTCGACGCCGATGAGGGCCCCGAAGGTGTCACCGTCGACACCCATGCCGAGGTCTTGCATGGCGGCGGCGGCACCGAGGTTGATCTGACCACCGACCGGCATGATCACGTCGGCACCCTCGTCGAGGAGGCTCTGGGTCGTGGCCCGGGCCCGGTCGAGGTCGACGAAGTCGCCGGTGAACAGGCCGGTGTCGGGGTTCTCGGGGTCCCAGCCGAGGACCCGGACGTCGGTCCCGTTCTGCTCGTTGTAGTACTCGACGCCCCAGTAGAAGCCGTTCATGAAGATCGACACCGTGGGGAAGTTGTCGCCCCCGAAGGTGCCGACGACGCCGGTCTCGGAGACCGAGGCGGCGACGTAGCCGGCCAGGAAGGCAGCCTCGTCGGTCTGGTAGGTCAGCTCGATGACATTGTCGTAGGTGATGTCGGTGGGGGGATCGGTGCTGAAGTCGGCGAAGTCGACGTCGACGATCGTCCAGTTGATCTCCGGGTTGGCGGGAGCGTTCTCCTGGGTGACGGCATCGAGGGCGAAGCCGACGGTGACGATGTGCTCGCAGCCCTGGTCGATCATCTGGTCGATGTTGGGCTGCCAGTCCTCGGCGGCGTCCGACTCGAGATAGAACGAGTCGGGCTCGGGGAGGGCGTGGCCAGCGTCGATGGCGTCGAGCACGCCCTGCCAGGCCGTGGCGTTGAAGCTCTTGTCGTCGATGCCGGCGAGGTCGGTGATGAGGCAGGTCTTGACCGCAGTGGCGTCGCCGCCGGCCGCGGCGTCGGTGGTGTCGGCGCCGTCGTCGTCACCCGCCGTCGTCTCGGTGTCGTCGGCTGCGGTGGTGGTGGTGTCGTCGCCGTCGTCGCTTCCGGCGTCGGTGTCGTCGTCGCCGCCACAGGCGGCGGCGAGTAGCATCAGTGCGAACAGCACGGCGAAGAGCCGCTTCAGTGAGTTCATGACAATCTCTCTCCCGAAGATGTGAGGTCATCGGGCCGGAGGCCCGATGGGTGGAGGCAGTGTACTGTCGGTGCACCGACCGAAAGCTCGACGCGCGCTGCCCGTGGGGCCAGGTTTCTCGATCGTGTAACACATCGATCGTAGCTAGATAATCAACACTCTCTGCGGTCACCGGACGCGATAGGTGCTGACCGGGGCCGCGGTTGGCCGTCATCGGCGGTCCACGGGGCGGACCCCGACTCAGCGGGGCGTCGGCGCCGGATCGGTGACGTTGCCGAAGCGGTGGAGGGTGCGACTCACCGTCTGCTCCCGCAGGTAGTGGAGCAGCTCGACCCGGCCCTCGGCCGTTACCGGCCCGTCGGCCAGGTGGACGGCCCGTGCCGCGGCCTCGACCCGCAGCCGCTCGCTGACCTCGCCCACGACCCGGACCCGCTCGATGCCGGCATCGGCCACCCGGGCCATGAGCTCGGCGTCGCTCTCCGCCCCCGCCTCCGATGATACGACCGTCACGCCGCACACCTCCGCCGCCGCCAGGACCCGCCGCACCGCCCGGGGGTCGGCCCGGGGCCCGACCCGGACCGCGATCGCCGGCAGGGGCCGGTAGCGGAACACGTTGGCCTCGCAAAACAGGCCGGCGGGATCGTGCTCGGCGCCGAACTCCTCGGCCCACCATCGGGCATCGCTCGCCGCTGCGACGGCCAGGAACCCGTCGCCCGGGTCCTGCGTCGGGTGCCAGGTCCCGAGCTGGCGCACATAGTTCGGGCCGCCGGCCTTCGCTCCCGGTCCCACGATCGACGCCTTCCAGCCGCCGAAGGGCTGGCGGTTGACGATGGCACCGGTGATCGGGCGGTTGACGTAGGCGTTGCCCACCGCCACCCGGGCCGTCCAACGCGCCACCTCGGTCTCGTCGAGGGTGTGGATGCCGCCGGTCAGGCCGTAGTCGCTGGCGTTCTGGGCGGCGATGGCATCGTCGAGCGTCTCGGCCGCCATCACCCCCAGCACCGGGCCGAAGCACTCGGTCCGCCCGAACCACGACCGGGCCGTCACCCCGAGCCGCACCCCGGGACGCCACAGGACACCCTCGTCGTCGAGGGGTCGGGGCTCGACCAGCCAGCGCTCCCCGTCGTCGAGGGTGGTGAGGGCCCGCTCCAGCTTGTTGCGGGGTGGGGCGATCAGCGGTCCGACCGTGGTCGACGGGAGGTCGGCCCGACCGACCCGCAGGCTCTCCACCGCATCGATCAGTTGGCGGCGGAACCGGGATGAGTGGTACACGTCACCGACGCAGATGGCGAGCGAGGCGGCCGAGCACTTCTGGCCCCCGTGGCCGAACGCCGACCGAACCAGGTCGGCCACCGCCAGGTCGAGGTCGGCGTTGGGGGTGATGACGAGGGCGTTCTTGCCCGAGGTCTCGGCGAAGAGGCGCTGGCGGGGCCGCCAGCTACGGAAGAGCTGGGCCGCCTCGGTCGACCCGGTCAGGATCACCCCGTCGGCCGAGGTGATGAGGTGCCGTCCCACATCGTCGTCGGCGGTTCTCACGAACTGGCAGACCCCGTCGCCGAGGTCGGCGGCGGCCAGGCACTCGGCCACGATCTCGGCGCAGCCCGGGGTCTCGGGCGCCGGCTTGAGGATGACGGTGTTGCCGGCGGCCAGGGCGGCCATGGTGCCGCCGGCGGGGATGGCGACCGGGAAGTTCCACGGCGGCGCGATCACGACGAGGCCCAGCGGCTCGAAGCGGGCGAGGGGCGTGGGCACCAGGTCGAGGGCTCGATCGCCGTAGTAGCGGGCGAAGTCGATCGCCTCCGACACCTCGGGATCGGCCTCCCCCAACGGTTTGCCGGCCTCGTGGGCCATGCAGGCCAGGAGGTCGCCTCGGCGGCGGGCCAGCACGTCGGCCGCTCGGTGGAGGAGGAGGCGCCGTTCGGCCAGGGGGCGTGCCGCCCATCCCGGCTGGGCCCGGCGGGCGGCGGCCACCGCGGCATCCACGGCGGCGATCGAGGTGGTCACCGGTGTGGTCGGCGGGCCGGGGCGGCCGGCCAGCGACTGGACGGCCCAGCGCCGGCTGGCGGGAAGCGAGGGGTCGGTGTCGGGTTCGTTGACGAACGACGGCGGGGCGGGGTCGTCGCCGTCGGCGGCCGCCGCTCCGGGGGCGGGTCGGTGCTGGCTCCTCCGAGGTCCGGCCGGAACCGACCAGCGCTCGGCCACCGCCCGGCGGAACCGGGCGGCCTCCCGCTCGAAGGCCTCCGAGTCGGGCCGCAGCTCGGGGAGGGAGCGCAGGAAGTTGCCCTCGGCCGCGTTCTCCTCCAGCCGGCGGATGAGGTAGCTGATGGCGACGTCGAAGTCGTCGTCGGCCACGATCGGGGTGTAGAGCAGCATGCCGGCCGACGAGCCGTCGCGAACGACCCTGGACTGGGCCGGCGCCATGCCCTGCAGCATCTCGAACTCCACGCGTTCGGTCACGTGGCGGTGGCGGCTGAGGAGCTGGGCCCACGCCAGGTCGAACAGGTTGTGGCTGGCCACACCGATCCGGACGGCGGCCGATCGGTTGGGGCGCAGGGCCCAGTCGACGCAGCGCTTGTAGTTGGCATCGACCTCGGCCTTGGTCGTGAACGGGGCCTGGGCCCAGCCATGCAGGGTGGCGTCGACCCGTTCCATGGCGAGGTTGGCCCCTTTGACGAGGCGGATCTTGATACCGCCGCCGCCACTCTCGTTGCGGGCTCCGGCCCACGAGACCAGATCCCGGAGCGCACCGAAGCTGTCCGGCAGGTAGGTCTGGAGCACGATCCCGGCCTCGGCGGTGAGGAACTCCGGATCGTCGAGCAGGGTCGTGAAGGCGGCGATGGTCAGGTCGAGATCGTGGTACTCCTCCATGTCGAGGTTGACGAAGGTGGGGGGCGTGGCGGCCACCGCCCGGGCCAGGAGGACCCGGAGCCTGTCGACCACCCGTTCCAGGCTGCCGTCCCAGTCCCACGGGTTGAGTTGGGAGGCAACGGCCGACACCTTGACCGACACGTAGTCGACGTCGGGCCGGTCGATCAGGTCGATGGTGGCCTGGAACCGGCGGTCGGCCTCCCCCTCACCGAGCACCGCCTCCCCCAACAGGTTCACGTTCTGGGCGAAGCCCTCCGCCCGCCGTCGGGCCAGGTGGTCGGACAGGGCGGCCGGTTCGGCGTCGACCACCAGGCCGCCCACGAGCCGGCGGAGGCGGCGGCGGGCCAGGGGCATGACGAGCCCGGGGAGGCGGGGTCCAGCGAGGCCGCCCGCCCGCAGGAGGAGGCGGTCGGTGGGCGACAGGTAGCGGGGGAGGGGATGGGTGGCGACGAGGTGGGCCAGCTGGTCGGCGGCGATGGCGTCGGCGTCGGGCCGGGCCACCCGGTCGACGAAGCCCATGGTGAAGGCCAGCCCCGCCCGGTCGGCCAGGAGTCGGCGGAGGGTCCGGGCGCTCGAGCGCTCGGCCCTGGTCTCGGTTGACCGGGCCGCCTCCACCCATCGGCCCACCAGCGCCACGGCCTCGTCGGCCAGGAGGGTGTCGTGGCTGAACGAACGGACGGGTTGGCCTGCCATCCGACCCAGGCTAGGTGTAGGCTAGGTGGACATCATCCAACCCCGGAGACCGTCACCCGGCGCCCGCAGGCGATCCTGGGGCGGCGCCGACGGGGCCGAACACGTAGGGCTCGAGGCTGGCCTGGGCCTCCTCACGGTAGGTGTGCCACCGACGACCGCCGTAGTAGGCGAGGCTGCCGGGCTCGGCGTCGCCGTGGCCGTTGTAGTACGAGAGGCAGTCCCGCAGGGGGGCCGACATGATGTCGGCCTGGCGGCAGTGCTCGGCGTAGTCGGCTTCGGGTTCGGGTTTGATGTCGACGATGTCGTGGCCCTCGTCGCGCAGGGTCGACAGCATCCACACGATGTAGTCGGCGTGGGCGTCGATGGCGTCGGTGAAGTT
>JBHJNQ010000030.1:0-21213 GCA_050330635.1 Acidimicrobiales bacterium | reverse complement strand
GGCTGAGTGGCGGGGTCTGCTTCGACGCGTCCGGACTCGTGTTGGCGTCATTTCACATGGCGATCAACACCCCGATTTCGTCGTCACGCAAACTGTCGCCGCCATCACCACCCAAGCTGGCGGGCAACAGCTCTCCCCGAGCACCTGCCAACCGCCAAGAACAAGAAAGAGGAAGTCACTGATGTTGATGCGTTTCGACCCGTTTCAGGAGCTGACCCGCCAGGCGCTGACCGGTACCCGCCGGGCGCCGGTGTCGATGCCGATGGACGCCTACCGCGAAGGTGACACCGTTCACATCTGGATGGACGTCCCCGGTGTCCGCCGCGAGGATCTCGACGTCACCGTCGAGAAGAACTCGCTCACCGTCACCGCAAACCGAACCTGGGATCCGAGCGAGGAGATCCAGGTCCTGGCCGGCGAGCGGTCCCAGGGCACGTTCAGCCGGACCCTCTCACTAGGCGACAACCTCGACGCCGAGAAGCTCGAGGCGGCCTACGAGGACGGGGTCCTTCACCTCGCCATCCCGATGGCGGAGAAGGCCAAGCCCCGCAAGGTCGAGATCGGCCGTGCCGCGGTGGCAGCCTGAAACATCCTCGGCCGGTGCCGGGCGTCGCTTCCGTACTGCCGGCCGCCCCGGGGCCAGTTCCGTCTGGCCCCACCACCGGCTGGAGTCGAGATCCTCCGCCCTCGGCTCCGGCCGCCCCAACCCGACCACGACCCAACGACGATGCCTTCCTGGTCGAAATCGAACTGCCCGGTGTGAGGCGGGGCGACATCGAGTTCACTACCGCTTGCCGGCGCCTCACCGTATGCGGTGAGCGCAAGGAGAAGGAGCGAGTAGGGATCCTGCGGCGCCGCACCCGCACTGTGGGGCGGTTCCGGTACGAGATCACCCTTCCCCGCGAGTTCGACGCGGACGACGTCAGCGCCGGCCCGGCCGACGGTGTACTCACCGGAACCCGCCTTCCAGCTACCGTCGAACCGCCCATCAGGGCCGGCCCCGACGCTCTGCGTCGCCTCGCCACCAACACCCTGTCACCGCAAGCAGCCCAACGAGCCGGCCTCCGTCCCACCACCAACCCGGTTGGCTCCGCCGCCCGACCAAGGAGACAGGAGCGTGACACCCAGCCTCGCAACCATCGATGATCGCCTCGACGCCCTTCACGACGGCACCGCCGTGGGCGATCTCACCCCCGACCAGGTCACGGCCGCCACCGGGCTCTCGCACGAGACGATCGGTGCGATCTGGCGGACCCTGGGTCGCACCGACCTCACCCCCACCACCTTCAGCGCGGGCGACCTCCGCCTCCTGACCCTGATCGGCGCGTTGGCCACCACCATCGACCCGACCGCCTCCGACCTCACTCGACTCCGACCAGTACTTCGAACCCTACGGGTCGCCACCCACGCCCTTCGCCGCATCAGCGACGCCCACGTCACCGCCCGCCTCGAACACCTCACAACCGATCAAGACACCACCGACCTCATCGACGACATCGACCGCAACTGCGACACCGTCGAAGCCCTACTCGTCGAGATGTGGCGCCACGAGCTCCGCCAGAGCCTGGCCCGAGCCCTCACCACCAACGACAACCCCACCCGACCCCTCCTCGCTGTCGGGTTCGTCGACCTAGCCGGCTACTCGGCCCGCAGCCAACAACTCCCCACCACCGACCTCATCGACCTGATCGACCGGTTCGACACCGCCGCAGTCGAGATCACCGCCGCCCACGGCGCCACCATCATCAAGACGATCGGCGACGAGGTCATGTTCACCCACCCCGACCCCGCTGCGGCCGCATGCGTCACGCTCGATCTCGTCGATCGGTGCGCCAACGACGAGGTCATGCTGGCCGCCAGATCGGGTCTGGCCTGGGGCCGACCGGTGGCCCTCGGCGGTGACTTCTACGGTCCCTCGGTCAACCTCGCTGCCCGACTGGTCCAACTGGCCCGCCCCAACACCGCCTTGATCAACGCCGAGCTCGCCGCCCTGCTCGAAGCCGATCCTCGGTTCGAGATCGGGTCCGTGCAACAGCCCCAACGCCTGCGCCACTGCGGCACCCACCACGTGTACACCCTCCGCCGCACACCCTCCAGCCCAGAAGCCGGGGCCATGCCAGCCTCCAGTCCGACCGACAAGGAGACCACACCATGACCATCCACACCGCTATCCACCGTCGGACCACCATCAGCCTCCCTCGGCGGCGCCTCATCGCCATCGTGATCGCAGTCGCCCTTGTCGGAGCCGCCTGCTCCAACAACGACGACGCAGCCCCCGGCCAAGACCCGATTACCACGACCACCATCGGAACCGACACCACGACCGTCACCGATCCCGGCGCCGTCACTGACCCCGAGAGCGATCCCGAGCAGATCATCGGCTTGTTCGACGTATCCGACCTGGTCAAAGCGGCCCGGTCTGGTGTGGTGTCGGTTACCCAGGAACAGGTGACGCTCGACATCTTCGGCCTGCCCGAAGAGATCCCGGTTGGGGCTGGGACCGGGGTCGTGGTCGACGACGAGGGCCTGGTCCTCACCAACCATCACGTCATCGCCGGCGCCGACCGGGTGCTGGTCACCGGCCCAGATGGCGAACCCCGCGACGCCACTGTCGTGGCCGAAGCACTCTCCCGCGACCTGGCCCTCCTCCAAGTGGACGACCACGAGGGGTTGACCCCGCTGCCCTTTGCCGACCTGTCTGGGCTCGAGGTTGGCGAACCCGTCCTCGCCATTGGCAACGCGCTAGGCCTCGACGCCGCCGACCCCACCGTGTCAGCCGGGATCGTGTCCGCCATCGGACGCACCCTGAAGAGCCCCGTCGGCACCATGCAGGATCTCATCCAAACCGACGCTGCTATCAATCCCGGGAACTCCGGAGGGCCCCTGCTCAACGCCAAGGGCGAAGTCGTCGGCGTCAATACCGCCATCATCGGACGAGCCCAAAACGTCGGATTCGCCATCTCGATCGACACCGCGAGTGGCTTCATCGAGCGCTACCGCTCCGGAATCGGAGAGCCGTTCGTCGGGGTCTCCATGGTCGACAACTCACCCCCGGCAGCCGACCGGTTCGACCTGGCGACCACCACCGGTGCCCTCATCATCGAGGTTGTGCCCAACAGTGCCGCCGACCTCGCCGATATCGAACCTTTCGATGTCATCACTCGCTTTGGCGACACCGACATCACAACCGCCGACGACCTCACCCGAGCCGTCCTCGCCGCCGCCCCCGGCGACACCATCGAGATCGACGTCACCCGAGGCCAACAGACCTTCACCGTCACCCTCACCGTTGGCGAGCGCCCCATCGGCACCTGACCCTGGCCACCCCTCACCGCAGCCTTGACTACACCGACCACAGCCGGCCCGTACCGGCGAGGTCGTGACCGTCATGTCACCCAACCAACCGACACCGAACGAAGGGAGCTACCAGCAAATGAGCTGCCACGCCCGTGCCGTCGACTACGGTTCCCCAGCCGCTACCTCCCGAGCCGACCGAGACACTTCACTCGGCGCCCTCCACGCCCTCGAAGAAGCCCTGGCCGGAGCCGCCCCCGGCCGCCATGGTCTGTGGCTACAGCGAGTCACGACCGCCCTCGACACCCTCGACACCGCCCTCAACACTCAGGGAGCGACCGACAGCGAAACCACCAGCCTTCTATCCGAGATCGCCCGCACCGAACCCCGCCTTGTGCCCCGGATCGAGCGACTCCGCCAGGAATACAACGACATCCGCGTCGCCCTCCACTCCCTCCGCAACCAAATCAGCCCCATCGGTGACCAACCAGCCGACATCGACGTGGCCGATATCCGGGATCGGCTCTCTGGCATCGCCCGCCGCTACCGCCGACACCGATCCCGCGAAGCCGACCTGGTCTACGAGGCGATCAACGTCGACCTCGGCGCCGGCGACTAACCCACGACCAACCCCCAGGACCGATCCACACCGATCGTTGCGATCCATCCCGGACCACTCCGGTCGGGCCACGGTCTGGGGGCTGGCAAGAAGATCCCCGGACACAAGACCTTCGGGATCGTCGACACCCTCGGCCTGCTCGTGGCCATCTGCGTGGTCGTCGCCAAACTACCGCGACAGCCTCTGAGCTTGCAGTTAAACCTTGGGGCTGGTCTGGGTGAGGCGGATTTCGGCGGCTTTGGCGGCGACGGCACGCATCTGTTCGATGATGCGGCGTAGGCGTCGATCATTGTCGATCCATTCGCGGTAGAGCTTGGCCTCGGCGGTGTTGAGCCGGCGGGTGACGGTCTTGCCGTCGATCTTGCGGGTCCATTGCCAGTAGGGGCCGTGTGGTTGAGGCGGGTCGGCTCGGCACTTGCATCCTGGTGAGGCGCAACGGGTGTAGCGGCGCGTAAGCGTCCCAGCCGAGATCATCCCGATCTCGGTGAGCTGCGCGGCGAGTTGCCGGTATCGGTGTTCGTAGCTGGCGAGTCGCTGTTCGTCGGTGCGGGCCATGGTTCCTCCAAGCCGGAGTGTATCCACCAACCAGGCCAGACAGTAGATCTACTGTCTGCACATGGATCTAGCCAGCCACCAGCAGCTCGCACGGTTCCGCACCGGGCTCTACGACTGCCTGACCTCATGGCCTGACACCCTGTTCGAACTCGCCGATGCAGCCCTGAGCGCACCGGGCCCGTTGCATTCGGTGCCAGCGTTGAGTCTCGAACCCGAGTTCCGTCGCTCCCACGGCAGCCTCTACAAGGCCCTGGCCAACGGCCACATCGACACCGGGCGCCTCGACCGGCTACTCGTCGCCCACCGACCCGCCGACTGGCCGAACGTGTTCGCAGTCGACGCGTCGACATGGGATCGCTGCGATGCCGAGACCAGCCCCGGAGGTCACACCCACCCCAGCCACGACCTCGCGGCAGATGCCCTCGCCGCCCTGGCGAACGACTTCCTCCTGACCATGCCAGGAGGATCGCCGGGCTGGCTGCGGCGACGACTACCGCGTCACCGCAGCGAGGCGGCCCGGCGCCACCGTCGCCGGAAACGAGGGGATCCGCTACGGCTTCACTGCCAGCCTCGACGGTCGCACCGTGGAACATGCCATCATCCACGCCACCATCACCGGCAGCACCCTCACCACGTTCACTGCGGCCGTCTACGAACCGGGCGGTTGCCTCCCCCGGGAGGCCGAGTTCAGCGTCGAGGACCTCGAGACCTTCAACCCAGTCCTCACCCGGCGGCGGAGACCAACCCCTCGTCACATCCGCCTCACCGACGGACGGATCACCCACCTGGCCGAGCAGTACCTCCCCTGACCGCAGGCCGACAAGCGAGATCAGGGGAAACGGCGTCTGGAAGAACCACTCCACATCTCGTACCGGTTCCCCCTGCGCTGGCTCGCCACCTCGTGACCGCTCAGCGTCATGGTGTGCGCGAGGGGATCTGGGCGACGAGGTTCTCGAGGATGCCGACGCCGACAGTCATCTTGCGGAAGAACGAGGCCGAGTGCGGGATGAGCGTGAATCGCGGATGCGGCTTCCACAGTTCGCGTAGGCGTGCGTCGAGGTCGACGGCCTGTTGTTGGGACTCGGTGCGGAACCGATTCTCGCTTTCGAATCCGTGGCCTCCGCGCGCAGCCGTCTCGAAGAAGATGACCGCATCGTAGCGGGCGAGCTCGTCTTGATGGGTGGAAGCCACCGAGGCGAAGAACTCTTCGGGACCGTCCGGCCAGTACGCGCCGCCGTCCACGGTCCCGCGGTCGCAAAGGAGAATCCGATCGGGGTACTGAGCGGCCTGGATGTCTTCCAGATTGCGCTGAACGTGGTAGATCGCCCCCTGGGCGCTTCGCGCCGCGTCCACTGCCACCGGTCGGGGAAACCCGCCGGAGAACAGCAGCGTCGCGGCTTCGGGCACGACGATGACGCGATCGCCGATCTCGCGCCGGAACAGGTCCGCCGCGGTGGTCTTGCCTCCGCCGGGCCCGCCGGTGAGCACGACCCGGAATGGGCCACCGTCTCTGGTCTGATCCGTTCGCCCTCGGGGATCGTTCATCACCGTTTCAGTCGAGCCTGACGCGCTCGCCGAGGGCCGGCACGACTGCAGGCCAGTCCAGATCGGCTTCGATGGAATCGTGCAGCGCGTGTGCGCCGGCATCCTCCCCGTGTACCAGGAACGTCGTGTCCGGTGCGTGCTTCGCCGAACCAAGCCAGCTCATGAGCTCGCGGTGGTCGGCGTGAACGGAAAAGGAACGAAGGTTAGCGATTTCGGCTCGGACCCGGATGTAGCTTCCGAACACCTTCACCTCCGGGCGGCCGTCGGCCAGAAGCCGGCCCCGGGTGCCGGCGGCCTGGAAACCCACCAGGAGTACCGTGTTGCGGAAGTCAGGCAGCAGACGAGCAAGGTGATGCAGGACCCGGCCCCCGGTTGCCATGCCTGATGCCGACACGATGATCGCTGGATGTGGCGCGGAGGCAAGGGCTTTGGATGCCTCCACGTCGGTGATCTCGTGGAGTTGACCGGTGTCGAACGGGTCTGGGTGATCGCGGAGCTCGGGGCGCACGTCGGCCGCTCCGCTGGAGATCGCCCGCCGATACACGTTGAGGGTCTTCAGCGCCATTGGACTGTCGGCATAGACAGGGAGTTCCGGGACCAGCCCGGCGGTCATCAGCTCCCTGAGCCGGTGGAGAACGACCTCGGTGCGGTCTACCGCGAACGCGGGAATGACGATCGTGCCGCCACGCTGGGCGGTTCGGTTGATCGCGGCGGCGAACTGTTCGATCGCGCCGGTGTCGTCGTGGGCTCGGCCGCCGTAGGTCGACTCCATGACGACAACATCGGCGCCGTCGGGCGGGGAGGGAGCCAGCAGCAAAGGATGGTCCGGTCGGCCGAGATCACCACTGAACAAGACGCGGCGTCTACTCGATCCAAGGTCGAGCGTGACCGTCGCCGAACCCAGGATGTGGCCTGCGGGCCGCAGCGTCGCGGACACATCAGCGCCGGCTGGGAAGGTCTCGGCGAACTCCGTCGGTCGTAGATGTTCGAGAGCGGTGCGGGCCTCGTCCTCGGTGTACAGCGGCAGGGCCGGGCGGTGCTTGGAGTAGCCCATCCGATTCGCGAACGCCGCCTCTTCCTCCTGGAGGTGACCGCTGTCCGGCAATACGATGCCGGCCAGATCGGCGGTAGTGGGGGTGCAGTACACCGGACCACGAAATCCGAGCCTGACCAATCGTGGGAGATAGCCGAGATGATCGATGTGGGCGTGGGTGATGACGATCGCGTCGATCGCCGACGGGTCGTGCGGGAACCGATCCCAGTTTCGGAGCCGAAGCGCTTTGAGGCCTTGGAACAATCCACAGTCCACCAAAACCGTGGACTCGGGGGTCTCGATCAGGAACCGGCTCCCGGTGACCGTCCCTGCTCCACCGAGAAACGTCAGAATCGGATGCGAAGGGCGACCCGGCGCTTCGAAACCGGTCATTCCACTCGCCACTTGATCGGTGACACGAAACCCTCGGGTTTGATCGTGGCCACCGAGCAGTTGACCTCGTCGAGGACCCGTTCGGCGGTATTGCGGATCACCCAGACCGGGCTCCTGGCGCTGTTCCTCACGGCGAACTCGCTCACACGTCGAACCGCTGCGGGATTGCCGTCCACCGAGAACGGCTGAAAAAGATGCTCTTGAGTCGATACATGGCCAAACGGGTCCCAGGATCGGGTAGTTGCGTTGCTTCTGCTCGAAGCCTACGGTGACTCTCGAGCCCGGAGAACGGTCGAAGGTCATGGCACATGATCTTGGGAAGATGGCCGGTGATCGTCCATCCGATCCTGTGAACGTCGAGCCGATCAGTCACTTTCCCTGCTCGGCCGATCCTGCTCGGCAGCGGATTACCGCATTCGGGATGCGTCGGCGAACGGGTCCGGGACCGCCGCCTCGTCGACCCAGCCAAGATCGGCCGGGCCGCCCAGCGGATCCTCGGGCCCTCCGGTGTGGGCCGCCTGTTCGATGTCGAGATCAGCCCCGGGTCGTTCGTCTACCACTACAACGACGACGCGTTCGCACGGTGGCCAACGGCCAGGTGGCCTCGATCGCATCGGGGAGGCCGACCCGGCCGTCACAGCAGACGATCATCACGTCGGCGACGCCGCGGTTGAGGAGCTCGGTCAGGTAGCTGCCACACTGCTTGGCCCCTTCGGAGCCGTCCCCGGCCCACAGGCCGAGCGCGGCCTTGAAGTACTAGCGGCCCTTGCGGACACCGGTGACCTTGGGCATCGAAACCTCGCTCCGAGAACTGGTTGAGAATTGTTCTTCTCACCGTCTTCTCAGCGAGGGGACCTGCTGACTCTCCAAATCGGACCGACAGCGCCCTGACCCGGACTTATGTAGCGCGCTCGGAGGGACTCGAACCCCCAACCTTCTGATCCGTAGTCAGATGCTCTATCCAATTGAGCTACGAGCGCTCCTGTGGCCGACCACTCTAGAGGGCAAACCCCGGGTGGCACACCCGGTTTCGTCATCGGCTCACGCCGAGACGAACTGAAGCGATCGACCGTGTCGGGCGTCAGCCGGACGTCACCGTGAAGTCGTGGGTGGTGGTACCCTCGGTGCCGTCGGCGTCCCGCAGGGTGACGGTGATCGTGAACGTGTCACCGACCGAGTCCCGGTTGGTGGGCTGTATGTTGATCGTGTCCTGGCCGGGTACGTTCATCAGCTGTCCGCTGCCGAACTCCTCGATCGTCCACTCGCCCTCGGTGCCGCGGTCGGTGGTGATGGTGCAGACGACCGCCTCGTCGAGTGCGATTTCGGTGGGGCATTCGATCGTGGCCTGGGGCCCGACCACCTTGAACTCCCGGCTGGTCGTCACCTCGACCCCGTCGCTGCCAGTGACGGTGGCGGTGATCGTGAACGAGTCGCCCACGTTGTCGGTGTTGGTCGGCTCGATGAACACCTCGTAGGAGCCGTCGGCCACATCGAGGGACTCGGGCGCCGACAGGAACCCGGGGATGTTCCACTCGCCCGACGTCGCCCCGCTGGAGGTGATGGGGCACATGATCCGCTCACCGACCTCGATCACGGTGGGGCAGTCGATCGTCAACGTCACCGACCCGTCGGGGCTCGACGCCGTGCTCACCCCGGCTGCGACATCGGGCCCGGGGATGTCGTCGCCGCGGGTGCCGAGGTAGACGACGATGGCGGCCCCGGCAAGAGCGGCCAGGAGCCCGCCCCCGATGAGCAGCCACAGCCGACTCGACGATGGCGCCGACTGGGTCGCCCACCGCTCGCTGTTCGGTCCTGGTGTGTTGGCGTAGCCGGAGGGGGTCGTGTAGTAGCCACCGGGGGTGTTGCCGTAGCCGGGCGGGGGCGAGGCGTAGCCCCCCGGGGTGTGCTGCGGCGCGGCGCCGTAGGGGCCGGAGGGGGGCGGAGCCACGGGTGGGCCCTGCTGGAAGCCCTGCGGGGCGTACCCGTGCGGGGGTGCCGGTGCCACTGGAGGGGCGAAGGCCTGGGGCTGGAACTGCTGGGACGGCTGGCCGTCCGGCGGGGGATAGGCGGCAATCGTCTCGTTCGACGACGACGGGGGGGCGGGGGCGATCGGGTGGTTCGACGGCGTCACCGGCGGCAGGAAGCCGTGCTCGATGACCGTCTGGGCTGCGGCGTCGGCCACCGACGGCGGGGGCGCCGTGGGCCGGGCCATCGGGGCCGTGCCCCCGATGGCGGCCGTCAGCTCCGCGGCCAGGGCCGACGCCGTCGGCTGGCGCTCGGCTGGCTCCTTGGCCAGGGCCCGCTCCACCACCTGGGCCACCGGGTCGGGCACGCCGTAGGGGCGCAGGTCGGGCGGGGGCTCGGTCAGGGCCCGGGTGATCATCGGGGTCACGCTCTCGTCGTCCGGCCGCAGGAACGGCGGGTAGCCGGTGAGCAGCGAATGGAGGGTGGAGCCGATGGCGTAGATGTCGATGGCGGGCGTGCTCGGTTGGCCCTGCAGCAGCTCGGGGGCGGCGTGGGCCAGCGTGGCCGTGGTGCTGGTGGTGGCCGTCGCGTTGTTGGCCACGGCGGCGATCCCGAAGTCGGACAGTTTCGGGTTGCCGAACTGGTCGATCAGGATGTTGTCGGGCTTGATGTCGCGATGGAGGACACCGTTGTCGTGGGCGGCCTGGGTGGCGTTGGCCACGGCGGCCATGATCTTGGTCGCCTCCTCCCACGGGAGGCGACCGCCGGAGGCGAGCCGCTCCCGCAGCGAACCCCCGCTGGCCAGCTCCATCACGATGTAGCCCTCGCCGTCGGGCGTGTAGCCCGACTCGTAGACGGGGACGATGTTGGGGTGGGAGCCGAGGCGACCCATCGTCTGGCGCTCGCGGTCGAACCGGCGGCGCTCGGCCTCGCCGAGCTCGCCGGACAGGATCTTGATGGCGACCTCGCGACCGTGCTGCGGGTCGTTGGCCCGGTAGACGGACCCGAACCCGCCGCGACCGATGAGTTGGGCATCGGCATAGCCGGCGATCGTTCTCGAATTGGTTGACACCAGCGCCCTCTCCTGTCTCATCGCAAGGCTACGCCACCGCCGGCCCGTTGTGATCTCGACCGCCACCGCCGGTCGGGGCGCCCCCCCGGCCCGGCTCAGGCCAGCCCGAGCTGGGCGTCGAGGCGGGCGTGGAAGTGGGCGATGCGGCTCTCCTGGGCGTCGGCCAGCAGGATGCTCCGGTGGCGGGCCGCCCGCAGGCCCCGCTGGACGCGGGGCAGGTTGGCCATGTCCTGGTCGATGACCATGCCGAGGGCCTCGAACCCGGGGGCGTGGCTCCAGCTCTCACCCGGTTCCAGCCAGTGTTGCTCGGCCGGTGTGGCCGCCGCCCCCGGGGCCACCGGGTGGAGCAGCATGATCTCCATCAGGCTCTCACCCGGGTCGTCGCCCCACGGGCGGAACCGGTAGGCGATGGGAAGCGAGTACCCCATCCACGGGGCGAAGTTCGGGAACAGGAAGTACTGGATCGAGTCGAGCAGCTCCGCATCGGAGGCACCCGTCAGGTCGACCCCCCACCGCCGGGAGAACGACGCCCGGAACCTGTCGCCGAGGAAGGGGCGGACGTCGACGTCGTCGTCGACGTCGGTGGCCCGGTCCTCGGGGGGCAGCATCTTCTGGACCGTGCGCACGATCTCCGACGGTGGCACCGTGCCCTGCAGGGCGGTGGTGGGCACACCGATGGCCTGCAGCAGTCGGCTCACGTTCGGCCCGAACAGGTCGTACTGGCAGTCGAAGTCGTTGGCGAAGCGGATCGTGTGGGGGTGGGTGGTCGAGACGTGGTAGCCCTCGAGGAAGGCCTCCATCGTCGCCTTCCAGTTGGCGGCCACCACCTGGCAGGCGTGGTGGGCCACGACCCGCCCGTCGAGCGGATGCTGGGCGAAGTGGTCGCTCAGGGGGTCGCTGAACGCCTCGAACGGCTCCGGATCGGCGCCCGGGTGGACGAACACGAAACCCTGCCACACCGCCACCGCGGCCTGGGGCAGGCACAGGGCGGCGGGTTCGACGTGGGGGAAGTCCCAGGCCGCCGGCATCCCCCGGAACGTGCCGTCGAGACTCCAGGCGAAGCCGTGGAAGGGGCAGGTGAACACGGCGCTGTGGCCGCGGCCCTCGACGAGGGTGGTGCCCCGGTGGAGGCAGGAGTTGTGGAACGCCCGCACCTCGTCGGGGGCGGTGCGGACGACGATGAGGCTCAGATCGCCGACCTCGTAGACGAGGTGGTCGCCGACGTCGGGCAGGTGCTCGAGCCGGCAGGCGAACTGCCACACATCGCCCCAGAGGTGTTGACGCTCGAGGTCGGCGAAATGGCGGGACGTGTACCGCTCGACGGCGATCTCGGCCCGGGGCGGTGGCGTGGATCCGGCGATCCGGAGGGCCGCCAGTGGGGCCACCAGGTCCCCGTCGAGCACTTCTTGGTAGCTGATCCCCCGACGTCGAGCTCCGGCCATGGACCCATGCTCCCACCGCCGGCCCCGGACCGCCACGGCGAAAACCTGAGCAATCTGATCGGAATTATCTTGTATTGCCGGCAGAGCGCCGCTACTGTCCCGTTGAGTTCAAACCCGACTGACCTGATCGGAATTTACTGGAATGCCGGCCGACGTCCTCTCCACCCCGCTGTCCCCCCAACGAATCGCCCCCCCATCGGGGTCGGGCGTCGTCGCCTCCCGGCCCGCCCTCGACGCCGCCGCCGTGGCCGACGCCGACCGACGGCTGGCCAACGCCACCCCGACTGAGGTGATCCGGTGGTCCGTGGACACCTTCGGCCCCCGCCTCGTCGTCACCACCTCGTTCGCCGACACCACCCTCCTCGCCCTCGCCGTCGACGTCGAGCCCGACATCGAGGTCGTCTTCCTCGACACCGGCTTCCACTTCGCCGAGACCCTCGGCCTCCTCCGGCGGGCCATGGACCGCTACGGCCTCAACCTCACCGTCCTGCGACCTCACCCGTCGGCCGTTGACGTCTGGAGCCACGACGACACCTCGTGCTGTCAGCAACGTAAGGTCGACCCCCTCGACCGCTACCTGACGGCCCGGGCCGACGCCTGGATCAGCGGCCTCCGCCGGGCCGACAGCCCCGAACGCGCCGACCAGCCCATCGTGTCGATCGACCGTCGCGGCCTCGTCAAGGTCAATCCACTGGCCGCCATGACCGACGAGGACCACGCCGCCCTCCTCGTGGAGCGTGACATCCTCGTCAACCCCCTCCACGCCGAGGGCTACGACTCGATCGGCTGCTGGCCCTGCACCCGTCCCGGCACCGGACGTGACGGACGGTGGGGGGCAACGAAGACCGAATGCGGGCTCCACCTGTGACCGCCCCCTACGCCGTCAACCTCGACCTCCGCCGCCGGCCCGTCCTCCTCGTCGGGGCCGGCCGGGTGGCGGCCCGCAAGCTCGACGGCCTCCTGGCCACGGGGGCCACGATCACCGTGGTCGCCCCCGAGGCCGGCCCCGAGGTCGAGGCCCTGGCCGACGCCGGCACCGTGCGCTGGCATCGTCGGCCCTACGAGCGGGGCGAGGTCGCCTCCTACCGCCTCGCCGTCACCGCCACCGACGACCCGGCCACCAACGCCCGGGTCGCCGCCGACGGTGAGGCCGCCAACGTCTTTGTCAACTCGGCCGACGACCCCGACAACTGCTCGTTCATCCTTCCCGCCGTGATCCGGCGGGGCGACCTCCAGCTCAGCGTGTCGACCAACGGCCACAGCCCCGCCTTCGCCTCCTGGCTGCGCCGCCGCCTGGCGGCCGAGATCACCGACGCCCACGGCGCCACCCTCGCCCTCGTGGCCGAGGTGCGGGCCGAGGTCCGCCAGCGGTTGGGCACCTCGGAGATCGACGGGTGGGACGACGCCATCGACGACGGCCTCGTCGACCTCGTGGCCTCCGGCCACCTCGACGCCGCCCGCCATCGCCTCCGCCGGGCCCTCGGCCTCAGCGAACCGGCCATCCCGACCCCCGACCCCCGTCCCCACGCCACCACCCGGAGCACCCCATGACCGTCCACCTCGTCGGGGCCGGCCCCGGCGACCCCGACCTGTTGACGCTGCGGGCCGCCTCACTGCTGGCCCAGGCCGACGTGATCGTCCACGACCGCCTCGTCGACCACCGCATCCTGGCCTCGGCCGCCCCCTGGGCCGAGCTGATCGATGTGGGCAAGCGCCCCGGCTCCCGCCGCAACGACCAGGACCAGATCAACGCCGTGCTCGTCGAACGGGGCCTGCGGGGCGGCACCGTCGTCCGACTCAAGGGTGGCGACCCGTTCATCTTCGGCCGCGGTGGGGAGGAGGCCGAGGCCCTACGGGCCGCCGGGGTCGACGTCGAGATCGTGCCCGGCATCAGCTCGGCCATCGCCGCCCCGGCCGCCGCCGGCATCCCCGTCACGATGCGCAACCGGGCCAGCGGCGTCACCGTCGTCACCGCCCACCAGGACCCCGCCACCGACAACGACCTCGACTGGGACGCCCTGGCCCGCACCGGGACGACGCTGGTGATTCTCATGGGCGCCGGCAGAGCCCGGGCCGTGGCCGAATGCCTCCTCGCCGCTGCCATGGACCCCGCCACCCCGGTCGCCGTCGTCACCGCCGCCACCCGCCACGACCAGCAGGTCACCCGCCTCACCCTCGACCGGCTCGGCCTCGAACCGGTGCAGGCCCCGGCCACGATCGTCATCGGCGCCGTGGCGGCCATCGACGTCACCGCCGACCCGGTGGCCGCCGCCGACCCCGTGTCCCTCCACGCCCTCGCCCTCCTCGCCCCCGGAGACAACCAGTGACCCTCCACACCGACGACCTCGACCTCCGCGTCCCGTCGCTCACCGACGACGTCCACGCTGGCCACGGCATCGACGTGATCCCACCAGAGCAGTGGCACCCCGACCAGGTGGCCGACATCACCAAGTTCCGCCGCCAGCTCGCCCGCTACCTGAGCGGCGAGCTCGACGAGGACGTCTTCCGCGTCTTCCGCCTCACCAACGGCGTCTACGGCCAACGCCAGGGCGGCACCAACCAGATGATCCGGGTCAAGGTCCCCTACGGGTCAATGACCCCCGAGCAGCTCGAGATGATGGCCCACGTGGCCGAGCGCTACAGCCGGGGTTGGGGCCACATCACCACCCGCCAGAACCTCCAGTTCCACTTCATCCAGCTCGAGCTGCTGCCCGACGTGATGGAGTTGCTGGCATCGGTCGGCCTCACCAGCCGGGAGGCGTGCGGCGACACCGTCCGCAACATCCAGGGCTGCCACCTGGCCGGGGCCTGCCCCCACGAGGTCCTCGACATCAGCCCCTGGGCCGAGGCCACCTACCGCCACTTCGTCCGCAACCCGCTGGGCCAGCGCCTGCCCCGCAAGTTCAAGATCAACTTCTCCGGGTGCGCCACCGACTGCGGGCAGGCCCTGTTCAACGACGCCGGCGTGATCGCCGTCACCCGCACCGACGACAACGGCCGGACCGAGCACGGCTTCCGCCTCTACCTCGGTGGTGGCCTGGGGGCCAACCCCCATCCGGCCCTCGCCCTCGAGGACTTCACCCCCCGCGACGAGCTCCTGCCCACCATCGAGGCCGTCCTCCGGGTGTTCGACCAGGCCGGCAACCGTGAGAACAAGCTCCGGGCCCGGCTGAAGTGGCTGATGGACACCCTTGGGATCGACGAGGTCCGCCGCCGGGTGGTGGCCACCCGCCGCTTCCTCGTCGCCTCCGCCACGTGGCCGGGCGGGATTCCGGCCGAGGTCCTGGCCGCCGGTGACGAACCGGCCGGGGCCGCCCCGGGGGCCGACGTGACCCCCGTCGGTCAGGGCATCGACCGGGTCCTCACCTCCGATCCGGTGCCGGTGTCGATCGGGGGTACCAGCCCTTACGTGGCCTGGTACGCCGCCAACGTGGTCACGGGGGCGGCCAACGGCACGGTCTCCGCCTACGCCCACGCCGACCTGGGCGACATCACCGCCGACCAGTTCCGCGCCCTCGCCGCCATCCAGCGTCGCTTCGACGCCGGCGTCCGCCTCACCAATCGCCAGAACGTCGTGTTCCGCGATCTCATCACCGACGACCTCCCCGACCTGTTCGCCGACCTGGCCGCCATCGGCATGGCCAGCCCCGGCGCCGAACTGGCCCGCGACGTCGTGTCGTGCCCGGGGGCCGACACCTGCAACCTGGCCGTCACCCAGAGCCGGGGCCTGGCCCGAGCCATCGGCGAGCGCCTCGACGCCGAGGGCCTGGCCGACGTCGGCGGCATCCGGATCAACATCTCCGGCTGCTCGAACTCCTGCGGTCAGCATCACGCCGCCGACATCGGCTTCTTCGGGGCCGAACGACGGGCCGACGGCCGGTCGGCCCCCGGGTACCAGATGCTGCTCGGCGGGCACGTCGGCGAGGAGCAGATCCACTTCGGCGACACCGCCCTCCGCCTCCCGGCCAAGAACGCGGCCGAGGCCACCGTGCGGGTCGTTCGCCGCTTCGCCGCCGAGCGCGCCGCCCGGGAGCGGTTCGCCGAGTGGCTCGACCGGGTCGGCGGGGCCCGCGCCGTGGGCGCCGAGCTAAAGGAGCTCGACGCCTTCCCCTCCTACGACGACGGGCCCGACTTCTACGTCGACTACGGCGAGACCAGCCCGTACGCGGCCGAGATCGGCGAGAGCGAGTGCGCCACCTGACCGGCACCGCCACCGCCACCGAGTCGCCCTCCGTTGGCCCCGGTCGGGGTCCGGTCCGTAGGATCGACCCCATGACCGCATCGCTCATTCCCGACGAGACCAAGCAGCGGGTCGGCCAGCTCCTGACGGAACCGGTTACGGTCACGATCGACCGGCGCGAGGCCCAGCGCTACGCCCACGCCGTCGGCGACGACAACCCCGTCTACTTCGACGAGGCAGCGGCCCGGGCCGCCGGTCACCGCACCCTGATCGTGCCGCCCACCTTCGTCACCCACGCCGTCGTCGCCCCCAAGGCCAACGAGGAGCTCCGCACCGACGGGTTGTGGAAGGACCGGGGCGGGGTCCGCCTCGAGGTGGAACGGATGATGTTCGGGGGCGAGGAGTGGGACTTCCTCGAACCGGTGTGCGTTGGTGACGTGATCACCGCCGAGACCCGCCTGGCCGACGTCGACCAGAAGGACGGGTCGAAGGGTCCCTTCGTGCGGGTCGTGCGGGAAACCACCTTCCGTCGCGACGACGGCACCGTCGTCGCCCGCTCCCGCCAGATCGGGATCGCCCGATGACCGCCGCAGCTGCTCCGCAGCTCCTTACGGAGTTCCGCCTTCGGGGGAACGTCCTTGGCTGCAGTTCGTTTCCTGTGGATCGGAAGGTAGGCGGATGACCGCCGGAGCTGCGGAGCAGCTGCGGATCGGCGATGTGACCGTCGGCGACGAGTTGCCGGTGATGGTCAAGAACGCGTCGCGGGCCCAGCTCTTCCTGTACTCGGCCGCCAGTTTCAACCCCCACCGGATCCACTACGACCGCGACTACGCCCAGTTCGAGGGTCACGTCGACATCCTCGTCCACGGCCCCCTCCAGGGGTCGTGGCTCACCCAGTTCTGCACCGACTGGGCCGGCCCCGAGGGCCGTCTCGTCGGGGTCACGTGGCAGAATAGGGCCAGCGCCCTGCCGGAACAGCCCCTCGAGTTCCACGGTCGGGTCACCGCCGTCGACGCCGCCACCGGCCGGGTCGAGCTCGAGGTGTGGGAACAGGACGCCGACGGCCGGGTCCTCATGCCCGCCACCGCCGTCGTGCAGCTGCCGACCTGATCCCCGGAGGCGACCGGGCCGACCGCGCCGGCCGCCCGGACCCGCCGGCTGACGAGTCAGGTCCCGGCGCGCGGATTCAGACGAGGGCGCCCAGGGCCGATCCCATGAGGTCTTCGAAGTTGGCCCGGTAGAAGCGGTCGCGCCGCTCGTCGTCGATCCCGGCCTCGTCGAGGCTGGTCTCGAACCGGCGCAACGGGTTGCGGCCGCCCTCGACGTGGGGGTAATCGGAGCTGAAGAGGCACACCTCCGGGCCCGTCTGCTCGATGACCCACCCCGCCGGCTCGTGGGGGTAGGGGGTGACCCGCACCTGGCGGCGCACGAACTCCGACGGTGTCAGCGACAGGTTCTGGAGGCGGGTCTCGTTGCGGACGAAGGCGTGGGCTGCCGAGTCCATCGACCGCATCAGCCCCGGCAGCCACGATGCCCCCATCTCGATGACCCCGACCCGCAGGCGGGGGAACCGATCGAGCACCCCGTCGAAGACCATGGTGGCCAGGGTCTGCATGGGCGCGTCGGGGATGGCCATGTACGACACGGAGGTGAAGTTGTCGTCGCCGCCGTGGAAGTCCTTCACCGGGGGTAGGCCGTTCTCCTTGTACATCGGGTTCAGGGCGGTGCCCCCGCCCACGTGGAACACGATGGGGATCCCGGCCTCCTCGGCCTGGGCCCACACGGTGTCGAGACGAATGTGGGTGGGACTGTGGTTGCGGGGGCAGGCCGAGGGGACCATCAGCGCCGCCGCCCCCGCCTCGATGGCCTCGGTGGCCATCCGGCCCGCCAGGTCGAGGTTGCAGAAGGGCACGTAAAGGGCGGCCAGGAGGCGCCGGTCGACGGCGCAGAAGTCGGCCATGTACCGGTTGTGGGCCCGGACCACGGTCTCGGTCACCGCCGGGTCGGGCTGGGTCTCGGCCCCGTTGAGCACCCGCAACCCGGCGGTGGTGAACGTGAGCTGGCTCGCCACCCCCAGGTGGTCGATGGCGGCCGGGCGTTCCTCGGGCACGAAGGCCCCGAGGGCGGCGTAGTTCTTGCGCAGGGTGATGTCGGCCTCGTTGCGGGCCACGTACTCCGGATCGTCGTAGCCGGCCCGCTGACGCACGACGTCATCGGCTCGCTCCGGGCTCTGCCACAGCAACGGAGCGAGCCGTTCCCGCTCCTCGGCGCTCAGGTAGGGGTCGAGCCAGCCGGGGGTCTCGAACGTGTGGGCGTCGGCATCGTGGACGATCCGGCCTTCGATGTAGGGCATCTGCGGTGTCTCCTCGGCGGGCCCGGGTGGGCGGTCAGCGGTTGAGCAGGACGGGGACGTTGCGGCCCCATTGGTCGTCGAGCCAGTCCCAGTCGTTGAGCCAATCCGAGTCGTTGAGCCAGTCGGTGACGGCGGGCAGATCCTTTTCGCTCGACTCGTAGGCCATAGGGGTGTCTCTGCTTCCGGAGCTGGGGTACCTCAGACGGTAGACGACGCCGGTTACACCGCTCCAGAGCGCCCCTCGCCCCGCTCGCCCGACCCAGCGGGGGCGGCGCCCCGGATCCCCGTTTGCCGACGCCGCGTTCAAGGTAGGGACCCGATCGGACCGACGACATGGGTGGACGCCGATCACGGCGGTGGGCAGTCCGTGCGGAACGGTCCGAGAGCGAGGTGGTGGCGATGACGCCGGTCACGGTGGTGGTACCGACCTACGAGCGGGAACACATGATCCCCCTGGCGCTGCAGTCGGCGCTGGATCAGACCTGGGACGACTTCGTCGTCCTCGTCGGCGACAACAGTCACGGCGACGCCACCGAGGAGGTCGTCCGGTCGTTCGACGACCCTCGGATCCTCTACCACCGCAACCACGACAGCATCGGACCCCAGAAGAACTGGCTCCACCTCGTCAACCGGGCCGACACCCCGCTGGTGGTCACCCTCCACGACGACGACCTGTGGACCCCCGACTACCTGGCCACCGTCGTCCCCCCCATGCTCGACGACCCGACGATCGCCATGACCTTCACCGATTTCTGGTTGATCGACCAGGACGGCGGGATCCTCCACGACTACACCGAGTCGGAGTCGGTCCGGACCCATCGCAACCGCCTGACGGCCGGGCGCTACGACTACGACCGGGCCGAGGGGCTGCGCCTGGTGGCGGTGTGGAACGCACCCCAGCCGGCCTACGCCGCGGTGATCCGCCGGGACGAGATCCTGGCCACCGAGTTCCCCCCCGAGGTCAGCCCCCTGTACGACATCTGGCTGTCGTACCAGCTGGTGAAGCGGGGGGCCGGGTTGCGCTACGAGCCGCAGCGGTTGACCAAGTACCGCATCCATCTCGGCGCCATCACTTCGGCCGGGTTCGCCGAGCCGGAAGACACCGTGTTCCGGCGCATCCTCGACGACAACGCAGACGCCGGGCCCGTCACCGAGGAGATACTCGGCTACTGGAGCGAGCTCCGCTGGGCCCGGGCGACCCGCCTCCTCGCCGCCGGGGGCGGCGAGTGCGAGGCCTCACAACAGGAGTTCCTGGCCGCCGCCGCCGGCCTCGGCGGTTCCCGCCGTCTGATCGCCGCCGCCGCTGGCCGGTCCCGGCTGGCGTGGGAGACCCTCCGGCTCGGTCGGGCCCTGCACCAGCGGCGCCACCGCATCGACGAGGGTCGCTACATCGACCCGGTTCCCACCAGCGTCTGACCGGAGTCGACCATCCAGAGGCCGGTCTCGGCCACCCTGCGGGCGGCATGGAGTTGCTGCGCAACTCCTCGGGCGGCGCCGTTTGCCAGGGCTCGATTCTGGCGCATGTCTTGAGTTGCGGCGGCGTGTCGGCCCTGGTGACGGACCGATCGGTGGTGGTGCCCCTCGATCGGATAACCAAGCGGTCCCGCTGAAACTACACTCGGCCCGAGAGACGCCGGCGACGGGCGTTGGGGCGGAGTGGTCGGTTCGACGCTCGCTCATCCGCTCGCGGGATCGTCCGTAGCTCAACCTCAACCCCCCACCGACAGGGTCCGTGATGCTCATCGCTCTCATCGTCACTGGCGTCGTCGCCGTCGCCTTCGCTGCGATGTTCCTGCTCACCAAGGGTTCGGCCGGCGAGTTCCGGGCCCAGGCCGAAGCCAGGGAGTCGGCGCTGATCGCCGAGCGTGACCAGCTCCGGGCGTCGCTGGCCGAGCGCGACAGGGAGGTCGAGTCGACGCGGAGCGACCTGACGGCGGCCGGCAACGAGACGGTGGTGCTGAAGGGCGAGCTCACCACCTCGGCCAACGAGATCCGGCGCCTCGGCTCTCAGATCATCGAGCGCGACGCCACCATCGCCACCCGCGCCGCCGACGTGGCCGAGCGCGACGAGCGCCTGGCCGGCCGGGCCAGGGAGATCGCCGCCCTCAACGCTGACATCGCCGCCCTCAACGGCGACATCGACGGTCTGCGGAGCCAGCTCGAAGCGGCCGAGCGACGGGCCGGCGACGCCGAAGCGGCGCTGGCCGCCGCTCGGGAGGCGGGGATCGTCATCGGCGACACGGTCGACGCCGGCCATCCCGCCGCCCTGTGGGACCTCGAGGTGGCCCGCAGCGAGCGGACCTGGCGGACCAGTGTCGCCCTCGACCCGTCGGCCGACAGCCCGTTCGAGACGACGGACGATCCGGTCCGGCTCGCCGTCGAGATCGAGGCCGCGGCCCTGCGGGAGAACGTCGGGTCGGCCATCGTGGTCGACTGGGAGGCGGCGGCGGTCGCCGATCCCGGTCGACGGCACCTGATCGTGCGAGTGGCCCAGGAGCTGCTGGAGACGGCGGCCCGCAGCCCGGAGCCGGCTCGCCTCGTCGCCAGCGGCGACGAGGAGATAACCCTCCGGCTGGTGTCGGGGGAGGGCGACGAGGTGCTGAGCATGATCCCGCCCCATGTCGTCAACGACCTGATCGACGTTCGGGCCGGGGCCGGGCTCTCCATCACCGTCAAGGCCGAGTAGGCCCCCCGGCCGCTCCGCCCGCCCCCGCCCCGATCGAGGGCAGGTCGCGGCTTGAAAGCACGATCGCCGAACTGGA
>JBHJNQ010000029.1:0-34973 GCA_050330635.1 Acidimicrobiales bacterium | reverse complement strand
ACGAGGCCGGCGGCGTCGTCACCGGCCCGGTTGATCCGGTAGCCCGAGCTGAGCTTCTCCAGGCTGGAGCCGAGCGACGTGTTCGAAATGCCCAGATTGCGGGTGGCGTTGAACGCCATCACGTTGGTGTTGATTCTCATGCTCCCGTGATTCCTTCCATGTGAGAGCTGGGTCGCCCGACCGTTCCATCGGTCGGGCTGCCGGAGGGATTTCCGGCTCGATCAGCCTCGACCGGGAAGCGGGGACTATGAGCCCCGGGAACCGGTCCGCACCGGTCGGCCGGGCGCCGCAGTCCGCCCGCCCCTACTGCATGACCAGGGCGGTGAAGAGCACCCGGACGACCTTCTCGTCGCCGTAGGCCTCCCGGATCAGAGCCGACAGCTCCTCCTTGGCCGCCTGACGACCCTCGGCCGAGCGGAGCTGCTCGCTGGTCTGGGCCGACAGGTACTGGACGGCCACGTCCTCGGCGATGGCCGATTCCGGTTCGAAGTTGGCGGCGAGCGTTCCCTCCTCGAGGACGATGGCCAGCCCGATGCGCAGGTAGCCGGAGCTCTCGCCCTCGATGTTGAGGATCATCTCCTCCAGCTCGACGATCTCGCCCTCGATGGGCTCCACCTCGGCCGCCGTCTCCTCCATGGCGGCCGGATCCTCCTCCGGCGGCGGCGACTTGAGGACGAACTGGTAGACGGCACCGGCCACGGCGACGGCGCCGACGATCATGAAGATCTTCTTCCTGCCACCGCCTGCTTCCTCTTCTTCCTCGTTCTCGGTGTCGTCAGCCATCTGTTGTGTCCTCTCGTTCCGTTGCGGTCGTCGGTGGCTCGATCGGGGCTGGAGCGGAGGTGTCGAGCCCCTCGTCGACGGTGACGTCGAGCCCGGTCGGGTCGTCGTCGATGGGGTCGATCAAGGCGACGTCGCTCTCGACGAGACCGTCGATCCGGACCACGATCTCGACCCGGCGGTTCTGGGCCCGGCCCTCGGCGGTGGCGTTGTCGCCCCGCGGTCGGGTGTCGGCCCGGCCCATGGCCACCAGCTGGGGATCGGGGATGTCGCCGATCTCGATCATCCACCGCACGACCCGGGAGGCCCGGGCCGAGGAGAGCTCCCAGTTCGATGGCCAGAGGCCACTGGTCGACTGGTTGTCGGTGTGGCCCTCGATCTCGAGGTGGTTGTCGACCAGGCCCAGCACCTGGGCCGATGTGGCCAGCAGCTGCAGCCCTTCCGCGTCGAGCTCGGCCTGGCCGCTGGCGAACAGGACCTGACCGTCGAAGCGGATGTAGACCCCGCGCTCGTCGATGCCGACGTCGACCAGCTGGCCCGCGCCGAGCCGGTCGAACTCGGTCTCGAGGAGCGCCACCAGCTCCTCGGCGTTCTCGGCCGTGACCGTTCCCTCGTCGGCCAGGGCCTCCTTGATGGCCTCGGCCTGCTCCTGGGCTGCCTCGGTGGGCGGCACGGGGTTGAATCCGATGGCGGGGGCGATGCCGGTGCCGTCGGAGAGGATGCTGGACGTGTTGTCGGTGGCGGGATCGTAGATGCCGAGGGCGGCCACCACCCCGACCTTCAGCTCCTCGAACTTGGACTCGTCGACGAGGGCGAAGGCGAACATCATGATGAAGAAGGCCATCAACAGGGTCATGGCGTCGGCGTAGCTGGCCAACCACTTCTGGGACGGGCCCTCGTCCTCGGGTACTTCCTTCCTAGCCACCGACCCGCACCGCGTTCCTACGCACTCTTCTTGTCCGCTCCGAGGACCTCCTCGCGATCACCCGGCGGGAGGAAGGCCACGAGCTTGCCGGCGACCGCCCGTGGGTTCGAGCCCGCCTGGATCGAGAGGATCCCCTCGAGGATCATCTCCTTGCCGGCCATCTCGTCGGCCGAGAGCTTCTTCAGCCGACTGGCCAGGGGCTGGAAGATGTAGTTGGCGATGAAGGCCCCCCACAGGGTGGTGAGGAAGGCGATGGCCATCGACGGGCCGAGGCTCGACGGATCGTCGAGCTTGCCCAACATGTCGACCAGGCCGATGACGGTACCGACCATGCCCATGGCCGGGCCCATCCCGGCGGCGGTGGTGAAGAACGCCGCCCCGTCGCGGTGGCGGGCCCCCATCTTGTCGAGGTCGAGCTCGAGCATCTCCCGCAGGTCGCCGGGGTCGGTGCCGTCGACGGCCAGCTCGAGTCCCCGCCGGAAGAACGGGTCCTCGATCTTCTCCACCGCCGACTCGAGGGCCAGCAGGCCTTCCCTTCGGGCGATGTCGGCGAACTCGACCAGCTGCTTGATCGAGGCCGTCATGTCGAGGGCGCCGCCCCCCATGAGGCCCTTGATCATCACCTTGGGGGCGGCCAGCGCCTGCTTCATCGTGCCGCTGGCCATCGTGGTCCCGAGGGTCCCGCCGACGACGAGCACGATCGACCCCGGGTCGCCGAGGAAGATGGCGAACGGGTTCATGCCGGCCATGAACGATGCCGCCAGCATGGTGATGACGGCCAGGGCGAGACCGGCCAGGGTTATGGGATCCATCAGTCGGTCTCCAGGTCGGCGGCCCGAGCGTCGCCATCGGGCTGGTGGGACCCGTCCGGCAGCCTGGCCGTGAAGTAGTCGATGATGCGGGCGTCGTCGTCGGTGACCGGGGCGTCGTCGACCCGGGGCGTGGCCAGCACCGACGGGTCGAGGGCGGCCGAGCGTTCGCGGCCCGGGATGCCCTCCACGAGGTGGAGGACGGGACGGGCCCGATCGACGACCTCCATGCTCTCGGCCCGGGCCAACACGTAGGCCCGGTAGTCGGTGACCAGCGAGATCACGTCGTTGAGGGTCTCCGCCACCAGGAACTTCTTGTCGTCGGCAAGCGTGATCACGGTGTCGGGGTTCGCTTCGACCCGCTCGATCATGTCGGGGTTGATGGCGATGGCACCGCCGTTCAGGCGGGTGAAGACGATCATGTCGAGCGAGGACTCCCCGGGCTCCGGGCTGGTGGAGGGCGGCCCGACCGGGGCCGGGCTGCCGTCGAGTGACGCGAGGTGCGCAAGGTGACTCTCGACCGAAACGGGCCGGAGTTGAGCGTCCTCTCCCAGAATCGGGTCGTTCCTCATGAAGGGCGCCCCCCGGCCGACCCGAAGGGGGTGGTAGAGGCATCCCTCGTAGCAGAAGGAAACCCGTTCCAGCTGGTCCGCGCCCTGACACCCGAGCGCGCCCAGCTCTTCATGCGGTCGGCGGAGACGCTGGCCGAGCGGTTCGAGGAGCAGCTGTCACGGTGGTTGTCGGACGCCACCGTGCGGGCCGAGCCGGTCGAGCAGACCCGCATCCCCGATCTCGACGGCCCCGACACCGACCTGGCGATCATCAAGCCCCGCTTCCACCTGACCCACGGCGTCGTGGTCACCGACCTGCACCTCGCCCTCGGCATCGTGGCCATGCTGTGCGGGGGGATCGGTCAGCCCCCGCCGGAGATCCGTCCCCTGACCCGGCTCGAGATGGGCGTCATCGACCTGATCATGGAACCGCTCGTCGCCCTGGCGGCCGATCTGTTCGACGTGGGCGAGGTCGAGCTCGGGAGTCACGTCACCAACGCCTCCGCCCTTCCCGACGCCGGAGCCGAGCCGGCCCTCGCCTTCCCCCTGCAGCTCACCGTCGGCAACGTGGAGGGCCGGATGACGGTGGGGCTGACGCTGGCCCAGCTGCAGGTCTTCAGCGAGGAGCTCGACCGCCGCCTCGCCGGCTACCACATGTCGACGAGTGCCATGCCGAGCCTGCAGACGGCCCGGGCCATACGCCCCGTGCCGGTCGAGCTCGTCGTCGGCTTCGAGCTGATCCAGGTGCCGGCCGGTCAGATGGCGGGGCTCCAGGTCGGTGATGTGCTCAGGACGCGCCAATCCGTGTCGAAGAACCTTGTGGCGAGGATTGGCGACGAGCGGGTCCTCGCCGTGCGCGCCGGCCAGCGGGGCCAGCGGCTGGTGGCCGAGGTGGTGGCCCGAATCGACAGCGACCGAGGTCCAGGCAAGGGAGTGGGATGAGCACAGGAACCGACCTGGCCGAGAGCGTCGAGCGGGACGCCCGGGTGGAGGCGTTGGGGCTGCGTGTCGATCCGTCGATCGACGTCTCCCTGCTGGTGACGCTCGACGGGCCGTTCATCACCGTTGACGTCACCCGCAACGACGGGACCCTGATCGCCTGCCTCGCCGTCCGCGACTCGATGAGCGAGGAGGGCGAGGCCCTCCTCGCCTCCCTGGCCAGCTCGACGTTCCCCCGGGCCACCGCCTCCCCCGGCCAGCCGGTGGCCACCGGTGCCGGCATCGAGGAGCGCTTCGCCACCCCCATCGAGGTGGCGGCCCTCACCGACGGGACGGAGATCCGGGCCGTGGTCGTGTCGTCCAGCGATCGTCGTACCCCGGACCCCGGGCCCGGACCGGCCGAGGTTCCGGCCGCTGGGCCGGTGGCCCGGGTAGCGGGTGGCTTCGACAAGTTGGTCAACGTCGCCCTCGACGTGTCCGTCGAATTGGGACGGACGAGCGTGACGCTGGCCGAGGTCCTCGAGTACGACGTCGGCTCGGTCGTCGAGCTCGACCGCGCCGCCGGCGCCCCCGTCGATGTCAGGGTCAACGGGATGCTGCTGGCCCAAGGCGAGGTGGTGCTGGTCGACGACGAGTACGCCGTTCGCATCACCGCCATCGTCGATCCGCCGAGCGAGGGTTGATGCTCGCCGCCTCCACCGCCGAGATGACCCTGCGCATGCTGGTGTCGCTAGGCTTCGTCGGGGCGCTCCTCTTCGTCATCACCCGGTTCGCCAAGGGCCGACTCCGGGTCGGGGCCCGCTCCGGCCTCGGCGTGGTGGCCCGCCACCAGCTGACGCGATCGAGCTCGGTCGCCGTGGTCAGGGCCGGGCACCGAACGCTCCTCCTCGGGGTCAACGACCACGCCGTCACCCTCCTGGCCGAGGGCGACGACCTGGTGGCCGGCGATGACCCGGCCGCCGGCGATGACCCGGCCGCCTGCGATGATTCGTCGGGGATCGTCGATGTCCGGTCGTCGCCGACGTCCGGCCGCGCCGCCGCTCGGCACCAACCTCCGACCGCGGTCGCTGGGCGCACATGGACGCGCCCCGGTCGAGCCGTGACCCCCACCCACCCCTCACGGATGAACGTTCTCGAAGCCCTCCGGGAGAAGACCGTTCGACGCGGTTGAGTCCGGGGGCGGAGGCCCGTCCCGATGCAGCAAGCCAACCCGCACCGCCGGAGCGCCCGCCGGCGCGCGCCGCTGCTCGTCGTCGCCGGCGTGGCTCTGGCCGTGGCCATGACCCTCGTGTGGGGCGACCCGGCGATGGCGCAGGGACCGGAGTTCCCCGAGCTTCCGGTCCCCGATCCGATGCCCGGGGGGCTCGGCGCGGGCGATCCCGGTTCGTCGACCGAGACGGTGCCCGACGGCGCCATCTCGATCGACATCGGCACGGCCGGCGACTCGGGGTCCCAGTCGGTCCTGCTCATCGTTGGTCTCGCCGTGCTGTCGCTGGCCCCGTCCCTGATCCTGATGCTGTCGGCGTTCACCCGGATCGTGATCGTGTTCTCGCTGACCCGCAACGCCCTCGGTCTGCAGGGGGTGCCCCCCAACCAGGTCCTCGTCGGACTGGCCCTGTTCCTCACCCTGTTCGTGATGGCCCCCACCCTGTCGGAGGTCAACGACCGGGCGCTGCAGCCCTACCTCGACGGCGCCATCACCCAGGAGGTGGCCTATGAGCGGGCCACCGGACCCATGCGGGAGTTCATGTTGGAGCAGACGCGAACCGCCGAGCTCGACCTGATGATCGACGCCAGTGGGGAGGAGCGACCCGACGATGCCGACGACATCCCCCTGTCGACGCTCATCCCCGCCTTTCTGCTGTCGGAACTGAAGACGGCCTTCATCATGGGTTTCGTCATCTTCATCCCGTTCCTCATCATCGACATCGTCGTGGCCGCAGTCCTCATGGCCCTGGGGATGATGATGCTGCCCCCGGTGTTCGTGTCCCTCCCGTTCAAGTTGCTGTTGTTCGTGATGGTCGGCGGTTGGTCGCTGATCGTCGAGACCCTGCTGGCCAGCTTCGCCTGAGGGCGGAGCGCTACCGAGAGGAACGAGCCGTGTCCGAGGCCCTCGTCATCGAGATCATCACATCGGCGATGTGGACGGCGTCGCAGGTTGCGGCGCCCATCCTTGTCACCGCCATCGTCGTCGGCGTGGTCATGGGTCTGCTCCAGTCGGTGACGCAGATCCAGGAGCAGACCCTCGCCTTCGTCCCCAAGTTCGCCGCCGTGGGCGTCGTCATCGCCCTGTCCGGCAACTGGATGCTGCACCGCATGATCGACTTCACCGTCGAGCTCTTCGGTCGCATTCCAGCCCTCCTCTGACCCCGACGGGCCGACCGATGCACATCGTGGTCCAGCAGGACGTGGTGGTCAGTTACCTGCTCGTCATGACCCGACTGCTGACCGTGCTGACGGTGGCGCCCCCATTCGGCGGGTCGAGCCTCCCCCTGCAGGTCCGGATCGCCATCGCCGCCGCCGTCGGCCTCGCCGTGGCCCCGGTCGCCGCCACCGAGCTGCCGGCCTCCACGTCGGCCCTCGTGGTCGCCATCGTCTACCAGGTGGTGGTGGGGGCCCTCTTCGGCTACCTCATCCAGCTGCTGCTGGCCGCGCCGCTGGTCGCCGGGACCCTGATCGACTTCATGACCGGGTTCTCCGCCGGTGGGCTCTTCGACCCGTTCTCCGACTCCAGCACCACGCCCGCCGGCCGGTTGAACCAGATGGTGGCGATCATCATCCTCGTCGCCCTCGACGGCCACCTGATGATCGTGCGCGGTGCCATCAGGAGCTACGAGGCGGCGCCGCTGACCGGGCTGCGCATCGACTCCCTCGAATCGGTCCTGGCCGAGGGGGTGGGACAGCTCGTGCTGGCCGCCATCGAGATCGCCCTTCCCGTCCTCGTCGCCCTGCTCCTGACCGAGGTGGTGCTGGGGTTGGCGGCCCGGGCCGCCCCCCGCCTCAACGTCATGGTGGTCGGCTTCGCGGTGAAGGGCATCGTCTTCCTGCTCGTGTTCGCCGTCACCCTGCCGCTCGTGATCAACGCCGTCGCCGCCCTCCTCGACCGGGCGCTGCGCTGGGGTCTGGCCATCGTGGGGGCCTGAGATGGCCGGTGGCGAGCAGCGGACGGAGGACCCGACACCGAAGCGGCTGCGGGACGCCCGCCGGCGGGGCCAGATTCCCCGCTCCGCCGATCTCGTCGGCTGGGTCTCGGTGCTGGTGGCCAGCTACATCCTGCCGTCGCTCACCGGCTCGGTGGGAGAGGTGCTGACCCGCTACGTGTCCGACAGCGTCCAGGCCCTGTCGTCCGACACCCCGGAGGTCGGGTTCGAGGTGGCGGCCGGCCTGTTCGACGACCTCGCCGTGGCCACGGCCCCGTTCTTCGTCGTCATGATGGTGATCGCCGCCGGCGGCATGGCCGTCCAGGGCGGCGTGACCCTCAGCACCGAACCGCTGCGGCCGAAGCTCGAGCGGATCTCGCTGGCCAAGGGGATCAAGCGCCTCGTGTCTCCCCAGAGCGCAGTCGACACGGCGAAGGCCATCGTCCGCCTCGTCGTGCTGGCGGCGCTCGTCTCGGGTATCGCGACCGAGCTGATCGTCTCCTACCTCGGTTCCGGCGACCGGGACCTCGTCGCTTCGGGCCGGGATCTGGCCGCCGGGCTGCTCCTCCTCGTCCGGTTGGCGGCCCTGGCCGGGATCGTCGTCGGGCTGGCCGACTATGCCTGGCAGCGCCGTCGGGTGTCGAAGCAGTTGAAGATGACCAAGCAGGAGGTCAAGCAGGAGCACCGGTCGACCGACGGCGATCCGATGATCCGCAGCCGTCGCCGGTCGCTCCACGCCAGGCTCTCCCGCAACCAGATGCTGGCCGCGGTGGGGGAGGCGTCGGTCGTGGTGGTGAACCCGACCCATGTGGCGGTGGCGCTGACCTACTCGGCGGGCACGATCCCCACGGTGGTGGCCAAGGGAGGCGACGAGCTGGCCCGACGCATCCGCGAGCGGGCGTTCGAGTCCGATGTGCCGGTGGTGGAGGCCCGACCCCTGGCCCGCATCCTCCATGACACGATCGACGTCGGGGCCGAGGTCCCGGCGCCGCTGTACGAGGCGGTGGCGGTCGTCATCGCCTTCGTCATGCGCCAGCCCCGGTCGAGCGTCGATCGGGTGGTCCGGACCGTGAACGTGCCACGCTCGGCCCTCGGCGATGATCCGGATGGCTCACGCTCGGGCGCTCGCCGCCGATGAGAACCGTGATCACTCCGGGCCCCGCACCGGCACGATCATCGACCATGAAGCGACGACGCCACCGACGCACCGACACCAGCGCACCCCACCCGGATGCGATCACCGAATCCGACCGGCCCGCGCCCGGGCCCGCCGCCGATGGGGCAGCGCCGGGCGCGCCGCCGGTGGCTTCGAGCGTGCCGATGGGGCCGGTGGCTTTGAGCGTGCCGGTGGGGCCGGTGGCGCCGGTGGCTTCGAGCGTGCCGGTGGCCCCGGTCGGGTTCTGGGAGCGGGTGGAGCAGGTGCGGGTCGAGGCCGAGCTGCTCGCCGTGCCGTCGGTCGCCACCACGGCCGTGATCGGACCGCTCGACCGCATCGCCCCGATCGTCCGTCGCTGTCGGCGTCGTCAGTGGGGTGGCGACGGGGAGGTCTTCGTCCTCACCGACCGGACCGAGCTGGTCGATCCCGGGTGGCAGGCCGTCGGGTCCGAGATCGACCTGGTGGCCATCGCCGAAGACGACCAGCCGAGCTTTCCCGTCCTCGTCATCGACGTGCCTCGGGAACTGCCCTCCTGGGTGGGCCCGCTCGTGGTCCGCCTCCGGGCTGCCGGCCTCGGGCTCGTGCGCTACGGGCTCGTCGGTGACCCGACCGACGAGGACCTGGCCACTTGGCACGGGGTGGTCGGCCGACCGTCCGTGCTCGACCTCGTATCGCCGATCGGGCCGACCCGGGTCCTCGGGCTGCTCGAACGGGGCGAACCGGTGGCCAGCATCGCCGGCTGGCCCCTCGGTCCGGAGCTGATGCTCGCCCTGCGCCTCGAGCGTGACCGTGAGCGGATCGGCCCGACCGGTCCGGTGGCCGTGGGCGGAGCGGCCCAATGACCCGGCTCGACGACAGGGCCCGGCTATCGTCGGCCCCAGTGCAGATCGAATCCACCCGGTTCGGCTCGTTCGAGGTCGAGGCAGCCAGGACGCTGGCGTTCGACGAACCGCTGCTCGGCTTTCCTTCATCATCGACATATGTGGTTGTCGAGGTGGAGGACACCTCCTACGTGTGGTTGCAGAGCGCCGACGAGCCCGACGTGGCGTTCCTCGCCACCTCGCCCTTTCTCTTCTTCCCCGACTACGAGCTCGAGCTGGCCGACCCCGTCCAGGCGGCCCTGGCGGTCGACGACCCGTCGCAGGTCGAGGTCCTGGCGCTGCTCACGGTGCACCGGGTGGGCGACGAGGCAACCAACCTGACCGCCAACCTCCTCGGTCCGATCGTGGCCAACGTGGAGACGAGGCGGGCCCGTCAGCTCGTGCTCGACAAGACCGACTACTCGACCCGCGAACCCCTGGTCGCCTGATGCTCGTCCTGTCCCGTCGTGAAACCCAGTCGATCGTGATCGGCAACGACATCGTGGTCACCGTGGTGTCGGTCCGGGGTGACCAGGTCAGGATCGGCATCGATGCCCCCCGATCGGTCGCCGTCCACCGCCTCGAGGTGGCCCAGGCCATCGAAGCGGCGAACCGGGGGGCCCTCGCCCCAGCCGGCTTCGATCCGGCCAGCCTGCCCAAGCCGACCCCCCGACCGTCGAAGGACGCACCGTCGTCGAGCGCACCGTCGTCGACGGCCGGGGTCGGCCAGCCCGACTGACCGACCGGCCGCAGTTCGACGAGCGGCCGCCCGGCACGGGTCGATCGGCTATTCGTCGATCGCGCTCACGGCGTTGGGTCGGGCGAAGCCTCGGCGGCCGATGCCCAGCTCGATACTGGCCAGTGCGCCGCCGGCGGCCAGCACCAGGGCGGCCTCGGGGTTGGGGGGTATCCGGGGCGACAGCCCCAGGAGCACCGCGAGCACGGTGGAGAGAGCGGCGGCGACAGCGACGACCGCCAACACGATCGTGACACGAACGAGGCGCTTCCACATGGCGACCGTTGCATCGGCTCGCTCTCGCTCCGCCTTGAATCGGACCGCCTCGTCCGGACGGGGCGATGGTGGCGGCGCCGGGCCGGACGTGCCCCGGCTCGGGTCGACCGGGTCCCGCTCGATGACATCGTGTTCACCGACAGCTACGGCGACCGCACCTGCGGCGGCTGAGCCACCCCGCCCCGGTGGTGGTCGGAAACCGGGCGGAGATCAGCCCACGACACCGTCGGCCCGGAGGGCGGCGATGGCGACACCGTCGTAGCCCAGGTCGGCCAGCACCCGGTCGGTGTCGGCCCCCAACGCCGGTGGCGGCCGCCGCGGTCCCGGCGCCTCGCCGCCGACCTTGAAGCCCACCGTGGGTAGGGCGAGGGTCCGACCGTCGACCTCCACCGGCGCCAGCACGCCGCGGGCCGCAGGCTGACCCTCCTCGAGCAGCACGTCGAGGCTCCGGACCCTGGCCGCGGGCACGCCGGCGGTGTCGAGGACGGCCTCCCAGCGATCGGCCGGCGACGTGGCCAGCACGTCGGACACCACCGTCCGGAACGCCGAGGCGTTGGCCTGACGGTCGGCGGCGGCGGCGAAGCGCTCGTCGTCGGCCAGCTCGGCCCGACCGAGGGCGGCACACAGGGCCCGGAACTGCCGGTCGGTGTTGGCCGCAACGGCCAGCAGCCCGTCGGCGGTGTTGAAACAGCCGGAAGCGGCGGCGCCGCTCGCCGCCTCGTTGCCGAGCTTCGCCGGTCGTCGGCCGGTGACGGCGGTTGCGGTCAGCGCGGAGGCCATCAGGAGGAGGGCGGCATCGAGCATGGCCACGTCGACCCGCTGCGCCCGACCCGTCCTGCGCTGTTCGAGCACGGCGGCCAGGGTGGCGAACGCCGCCCGCTGGCCGGCGGCATAGTCGACATAGGGGGCGCCGACCTTGACCGGCCCGGTCGCCTCCGTTCCCGTGACCTCCATGATCCCCGACATGGCCTGCACCACATGGTCGTAGGCGGGACGGTGGCCCAGGGGGCCGTCCTGGCCGTAGGCGCTGAGCGACACGTACACCAGCGACGGGGTGATGGCCGTCAGTGCGTCCACCCCGAGGCCGAGCCGGTCGGCCACACCCGGTCGGAAGTTCTCGACGACGACGTCGGCTCCAGCCACGAGGGCCCGCACGATACCCGGTCCGGCGGGCGCCGACAGATCGACGACGATCGACGATTTGTCGCTGTTCTGGGTGCAGAAGGCCAGGCCGAGGCCGGCGTCGTTGAGCTCGCCGACGGGGCCGCCACCGCGGGTCGAGTCACCCTCCGGTGGCTCGACCTTGACGACGTCGGCACCGAGCAGGGCCAGCAGGTGGGTACAGGTCGGGCCGGCCAGCACGTGGGTGAGGTCGATCACGCGGACACCGTCGAGGGGAGCGAACATGCCACGACACTAGGGACCTAACGGCCGCTCACGGAATCCTGGGCCGTGGGCGCCGGGGTCCGGCGGACCGGGCAGGATAAACTCCGCCGGGGTGGTGCCCTCGTCGTCGTCCTCGTCCCTGCCGCTCCCACCGGTGTCGGGGGAGCCGCTCGAGATTCTCGAACGTCACGAGGCGGCCCTCGCCGGCCTGCGGACCGCCATCGTCGACCTCGAGGCCATGCCGTCGTTCCTGATGCTGACCAACGACGAGCTGGGACCCGAGACGGTCCGCAAGGTCGGTTCGGCGGCCACGCACGCCCGACAGCTCTGGACCGTGGCCGACGCCACCGGCGGCGCCCTCGCCCACGTGCGGGACCAGGCTGGCCTCCACGGGACCAGGGCCGAGGCCCGGGCCGAGCTGCTCCGGCTGCTCACGGCACGTTGGGTGTCGATCGAGCTCGACCGGGCGGTCGGCCCCCGAGCCCACGCCATTCCCGAGCTGCTCGAACTGCTTCGCAGCCGCTACGACGAGGTCCGCCGCTGGGTGACGACCATCAACGATATCTGGTCGTCGGTCCTGCCCCGGATCGACGCCGCCCGAGCCACCCTCGGCCGCCTGGAGCGGGAGGTCGACGTCCTCGGTGTGCCGGAGCCGCTCATCGGCCGGGCCCGGGCCCTGTCCGACGACCTGGAGCGGCGCCTCGTCGACGACCCGCTCAGCGTGGTGGCCGGCGACGGGACCCAGCTCGACGCCCAGGTGGCGGCGGCCGCCACCCAGGTGGCGTCGCTCCGGGCCGGGTACGACAACCTCGAGGCCGATCTGGGAGCCACGGAGGAGCTGCTGGCCTCCCTTCGTGTCCTGCGGGCCACCGCCGAGGCGGCGGCGGCCGAGGCCAGGGCCAAGGTGGTCGACCCCGAGGGGCTCGTCCGGGTGCCCGGCGTCGCCGTCCTCGACGGCCCGGGAGGGCTGGGGGAACGGCTCGACGCCGTGTTCGCCCGCGACGAGGGGCCGTGGAGCCAGCGGCGGGCCCTGCTCGACTCGTGGCTCACGACGGCCCGCAAGCTGGAGCGGCAGCTGGAGCGGGCCGGTCGGGTCAACCGGCTGCCGCTCGAACAGCGGCGTGAGCTCCGGGGCCGGCTCCGGGCCTACCAGGCGAAGATGTCGGCCACCGGTCGGGCCGAGGATCTCGAGCTCAACTCCGTCATCGACCGGGCCCGTGCCATGCTCTTCACCGCCCCCACCGATCTCGACGAGGCCGCGGCCACCATCGACGAGCTAGCGAGGAGACTGCGTTCATGACCTCGGTCCAACCAGCGTCGTGCGTCGAGCCGGGATGTAGCGGCGCCATCGCCGCCGACGGCTACTGCGACACCTGCGGCACCAGGGCCGCTCCCGCCGGTGCCCCGGCCGCCGTCCCCGGCCCGTCGTCGTCGCCCGTTCCGCCATCGGCGGGATCCCCATCCCCGTCCCCCTCGGTCGCCGCCCCGGCCGTCCTCGGCGGTCCGGTGTCCCCCCCGCCGGCGAGCCCGTCGGCGGGCCAGCCCGGTGCGATCGCCGTCGGCGCCCTGTGTGGTCGGGCCGGGTGCACGGGTGCCATCGCCGCCGACGGCTACTGCGACACCTGCGGCCTGGCCGCCGAGAGCTCGGGCTCGGTCCCCGTTCCGCCCCTCGGGTCCCTCGCCGACCCCGGTGACGCCCCCAGCCTGGCCGCCCCCGAGGCCCCGAGCACCTCGAGCCGGGTGCAGGGGGCCGGTACCGCCACGGCTCAGAGCCGCCGGACGGTGACCGCCACGACCCGTACCGCCAGCACCCGCACCGGTATCGGTGCCGGCCTGGTGGCGGTGCCGGCGACCCCGGTCGGCGACCCGGCCACGGCGGTGATGACCGAGGACGACGTCCGGGCGGTCCTGGGCGAGGTCCCCGAGGAGGAGCGGGTGTGCTCCTCGTGCGGTCGCCCCGTCGGCCGCACCGACGACGGGCGCCCCGGGCGGGTACGGGGGTTCTGCGGTTCGTGCCGCACCCCGTTCGACTTCGTCACCAACGAGCCGTCCCTGCACGTCGGGGAGCTGGTGGGCGGTCAGTACGAGATCCTCGGCCCCCTGGCCCACGGCGGCATGGGATGGATCTACCTCGGCAAGGACAGGGCGGTGTCGGATCGCTGGGTGGTGCTGAAGGGACTCCTCAACGAGTCCGACCCCGACGCCGTGTTGGCGGCGGTGGCGGAGCGACAGTTCCTGGCCGAGATCGACCACCCGAGCATCGTCAACATCTACAACTTCGTCACCCACCGGGGCGCCGGGTACATCGTGATGGAGATGGTGGGCGGCGAGTCACTCAACCAGAAGCTGAAGAAGCGGCGGGCCGCCAACGGCGGCGTCGCCAACCCGTTGCCGCCGGCCGAGGCCATCGCCTACATCCTGGGGATCCTGCCCGCCTTCGGTTACCTCCACGAGCAGGGGCTCGTCTACAACGACCTCAAGCCGGCCAACATCATGGCCGTGGCCGACGGGGTCAAGCTGATCGACGTGGGGGCGGTGATGCGCATCGACGATCAGCACGCCGCCATCTTCGGCACGCAGGGCTTCCAGGCCCCCGAGGTGGCGGCCGCCGGGCCGTCGATCGCCTCCGACCTCTACACCGTCGGGCGGACGCTGGCGGTGCTCATGCTCAACTTCGTGTTCCACGACGGTCCGTATCTCTACGGTCTCCCACCACGGGACGAACAGCCCCTGTTCAGCCTGTGGGAGTCGCTCCACCGCTTCCTGCTCCGGGCCTGCGCCCATCATCCCGACGACCGCTTCCAGTCGGCGGGCGAGATGGCGGAGCAGTTGACCGGGGTGCTCCGCGAGATCGTCGCCGTCAGCGACGGCCGTCCCCGAACCGCCACGTCCGCCCTGTTCGAGGGTGATCAGCTGGCCAACCTCCTCGTGGGGTCGGCGGAGGCCTACGACACCGGCGTCCCCGACTGGCGGGTGCTGCCGAGCAGCCGGGTCAACGAGGAGGATCCGGCCGCCGCCTTCCTTCTCGGTCTGCCCGAACGCGATCCCGAGCGGTCGATGGAGCTGCTGGGGGCCGCCATCGACAGTGGTCGGGTGGACGCCTCGCCCGAGGTGGTGCTGCACCGGGCCCGTGAGCTGGTGCAGACCGGCCTCGACCCGGCGCCCTCGCTGGCCGAGGTCGAGCGGGCCAACCCGTGGGAGTGGCGGGTCCAGTGGTACCGCGCCATACACCTCCTGCAGCAGGATCGGGCCGAGGAAGCGGCCGAGCTGTTCAGCCGGGTGTGGACCGAGCTACCGGGGGAGAGCGCGCCCAAGCTGGCGGTGGGGCTGGCGGCCGAGATGGCCGGCGAGTACGAACGGGCGGCCGAGGTGTACGACCTCGTCGTCCAGGCCGACGCCTCCTACGTGTCGGCCGCCTTCGGGTTGGCCCGGTGCCGGCTCCAGCAGGGCGACCCCCGGGGCGTCGTCGATGCCTACAACCGGGTTCCCCCTAGTTCGGCCGCCCATGCCGAGGCTCAGGTGGCGTCGGCCCGGGCCTTGGTCAGCGGCGGGCCGGGGGGTCGGCCGACCGTGGCCGAGCTCCAGGCGGCATCGGCCACGATCGAGCGGCTCCAGCTCGACGCCGCCGAGCGGGCCACCCTCTCCGCCGACGTCTACGAGCGGGCCCTGGCCGGACTGAGCGACGGGTCGATCCCCGCCGACTCGACGACGATGCTGGGCTACGAGCTGAACGAGCGGGCCCTCCGGCGGGGGCTCGAGAAGGCCTACCGGGAACTGGCCCGCTACGCCCACGACGACGGCGAGCGGATCCGCCTCATCGACCGGGCCAACGTCGTACGCCCCAGGAGCCTGGTGTGAGCGGCCGGCGTCGATCATCCGTCCCGACCGCCCGACCGGATCTCGGGGGCGACCGGTGACGGCCACCGCCTGCCCGGTGTGCGGCGAGCCCGCCCCCACCGACTCCAACTTCTGCGAGGCCTGCGGCGCCGACCTCGACGCCGTCCCCGTGGCCCCGTGCGTGGCGTGCGGTGAGAGCGACATCTTCGACGACGGTTACTGCATGAGCTGCGGACACAAGCAGCCGACCGAGCGCGACCACCTGACCGTCGACGCGGGGCCCGTCGTGGCCGTCACCGACCGGGGCCGCCGGCACCGTGACAACGAGGACGCGGCAGCGGTCGGCCTCCTCGACGACGGCTCGGTGGTGCTCGTCGTGTGCGACGGGGTGTCGTCGACCCCCGGGTCGGCCGAGGCGTCGTCGTCGGCTTCGATTGCGGCCCGCGACGTCATGGTGTCGGCCTTCGCCGACGACGACGACGCCGACGTGGCCGCCGTGCTGGTGGCGGCGGCGGCCGCAGCCCAGGCCGAGGCGACCGCCGCCCCGGCCGGGGCGTCCAACGACCCCCGACTCCAGGGCGGGCCCCCGTCGTCGACGTTCGTGGCCGCCGTGGCCCGTCCCGACGGCGACGCCGTCGAGCTGTCGGTGGCCTGGCTGGGCGACAGCCGGGCGTACTGGTTGGGGGCCGACACCCTCCTGCTCACCGATGACCACGAACTGGGCGGGAGCCTCACCCGATGGATCGGGGCCGATGCTCCCGACGTCCGCCCCGACCTGGCCCACGCCCGGGTCGAGGGACCGGGCCGGTTGCTGCTGTGCTCCGACGGGCTGTGGCGCTACGCCGACGAGCCGGGGGAACTCGCGGCCCTCGTCGAGCGTTTGAGCATCGACCACCCGACGACCGTCGGGCTGGCTTCGGCCCTGGTCGAGCACGCCAACGCCAGCGGCGGCCACGACAACATCACCGTCGCCCTGTGGCCCTCTCCGTCGCCGTCCGCTCGACCGGCCGCTGGCGGGGACGGCGAGGGCGAGGGCGAGGCGGCGGCGACCGAGGCGACAGATGACCACGACCGCCGCCACCGACGAGACAATGAGACGATGAACGAGGGGAAGCGACCGGACCGATGAGTGACTTCGCAGCCGAGGTGTTCCAGAACGAGTTCCTCCCCGCCGGGGCCGAGACGGTCGATGCGATCGTGACCGTGCGCTCCAGCGGGGACGGGGCGGCCGGCCCCGCCGCTCTGGCGGAGGCGGTGGAGATGATCCTCATCGACACGTCGGGCTCGATGACCGAGGAGGGCGGCCGCAAGATGCGGGCGGCCAAGGCCGCCACCCAGGCCGCCATCGACACGCTGCGCGACGGGGTCCACTTCGCCGTCGTGGGCGGCAACGCTGGTGCCTACATGATCTACCCCCACGAGGGTTTGGCCGTGGCCGACACCCGGACGAAAACCGAGGCCAAGGACCGTGTCGGACGGGTGGAAGCCAAGGGTGGGACGGCGATGGGCACCTGGCTCCAGGCTGCCGCCTACCTGGCCGGTCTCCGCCCCGCCGCCATCGCCCACGCCGTGCTGCTGACCGACGGGAAGAACCAGCACGAGGAGCCCTGGGTGTTCGACAACGCCATCGCGTCCTGCGTCGGACTCTTCCAGTGTGACGCCCGTGGTCTGGGCGCCGACTGGAACATCGCCGAGCTGCGCAAGGTCTCGTCCGCCCTGCTGGGCACGGTCGACATCATCCCCCGACCGGAGGACATGGAGGAGGAGTTCACCCGCCTGACCCAGGCCGCCATGGGCCGGGAGGTCGGCTCGGTGGCGCTCCGGTTGTGGACCCCCAAGGGGTCCGAGATCGGGTTCGTCAAGCAGGTGGCACCGGCCCTCGAGGATCTCGGCGCCTCTGCCTCCCCGGTCAACGACCTGACCCGCGACTACCCGCTCGGTGCCTGGTCGGGCGACGAGGAGCGCGATTACCACGTCCAGATCAGGATTCCGGTCGGTGCCGTCGGCGACGAGCGCCTGGCCGCTCGCGTCATGCTCGTGATCGACGGCGTCGACCAGCCGGCGGCCCTGGTGCGTGCGGTGTGGACCGACGACGAGCGTCTCTCGACCCGCATCAATCGGGAGGTGGCGCATTACACCGGCCAGGCCGAGCTGGCCGACGCCATAGCCGAGGGCCTGGCCGCCCGCGATTCGGGCGACGAGGCCACGGCCACCATGAAGCTGGGACGGGCGGTGCAGATCGCCGATCAGGTCGGCAACGACGAGACCGTGCGACTGCTCCAGAAGGTGGTCGACGTCGACGACGCCGCCAGCGGCACGGTGCGGCTCAAACGCAACGTCGACAAGACCGACGAGATGGCGCTCGACGTCCGCTCGACGCGCACCGTACGGGTCAACAGGGGGTCATGAGATGACGACCGCCGGCCAGGCGTGCGACAACTGCGGGGTGGCCCACGGCCCGGACGACATCTTCTGCGAGAACTGCGGCTACGACTTCATCACCGGTTCGATGCCCTCGGCGGACGAGCTGGCGATCGCCGCCCCGGCGGTGGCACCAACGGCCGGCCCGACGGTGGGTGAGGCGCCGGTGGCGGAGAACCCCGGCGGGAACCCATCGGTCGGGACGGCACCCGCCTCCGGTCGGATACCGGGGCGGCTGGCGTTCGACATCACCGTCGACCGGGCCTACTTCGAACAGGTGGTCTCGGCCGGTGAGCTCGAGTACCCCGACCCCGAGCCGGCGCCCCATCACCTCGAGGTCGTGGGAGACGAGCTCCACATCGGCCGCACCAGCCGGAGCCGGGCCATCCATCCCGACCTCGACATCTCCGACCTCACCGGCGACCCCGCGGTGTCGAGCCGGCACGCCGTGGTGCGGGTCGGACCCGACGGGACGCTGACCGTGACCGATGTGGGGTCGACCAATGGCACCGTGGTCGGCGACCCGGCCTCCGAGCCCATCACCGTCGGCGAGTCCGTGCTGGTGGCCGAGGGAACCGCCTTCTACGTCGGGGCCTGGACCCGACTGACGATGACCCGCATCCTCGTCACCTGAGCGACGAACGACGGGCGGAGCGGCCGGCTGTCACGGTGCCACCGTTTCAGGTGAGGGCGAGTCAGGCCAGGACGTGATACCCCTCGATCAGCTCGAGGCGTTCGGAGCGGGGCCGGGGCTCGGGCACGCCGGTCAGGCCCGACCGCACCTCGGCCATCCACGCTGCGTGCTGGTACTCGTGATTGATCACCGCCCGGAGCAGCCCGGCGGCGATCACGGCCAGCTGGCCGGGAGCGCCCACCTCCCCCCGCTGGATCCGGTCGACGATGGCGGCGGTGCTGACCCCCACCCGCCGCCGATAGTCGAGCACGGCCTCGAGCGGCGGCAGGCCACCCCGTTCCCGTTCGGGGGTGGCCGAGTCGAACAGGGCGTCGAACGAGCGGTTGATCGTTGGCTCGGCTGCCGTGAGGTTGCGCACGAGGTAGTGGTTGACGGCGGCCTGGTGGCCCAGATGCCAGAGGATGGCGCTCGAGTCGTCGTGCGGGCGCCAGACGATCTGGTCGTGGTCGAGCGCCTCGATCAGCTCCACCGAGTACGAGCGGGCCAGACCGTACTCGGTGAGCAGGCCCGGCAGGAGCGATGGGGGCACGTTCATGGCGTCAGTGCCGGTCGACCCATGCCGCAGTGGGACATCACAGCGCCGCCCGCCCGGTCTCGCCCAGTTCCACCAGCTCGACCCGGTAGCGCTGGGCCCGACCGGCCACCCGGAGCCAGGCCCGTTGCCGTCGTCCGTAGACCCGGTCGGGGGCACAGCGGGAGCAGGAACAGGGCGGGGTGAACAAGGGCTGGGCCTCGAACTCGGCGGCGGTGCAGACGTCGCCCGACCCCCCGCCGCCGCTGCTCCAGGCCTCGGTGCCGGCCTCGGTTGGGGTTTCGGTCATGGTGAAGCTCGCGGCATCCGGACGGGCTGGGCTGGTTCCAGGCGGCGTAGGGGTGACGACCGGTCCTGGCTTGCGAATCTAGTCGGCCCCCGCCGGGTCGGCCCAGCGATGGGGTCGATGGTCGGGAACGTATGACCGTGAGCGGGTGAGGGCGGTACTGCGGCGATCGGGCATGGCCGCGGCGATTCCGTATCCGGGCCGTTGACGAAATCCGGGCCGTTGGCGAAGCTCACGGGCCATGGCGTGGTGATCGGCCAGGAGGTCGGAGACGAGATCGTCGGGCAAGCGGTGCTCGCCCCTCGCCTGACCGTGGACGACGGCCGCCTGGTACGTCTCCCACAGGGTTCTCAGGTCGCCGCAGCCGGGAGGCCGGCCGGCTGCGAGGCGGGACTCCAGCCGACGCCAGGCCGCTCGGGGGTCGTCGGGAGGGAAGCTACGGCGGGGCCGGTCCATGAGCTGATCGTACAGGTGTTCGAGTCTAGTGCGCAGCCCGCCTCCGGATCCGACGGTGGGCGGAGGAGGAGGAATGCCCCGAAGCCGATCATGAGCAGCACCAGGAGGACGAGCGCCACCATCACCGGGGTGCTCACGGCGTGGGGAGAAGGACGACCCGGATCGACGGTGCCGGGCGGGAGGACCGTCGTCCGGGTGGCAGGCCCCGCAGCGCCGGGACCCGACGGGCGGCCCGGGGTCGAGGAACGGGAGGAGACCATCCCGGGGCGCGAGGTGGCAACGGGAGGTCGGTCGGGGCCGAGCACGGCGGTCTCGCTGCCGAGCGGTGGCGCGCCGGAGGGCGGCGGACGCCGCGCCCCTGGTGGTGGTGGCGGCATCGGCCGGTTGGGGTCGGGGGCCACGGATGTCTCGGCCATGGTCGGTGGGGCCGGCGGGGTCGGCCGGGCCGGTGGGGGGTTGCCGGGGGCCACGGGATTCTCGGCCATGGTCGGTGGGGCCGATGACGCCAGCCCCGAGGGAGCCCCCCGGGGCGCTGGCCACGGCCCGGCGGCGTCGAGGGGGGAGCGGAGGCGGGGGACGTGGATCGTCGGGCCCTCCGGTGCCGGCCGGCCGGGGGCTGCAGCGGGCACCTCGTGGATGGCGGTGCCGATGGCGATGGCGTGCTTGGGGTGGGCGTCGACGGCGGTGGGGATGCCCAGCTCCGACACCACCAGCTGGGCCACGAGCGGGATGCGCGACGATCCGCCGACCAGGAGGACCCGACCGACGGTCTCCGGCTCGAGGTCGGCCGAGGCGATGGCCCTCCGGGTCACCTCGATCGTCTCCAGGAGGCGGGGCCGGACGAAGCGTTCGAGCTCGGCCCTCGTGAGCCGGACCTCTGTCTGGTGGCGCGGGAGCGCCACCGGGATGACGGTGTCGGTGTCGGCCGACAGGGCCTCCTTGGCCTCGGTGCAGTCCTGGCGGAGCCGGGCGATGGCGGTGAGGGTCGCCGGATCGCTCGGATCGAGCTGGTCGTAGTGGGGGCCGAGAGCCGCCCTGACGTGGGTGAACACGGCATCATCGACGTCGATACCGCCGAGCCGATCGATGCCATCGGGGCGGCCCACGATGTCGAACCCGGTGTCGGTCCGGCGGGCCACAGCCACGTCGAACGTGCCACCGCCCAGGTCGTAGACGCAGACGTGCTCGCCCACCGCTACACGCTGGCTGACCGCGTAGGTGATGGCGGCCGCCACCGGTTCGGCCATCAGCCGACACGACCCCGGGTCGAGACCGGCGAGGCGGATGGCGCTGGCGAACGAGGAGAGCTTGTACCGACCCCACGGGGCCGGGTGGGCCAAGGCCACCTCCGACGGCGGACCACCCTCCCGGGCGGCCACCACCTCCAGCACCGTTTCGAGGAGCCGACCGGTGAGGGATTCGGCTGAGTACGAGCCTCCGGCCACCACGATCGGGGTCGGATCGCCGATGCGGCGCTTGAACTCCCGCACCACCCGCTCCGGTTCGGCCATGGCTCTGCGCACGGCCGCATCGCCGGTCAGCACCGTGCCGTCTCTCCGCATCAGCACGACCGACGGCATGGCGGCGCGGTGCTCGCCGAGCTGGAAGATCCTCGCCTCGGTGCCCCTGGCCACTGCCGCTGCGGTCCAGGTGGTGCCGAGATCGATGCCCAGGCGGTAGCTCATCGTCACCCAGCGACGATCGTCATGGGGAGTCCTACGACACCAGCGGCTAGCGGGGCGGCATCCGGATGCCACCGTCGACGCGAACCGTCTCCCCGTTCATGTAGGGGTTGGTGATCAGATCGACGACCATGAAGGCCAGCTCTTCGGCTGAGCCCAGCCGCTTGGGGAACAGCACCGATTCGCCGAGGTGGGCCTTGAACCTCTCCGACTCCTCGCCCTCGCCGTAGATGGGGGTGTCGATGAGACCGGGGGCGACGGTGTTGACCCGGATGCCGACGGCCGACAGGTCTCGGGCGATGGGGAGCGTCATGCCGACGATCCCGCCCTTCGAGGCGGAGTAGGCGGCCTGGCCGATCTGGCCGTCGAAGGCCGCCACCGAGGCCATGTTGACGATGGCGCCCCGGGATCCGTCGGCATCGATCGGGTCGGTCTTGGCCATGGCAGCGGCCGAGAGCCGGAGCATGTTGAACGAACCGAGCAGGTTGATCCGGATCACGAAGTCGAAGTCCGCCTGCGGCATCGGATCGTTGTTGCGGTCGACGGTGCGGCCGGCGCGACCCAGGCCCGCCGAGTTCACCAGTGCCCGCAGAGGACCCATCTCGGTTGCGGCGTCGACGACCGTGCGCCCATCCTCCTCGCTCGACACGTCGCACCGGACGAAGAGACCACCGATCGCCGATGCCACCTCCTGGCCCCGCTCGTCGTTGAGGTCGGCGATGACGACCCTGGCACCGAGGGCGGCGAGCTGCCGGGCCGACGCCTCGCCGATCCCTGACGCCCCGCCGGTGACGACGGCGGACGCTCCTTCGAGATTCATTCGTGGCATGAGATCGACTCCTTCGGCGATGGTCGGGACGGGGCGCCGAGCCGGCGCCTCGACGATTCCGTCGGCGTGAACCATACGCCCCAACCGACGGGCACCGACAGTCGTCGCTCTGTTGTCGCACGGCTGCGATCAGCTCGGGCGATGTACTTCCTGCTCGCCGACGCACGTCAGCGCTTCCACTACCTCAATCACGCCCTGGGGGCAATCCTCGTCTTCGTCGGCCTGAAGATGCTCGTGCAGCTGTGGTGGCACCTGCCGGTGTGGTGGTCGCTCGGCATCATCGCCGCCCTGCTGGTGGCAGCCGTGGTGTTCAGCGAGCGCAAGAACCGGGAGCTGGTACGGGCCGAGCACTAGCACCAGCGCACCAGCGGACGGGCAGGCCCTCGGGCCTGTGCCCGCTGTGATCCCGTCCCAGCCGGCCCGGCCGGCGGGGCCTCCCGCTCGACGGTGGCTCTCGCGGGCTCCGGGGCCGAAAAGCATGTGCTCCTCGGACATCGTCTGGTTCCCGCCGCAACGATGTCCGAGGAGACATACAGACCGCAATCCACCAGGGGAATGGGGTCCCTCCACACTTCACGTCCCAGAAAGGGCTCGCGAAGCAGGGTCTCTTGTACGAAGGCAAGCAAACAACGGCTGGGCCGGTTTGTCAAGACCGCATGATGTCGAATGGGTACCGTACGATCGTGCTGGGTGTCGTAGGTGATCTCATGGAGGACGTCGTCGTCTCGGTTCCGGGGCCCTCGGCGCCCGGACATCGGCCGTGGGTCCACGGTGCCGACACCCCCGCCGTGATCCGGCGCAGACGGGGCGGGAGCGCGGCGACGGTGGCGGTGGCCGCCGCCCGGATCGGTGTTCGCAGCCGGTTCATCGGCCAGGTCGGCGACGATCCGCTGGGCGACGCGCTGGTGGCCGAGCTGATCGGGTCGGGCGTGGAGGTCGTGGGACCCCGGCGGGGTCGGACCGGGACGGTCGTCGTGGTCGTCGACGCCGACGGTGAACGCTCCATGCTCACCGACCGGGGCGCTTCGGTGGCCCTCGAGCAGATCGAGCCGGCCTGGCTGGAGGGGCTCGCCTGGCTCCACCTTCCCCTCTACTCGTTGGCGGTCGATCCCCTGGCGGCGGCGGTCACCTCGCTGGCCCGGCAGGCCCAACGGGAGGAGATCGCGGTGTCGGTCGATCTGTCGTCGGTCACGGTGCTCGATCAGCTGGGGCCGGCGGCGATTGAGACCGTGCGCCGCCTGGCGCCGGCCGTCGTGTTCGCCAACCGGGACGAGGCGGCCTGGATCGGCCTCCCGGACCTGGGCGCCCTGGCCCCGGTCGTCGTCGAGAAGCGGGGACAGGGTGGCGCCGTACTCCACCGGCGGGGTGGTGCACCGATCGAGGTGGCGGCGCAGGCGGTGGGCGCTGTGGCCGACACGACAGGAGCGGGCGACACGTTCGCCGCCGGGTTCCTCGCCGCCCGGGTGAGAGGCGCCGACGATGCCGCCGCCACGGTGGCCGGGCACCGCTGCGCCGCCGACCATCTCCGAGCGCTGGCGTCGACCTCTACCTGACCAGGAGCCGCTCACAGGGGGGGGTCACGATTCCGCCGCGGGCCGGGGCGTCCCGCCCGCCCCGGTGTCGGCGCCCCGAGCGGTGTCGGCGGCCTCGGAGCGCATCATGGCCAGGTCGGCCAGGCGCACCGGTGCCGGGTCGTTCGGCCAGGCCGTTCGGGGGTGCCACAGGAATGCCGCCGATCCGAGCCCGTCGCCGTCGGTCTTCAGCCAGTCGGCGACGAGCACGGCGCCGGCTCCGAACGCCGCAACGGCCCACCGGTAGAGACGACGATCGGCGCCGGTGAACAACGGCGGCCGGTCCGGCTCGAGCGACAGCACCACGACACGTCGCGGCCGCCACACCGGGGGAGGGACCTCGACCGTGGCCCGGTAGGCCCGGTCGAGGGCGGTGGCGGGGGAGTGGAGCACCGGATCGGCGAAGAGGACGAGGTCGGCGATCGTGCCGTCGACCTCGACGACGGCGGCACCGTGGCCGGTGATCCCCTCGTCGAGGAGCTGGAGGCTCAACCCGATGGCATCGCGGAAGGTGTCGAGACGGTGCGGATGAGGGCGGCCGGCGGGATCATGGGTGGTGTCGGGGCGTGATGGTGCAGGCATCGGGCGATGACCTCCCGTGGGAGCGATCGATCGTGGCGGCCGCGGCCTGCGAGCGGGCACCGTGTCGATGGCCCGACCACCACCGTAGGCGGGCGGGGTGACAGCGATCGACACCTCAGGTGAGGCGGATCCGGACCCGCTTGTTCCCCTTGCCCTTGGACTCGGTCTTGGTGATCTCGAACCGGCCGACCTCGCCGGTGCGGGCCACGTGGGTCCCACCGTCGGCCTGCTTGTCGAGGCCGACGATGTCGACGACGCGGATGGTTGCCACCGACGCCGGGATCAGGTTGACCTTCGTGCGGATCAGATCGTCGTCGGCCAGGGCGACGACGCGGTCGAGGAACGACACCTCGATCGGGCGGTCGGCGTCGATCTCGGCATTCACGGCGGCCGAGACCCGTTCGGCGAAACCGTCGGGTAGGGGGTCGAATTCGAAGTCCATCCGACCCGAGAGCGGCTCCATGTTGCCCCCGGTGACGGCTCGCCCGTACTCGTTCCAGATCACGCCGCAGAGGAGGTGCATGGCGGTGTGGGTGCGCATCAGCTGGTGGCGACGCTCCCAGTCGACGGTGGCGGTCACCGCGACCCCGATCGGCGGGCCCTCGCCGTCGACGTGGTGCCAGACGATCCCTCCCTCCTTGCGGGCGTCGGTCACCGCCACCGTCGTGGAAGCGCCGCCGCCGCCGTTCCAGGCGAGGGTGCCGGTGTCGTGGGGCTGGCCACCGCCGGTGGGATGGAAAACGGTGCGATCGAGGGCCACGGCACCGTCGCGCCGATCGACCACCACGGCCTCGACGGTGCGTCGATAGGCGTCGTCCAGGTACAGGAGCTCGGTTTCCACCCGCCCATCCTAGGAGTCGGGCCGCAACGCACCGTTCGGCCCGTCGATCCGGACGGCCCATCAAGGCCGGCCGGGGTCCGGTCGATCACTCGGGCGGGCACGGACGACGAAGTGGACCGAGTAGGCCGGAGCGGACGACCCGGTGCGGCGTGACGACAGCAGCGATCCGAGGCAGGACATGAGCACCAATGACACGATCGACACGACGGGACACGGAGACGTGTCGGCCCACCCCACCGACGAGCTGCACCCGGAGCGGGCGGCGGCCGGGGGGCAACGGGGGGCTGCGCTCGTCGAGTACGCCCTCCTGGTGGCCCTCATCGCTATCGTGTGCATCGGGGCCGTCACCGTGCTCGGCGGCGTCACCAGCGACCAGTACTCGTCGATCACCGAAGGCCTCGAGAACTGAGTCGACCGTCCGGAGGCCGGTCTCGGCCGCCCTGCGGGCGGCATGGAGTTGCTGCGCAACTCCTCCGGCGACACCGTTGCCAGGGCGCTAATCGGCCGCACGTCTCGAGCGGAGGGCGCCCGCGCGTCCGGTGCCCGATCGAGGATCGGACAGGATCGCCTCGGCGTCGTTACCGTGACGCCATGGACGAGCCCGGTCCCCTCGAACAGCTCCTCGTCGCGGTTGCGGCCATGGCCGACGGTGTGCTGTGGCCTGCGGCCCACGACGTCGACGGGGCCGACGCCATTCCCCGATCGCACCTCGACGCCCTGGCCGATCTCGGGCTGTTCTCGATGGTGGTCCCGGCCGACGCCGGCGGCATGGGATTGACGCCGCCCGAGGTTCGGGCCGTGCTCCGCCGCCTGGGCGGGGGCTGCGGGACGACCGCCTTCGCCTTCGCCCAGCATCAGGGCGCGGTTGCGGCGTTGGCCACCACCGACAATGGCGAGCTCCGCCGGCGGTGGCTCGGTCCGCTGTGCGACCGGACGCTCGCCGGCACCGCCTTCGCCCATGTCCGGCGATCCGGGCCCCCGGCGGTACGGGCCGAGCGTCGAGCCGGCGGATGGCGCTTCCATGGGGAAGCGCCCTGGGCCACGTCATGGGGTCTGGCCGAGGTCTTCACCGTGGCGGCACAGAGCGACGACGGTTCGTTGGTGTGGGCCCTCGTGCCCGGTCACGAGCAGCTCGGCCTGGCCGCCGGCGACCCCATGGAGCTCGTGGTGTTCGATGCCGCCGTCACCGTCCGGCTCCGCTTCGACGGCTACGAGGTGAGCGACGACGCCGTGCTGGCCGTCGACGACCTCGACCGGTGGCGACGGCGGGACCGCAGGGCGGCGGCCCGGCCCAATCCCCTGGCCGTAGGTGTCGGCGACCGGGCGCTGGCGGAGCTGGCGCTCGTCGAACCCGCAGTGGCCGACGCCGCCGGGGCCGGCTGGACCGAGGCGGTGGCCGACGCCGAGGCGGCGGCGCTGGCGGTCGACGGCGACAGCGACGACGTCGCCGCCATCGCCGGGGTCAGGACCCGCACCGTGCTCGCCGTCCAACGGCTGACCACGGCCCTGCTGGCCGCCAGCGGGGGCCGGGGAGCGGCGCGGGGGCACCCGGCCCAGCTGCTGGCTCGACAGGCGCTGTTCTACGTGGTGCAGGCCCAGAACGCCGATGGTCGGGCGGCCACGCTGGAGGCGGTGGTGCCCCGCACCCGGACCCCGTCGGCCGACGTGGTCGGCGCCAGCCCCGACGGTTGACGAACAGATGTTCGAGTGTCGATACTGGAGGCCATGGCCGTATCCACTCCCGTTGCCGCCGTCGGCCCCAGCCAGCCCTCGCTGTTGGGGCTCGGTTCGCCCGCCGTCGACGGCACCTTCACCACGCTGCGCCGCCATGAGCTCACGCTCGGGGCCTGGATCGACCACGCACCGGGCTGGGTCGACGGGCACCAGACCCTGTTCGATGACCTGCTGGCGACCCTCGAGTGGGAACGGCAGCGTCGCCCGATGTACGACCGCATCGTCGATGTGCCGCGGCTGCTCGGTTCTCTGCCCCACCCGGCCGCCGGCCGGGCCCAGCTCGGCGTGCTCGACGACATGCGAGAGGCGCTGGCCGATCACTACGGCGTCGAGCTGCCCCGTCTTGGCTTCGCCCTGTACCGCCACGGTCGAGACAGCGTGGCCTGGCACGGCGACAAGGTCGGTCGTGAGCTACGGCAGACCGTGGTGGCCACGATCTCGCTCGGCGAGCCACGCCCGTTCCGGCTGCGCCCGGTCAGCGGCGGTGATGGCCGCCGCTTCGATCTGGGGCACGGTGACCTCGTGGTCATGGGTGGGACGTGTCAGCGCACCTGGGAGCACAGCGTGCCGAAGGTGGCCCGGGCCGGGCCGCGGATGGTGCTGATGTTCCGTCCCGACTGGCCGTCGTCGGACTGACCGCCCGAGCCGGCGACCGGCCCCGGGGCGGGCGCCGGCGCCGCCCACCCTCTAGGCTCCGGGCCGATGAAGATCTCGGCCGCCTTTCCGCCCGTGCCCGACACTCCCGGTCACATCGTGCTGGCCGAGCGGCTGGGCTACGAGACGGCGTGGGTCTACGACACCCCCGCCCTCCAGCTCGACTGCTGGATGACCCTGGCCCTGGCCGCGGTGCGGACCGGGCGCATCCGGCTCGGACCCGGCGTGCTCATCCCGTCCCTGCGGCATCCGATGGTCACCGCCTCGGCCATCGCCACCCTGGTCGGCCTCGTCGGTGAGGACAGGGTGATCGTCGGGGCCGGCACCGGGTTCACCGGCCGCCGGGCCATGGGTCAGCGTCCACTGCGGTGGAAGGACATGCCCGACCTGGTCAGCGACGTCCGTCGTCTCCTGGCGGGGGACGTGGTCGAGATCGACGGGGCGCCCACGCGCATGCTGCACGGCACGGGTCAGGCCCCCGATCGTCCCATCGAGGTGCCCTGGGTGCTGGGGGTCAACGGTCCCCGGGGCCTGGCCACGGCGGCCGATCTCGGGTGCGGGGTGTTCACCTCCCGGCCCCGGGCGGACGCCGACCACGGCGGGATCGACGACGTCATCCTCCTCGGCTTCGGCACCATCCTCGACGAGGGCGAGACGTCCGGATCCTCGCGGGTGCTCGAGACCGCCGGACCCGGGGTCATGGTCGCCTACCACGCCTTCCTCGAACAGGGCGACGACCGTCTCGACCGGCTGCCCAACGCCGAGCGGTTCATGGAGCTGGCGACGGCCGGCGATGCCCGCCACCGTCACCTCGTCCTTCACGAGGGTCATCTCACCGAGCTCAACCCGATCGATCGTGAGGTGCTCGTCGGCGAGGCGATATCGATCGCCCCGCTGGTGTGCCGGGCCGACGAACTCGACGACCGTCTCGCCGAACTGGCCCGCCAGGGGATCACCGAGGTGGCGTTCCAGCCGATGGGTGACATCGACCGCGAACTCCGCGCCTTCGCGGAGGCGGCGGAGCTGACGCCCACCGGGTGAGCGTCGGCCCCGCCGCTCCGGCGTGGCCGAGCGGTCACCGCCGCCCCGATCAGTTCAGCTTCTCGTCCATGGCGTAGAGACGGTAGGCCAGTTCCACCGCGATCTCGCGCACCAACCTTGGGTTGTCATCGAGGATCTGGTTGAACCGGTTGTAGGGAATGACCAGCAGTTCCATGTCGGTCTTGGCCTTCACGGTAGCGCTGGCGGCCTCCGAGACGAAGAAGCCGAGCTCGCCTAACATCTCGCCGGCCGGGATCTCCGCCACCTCGGTGCCGTCGACGAGCACCGTGGCCGTGCCCGACTCGATCACGTAGAGCTCGTGGTGGTGGCGGCCCTGTTCGATGAGCGTTTGACCGGCCGAGACCGAGACCTCGTCGGCGGCCGACGACAGATGCTCGATGGCGTTTCGTTCAGCCTTGTTGAACAATCTCAAACCGCGGAGACGGTCTTCTTTGGCGTCAGCCACCCTGGTTCCTTTCGTGCCGTGTCTTCGTCGACATCAGTCGACCCAGGCCTTGATCTTCTCGATCGTAGCCAACTTGTCCGCGCCCTGAGGCTCGACGTTGAGGTGGGTGATCCCCACCTCCTTGTAGATCTCCAGCCGCTCCCTGACGTGGCCCTCGGGGCCGCACAGGGTGGCGAGATCCAGGTACTCGTCCGGCACGGCGGCGGTGGCCTCGGCCCGGTGGCCGGAGAGGAACAGGTCCTGGATCTTGACCGCCGCCTCCTCCCAGCCGTAGCGCTTGAACAGGTCGTTGTAGAAGTTCTTCGACTTCGCCCCCATGCCACCGACATAGAAGGCGATATGGGCCCGGGCCGCCTCCCGGGCCTCGGTCACCTCGGGGCCATCGCCGATGGCGACCGGGCCCCCGGCGATGATCTCGAGCGGGCCGAGGTCGGGGGACCGCTTGGCCCCGCCCTCGGCCAGGGCCTCGCCCCACACCTGCTCGAAACGGTCGGGAACGAAGTGGATGGGTTGCCACCGGTCGGCCAGCTCGGCGGTGAGGGCCACGTTCTTCGGTCCGATGGAGGCGACGACGATCGGGATGTCCTGCCGCAGCATCTTGTTCATGAACTTGAGCGGCTTGCCCAGGCCGGTTCCCTCGTCGGCCGGCAGGGGCAGGGTGACGGCGCGGCCCTCGTGGGTCAGCTTGTCACCCGACCAGACCTTGCGACAGATCTCTATCACGTCGCGGGTGCGGGCCAGCGGCTTGTCGAAGGGAACCCCGTGCCAGCCTTCGATCACCTGGGGTCCCGACGTGCCGAGGCCGAGCACGAACCGACCCCCGGACAGGGCGTCGATGGTGGCCGCGGTCTGGGCGATGAGGGCCGGGGTGCGGGAGTACACCGGGATGATGCCGGTCATCAGCTCGACCCGCTCGGTCTGGGCCGCCAGGAACGCCAGGGTCGAGGTCAGGTCGAAGCCGTAGATCTCGCCGCTCCACAACAGATCGACGCCGGCCGCCTCGAGATTCTGGGCCTCGCGGGCCAGGCGCTGAGGGTCGCCGTTGAACCCGATGGTCGTGCTCAGCTTCATGGCCGTCAACCTAGTCGGAAAAGGGCGGCCGGTTCACAACACCACCGGGTTTCCCGGGGGAGATGGCGGCGTCGGTCTGGATCAGATCGACCAGGGCCTGACCGGTGACGCGCGGTGTCCCATGCCGACGGCATCGCCCGGTCATCGCGGGCCGGAACGGGTGGGCAGATCTACACAGAGACGACGTCCGTCCCCATGGATCGGGCCGGATGCGTCAGATTGGCCGTGCGTAGAGCCGGAGTTCGATCGCCGTGGCATCTAACATGACCGGCGATGCTGGAGAAGGAGTCGCTCGAGACCGGCCTCGTGACCGGTCCGGTCGAGTACTCGATGCTCCGTCCGGGTACAGGGCCGAGCGCCGAACTACCGATCGTGCTGTGGCTCCACGGCGGCGGCGGTTCGGCCCGTTTCCTCGAGACGTGCCAGGCCCAGTTCGTGGCCTGCTGGACGGAGAGATCCCTGCCCGACCTGATCGCCGTGACCCCGACAGCCGGCTGGTCGTACTACCTCGACCGCCGCGACGGAGGTGAGCTCTGGGAGAGCTTTCTGTTCGACGAGCTCGTCCCCCACATCCGCAAGAAGACGGGCTCGACGAGCGGGCCCCTCGTCGTCGGGGGCATCTCGGTCGGCGGCCTCGCCGCCCTTCGCCTGGCCTTTCGCCGCCCCGGGCTGGTGGGCGCCGTCGTCGCCATCGAGCCCACGATCGAGGCCGCCATGGCGGCCGACGAGGTCGGCCTGCGCGACCTGATCCACATGCCACGGGGGTTGCGGGCCAGGCTCTACGGCGACCCGATCGACGCCGACTACTGGCTCGACAACCACCCCGCGGCGCTCGTCGAACGCAATGGCCCCGCCATCGTCGCCAGCCGCATGGCCATCTATGTCGAGTGCGGCGACAGCGACGCCCTCCACGCCCAGTTCGGCGCCGAGCTGCTGCACCGCCAGCTGTTCGAGGCCGGCATCTCCCACGAGTACCGCATGGTTCGGGGGGGCAACCACGTCGGACCCACCATCGGCCCCCGGGTCGTCGATGCCCTCCGCTTCGTCGGCGGAGTCCTCAAGCCGGCGCCCTACGACATGCTCTCGATCAATGCCATGGTCGAGGTCGAGACCTTCACCACCCAGGTCCGCGAGCTCGAGCGGGCCGCCGGGTACCGCCAGCGCCGTGAGGTGCGGGGGCCCGACTGCAAGCTGACCGTCCACGTCCAGGGCGAGGGTCGACCGGTGGTCCTCCTGCCCTCGCTGGGTCGGGGGCCGGACGACTTCGCCGACCTCGCCGACCGCCTGGCCCGTGCCGGCTGCCGGGTGTTGCGGCCCGAGCCGCGCGGCATGGCCGGCAGCTCGGCCGCGCTCAGCGACCTCACCCTCGACGATTTCGCCGACGACGTCGCCGCCGTCATCGATGCCTTCGGCGGCCCGGCGATGGTGGTGGGTCACGACTTCGGCGGCCAGGTGGCCCAGATGGTGGCCTACCTCTACCCGGACCTCGTGTCGAGCCTCGTGCTGCTGGCCGCCCCCGGGCCGATCCAGCCCAAGCCCGAGCCGGCCACCGCCCTCCGGCGGGTGTTCATCCCGGAGCTGAGCGACGAGGAACACCTCGAGGCCGTGGCTCTGGCCCTGTTCGCCGACGGCAACGACCCGGTGGTGTGGGTCGACGGCTGGTATCCGATGGTGGCTTACGCCCAAGCCGAGGCGGAGCGCCACGTGCCCATCGAGGATCTCTGGGCCAGGCTGAGGGTGGAGGCGCTGGTGGTGCAGCCGACCGACGACCTGATCGTCCTACCCCGAAACGCCGAACGGATGGCCGAACAGCTCGGCGACCTCGTCACGGTGGTCGAGATCCCCGACGCCGGTCATGCCCTGCTGCCGGAACAACCCGAGGCCGTGGCCGCCGCCGTGCTGTCGTGGCTCAAGACGCACTGAGGCCCTCCCGGCCTCGCGTGTCACTGAGGCCGTCCCGGCCTCGCGTGTCACTGAGGCCCTCCCGGCCTCGCGTGTCACTGAGGCCGTCCCGGCCTCGCGTGTCACTGAGGCCGTCCCGGGGGTGGGCATTGCCGGCTGTTGGGCGTCGTCGCTAGACACCCATTAGGTTCCGGCCATGGCCTCATCCCTGGAAACGTTGGCGTACGGCTACGGCCTGATCGAAGGACCCCGTGTCGACGCCGACGGCAACCTCTACTTCAGCGACGTCCCCAACGGCGGTGTCTACCGTCTGGCCCCGTCGGGGGAGGTCGACGTCGCCATCCCCAAGCGGCGGGGTGTGGGCGGGATCGCCATCCACGCCGACGGGGGGCTGGTCGTCGGCGGCCGCAACGTCTGCCACGTGCGCAACGGCGAGACGCGGGTGGTGTTCGAGACCGACGCCGGGCTGAACGACCTCATGACCGATGCCGACGGCCGGGTGGTGTGCGGCACCCTTCGCTCCGATCCCTTCGGCGACTGGAAGGATAGGCTCCCCGGTGAGCTCGTCCGCATCGGGCTCGACGGATCGAGCGAGGAGATGTACGGCGATGTGTCGCTCACCAACGGCATCGGCTACTCGCCGGACGGGTCGCAGATCTACCATGCCGATACCGGCCGCAACCGGCTGATCTGCCACGACGTGGTCGACGACCGTTATGTCGAGCGGCGGGATCTCCGCCCCCGGGGCGTCGACCCCGCCGACTTCAATCCCGACGGTCTGGCCGTCGACGAGGCCGGGGTGATCTGGGTCGCCGACTACGGCGCCGGCTGCGCCCGCGGCCTGCGTCCCGACGGCGAGGAGGTGGCGCGGATCGAGGTGCCGGCCAAGGCCGTCACCAGCCTGTGCTTCGGCGGTGCCGACCGCCGCGACCTGTACATCGTCACCGCCGACAACACCGACGACCCCGACAGGGGCGGCACCGTGTTCCGGACCCGGGTCGAGACGCCGGGTGTCGTCGTGGCCCCGGCCCGGATCTGAGGCGGCCGTGACCAGCCAGGAGCACGACGCTGCGGGGTCACCGGCCACCGACACCCCCGGCTACGACCGCCCGGCGGTCGAGGCGTGGGTGGCGGCCAACGTGGTCGGTCCGACGCCACCGTTCGACTGGTACAAGCTGGAGGGCGGTCACTCCAACCTGACCTACCTGCTGGTCGACGGGGACGGTCGGCGGGCCGTCATCCGCCGGCCCCCGCAGGGTGAGCTGTTGCCGAAGGCCCACGACATGGCACGGGAGTTCGCCGTGATCAGCGGGCTGGGGCCGACACCGGTCCCCGTACCGACGGCCTACGGCCTGTGTCAGGACCTCGAGGTCACGGGTGCCCTGTTCTACGTCATGAGCGAGGTCGAGGGCCGGGCCCTGTACACGGCGGAGGACGTCGAGGCGTGGCTGACGATGGAGGCGAGGGCGGCCGTCGGGTTCTCGTTCATCGAGACGCTGGCGGCACTCCACCAGGTCGACCCCGACGAGGTCGGCCTCGGTGAGCTTGGCCGACGCGACGGTTATGTCCACCGTCAGCTCCGCACCTGGTACGGGTCGTGGACGGCGTCGGCCCCCGGGGCCGGCTACGACGACGACCGGATCCACGACCTGCACGGGCTGCTGGCCGACCGGGCCCCGGAACAGGGACCGGGTCGGGTCGTGCACGGTGACTACGGCCTTCACAACTGCATGATCGGCTCGGATGGTGCGGTGACCGCCGTGCTCGATTGGGAGATCGCCACCCTCGGCGACCCGTTGGCCGACTTCGCCTACGCCCTCAACGGGTGGGGTGATCCCGACGACGAGATGCGGTTGTCGCACGAGACGCCACCACCGCCCCCGGGTTCGCCCGCCGGCAGGCCCTGGCCGACCGCTACGCCGAGATCACCGGTGCCGACCTCGGCCACCTCGACTACTACCGGGCGTTCAACTACTTCAAGACGGCGTGCATCCTGCACGGGGTCTATGCCCGCTACATGGAGGGCAAGAAGAGCACCGACGGGGTCGACATCGCCGGGCTCAGGGACCGGATGTTGATCGCCGTCGATCTCGCCGCCCAGGGGGCCGCCGAGCTGGACTGACGTCGGCCTCGAGACGTGAGGCAGATGTGCGCCCATACGATCGCTACGCCGGAGGAGTTGCGCCGCAACTCCATGCCGCCCGCAGGGCGGCCGAGACCGGCCTCCGGACGCCAGTCGTGCTCCGAGTGGAGGATCAGGGGCCGGCTGAACCCGAAGGCGGCGGCGTCGGTCCCGCTGGAACAGCGGTACCGGGCCCTCGCCGTCATCGAGGTCGAGGAGCCAGGTTGGAGACGACGGTCGTGGGTCAACCCCCGGCCGTTGAAGCGGTGGTCGAGGCGGGTCACGACCCGCGGCCGCCGGGCCAGCTCGTCGTCGTCGACCCCCACCTGGTCGTCGGGACGGCGGGGGGCGAGCACGGCGAGACGGTGGCCGTCGACCGAGCGCACGGCGCCGATCCCGTCGTCGAATGTGGCCACCACCCGGACGCTGCGGTCGGCCCAGGGAGGCCTGTCGGTCACGGACCCGACGGTCGCGGGCCCGCTGGCCGGCCCCGGGACCCGGGCGGGGTCGCTGGCCCGAACGGTGGACGGTTCACACCATGCCAGCGGCTCGCTAGTCTCCCGCCTATGCCAAATCCACCCGCAGGCTGGTACGACGACCCCGCCGGGAACCCCGCGACGGAGCGCTTCTGGGACGGCAACCAGTGGACGCAACAGACCCGCCCGGTGCCCGCCGCAACGCCCCCGCCCCCCCC
>JBHJNQ010000028.1:0-39066 GCA_050330635.1 Acidimicrobiales bacterium | reverse complement strand
CGCCACACCACCAGCCCGCCCGCCCCGCCCACCGTGACCGCCCCCGGGACACCGCCATGACCAGCACCAGACCACGGGTCTCCATCCTGCAGCGACGGCTCGTGAACTACCGAATCGGCTTGTTCGAACGTCTGCGGGACGCCTGCGACCACCGGAGCATCGAGCTGCGGGTGGTGTACGGTCAGGCGTCGCCGAGCGATGCCATGCGCCAGGACGCCGGGTCGCTCGACTGGGCCGACGAGGTCGACGCCCGCTGGTTCTCGATCGGCGGCACCGAGGTGGTGTGGCAGCCCTGCCCGCGGCCGGCCCGTCGCTCCGACCTGGTCATCCTGACCCAGGAGAGCAAGATCTTGTCCAACTACCCCTTCCTGGCGGCCCGGGGCATCGCCGACCGCAAGGTCGCCTACTGGGGCCATGGCCGAAACCTCCAGTCGGCCAACGCCGACGGCGCCCGGGAGCGGTGGAAGGCGATGCTGTCCACGAGGGTCGACTGGTGGTTCGCCTATACCGCCCACACCGGCGAGATCCTCACCGCCGCCGGTTTCGACCCCGGCCGCATCACCGTGCTCGACAACGCCATCGACAACGAGGCCTTCCAGCGCGACCTCGACGCCGTGACCGACGAGATGCTGGTCGAGCGCCGCCGCCAGATCGACCTCCCCCCCGACGGCCTCCTGGGCTTCTACTGCGGCGCCCTCTACGACGACAAGCGGGTCGACCTCCTCGTCGACGTGGCCCGGCGCATCCATGAGGCCGAACCCGGGTTTCGACTCGTCGTGATCGGCGATGGCCCCAGCCGCCCCCAGCTGGAGGAGCTCATGGCCCCCCATCCGTGGGCTCACTGGCTGGGCGCCCGTTCCGGGCTCGACAAGGCAGCGTGGTTCCGCCTGGCCGACGCCATCCTCAGCCCCGGGGCGGTGGGACTCCACGTGCTCGACGCCTTCGCCTCCTCGCTACCCCTGTTCACCACGGCCGGGGCCAAGCACGGTCCGGAGATCGACTACCTCGATCACGGCCGCAACGGCTTCGTGCTGAGCGACGACCCCACCGAGTTCGCCTCCGAGGTGGTCGACGTGCTACGCGACACGGAGCGACGGAACGGGGTCATCGACGCCGGGCGCCGGGATGCCGACCGCTACACCCTCGACAACATGGTCGAGAACTTCGTCGGCGGCATGGTCGCCTGCCTCGGCATTGACGGGTAGCGGGTCCCGACCGGCCGCCCCGCCTCGGCCGGCGCTCGGCGGCCGAGCGGTTGCGGGGTTCAGGCCCCGCCGGCGCCGGGGGTCGGCGAGAACGGCTCACCCCAGCGGTCGGCGAAGGCGAAGCTCTCGACCGGGTTGCGGCTGAGGCGACGGTACTGCTTGTCGGGCACCGGCCACCCGACGGCCACGAGGGCGGCGAGGGCCATCGTCGCCTCTCCGTCGACCCCGAGCAGATCGTCGACCGCGGGCTGCTCGGCCGCCAACAGCGTCGTCAGGGCACAACCGAGACCCTCGGCGGTGCAGCCCAGGAGCACGTTCTGGACGAACGTGTAGACCGATCCCCCTCCCACCACGCTGGGGCGGTCGAGCCCGGCGTCGGTGATGGCGAGGGTCGACAGGTCGACGTAGACGACGAGCAGCACCGGCACGTCGGCCAGGGCGGTGGAGAAGTCGTCGGTGCGATCGAGGCGCCGGGTGGCGTAGTCGGTCCCGTGCTCCATGAGCCGGCCCGAACCGTCGCCCTGGTACCCGACTACCCCCTCCCTGGCGTGGGCCACGTAGGTGGTCCACTGTCGGCGGTGGAGCCCGGCGATGCTCCGTCGGAGGTCGGGGTCGGTGACGACGACCACCCGCCAGCCCTGTCGATTGCCCCCGCTCGAGGCGAACCGGGCGTTGTCGAGGATGCGGTGGACCACGGCGGGATCGACGGGCTCGTCGGTGAAGTAGCGGCACGACGGTGTGTGCCGCATCGCCTCGTAGAGCTCCATCCCGCTGTCCCTTCTCCCGGCCTCAGCCGGCCACGTCGTCGGCCCGCTCGCCGAGCGTATCGAGGAGCTCGTCGAAGCTCTTGGCGAAGGAGCCGACGCCCTCGGTCTCCAGCTTGCCGGCCACGTCCTCGATGTCGATACCCATCGCCGCCAGCGCGTCGATGACCCGGGCCGACTCCTCGGGATCGGTGTCGATGGTGCGGTCGACGGTGCCATGGTCCTCGAAGGCAGCGAGGGTGGCGTCGGGCAACGTGTTGACCGTGTCGGGGCCGACGAGGGCGTCGACGTAGATGGTGTCGGGATAGCTCGGATCCTTGGTCGACGTCGACGCCCACAGGGGACGCTGGACGCGGGCGCCACGGGCGGCCAGCGCCTCCCACCGGGGCCCGGAGAACGTCGACCGGAACTGTTGGTACGCCAGGCGGGCCTGGGCGATGGCGGCCCGTCCCCGCAGGGCGTCGGCCGCCGGCGTGCCGATCTCGTCGAGCCGGCGGTCGACTTCGACGTCGACCCGGCTGACGAAGAACGAGGCGACCGAGGAGATGGTGGACAGGTCGTCGCCACCCCGAGCCTCCAGGCCGCTGATGTACGCCTCCATCACCTGGCGGTAGCGGTCGAGGCTGAAGATGAGGGTGACGTTGATCGACCGGCCCTCGCCGATCAGGGTCCGGATGGCGGGCACCCCCTCCACCGTGGCCGGTACCTTGACGTACAGGTTGGGGGCGTCGATCCGGTCGTGGAGGTGGCGGGCCGCCGCCACCGTGGCGGCCTCGTCGTGGGCCAGGGCCGGTGACACCTCGACCGACACGTAGCCGTCCTCACCCGCCGAGGCGTCGTGGACGGGTCGGAGCAGACCGAGGGCCTGCTGGATGTCGGCGATGACCAGGTCCCAGTAGGCATCGGTCACCGACCGACCCGACGAGACCAGCAAGGCAAGATCGGCGTCGTAGTCCTCGGTCTCGGTCATGGCCTTGGCGAAGATCGTGGGATTCGACGTCAACCCCCGGACACCGCGGTCGATCCACCGTTGCAGCTCGCCCGAGGCGATCCAGCCCCGCCGGAGGTTGTCGAGCCACGGGCTCTGCTGTTGTTCCTGGTAGAGGTCGTGCAAACGGCCCACGGTCGGCTCCTGGTTGGTGGTTCGTCGGGCGGGGAAGGGTCCCTGTCGCCGGTCAGCGGCCGGGCCGGCGGGCCAGCAGATCGCGGGCCACGTCGACCACGTTGCCGGGCTCGATGCCGAGGCGGCGGAGGACCTCGCCGCCGGGGGCCGAGACCCCGAATCGATCGATACCCACGGTGGCGTCGGCGAAACGGTCCCACCCCAGGGTCACGCCGGCCTCGACCGACACGGTGGGCACGGTGGGATCGAGCACGGCGTTACGTTCGGCCACCGGGCGCTCGGCGAAGGCGTCCCAGCAGGGGAGGGACACCACCCGCACGGCGAGGCCGTCGGCCGCCAGCCGCTCGGCGGCCTCGACGCAGACCGAGACCTCGCTACCGGTCGCCACCAGGATCAGGTCGGGAGCGGCGACGTCGTCGAGGGCATAGCCGCCGGCGGCGACGCCGTGGGAGCGGGTGGCGGCCAGCACCGGGACGTCCTGGCGGCTGAGGATGAGGGCGGTGGGCCCGTCGGTGCGCAGGGCCAGGGCCCACGCTCCGGCGACCTCGGTGGCATCGGCCGGTCGGATGACCCGGAGACCGGGAACGGTCCGCAGGCTCATCAGCTGCTCGACCGGCTGGTGGGTGGGACCGTCCTCGCCGACCCCGACCGAGTCGTGGGTGAAGACGAACACGCACTTGGCCCGACTCATCGCCGCCAGTCGTATCGCCGGTCGCATGTAGTCGGAGAACACGAGGAAGGTCCCGCCGAAGGGGAGAACCCCGCCGTGACGGGCGGCGCCGACGAGGGCCGCCCCCATGGCATGCTCCCGGACCCCGAAGTAGACCTGGCGACCGCCCGGGGTGGACCGCGCGTTGGCCACGTCGTCGATGTGGGTGCCGGTGTTGCCCGTCAGGTCGGCCGATCCGCCGATCAGACCCGGTACCACCTTCGACAGGGCGGTCACGCACTGCTGCGACGCCTTCCGAGTGGCGATCATCTCGCCCGGCTCGCCCTCGGGCAGGGCGTCGGCCCAGCCGTCGATGCCCGTGCCGGCCCAGGCAACGTCCCAGGCGGTCCGGTCGCCGCCACGGGCGGCCAGGCGCTGCTCCCACGCCAGTCGCTCACCCTCGCCCCGTCGGCCGGCCGCCCGGTACATGGCCAGGACGTCGTCCGGCACATGGAACGTGGCCGACGGATCGAGACCCATGACCTCCTTGGTGGCGGCGATCTCGGCGTCGTCGAACGGGTTGCCGTGGGCCGCCGGGTCGTCGGTCAGCCCGGGCGACGGGTAGGCGATGCGAGACCGCAGCACGATCAGCGTGGGCCGGTCCTCGTCGGCCGCAGCCCGCCGGAGGGCGGCCTCGAGGCCGTCGAGATCGTTGGCCCGCTCACCGACCTCGATCACGTCCCAGCCGTAGGCGGTGAACCGGGCCGGCGTGTCGTCGGACAGCGCCAGCTCGGTGCTCCCGTCGATGGTGATGCGGTTGTCGTCGTACACGACCGTCAGCCGGCCCAGTCCGAGATGGCCGGCCAGCGATGCCGCCTCGTGGCTGACGCCCTCGCTGAGGTCGCCGTCGCTGGCGATGACCCAGGTGCGGTGGTCCACCAACTCGGACCCGAAGGCGGCCCGCAGCCGACGCTCGGCCAGCGCCATGCCGACGGAGTCGGCCAGCCCCTGGCCGAGGGGCCCGGTGGTGACCTCGACCCCGACGGTGTGACCCGCCTCGGGGTGGCCGGGGGTTGACGACTCCCACTGGCGGAACGCCTGGAGGTCGGACAGCTCGAGGCTGACCCCGGTGAGGTACAGCATCGAGTACTGCAGGATCGAGGCATGACCGGCGGACAGGACGAAACGGTCGCGGTCCGGCCACGCCGGATCGGCGGCATCGTAGCGGAGGATCCGGGTGAAGAGCACGTGGGCGAGCGGGGCGAGCGCCATGGCCGTGCCCTGGTGGCCCGAGCGGGCGCGGTGGGGCCCGTCCATGGCGAGGGCACGGATCACGTCGATGCCGAGTTGCTCGGTCGTGGGATCGACGGCGGTAGTGACGGGGGGGTTCACGGGCTCGGACGCATCCTTTCGGGCTGAGCTCAAGGACCACGGGGGTGGACCGGTCGGGCCCCGACGTCGGGATCCGCACGACGACCCACCGTACCGGGGCGCCACGCTCGGCCGGTACACCCGGCGACACGAGCACGGCGGCGACCGGCCCGGCCGCCTCCTGGTCGGCGGCACCCCTGATTCGGTGGTCTGCGGGTCATCGACGCCCATCGCCAGATGCAGACCCCCGCTGGCGGCCCGCCGGTCGGTGGGGGAGAGGGCGTCGATGACGTCCTGCAGGCGGTCGAGAGCTCCACCAACACCGCCAGCACGCTGCCGGCCGGAGCCGACGGGGGGAGGCCGGCGACGACGGGGGCGATCCGCCCGATCCCGACCATCCCGACCGGGGTGGCCGCCAGGTCGGTGGCGGCCCACAGCGCAACGGCGTGACCGCCGACCAACACCTGGGGGACGAGCAGGGCGTCGACGGCATCCACGATGTCCTCGACCGCCCGGGCGTGGTCCCCCGACACCGTCACCAGCGTCACCGACGGCAACCGGTCGACGATGGCGCCGGTCGCCTCGGCCACCGCCACCGGAGCCGCCGGGTGGTGGGAGACGGGGGTGGCGAAACGCGGCACCGCCGAGCCGCCACCGCTCATTCGACCGGGGGAAGCAGGGTGTAGGGCACCACGTGTTCCGGTCCGTGGTCGATCCGGCAGCGGGCCAGGATGGTGCCGTAGTCGTCGAAGGCCAGCTCCGGACGGACGAGCCGGTAGTTGAACTTGCCCGCCTCGATCTGGAGGGGCTGGACGTTGCGGGCCAGGGGCTCGCCCCCCTCGCCGTCCCCGTCGACGCCCTTGCGCTCGACGTCGAAGGTGAACGTCACCTCGAGGGCGCCGGTCTCCGATCCGCCGGGTGGGTTCCACACCAGGACGACCAGATGGGGGGCGATCGTGACCGGCACCGGACCCGGAGCGGGGCCGGAGAACTGCACCCCGGTGAGGTCGATCCTGGTCGCCGGCCCCGGCACCTGCCGGAGCTGGATGTCCTCCATGAACAGCGCGGCGATGATCTCCATGGCGCTACCTCCGTTCCCACCGGGACGGCCCTGCGCCGTACCCGTGCGATGACGATCCCCGCAGTTGGGGTAAATTCCAACCCTGTGTCCGAGACACCGACGAGGGAGGCCATCCTGCGCGAGGCGCGGCTGTGCTTCGCCAACCAGGGTTACGAGGGCACCTCGCTCAACGACATCGCGGCCGGGGTCGGCATCCAGCGGCCCAGCCTGATGCACTATTTCCCGTCGAAGGAGGCGATCTACCGGCAGGTGCTGGAGGACGCCCTTGCCGACTGGGGGCTGCGCATCAACGAGGTCCGGGCCGGCGCCCCGGCCGACGGTTGGGCCGTCGTCGACGCCGTCCTCGAAGCCAGCTTCGAATTCTTCCGGTCGAACCCGGAGATCGTGAGCATCGTCCGCCGGGAGGCCCTGGCCGAGAAGGGCCACCTGGGCTTCGATCTCGGGGTGGCCCTCCGCCCCTACTTCACCCGCTCCGTCGCCTTCTTCGAGCGGGAGATGACGGCGGGCCGGTTCCGTCGCCACGACGCCGAGAACCTGGTCGTGACCGGTTACGGGGCGCTGTTGACCTACTTTTCCGATCATTGGATGCTCAACGGCCTGCTCGACCGCGACCCGCTCTCCGACGAGGCCCTCGAGGCCCGGTTCACCCACGTGCGAGCCTTCGTGAGGGCCGCCCTCGAACCGCCGGGCTCCCCCGGAACCCCTCCCACCCTCTGCTAGCGTCCCCGGCCATGAGCGTGGCCGAGATCGTGCGCCGGTGGGGCCTGGCCGCCGTCCTAACCCTCACCGCGCTCGTGTCATGGCAGGCGGCCGAGCGGCGCGACACCGACATCGCCGGAACCGACCCGATCCTCTACGAGCGGTCGCTCCAGACGCCGATGTGGTCGGCCCGTCGGATTCCCCGCACCCTCCAGGCCCCCGTCGCCGACGATCTGGTACGCCCCGACCTGGAGGCCCTGATCGCCGGCTCGCCGCCGTCGACGTGCCTGCTGGTGACGAGTGAGGGTCGGACGATCCAGCCGACGACGAACACCACCCTGCCCCTGGTGCCGGCATCGAACCAGAAGCTGGCGACCACGTTCGCCGCCCTCGACCCCACGGTCCTCGGGCCCGACTTCCGGTTCCGGACCCGGACCGCGGTCGACAGCCTCCCCGTCGACGGCGTGGTCGCCGGCAACCTGTACCTGATCGGCGACGGCGACCCGTTTCTCTCCACCGACGACTGGTGGCGCCAGTACGAGGAGACCGGCGGCCGCTTCCACACCCGCCTCGAGGACCTCGTCGCCGCCATCACCGCCGCCGGGGTCACCCAGATCACCGGCTCGGTGATCGGCGACGAGACCGCCTTCGACACCGTCCGCCAGGGCCCGTGGGCCGAACGCCTCATCAACTCGTTGCAGTCCGGGCCGCTCTCGGCCCTCACGGTCAACGAGAACTTCGTCTCCTGGCCCTCCAGCCCCACCTCGGGCGGCCCGTCCCGGAGCGTCACCACCGACCCGGCGCGGCAGGCGGCGGCCGTGCTCGACTCCCTACTGCGCCAGGCGGGGGTGACGATCGAGGGCGAGGCGACGACGGGGGTGGCGCCGGCCGAGGCCACCGAGCTGGCCGCCGTCGTCTCACCGAACCTGGTCGAGGTGGTCACCCACATCAACAGCTACAGCTCCAACCTCGGGGCCGAGCTCCTGATGAAGAAGATGGGTCAGATCCACCGGGGTGTGGGATCGACCACGGCCGGCGCCGACGTGGTGCTGGCCACCCTCCAGGCGGCTGGCGTCCCGACCGAGGGACTGACGATCGACGACGGGTCGGGACTGGCGGAGAGCAACCGCCTCACCTGCCAGGCCCTCTCGGCCATACTGGTGAGCGCGGGCCCGGAGTCGGAGTTGGCCTCGACGCTCTCGATCGGGGGTGTGCGGGGGAGCCTGGCCGAGCGGCTCGACGAGTCGCTGGCCGACGGTACGGTGGCGGCCAAGACGGGCACCCTGAACGACGTGACCGCGCTGAGCGGGTTCGTCCAATCGGCCGACGACCCCGACGTCGAGCTCACCTTCGCCTACGTGACCAACGCGCCCGACGTGAGCCGCGATCCGGTGGTGACCTCCCTCCAGGACGTGTTCGCCGCAGAGCTGGCCGCCTTCCCCGGCCACCCTGCGGTCGAGCTGCTGTCCCCCCTGCCGTCGGTACCGGGGTAGCACCGACGCCCACCGCGCCGTCCACCGCGCCCTCGGCTCCGGCGCCGCGCCGGCTCCACCCGCTCTGTCCCTCGGCTCCGGCGCGGCGCCGGTTCCACCCGCTCTGAACCGAGCGCGACCCCAGGTCCGGCGCCTGCTCCGCCGCCGGACTCCGCAGCCGGCCATCGCGCTGGCTACCGTCGGACGTCATGGCCCTCCTGCCCCAGTTCCCGTTGGGAACGGTCCTCTTCCCAACGATGGTGCTTCCCCTGCACGTCTTCGAGCCCCGCTATCGGGCCCTGGTTCACGACGTCATCGAGGGCGACCGTGCCTTCGGTGTGGTGCTGATCGAGCGCGGCTCCGAGGTCGGGGGCCACGATAAACGGAGCATGTTCGGCACGGTCGCCACGATCCTCGACGCCGAGCAGTTCAGCGACGGACGGTGGGCGCTCTACACGGTCGGCGGCGAGCGGTTCCGCGTCGACCGCTGGCTCGACGACACCCCCTATCCCCAGGCCGAGATCACGCTGTGGCCCGACGAGGCCCCGGTGGGCGACGTCGAGGATCTCTACCGGCGGGTGGCGGCGAAGTTCGGGCGCTGCATGGCCCTCGCCTCGGAGTCCGGTCTCGACGTCGGGCCGGTGCCGGCGGCGGCCGACGACGTCGGGGTGGGGTGCATGCAGATGTCGGCTCTGGGGCCGTTCGCCACGTTCGACAAACAGGCGCTCCTCGGGGCGCCGGGCCCGACCGATCGACTGGCCCTCCTCGACCGGATGATCGACGACGCCCTGGAGCTGATCAGAGCCCGCCTCACCGAGGACTGACTCCATTCACGTCACCGGTTGCGTCGTCACCCATCGGTGCTGGTGGGAGCCCGACGTGGCGTGGGCGGAACCGAAGTGCGGCCAGACCCCCCGAGGGGTCAACGCGCCACCTACACTCACCTACCGAGCTGACGCGCGGAGGAGATCGGGTGCCCAGAGCCAACCCCTTGGACGATGCCCAGGAGATCCAGCGGATGCTGGTCTCCTATGCCAAACAGGAGACCATCGAGCCGCTCAAATCGCTCAGCCGCTACCTGGGATTCGGGCTGGCCGGCTCGCTCCTCATGTTCCTCGGCTCGTTCTTCGTCGGTCTCGGGGTGCTGCGGCTCATGCAGAGCTTCGAGGTGTTCGGCGGCGCGTCGTGGGCCTCGACGATCCCGTACGTGATCGCCATCGCCGCCCTCGCCCTCATCGCCGCCCTGATCTTCGGGGCGATGAGTCGGGCCAAGAGCAGGATCAGATGATCGACCGGATGCTCGGTGCCGGCCGCCGGGGATGACCAAGGAGACGAGATGACCGAAGCAGCGGGGATCACCCCGGCCGACATCGAGGCCAAGTTCCGGGAGATGCAGGGCCAGCTCGACGTGGTGGCCGAGGACAACAAGAAGCGCCTGGCCGTGGTCGGCGCCGCCGCCGCGGTGGTGATCATGGTGATCGTCTACGTGCTCGGCCGACGGGCCGGAAAGCGGAACAGCACGGTGGTGGAGATCCGGCGCCTCTGATGCTGCGCCGTGCCGCCCTCTGGGCCCTGGGCCGCTACCTCGGCGGTCCGGGCCGCGGCTGGATCTACGCCTCGGCCGGTTCGGCCGTCCTGCGCCGGGCCCGCGGCCTGTCCGGGCGGCGGCCCGTGACCGAACGGTTGACCGTCCGCACCGGCGATCAGATCGTCATCGACGCCCTCCCCATAACCCACAAGCGCCAGATGAAGGACTTGCGGAAGGAGGCAACCCGCACGGCCCGAGCCGAACGGCGGGCGGCCAGGGCCGAGAAGCGGGCGGCCAAGGCGGAGCGGAAGGCTGCGGGCGAGGCCAAGCGGGCGGCCCGCAGGGAGAAGCGGGCGGCCAAGGCGGAACGGCGAGCGACCCGGTCGGTGGATCGACGGCACCGCCGGGCGGCCAGGAGCGAACGGAGCGCGGCCCGGGTGGCCCGCCTGGCGGCGGCCGGCCAACGCATGGCCGCCCAGCGGGCCCGCAACGCCGCCGCGGCCGAGCGCTCGTCCGCCGCCCGCTCGGCGCTCGAACCGTCGACGACCCGCCGCCCCCTGCGCCACCGGCGGTGACCGGGGCGCCCGGGGGCAACGGTCGCGCCGGAGATCCCGGCATCCTGGGTGGGTGAAGGTACTGCTCCGAAATCCCCATCGCGAGGTCGAGGTCCAGGGTCCGATGTCGGTGGCGCGGCTCCTCAACCGGCTCGAACTGAACCGGGAGTCGGTCCTCGTCATCCGCCAGTCGACGCTGGTACCGGGCGACGCCATGCTCGACGATGACGACACCATCGAGATCCGGCCCGTGATCAGCGGTGGCGCCCGATGAAGTGCCGGGTGTGCCGGGAGCCGGCGGTGATCGACATCCGACGCCACAATGCCAACTTCTGCGTCGACCACTTCGTCCGCTACTGCCGGCAGCAGGTCGCCCGCGCCATCGACGACCACGACATGCTGACCGACGGCGAACGGGCCCTGGTGGCGGTGTCGGGGGGCAAGGACAGCCTCGCCGTGTGGGACGTCCTGGTCGAGCTGGGCTACGAGGCCGACGGGCTCTACGTCGGGCTCGGGATCGGCGACTACTCCGACGACTCGTCGACCTACGCCCGGGCCTTCGCCGCCGAGCGGGGACTGCGCCTCATCGAGGTCGACCTGAAGCACCGCTACGGCTACGACGTGCCGACGGCCGCCGCCGTGACCCGGCGGGTACCGTGCTCGGCCTGCGGCCTGTCGAAGCGTCACGTCTTCGACCGGGTGGCCGTCGAGGGCGGCTACGACGCCGTCGTCACCGGGCACAACCTCGACGACGAGGCGGCGGTGCTGTACGGCAACGTGATCCGGTGGCAGGTCGACTACCTGGCCCGCCAGCGTCCGATGCTGCCCGCCGGCAACGGGTTTCCCCGCAAGATCAAGCCGCTGGTGCGGCTCACCGAGCGCGAGAGCGCCGCCTACTGCGTGCTGCGCGGCATCGACTACCAGGTCGAGGAGTGCCCGATGGCGGCCGGAAACAAGCATCTCGCCTACAAGGAGGCCCTCAATGAGCAGGAGCAACGCTCCCCGGGAACCAAGTCCGACTTCTACTTCGGCTTCCTGGCCCGTGCCGTCGACCGGCTGGGGGCCGACGGGGGCGACCGGACCGAGCTCGGGCACTGCGTGCGCTGCGGTGCACCGGCGGGCGGCGACATCTGCGCCTTCTGCCGGCTGGTCGAACGGGTGAGCGGGGCCGAACCGGTACCGGTGGAGCTGGTGTCGAAGGCCAGACGATGACGGCCGAAGGGACCTCCCTCGACGTCGCCGGCGCCCTCGGCCTCGGCGACCTGGTCCTCCTCGTCGACAACAAGGGCCGCCGGTACCTGGTGACCCTGACCGAGGGCAAGGAGTTCCAGTCACACGCCGGCGTCCTGCCCCACCAGTCGATCGTGGGACGACCGGAGGGCAGCGAGGTGGCCACCACCCGAGGCCAGCGGTTCCGGGTCTTCAGGCCCACCCTCAGCGACTTCGTGCTGTCGATGCCGCGGGGAGCGCAGGTCATCTATCCCAAGGACCTCGGTCCGATCCTGATGCTGGCCGACATCGGTCCCGGCATGCGGGTGCTGGAGTCGGGTGTCGGCTCGGGGGCGCTGTCGATGGCGATGCTGCGGGCCGGGGCCGAGATCACGGGCTACGAGCTACGCGAGGACTTCGCATCCCGGGCCCGCAAGAACGTGGTCGCGTTCCTCGGTGAGGCGGCGCTCGACCACTACCACGTGGAGCTGCGCGACTGCTACGAGGGGGTGGACGCCACCGGCCTGGACCGGGTGGTCCTCGACCTTCCCGAACCGTGGCGGGTCGTGCCCCACGTCGCCTCCGCCCTTCGGGGTGGCGGCGTCCTCGTCTCCTACAGCCCGTCCATCGTGCAGGTCCAGCAGCTGACCGAGGCCCTCAAGGGCGGCTCGTTCGCCGAGATCTCGACCACCGAGGTCCTCAACCGGACGTGGCACCTCGACGGGGCCGCGGTCCGGCCCGATCACCGGATGGTGGCCCACACCGGGTTCCTGACCAGGGCCCGCCTACTCAGCTGACGTCGGCGCCGAGCTCACACCCAGGGGGCGGGGGCGCCCCGCTGCACCGAGTTGAAACGGCTGGCGAAGCTGTCGCCGAGGGCCTCCTTGCGGGGCCCGGAGAAGCCGAACAGGAACTGGGCCACGCGCCGGATCTGGATCTCCTCCGACCCCTCGGTGATCCGGTACCGGCGGTGGTGGCGGTAGATGTGCTCGAAGGGCAGGTGCCGGCTGTAGCCGAGTCCCCCGTGGACCTGCATGGCCTGATCGGCAGCGTTGCAGATGAGACGGTTGGCCCGGTAGTTGCACATGGCCACCTTGTCGGAGATGTACATGGGGTCGATCCCCTGGTCCATCTCCCAGGCCGTCTTGCGGACGAGCTGGCGGATCATCTCCGCCTCGGTGTGCATCTCGGCCAGGGGCCACTGGATCGCCTGGTTGCGGGACAGGGCCTGGCCGAACAGCTTGCGCTCGCGGGCGTACTTGACGCTCTCGTCAATGCAGTACTGGGAGGCGCCGACGCCCGAGGCCGCCTGGCGGATCCGATTCTCGTGGACGAACGTCTGCGCCACCGCCAGGCCCCGACCCTCGTGGCCGAGCCGGGTGGAGTCGGCCACCCGCACATCGGTCAGGGTCACCTCGGCATGGTCGGTCGGCATGTTGAAGGTCCACCACATGAACTCGACGTTGAACCCGGGCGTGTCGACGGGGACGATGAAGCAGGTGATCCCCTCGGCGTCGCCGGGCTTGCCCGAGGTGCGGGCGAACACGTAGTCGTGGGTGGCGGCATGCATCCCGGTGTTCCACCGCTTGGCCCCGTTGATGACCCACTCGTCGCCGTCGCGGTAGGCGTTGGTCTCCATCCAGGTGGCGTCGGATCCATGGAGGGGCTCGGTCAGGCCGAAGCCGATCCGAGCCCTCCCCTCGAGCATGGTGGGGATCCAGTGGTTCTTCTGCTCGTCGGTGCCGTAGAGGTCCATCATCAGCACGGTGGGGAAGTTGCCGACGATAGAGCTCTCGTTCTGCAGGTCGTTGTGCAGGCCGAGTCCCTTGGCCGCCAGGTGCTCGCGGATGATCGCCATGCCGAGGTTGGTACCGTCGCGGCCACCGAACTTCGTGGGCAGGTGGTAGCGGAGGAAACCGGCGGCATCGGCCCGTCGCCGCATCTCCCGCAGGAGGTTCTCCCACTCCTCGTTCGGCCAGCCGTCACGCTCGAAGTCGGTGCGCGAGTACTCACGCCGATGGTCGAAGAACCGGATGTTGTCGTTCTCGCGTTCCAGCGGCTTTATCTCGTCCTCGATGAACTGGTCGAGCTGATCGAGCAGCTCCTGGATGTCAGCCGGTATGGCGAAGTCCACGATGATCTCCCTGGTACTGCCGACCGGCCCGAACACCAGCCTGCTCGACGACGGCGAGCCTAGTGCGCCACCACCCCGAACCTGGAGTTGCCGGGCCGGTCCGCCGCCCATCGCCGTCGACCAGACCGCTCCCGGGTGCCCATTGCCACCAACTGCTCGCCGGGCTGCTCTAGCCTGACCCCGATACACCGTTCTTCAAGCGGTCGGCCGGAGCGGCGACGCGCCCGGTCGTATCGTCGCCCTGGCAGGCCGAGCCCCGGAGTCCCCTGTGGTCGTTGACCGGATTGAACGCCACGACATCATCAACGCCCTCATGCTGGCAGGCATCCTGCTCCTGCTCGGGATCGGGGTCATCACCGCGACCCGGAGCCTGTTCTCCACGGTCGACGAGGGACTCGTCATCGCCGAGAAGGAGCCGGTACTGGAATCGGGCGAGGTCCCGGCCGGCGCCACCGCCGCCTCGGTGCCGGACACGACGACCGAGGACCCGACCACGACCTTCGTCGAGGCCCGGCCGGCTGAGGAGGTCACGGTGCGGGTTGCCAACGGGGCACGACGGGCGGGCGTGGCGGCGGCCGGCACCGAGGCGGTACAGAGCGCCGGCTATCCCACGCTGTCGCCCAAGAACGGTCCGACCGTCGACGACAGCGTCGTCTACTACGCCAACGGGTTCGCCGCAGACGCCGTCCAGGTGGCCACCGTGCTCGGCCTCGAGTCCGATCAGATCGCGCCGATGCCAGCCGATCCCGGAGTGCCGATCGACGATGCCCAGGTGATCGCCATCCTGGGCGTCAACTCGGACTTCTAGCTCCGTGGCGCCTCTCGGACGGCCAGGGCCGGGTCCCGCCACCCCGGATCAGGGGCCGGGGGAGATGTCGAGTGGAGGATCCGGCAGGTCGCCGGCGACCAGGGCCGGGAGCAGTTCCGGGAGACAGGGCGGGAGGAAGGCGGCCTCGGTCGCCTGGACCTCCTCCAGCGTCCACCACCGGGCGCCCTGGAAGGCGATGGCCTCCAGGCTCTCCAATCGCGGCGGGGCCAGGATCTCCTGGTCGGTCCAGGCCACGTGGATGTACTCGTCCTGGTCGAAGTAGAGGCCGGCGAACGTGAACTGGACCCGCTGGACCCAGACGACGGGGCCGATGTCGGCCCGGAGGATGCCGGCCTCCTCCCTCAGTTCCCGCATGGCCGTTTCGGCCGAGGTCTCCCCCGGGTCCATGCCGCCGCCCGGTATCTCCCACCACGGAGGCCCATAGGGATCGGCCGGGTCGACCGACTGGATGAGGAAGACCCGTCGGTCGGCATCGAGGACCACGACCCGTGCGGCCTGCCGTCGGCGGGAGGGGAAGTTCATGCCGGGAACCGTAGACGTCCGGCCGGGCCGTCACCCACCTCGTGGCCGGGCGATCGGCCACCGGTTCGCATCCCACCGGCCGAGGTGCCACCATGCACGGGTCTCGACGCCTGCGGACGGTGATGATGAACGCCAACCCCGAACTCTCCCCCTACATGACCTTCACCGCCGAGCAGTGGGGTCGGCTGCGGGCCTCGACGCCCCTGAGCCTCTCGGAGGTCGATCTGGAGCGCGTTCGCGGCCTGAACGAGTCGATCGATCTCGACGAGGTGACGAAGATCTTCCTACCCCTGTCCCGGCTGCTGAACCTCTACGTCGGGGCGTCCCAGGAGCTGTACCGGGCCACCGACACGTTCCTCGGCAAACTGCCGGAGAAGGTGCCGTACGTGATCGGCATCGCCGGATCGGTGGCCGTCGGGAAGTCGACGACGGCCCGGGTCCTGCGCTCGGTGCTGGCCCGCTGGCCCAATCACCCCAAGGTCGACCTGATCACGACCGATGGCTTCCTCTATCCGAACGCAGTGCTGGAGGAGCGGGGCCTCATGCAACGCAAGGGGTTTCCCGAGAGCTACGACCGGCGTCGCCTGCTGCGGTTCCTGTCCGGCATCAAGTCCGGCCTGTCGGAGGTCAGGGCCCCGGTGTACTCCCATCTCACCTACGACGTCGTCGACGACGAGGAGGTGGTGGTGTGCAAGCCGGACATCTTGATCGTCGAGGGTTTGACGGTGCTGCAGACGGGCCCCGTCGACGAGGACAACCCGGTGTTCGTCTCCGACTACTTCGACTTCAGCATCTACGTCGACGCCGAGACCGAGCACATCCGCAAGTGGTATGTGCAACGGTTCTTCGCCCTACGGGAGACGGCGTTCCGCGACCCGGCCTCGTACTTCCGCCGCTACGCCGATCTCGACGATGCCGAGGCCACGGCCACCGCCACGCAGATCTGGACCGCCATCAACGAGCGGAACCTGATGGAGAACATCCTCCCGACCCGGGAGCGGGCCGACCTCATCCTCAAGAAGGGCGCCGACCACGCCGTCTCCGAGGTCCGGCTCAGCCGGTTGTGAAGCCGGATCTCCCAAACATGAGCCGAACGGGCCATTGCCACCTGTAGTGGGATGAGGTTCACTGAGAGTGCGGGTACGGGACCTGGTCCGGACCTGTTGCTCTCTGGCGGGTTGAGCAACGGTATCTCGACGACCGGGTCCTCGACTGGGAGTGGCCAATGGCCACTCCCAGTCACCGTTTCGTTGCCAAGGCGTCCGCACCATTGGCGGCAGGCGACATCCTGTGGCCATCGCCCTCGACGGGTCGAACCGGGTACCACACCCCGGGGCGAGCCGTTCGGGGTCCGGTCAGGTGGCGGCCCGCACCTCGGCCACGACCTCCTCGACATAGGCCGACAGGGCCTGGCGGTCGAACGGGGCGCGGAGGGCGACATTGACCAGGTCGGCCCCGGCGTCGACGTAGGCCATGACCTGCTCGGCCGCCCGTTCCGGGGTCCCGAGCAGGGTACCGCCCCTGATCCGCTCCGCCATCGGGCCCCAATCGGCGGCGAGCTGCGCCTCGGCCCGGGCCGCCGCCTCCCCGTCGGCTCCCATGGCGAACACCAGGTTGACCGAGCGCTCGATGGTCGACGGGTCGCGACCCTCCGTCTCGCACCACGAGTCGAGCACCCCGTTGAGCCGCCCGAACTCCTCGGGGCCGATGTAGGCGGCGTTCCAGCCATCGGCCGTGCGGGCCGCGGTGCGCAACGTCCGCTTCTCGCCGACGCCGCCGATCCAGATCGGGAGCCGGCCGGCCACCGGGGCGGGAAGGCAGCTCGCATCGTCGGCCCTGACGTGGGACCCCTCGTAGGTCGTGCGGCGGATCTCGTCCCCGGTGGGCGGGGTCAACAGTGAGGAGATGAGCTCCACCGACTCGTCGAGCATGTCGAGCCTCGTCTTCAGGGGCGGGAAGTCGTAGCCGAAGGCTGCGGCCTCCCACTCGTGCCAGCCGGCGCCCAGGCCGAGCTCGAACCGGCCACCCGACAGGTGGTCGAGCGTCACCGCCGCCTTGGCCAGCAGCCCGGGGTTGCGGTAACCGACGTAGAACACCAGGCATCCGAGCCGCACGTTCGTCGTCTCGACCGCCATGGCCCCCAGCGTGGCCACCGCCTCGTAGTGGGGGATCGTGCCGCCGGCGGGAGGCGCCTCGTAGAGGTGGTCCCAGGCCGAGAGCCAGTCGAGACCGGCCTCGTCGAGCCACCGCCAGATGGCCCGCATCTCGTCGGTCGTCATGTTCTGCTGGCCCACGTGGGCCCCGAGGGAGACGGTCACGGTCCGAACCTAGCCGCCCGCAGGAGGCGGGGCTCGCCGGCCGGCGCAGCTCACGGATTCGTCAGCAGGTCGATCAGGCTGCTTGTGTCCCAGCGGGGATGACCCCGAGCTTGGACCTGGGCGTAGAACTGGTCGACGAGGGCGGCCAGGGGGAGCCGGGCCCCCAGCCGGTCGCCCTCCTCGAGGGCGATGCCGAGATCCTTGCGCATCCAGTCGACGGCGAAGCCGAAGTCGAACTCACCTCGGGCCATGGTCGAGCCCCGGTTGGTCATCTGCCACGACCTGGCCGCCCCCTTGGAGATCACCTCGACCACCCGGTCGATGTCGAGCCCCGCCTTCATGCCGAGGTGGATGCCCTCCGACAGCCCCTGCAGGAGGCCGGCGATGCACAGCTGGTTCACCATCTTGGTCAGTTGACCGCTTCCCGGACCACCCAGCAGGGTGACGGCCACGGCGTAGTGCCCGGCCACCGGGGCCATCCGGTCGAAGTCGTCCTGCTCACCCCCGCACATCACCGTCAGCGCCCCGTTCTCGGCCCCCGACTGGCCGCCCGACACCGGAGCGTCGACGAAACCGATCCCGTGCTCGGCGCAGGCGGCGTGGAGCTCGCGGGCCAGGGTGGCCGAGGCCGTGGTGTGGTCGACCAGAACCGACCCCTCGGCCATACCCGCCAGTACACCGTCGTCGCCCCACACCACCGAGCGGACGTCGTCGTCGTTGCCGACGATCGTCATGACCAGCTCGGCCCCTTCCGCCGCCTCCCGAGGGGTGGGGGCCGAGATGCCGCCGTTGGCCGCCACCCAGGCATCGGCCTTGGCCGTCGTCCGGTTGAAGACGGTGACCCGATGGCCCGCACGCTGGAGATGCCCGGCCATCGGAGACCCCATGACCCCGAGCCCGATGAACCCGATCGTTGCCATACGAACCTCCCGGCCCGAGGATAGGGGCGACCGCAGGAGGTCACCCGTGCATCGAGAGGTACAACAGTGAGCGACATGGTCCGACCGCACCCCCGGACCCGGCCGAGGGCCGCCGCCCGCAGCGCCGTCCCCCCGTTCTACGTGATGGAGGTGATGCGGGCGGCCGAGGCCAGGGAGCGGGCCGGTCATCGGGTGCTGCACCTGGAGGTCGGCCAACCGTCGACATCGGCCCCCGCGCCCGTGGTCGCCGCAGCCCACCGGGCCCTCGACGCCGACCGTCTCGGCTACACCGGCGCCGCCGGGCTACCGGCCCTGCGCGAGCGGGTGGCGTGGTGGTACGACCACCGCTACGGCCTCGACGTCGACCCCAGCCGCGTCGTGATCACCACTGGGGCCTCCGGGAGCTGTGTGCTCACATTCCTCGCCGCCTTCGATCCAGGCGACCGGGTAGCCGTGATCGAGCCCGGCTACCCCTGCTACCGCAACGACCTCCTGGCGTTCGGGGTCGACGTGGTGACCGTCCCCGTCGGGCCCGAGACGTCGTTCCGGCCGACGGTCGAGCACCTGGTCGCCGCCGGCCCCCTCGACGGCCTCGTGGTGGCCAGCCCCAACAATCCGACCGGCACCGTCCTGGCCGACGAGCACCTCCGGCCGCTGCTGGCGTGGGCGGCCGGAGCCGGCGTGCAGGTGGTCTCCGACGAGATCTACCACGGCATCACCTACGAGACGTCCGCCCCCACCGCCCTGGCCATCGACGCCGACGTCGTCGTCGTCAGCAGCTTCTCCAAGTACTTCTCGATGACGGGATGGCGGCTCGGGTGGATCGTGGCTCCGCCCGAGCTGGCCGAACCGATCGAGCGGCTGGCCCAGAGCCTCACCGTGGCCCCGCCGACCCTGAGCCAGGTGGCCGCGATCGCCGCCTTCGACGCCGTCGACGAGCTCGAGGCCAACGTCACCACCTACCGGCGCAACCGCGACCTCCTGCTCGCCGGCCTCCCGGCCGCCGGTCTCGATCGGTTGGCGCCGGCCGACGGGGCGTTCTATCTGTGGGCCGACGTGTCCCACCTGTGCGACGACGCCGCCGACCTGGCCCGTCGCTGGCTCGACGAGCTGTCGATCGCCGTCACCCCCGGGATCGACTTCGACCGGTCGCGGGGCCACCGATCGATCCGTTTGTCCTACGCCGGCGCCGCCGACGACCTGGCCGAGGCCATCGACCGCCTGGCGGCCTGGCGGCCGTGACCCCGGCCGAGCGACCGATCCCGGGCCAGCCCCGCACGTCCCGGCTGCTGCGGCGGGGCCTGGCCCGCCGCTGCCCGGCCTGTGGCACGGGCGGGCTGTTCCGGCGGTGGGTGTCGATGGTCGACGACTGCCCGCGGTGCGGGCTCCACTTCGAGCGGATCGAGGGTCACTGGATCGGCGCCATCGGTATCAACACCATCGCGAGCTTCGGTGTCCTGCTCCTGTCGCTCGCCGTCGGCGTGATCCTCACCTTCCCCGAGCTGCCGGTGGCGACGCTGATCATCGTCAACGTAGCCGTCGCCAGTAGTGTGCCGGTCGTGTTCTACCCCTTCAGCCGCACCCTGTGGACCGCGGTCGATCTCGCCATGCGCCCTCTCGAGGGCCACGAGGTCGACTGGACCCAGGTCCGCTGACCCCGACGAGGAGAGCGATCCCCCAGTGGACACCTTCGACCTGATCATCATCGGCAGCGGCTCCGGCAACGCCATCCCGGCCTACCTCGACGGCTGGAAGATCGCCATCGTGGAGCGGAGCACCTTCGGCGGCACGTGCCTCAACGTTGGTTGCATCCCGTCGAAGATGTTCGTTCTCCCCGCCGACCTGGCCGTCGCCGCCCGCCACGGCGACCGCCTCGGCGTGGCGAGCCGGGTCGACGGTGTCGACTGGCCCGCGGTGCGCGACCGGGTGTTCGGACGTATCGACCCGATCACCGAGGGCGGCCGCCGCTACCGCCAGAGCGGCAACCCCGACGTCGAGCTGATCACGGGCACGGCCCGCTTCATCGACGACCGTCGCTTCGACGTCGACGGTCGGACCATAACCGCACCCAAGGTGCTGCTGGCGGCCGGGGCCCGCCCCGTCATCCCCCCGATCCCGGGCCTCGACGCCGGCGGCTACCACACCTCCGACACGATCATGCGTCTCGATGAGCTCCCGCCCCGGCTGGGGATCATCGGGGGCGGCTACATCGCGGTGGAGCTCGGTCATGTCTTCGCCGCCTACGGGTCGCAGGTCACCCTGTTCAACCGTTCCGAGCGCCTCGTCCGCAGCGAGGACGAGGAGATATCCCGACGTTTCACCGACGTCTTCGGGCGGCGGGTCGACCTCCGGCTCGGCGTCCTGCCCGACCGGATCGAGCACCACGGCCACGAGATCGTCCTCGACATCCGCGACGAGGAGCTGGTCGTCGACCAGCTCCTTGTGGCGACCGGACGCCGCCCCAACTCCGACCTCCTCCACACCGAGGCCGGAGGCGTCCCCCTCACGACCGACGGGCGGGTCATCGTCGACGACACGATGGCCACGCCGGCCGACGGGGTCTGGGCCATCGGCGACCTGGCCAACCCGTTCCAGCTGAAGCACCTGGCCAACGCCGAGGCCAAGGTCGCCTTCTGGAACCTGGCCGAACAGGGCCCGGTCCGAACCGTCGACTACCGGGCGGTTCCCCACGCCATCTTCTCCGATCCCCAGATCGCCGGGGTCGGCCTGACCGAAGCCGAGGCGTTGAAGGCCGGCCACGACCTGGTGGTGGGTCGCCGCGACTACGGAGGGACCGCCTATGGGTGGGCCCTGGAGGACACCGACTCCTTCGTGAAGGTCCTCGTCGACCGGAACGACCGTCAGATCGTGGGCGCTCACATCATCGGGCCCCAGGCGTCGTCGATCATCCAGCCGCTGATCCAGGCCATGCACTTCCGCCACCCGGCCGACGCCGTGGCCAACGACGTCTTCTACATCCACCCCGCCCTGACCGAGGCGGTCGAGAACGCCCTCATCGACGCCCTGGAGCAGATCGGCTGATCGCTCGGCCCCCGGACCGACACGGCCGCCGGAGCCGTCGTCCTCAACCACGGCCGCCGGCGGACCGATAGGGCAGGAGTGAGGTGCACGAACGGTGACCGCTGAAGTCGAGAAGTACGCCTCCCTGCTGCGGTTGGCACCCTTCGGCTGCCTCGTCGTCATCGACGGCGTGGTCAAGGCGGCGAACACCGAGGCCATCGAGGTCACCGGCGTCCCCCTGGGGCGCCTGCTGGGCGTCGAGCTGCGAGACCTGCTGGTGCCCGAGTTCCACGAGCCGTGCGACGACGCCCTGGCGGGGGCGAACGGAACGACCCGCCGGCTGGCCGTCCGACTGGCCCGGGCCCTCGCTCCCGTCGAGCTCAACGTCCGGGCCTCGGCCGACAACGAGAACGTCGCCATCGTGGGGGTGCGGAGCATGGAGTCGGAGTACCGCCTGTCGGCCCGATCGGCCGGTGAGCTGACCCACGACCAGGTCACCGGCCTTCCCGACCGCTACCAGCTGCTGTCGCTCTTCCACGAACGGATGAACGTCCCCCGGCGCAGCACGCTGGCCCTGGTGGCGTTGTGGGTCGACGACCTGGGCCAGCTGAGCGAGACGAAGGGCGAGGGCACCGCCGACCGCATCGTGCGCGAGGTGGGGGAGCGGATCCAGGCCAGGCTACGCAGCCCCGACGTCATCGGCCGCCTCGATCACGACGGCTTCCTCAGCATCCTCACCTCCGATGCCCCGACGGCGCAGCTCACCGAGATCGCCGATCGGCTGCGGGGCGAGGTGGCCTTCCCGGTCGACGTCGAGAACTCGCTCATCTCGTTCACGGCCAGCGTCGCTGTGGCCTCGCTCCAGGATCGGCAACCGTCGATCGAGCGGGCGCTGGCCCAGCTGGAAGCGGCGGCCAATCGGGCCCGCAACAGCAGCGGCAACCGGACCGAGGTCCTCGAGCTCTGATCCACACCGACCGCAGGCTCGTCTTGGGTTAGATTCGGTCTCAGGATGCGTCGACGGCAGAGAAGACGGTGAGCTAGTGTGGGACGGCCCGGCGGCCGCGTGGCTGGCGGCCTGTGACACGATCCTGGCGCTGGGCTGCGACGCCATCGTCCCCGGTCACGGGCCCCTCACCGATCGGCAGGGGGTGGAGGCGGTGGCCGGCTACCTCCGCTACGTCCACGCCGAGGCGACCGCCCGGCACCAGGCCGGGATGGGTCCCGAGGACGCGGCGCGAGACATCGAGCTCGGCTCCTATGCCGACTGGCTCGGCTGGGAGCGCATCGTGATCAACGTCGACGCCGTCTACCGTGAGCTCGACCCTGGCCACCGGTCGCCGCCGGTCCTCGAGCTGTTCCGGGCCATGGCCGAGCTGAAGCAGCACAAGTAGGGACCGGGATGACCGAAACCGTACGAGTGGGCTTCGTCGGCGCCGGGCTGATCGCCCGGAGCCACGCCCACGGTCTGGCCGCCGCTCCGGGAGCGTCCGTCGTCGCCGTCCACGACATCGACCGGGAGCGGGCCGTGTCGTTCGCCACCGACCACGCCGGCACCGCCGACGCTGCGGTCGGCAGCCTCGAGGCCGTGGTGGCGGCCTGCGATGCGGTGTACGTCTGCACCTGGACCTCGGCCCATCCGGCGGCGGTCAGCGCCGCCGCCGGGGCGGGGCGGGCCGTGTTCTGCGAGAAGCCGCTGGCGGTCGACCTGGCGACGGCGAGCGCCATGACCGCCGAGGTCGCCGAGGCCGGCGTCGTCAACCAGGTGGGGCTAGTCCTCCGCCGGTCACCGTCGTTCCGCTGGCTCCACCGGCGGGTGAACGATCCCACGTCCGGGCCCCTCATGAACATCGTGTTCCGGGACGACCAGTACCTGCCCACCCAGGGCATGTACGGCTCGACCTGGCGGGACGACCCGTCCCGGGCCGGGGCCGGGACGCTGCTCGAGCACTCGATCCACGACCTCGACCTCCTCCGGTGGCTGATGGGGCCCATCGCCTCCGTCATCGCCGTGACCGGCTCGGTCCACGGGATCGACGGCATCGAGGATCAGGCCTCGGTCGTGCTCACCGCCCGGTCGGGAGCCCAGGCCGCCCTCACGTCCGTGTGGCACGAGGTGTTGTCGCGGCCGTCGCAACGCCGGGTCGAGGTCTTCTGCCGTGACGCCGTCGTAACCCTGGCCGGCGACTGGTGGGGCCCGGTCTCCTGCGACGACGGCGCCGCGGTGGTCGAGCTGGGAGGCGAGGAACTGGGGGCGGCGGTCGACGACGACGGGCTGGGCACCAACCCCGACGCCGCCTTCGTCGAGGCGGTGCGGGGCGGCCGGCCGGCGTTCCCCGACTTCGCCACCGCCCTGGAGGCCCATCGACTGGCCGACGCCGCCTACCGGTCGGCGGCCGACGGTGGTCGGCCCATCGCCCCGTGAGTCGCCTCGGGCGATCGACCCGGCGGGCCGCTCAGCCGGGAGGAGGACGCTGGAAGCGGGGGACGTCGCCGAGCTGACGGGCGACATGGGGGTTGCCACCGAGCGCTCCGGTGAGCTGGACGGTGAGCTCGTGGGCCAGGATGTCCCACATCCGGTCGAGCAGCTCGGCCGCCATCACCGTGCGGTCGTCGAGCCCCAGGCTGGCGTTGCGGCGGATGCGGTCGGCCAGCGTCCTGATGCCGACGAGGGTGGCGGCCACGGCCAGATCGAGCGGGGCGGCACCAGCGGCCCGAGCCGCCCGGACCCGTGACTCGGTGTCCTCGCAGAGGCCGATGACCAGGTCCTCGACGATCTCCTCGTAGACGAATCGGGGGGCCCGGGGATGACGGATCAGGAGGGCCTGGGTGGCGCTGCGGCCGGCGAGACGGGAGATGCGGGCGATCTGGCCCTGCACGCTCGCAGCCCAGGCCCGGCGGCGCGATGGCGTGGTCTGCGGGGCCGGCTGCGGTGTGGCCACCGGTTCCCGGTCGCCGAGCGGCGTCTTCACACTCTCGTCGTAGTGACGGCGGCGGCCCACGTCGGACAGGACGCGCCACGCCTCGTTGACCTCCGCCATCGACCGTCCGGTGCCGCCGCGGGTCACATCGGGGTGGTTCTCCCTGGCCAGACGACGGTAGGCGCGTCGCAGCTCCTCGAAGGTGCAGTCGGGATCGACGCCGAAGAGCTCGTAGTGGGTCCTGGTGGCGACGTCGGCCATCCGGTCATTGTGGCTCACCGTGGGCCAACCGCCAACGACCGCGCCACGGGACCGCGGCCGGAGGACCCGGATCGGCCCGGGGACGCGCCCGAAGCCGGCAGCTCGCCGGCCGTCGACCGGGGACCCGCCACCTCGTCAGCCCACCGCTTGTCGTCCTGTTCAGGCGTCGGCTTCCGCCACTTCCTGCTGCACGGCCCGGTAGCCGGCGGCCAGGTAGTCCTCGAAGGCCTTGCGTGGTATGCGGTACCCCCGCATACCGGGGGGTTTCGTGGCGACGAGCTCGCCCCGCTTGATGAACGAGATCACCGTCTGCGGCGTGAGGCCGAGGTAGTCCGCCACATCCGCCACGGTGATGAGCTCCGGTAGGTCGCCGGTAACTGTCTGGTACGTCACGTCCTCAGTCCTGAAGTCGTTGGTGTGCAAGAACACGACTGGCCCGGGACGGCAGCCCTGGTGCAACACGAACGAGTCGGTCGCAAAACGACTCCTGGATCCCGTCGGGGGACAGCCGCCGGCGGATTGACTCGCTCAATTGTAGTCGAACGCCGAATAGCGGTCATTGATCCAGCTGGGCATTCTTACTCGGTTCTGGCGTGATTAGTGATGGACGGGGCGTCGTCATTCCAGGCTGAACAGGTAGGTGACGACGTCGACGACCTCGGTCTCGTCCAGGCCGAGGTCGGGCATCGCCGATCGGCGTTGGGGATGCCCGGGTCGACACCGACGCCGAGGAGTCCCGTCCCGCCAGCGGCCGGGCTCGACCCGGGCGATCTCCCGTCATCGGTCGCCCCGAACGCGGCGCCGGCTGCTAGACAGCCGGGGATGAGGGTCGCAGCCATCGTCACCGCCGCCGGGTCGGGTACCCGGATGGGCACGCAGAAACAGTTCCTCGAGCTCACCTCGGGGGAGCGGCTCATCGACCGGGTCGTGGCCGCCTGTCGGGCCACCACCGGGTGGGTGGGAGTGATCGTCCCCCCGGGTTCGGGGTGGGAGGGCCCGATGGTCGACGCCGTCATCGAGGGAGGGTCCAGCCGCTTCGCCTCGATCGCCGCCGGGATGGCGGCGGTGCCGCCCGAGGCCGAGGTCGTCGTCGTCCACAGCGCCTCCCACCCTCTCGCCTCGGTCGACCTGATACGCCGCCTGGTGGCCGTGGTCGACGGGGGGGCGGAGGGGGCGGTCCCGTTCGTGGCCGCCGTCGACGTGATCAAGCGCCGTCACTACGACGCCACCCTGACCACGGTGGGACGGGACGGCCTGGGGGCGGCCCAGTGCCCGATGGCGTTCTCCCGCAGCGTCCTCGACCGGGCGCTTAGCGAGGTGGTCGACGCCATCGAGGAGTCCCAGGCGGTCGAGGCCGTCGGCGGCACGCTGGCCGCGGTGGAGGGCGAGGTGGCCAACCTCCACGTGACCGACCTGGCCAGTCTGGCCGTCGTCCGCCACCTCGCCACCCTGGCCTCGACCATCCCTCCGACCGGGCCCGGACGACCGTAGGCCTGACCATAGGCCTGACCGTAGGCACGGCGCCGGTGTAGCCTCCGCGGCACGGGTGGCGGCGGGCCGTCGCAGCCGAACGACCAAGCGACGAGGAGGAGCCGATGGCCGACAGGATGAGCTTCTGGGCGTGGGGACTCGAGTCGGAGGAACCGAGCGACGCCCAACGGGCGACGCTCGCCGCCCAGCTCTCGGATCGCTACGGCGTGGCGGTCACACCGCGACCCATCCCCGATCTGGCCGACGCCGAGCTTCGGGCGCCTCGCATCACGCCGCCCGACGCCCTGGCCGGCTTCTGCTCGACCGGGACGTGGGAGCGGGCCCGCCACGCCGGTGGGGCCCACCTGACCGATCGGACCAGGGCCTTCAACCTCGACTTCCCCAATCCACCCGACGTCGTGGCCCATCCCGGCACCGAGGCCGAGCTGGAGGCCGTGCTCGACTGGTGCCACGGCGCCGGCCACGCCGTCGTCCCCTTCGGCGGCGGGTCGTCGGTGGTATGGGGGGTGACGCCCCCGGAGGGGGCCGACGCCTGCGTCACCGTGGCCATGGACCGCTTCGACCGTGTCCTCGAAGTCGACCCGGTGTCGCGGGCGGCCCGGATCCAGGCCGGCGTGTACGGCCCGGCCCTCGAGGCCCAGCTCAAGCCGTCGGGCCACACCCTGCGTCATTTCCCCCAGTCGTTCCGGTTCTCCACCCTCGGCGGATGGATCGCCACCCGCTCCGGCGGCCACTACGCCACCGGCGGCACCCATATCGACGACTTCGTCGAATCGGTCCGCATGCTGACCCCGGCCGGCTGGTGGGAATCCCGCCGCCTCCCCGGCAGCGGGGCCGGCCCCAGCCCCGACCGTGTGGTCATCGGGAGCGAGGGCATCCTCGGCATCATCACCGAGGCCTGGATGCGGATCCAGGCCCGACCGACGTTCCGGGCCACCGCCGGCGTCGTGTTCGACTCGTGGGCGTCGGGCACCGATGCCGTCCGCCACCTCGTGCAGGCCAAGCTGTGGCCGGCCAACCTTCGCATCCTCGATCCGGCGGAGGCGGGTCGGGCCGCCGGCCTCGACGGCACCCAGGCCCTCGTCATCATCGGCTTCGAGTCGGCCGAGCTGTCACAGGGGGCCAACATCGCGGCCGCCGTCGAGATCGCCCGCGACGCCGGCGGCCACATCGACGACGGCGACATCCTCGTCGACGACGGCACGGGCAACCCGACCGGGCGGGAGGGGGCGGTGGGGGAGTGGCGCCGGAGCTTCATCGGTGTCGACCCCGGCACCGCCACCAGCCTCGGGGTCGTGGCCGACACCTTCGAGACCGCCATCACGTGGGACCGGTGGCCGGACTTCGACGCCGCCGTAAGGGAACGGATGACCGGTGTGCTGCGTGACGTGTTCGGCGCCGGCGAGCTCAGCTGTCGGTTCACCCATGTGTATCCGGACGGACCCGCCCCCTACTACACGTGGTCGGGGATGGGCCGCCAGGGCTCCGAGATCACGATGTGGCAGGAGGTCAAGGACGCCGCCAACGACGCGGTGGTGGCGGCGGGCGGCACGGTCACCCATCACCACGCCGTGGGCCGGATGCACCGGCCGGGCGGCTACGACGTCCAGCGACCCGATCTCTTCGCCGATGCCCTCCGGGCGGTCAAACGGACCCTCGATCCCAACGGCATACTCAACCCCGGGGTGCTGATCGATCCCTGACGGTGAGAACGGGTCGGGACCGCCACCGACGTCGGCCCCGAACGGGACAGATGTCACCCACCAGTGGAATGATGGAGAGAACTGATCGAACGTCATCGATCGTCTCGCTCTCCCCGGGGGCACCCATGGCCACTACCGACGCTGACCTCATCATTCGCAACGGCACCGTTCACGACGGCACCGGAGCGCCGGCCCGGCGGGCCGATGTCGCCGTCTCGGGCGACCGCATCGTCGCCGTCGACGACCACATCGACGGCTCGGCGGCCCGGGAGATCGACGCCGAGGGCAAGCTCGTCACCCCCGGCTTCGTCGACGTCCACACCCACCTCGACGCCCAGCCGGCATGGGATCCGCTGCCCACGTCCTCGTGCTGGCATGGCATCACCAGCGCCGTGCTCGGCAACTGCGGCGTCACGTTCGCCCCGGTCCAGCCGGGCCAGAAGGAGTTCCTGGCCGAGATGATGGAGTCGGTCGAGGACATCCCCCGCGACGCCATCCTGGAAGGCCTCCCGTGGGACTGGACCACCTACGGCGACTACCTCGGTTGGCTCGACCGCACCGCCAAGGGCATCAACGTCGGCGGCCTCGTCGGCCACTGCGCACTCCGGGTGGCGGCCATGGGCGACCGCTGCATGACCGAGGGATCGGGCACGCCCGACGACATCGCCCGCATGGCCGAGCTGGCCACCGAGGCCATGGAGTCCGGTGCCCTCGGCATCTCCACCAGCCGCACCCTGGGCCACAAGGTGCCCGACGGCCGGCCGGTGCCAGGCACCTGGGCCGAGGCCGACGAGCTCCTGGCCTTCGGCGACGTGCTGGGCCGGATGGGCTACGGCCTGTTCGAGGGCGCCATGCGTCTCGGCGAGCGCGACGACGCCGAGCTGACCAAGACGAGAGCCGAGCTGGCCGTCATGGGCGAGATCAGCCGCCGTTCGGGTCGTCCCCTCAGCTATGGCCTGGTGCAATCCGACCGCCGCCCCGACCTCTACAGCCGGGTCATCGAGTTCAACCTCGAGGAGAACGCCAAGGGGGCGATGTTGCGGCCCCAGACCACGGCCCGCGGTATCGGCATGATCTACAACCTGTTCAACCGGACCCCCTGGGACCGTGCTACGTCGTGGCGCGAGCTGCGGGGCACGGATCGGGCCGACCGCCTCGCCGCCCTCCGGGATCCCGACCGTCGGGCCCGCCTGGTGGCCGACGCCGCCGAGGCCCAGCTGGTGATGGGCTACGACCAACTGTTCGTTCTGCCCGAGGGCGACGCCCGCTACGACTGCAAACCCGAGGACTCGCTGGCGGCCCACGCCACCCGCCGCGGCGTGAGCCCGGCAGAGGCGTTCATCGACCTCTGCCTGGAGCGCGATGGTTTCGTCAACCTCAACTACCCGATCCTCAACCACCAGCTCAGTGCGGTGGAGGAGATGCTCGACATGGATCTGGTCACCCTGGGCCTGGCCGACGCCGGGGCCCACGTCGGCCAGATCATGGACACCAGCCAGCCCACGTTCCTCCTCACCTACTGGGTCCGGGAGAAGCAGCGGTGGACGATCGAGCAGGCGATCCGCCGGCTGACCTCCGATACCGCCGATCTGTTCGGCTTCAAGGACCGGGGCCGGATCGAACCGGGACGCTACGCCGACCTCAACGTGATCGACTTCGATGGCCTGTCACTTCCCCAGCCGGAGTACGTGAACGACCTGCCGAACGGGGCCGGCCGCTACATCCAGGGGTCATCCGGCTACGACTACACCATCGTCAACGGCGAGGTCTTCATGGATCACGGCGAGCACGTGGGGGCCCTGGCCGGCCGCGTCATCCGCTCGACCGACTGAGGCCGCGCACGGGGAGCCTCGCCGTCCGTTCCGCCCTGGCGGGTCGGACGGCGGGCCCTCATGGTCGGTCGTCGATGAGCAGGTCGGCGGTGGCGGCGGCGTCGAGCACGGCTCGGGCCAGGTCCCACAGTGGGGGAGCGGCGTCGGCGATCGGGCCGTTGACGGCCACGGTCTGGCTGTGGCGGATGCCGTTCTGCACCCAGCTCACCCCACCGCTGCCGGCGTTGAGGAGCACGGGCTGGAGCCGGTCCATGGCGTAGGCGAACCGGGCAGTGGGCGTCTCCCTGGCCTCGTACTCGTGCCACAGCTCGGCCAGGAGGCGGCCCTCGCCCTCCGGCAGCAGCCCGAAGAGTCGCTCGGCCGCCCGCTCCTCGGCCTCCTGTTTGACCGTGCGGGCCTCGTCGTCGTAGATGTAGGTGTCGCCGGCGTCGATCTCGACCAGGTCGTGGACGAGGAGGATGGCGGCGGCCCGGGCCACGTCCACCTCGGCGTCGGCGTAGGGGGCGAGGACGAGGGCCAGCAACGCCAGGTGCCAGGAGTGCTCGGCCGAGTTCTCGTATCGTGAGCCGTCGACGAGCAGGTTGCGGCGCACCACCGACTTGAGCCGGTCGACCTCGAGCAGGAAGCCGATACGGCCGGCCAGCTCGCCGCCACCGACCTCGGCGGCGATGGCCGAGATCCGGGCCGGGCCGAGGGCGGCGGGGCCGGCTGGTTCGGCGGGTTCGGGAAGGCTGGCGAGGTCGTCCACCGGAACGAGGCTAGTGGGCGGGGGAGTGGTGGACGTCGGGTCGGGGGTGGGGGAGCGATGCCACTCCCCCGGCGGGGCGGGCTGGGGCTACCCACCCACTGGGCCTGCCCGGCCCGGTCAGACGTAGACGACGCGCACGTACACGTCGACGGTGTCGGTTCGGGTCTGGTCGAAGAAGACGTCCTGGAACCGTCCGGGCGTCGCCCCGCCGCTGCAGCCCTGGTACGACGTGGCCCGTTCGGGTACCCACCAGTCGAGGCCGTCGACCAGAGCATCGGGAACGTCGGACACGGGCTGGGGTATGAGCCCACTGCAACCGACCGAGGTGGCGACGAGTGCTGCGTCCTCGGCGTCGACGGTGAACCTGAGGTGGTAGACCGGTTCCTGGAAGCCGCTGGAGGCGATCTTGACATCCCGGGCCGACGGGGGCAGGTCGAGCTCGAACCGGTCGGCGAAATCGGCCGCCGCCGGCCAGTCGTCGAGGGTGGCGTACTCGGCCGTCTCCACGTCGCCCAGCGGGTCGGGGCCAAGCAGGAGGTTGGCGGCCACGATGACGGTGCACCCGGCCATCAGGGTGGCGGCGGCCAACACGCCGACGACGACGAGCACCGCCCTTGTCCGGTTCACCTCGACGGCCATCGTGCGGGTCAAGCTAGCCCCGCCGGCGCCCGGTGCGATGTCGCCGTCCCGGGATGCGCTCAGCGGTCAAATACAGACATAAGCGTCATTATGCATGAGTACCGCTTCCGGGCCGCAGCGGTGGCACCTCGACGACGAAGGTCGAAGCGGTGGCCCCCATCTCAGTCGTCTCGCATCGCTTCGGTCAGAAAGGCGCCCCGGGGGATGAAGCGGAAGTTGGCGAAGTCCTTGACAAACTCGAGGTGGATGTCGACCTCTCCCCGGCGGTTCTTCTCGACCGAGAACACCGACCGACGCCGGGCATCGTCGAGTTGGGTGAGGTCGTACTTGAGGTGACGGTCGGCGACGGCCGTCACCTTGTCGTTGAGCAGGATGGCCACATCGCATTCGTGGGCCACGGCGTCGGCCCCCCGCAGATGGCGTAGCTGCAGCCGATCGACACCGATCCCGTCAACCGACGCCGCCGACAGCGCCACCACCGTGATGCGATGGGCCACCGCCAGCTCCTTCAGGTCCTCGATGGCGCGGTACACGCGTTCGTCGAGCGACGGCGCGCTCGCTACGGGCAGCTTCTGTAGGTAGTCGACGACGAGCACACCGCCCTCGTCGAGGTTGGCGGCGACCAGATCCTCGAGTGCGGCGGAGGTGGTATGGCGGGTCGAGGCCCGCAGGAGCTGGACTCGAGCCGAGAACGAGCCCATCGACTCGAAGGCCCTGCTGATCAGTGGTGACGCGGCGACGGCATCCGATGCCGACACCACGCCCAGCAGCAGGTCACGGACCACTCGACGCGCTCGGAGACGTTCCGTCGACTCCACATCGACGTCGAGCAGCGCCAGTTCCTGGACGAGGAGTCGGCTGAGCAGAGCCCCCTCGTCGTGCTCGAAACAGGCGACGGCCACCGACCGGCCTTGGGCGGCGATGTTACGGGCCCACTGGAGCGAGCAGATCGTCTTACCGGAGCCCGGCTGGCCCCCCAACAAGACCACGTCGCCGGCGATGAAGCCACCGTCGAGCACGTCGTCCAGCGGGTCGAAGCCGGATGCGACCGGCGGCATCCCGAGGGCGCCCCCCACCCCCTGGTGGACCTCCCAGAGGAGGGTGGCCACCGACTGGGGCCGTTGGGTTGCGAGGTCGATGTCGACCATGGGCTGCACCACCTTTTCCCGTTCAGAAGATCTCGAAGTAGCTGACGACGGCCGGACCGAGGATCACGATGAACAGCGCCGGAAGGATGCACAGGCCCAGCGGGAAGATCATCTTGATGGGCAGCTGATGGGCCCGCTCCTCTGCCCGGAAACGACGCTTCTCCCTCATCTCCTTGGCCAGCTGACGCAGCGTCCTGGCCAGCGGGACCCCGAGCGATTCGGCCTGCCGTAGCGACAGCACGACGGCGTTGAGATCGTCGACCTGGGTTCGCCGGGCCAGGGTATCGAGGGCGTCGATGCGGCGAGTTCCGAGCTGGATGTCCTGGAGCGTCCGCCCGATCTCCTGGGCCAGCGCGCCCTGATCGGTCTGCACGATGCGGGCCAGCGCCGCCTCGAACCCGAGGCCGGCCTCGACCGAGACCGTCAGCTGATCGAGGATGTCGGGCAGCGTGTTGGTGATCTCATCGGTCCGACGGTCGGCCCGGGCACGAAGGAGAAGGTCGGGGGCGAAGAACGAGACGATGGTGAAGGCGAGGGCCACCATCGCCCCCGCCAGCGTGAACGCCCCGGAGAGCCGGAGGCCCAGCGCTCCCCCGACCACCGTCGGCAGCAGCACCTTCACCCCCAGGATCTGCTCTGGTGTGAGGCGACCGGTGAGGCCGGCCCGGGCCAGAGACGAGCGCTTCGCCTCCACCCAACCCATCGGCGTGAAGCGGAGGGCCCGGCGCCCGAGCCCCCGCATCAGCGGGAGGGTCACACGCTCGACGGCCGAACGGTCCAGTTCGGCCGACCGCAGTGTCAGACCCGACCCGGGGAGGTTCGCCGCCACCCGCCGATTGACCCCCCGCTCCCCCGACACGGCCCACCAGGCCACGGGAAGCGATGCAGCGACCGCCGCCGCCGCCAACCACACGATTACTGGCATGTGCCCTCCGTCTCGTCGTTCGTTTCAGGAACGCGGTGCGGCCATCGCTGGCCGGCCCCGCTAGTACTTCAGGTCGACCAGCTTGCGGATCCACACGAAGCCCGCGAGCATGCCGACGGCCGCCACGGTCAACAGGGCGACACCGAGCGGGGTGCCGGTGAGCAGGGCCACGTTGTCGGGCGTCCGCCAAGCCAGCACGCCGAACATCACCACCGGCAGGCCCAGCAGGACCCAGCCCGATGCCCGCCCTTCGGCCGACAGGGCCTGCACCTGGCGGGTCACCCGTCTGCGATCCCGGATCGTGTCGGCCAGGTTGTCGAGCAGCTCGGTCAGGTCGCCACCGAGCTCACGATTGATGTCGACAGCGCGGGCGATCCACTGCAGGTCGTCGTTGTCCATTCGCTCCGCCGTGGCCAACATGGCGGTCGTCAGATCGCGGCCGACCCGGGTCTCGAACACGATGCGCCGGAACTGCTCCGCCGTCGGTGAGGGTGCCTCCTGCGACACAAGCTCGATGGCCTGCGGCAGTCCCCTGCCCGCCCGCAACCCACCGGTCACGATCGTGATCGTGTCGGTCAGTTGATCGGCGAAGGCGGCGCGCCGACGCGAGGTGCGCACCGTGACGATGGCATACACCAGCACGGCACCGACGAGAGCGGCCAGGCCCCCTACGACCGGGCCAGCCACCAATGACACCAGCAACGAGGTCGTCGTTATGGCGGCCAGGGACAGCAGGAGGAACTCACCAGGTCGCAGCCCGATCCCCGCCGCGTCGAGCGAACGATCGAGGTTGCCCTCGCTGTCGTGATCGACGACGAAGCGGTTGGCGGCGCTGCTCAGTCGGTCGTTCAGACCGACCACCCGATCGGCGCCAGAGGCGGTTCCGAGTCGGATCCCCGCCGCCGGCACCGTGACCAGCAGGGCGATGACGGCAAAGGCGATGAACAGCGCAACCAGCCCGAAGGTCAGCAGCACCCCGCCGTCGAAGGGACCGGGTCGGGTGGCGAGCCGGGACTGGGCGGCCTCGGCCGGTCCGGTGGCGGTGGGCTCAGTGGCCGACGGGGCGTCGGGAGCCACCGACCGCCCCGGATCGAACGACGTACTGGCGGTGGCGACGGCGTCATCGACGGCCACCGACACCACGATCGCCCGCCGCAGCGTCGAGGCCGACGAGTAGCGGAGCTCGTACCGATTGCCCAGGCGGTCGGCCACGTCGACGTAGAGCCGCTCGAGCTCCCCCGTTCCCGTGGTGGCCACGAACTCGCCACGCAACTCCCCCACCACCTGGTCGAGCGCGACCAGATCGGCATCGGGGCTCTCGATGGCGATGGCGTAGAGGGCGGCGTCGACCTCGCCCAGCCGTGCCACCACAGTGGCCCGATCGGCCGCGCTCACCGTGTCGTCACCGTCGGAGAGCACGACCACGTAGGGGCGGTCGGCTCCCGACGATGCGGCTACCTCGGCCGCCAGCACCAAGGCATCCCAGAGCGCCGTCTCCCCGGAGGCCGATAGCGACCGGACCGCCTCGAGAGCCGTGGCGTGGTCCACCCCGGGCGCGGCCTCCACCTGGGCCGTTTCTCCGAAGCTGATGACGGCGACCCGAGCATCGGGGGCCAGCTGGTCGATGAAGGTCGCAGCGGCGTTGCGGGCGGCGACCAGTGCCGGGCCGGCCATGCTGCCCGACGTGTCGAGGACCACGATGACGTCGACGATCGACGTGATAGGCGCCACCCGTGCATCGACCAGGCGACCATCCTCGGTCACCCCGAAGTTCCCGGCTACCGGCTGGAGGGCACCGATCGAGGCCGGCAGTGCGATCTCGAGTCGGACCTCGCCGTCGTCGTCTTGACTCGCACCCAGGATCTGGATCCGATCGTCGTCGGCGCCATCCACGGCACCCACCGGCTCGGCGACAAGGACGCCCAGGCCGATCATGGTGCCGATGAGCGCCAGTGCCACCCGCCTCGCCGCCAGCCTCATCGTCGAACTCCTCGTCCGATCGGATCGGCCATCGCCTGCAGCAGACCCTCGGGCAGGGCCACCCCGAGGTGGCCCAGCTCGTCGGAGAACATCGGGCGGAGACCGGTCGGCTCGAGCTGCCCGGCGTAGCGGCCGTCCTCGGTGAAGCCGGCATCGAAGTCGAAGGCGTAGAGCGTCGACAGGGTGATGGTGTCCCCCTCCATCCCGTTGACCTCGGCGATCTCGGTCACCCGGCGGCTGCCGTCGCGCATTCGGCTCAGGTGGACGACCAGGTCGAGGGCCGAGGCGACCTGTTCACGGATGGCCCGCATCGGAAGCTCGAGGCCGGCCATGAGTACCATCGTCTCGAGACGGGCCAGGGCGTCGCGGGGCGTGTTGGCGTGCAGGGTCGACAACGAACCCTCGTGGCCGGTGTTCATCGCCTGCAACATGTCGAGGGCTTCACCGCCGCGCACCTCCCCCACCACGATCCGGTCCGGTCGCATGCGCAGCGCATTGCGAACGAGGTCGCGGATGACCACCTGGCCCTTGCCCTCGACATTGGGGGGACGGGCCTCGAGGCGAACGACGTGGCGCTGGTTGAGGCGCAGCTCGACCGCGTCCTCGATCGTGACGATGCGTTCGGAGCTCGGGATGAACGACGACACGACGTTCAACAGGGTGGTCTTGCCCGTACCGGTACCCCCGCTGATCAGTATGTTCCGCTTGCCCCGGACGCATGCGTCGAGGAACTCGACCGCCTGCTCACTCAGCGTGCCGAAGCTCACGAGATCGGACGTGGAGAACGCCGTCTTCGAGAACTTCCGGATCGTGAGCATCGGTCCGTCCACCGCCAGCGGCGGGATCACGGCGTTGACCCGACTTCCGTCGGGAAGGCGGGCGTCGACCATCGGCGACGACTCGTCGATACGGCGACCGACAGCGGCCACGATCTTCTCGATCACCTGTCGCAGGTGCTGAGTCGTCAGGAAACGGTGCTCGGTGAGGTGGATCCGACCGTTGCGCTCGACGAAGATGGCGTCGTCGGCGTTGACCATGATCTCCGTGACCGACGGGTCGAGGAGGTACGGCTCGATCGGCCCGAGCCCCATGATGTCGGCGGCGATCGACTCGACCAGGTCGTGGCGTTCCCCGGCCGTGAGTTGGCGCACCTCGTCGGCCAGGATTTGGTCGAGCTCCGCTACCACGTGGGCGCGGAGCTGGTCCTCGGACAGGCTCGGGTCGAACAGACGGGCCCCCAGGCGCTCGAACAGGGCCTGTTGGGCCCGGGTCCGCAGCTTGGCCAGGGGATCGTCGACCCGAGCGATCATCGGCTCGTCGTCTGCCGTCAAGACCTCGAGTGCGCCGGCGGTGGCCGACGATTGTCGAAGTAGGTGCCCGATTCCCATCAACGCTCCTTCAGTCGGTCGAGGAGGCCCCAGCGCGAGGGGTTCTCCTGGCGGGGGGCGAAGTACTCGGCGATCTCGTCGAATCGACGGGCCACTCCCCCGCGATCACGTTCCGCCACCGGCTCCCCCTCGTTCGTCGACAGGGGAATGAGGCGCGTGCTCGGTACTTCGAAGTCGATCGCCATGCCGACGGCGGCGGCGACGTCGGACGCCGACAGCCCGACTTTGGCGTTGGCCCGGTTCAGCACGAACGTCCGCCGGGGCGACACATAGCCGACCTGATCCAGCGCCTCAACCTGACGGCGCAGGGCCCGGATGGCCGGGACGTCGGTGGTCGACACGAACAGGAAGTCGGTTGCCAGTTCCATGGCGGCGAGACCGGCTCCGTCGATGCCGCTGGCCGTGTCGATCACGACCAGTGGGAACTCCTCGGCCAGCGCCGATACCAGGCGCTTGAGATCGTCGGGCTCGATGTCCTCGACCGCAGCGAGGTCGTCGGGGGGCGAGAGCACCGCCAGGCCGCTGCGATGGCTCGTCAGGAACACCTTGAGAGCGCTGCGATCGTGGGACAAGGCGGCGATGGCGTCGACCAGGGAGTGCTGGGGTTCCAGCCCCAGGGCGGCCGCGCAGTCACCGAACTGGGTATCGAGGTCGAGCAACAGCACCCGATTGGGCAGCCGATGAGCCAGGGCTACGGCCACATTGGTGGCCAGCGTGGTCTTACCCGAGCCGCCTTTGGGACTCAGCACGGTGATGACCCGGCGCCGCAGCGATGCCGACACCTGAGCCGTGCTCTGGCGGCGGGCCCGGGTGGTGTCGATGAGTCGGTCCAGGTCGGCCTTGAACTGGTCCTTGGCCGTCGACTGGACCAGGACGTCGCGCGCCCCGAGCCGGAGGAGATCGAGGGCGCGGTCGTCGCTGCGCTCAGCAACGAGCACGACAACGCTGGTACCCGGGAATCGCCGGTCGATCTCGGGCAGCATCGCCCGCAGCTGTTCGAGGTCGACGTCGCTACCGACGACGAGCAGCTCCGGATCGGCGGCGCAGACGTCCATCGTCGCCTCGACCGCATCCCGCCACTGCGATGACCACACCCGTCGCAGCGGCAGGGAGCGCCCATAGAGCGCAGCCATGGCGCTCTCGAGCGTTGGATCGGGTGAGACGAGGGTGATCCCGCTCACTGGACGGACGTCTCGTCGGTGTACACGGACCCTCGAGTCTGGGGTGGATCGGACTGCTCGGGCACCGTGTCACGCTCGACGGCGAGCCACAGGTAGCCGAACTCTGCGGTGAAGACCACCCGTTCGGCGTCGAAGGGGCGAACGGCCAGCGTGACGAACACCGAGTCGTTCGGCGCAGTGCTCAGTCGATCGGGCTCATCCTCTGGATCGTTGCTGAACGTGCGATCCTCCACCTCCTGCACCGCCGTGACCAGCACCTTGTGGAGAATCAGGTCGGTGCTGTTCGGCGTCTTGCCGTCGACCTCGGCCGCCACCGCTGCCGGGAGGGCGACCTCCTCGCCGTCGACCACGACGACCGTGGCGTTGAGGTCGAACGGTTCGAACGAAGCGAAGACGGCGACGGTCTGGCCCGGTTCGAGCAGCCCGCCGACCGCTCGCTGGGGTTCGAGCTCGATCGTGACCTCGACCATGTCGTCGGGGACGACGACGCCGCCCGCCCGGTCGGTGAAGGCCGAGGGCTCGACGAACCGTCCGCCGACGAGCTGTTCGCCCGGCACCAGGTCGACCGCCGTCACCCGGCCGGTCAGGGCCGGCAGGTCGTCGACGGTGTCGACGGCCTGGACCTTCACCGGCACCTCCTCCGGGTACCCGTAGCAAATGGACGAAACGCAACGGTTTCAGTCCCGACTCAGTGATCTCCTGAGCGCCAGAGCGTCGTCGTCGTTCGCGGCTCAGCCGAACTCGATCATCCGACGGCGACTGTCGGAGTTCTTTCAACCAAGGGGCGCGGTACCGCCTGGGGATCTGCCGCTGGCACTCGTTGAACAAGAATGTTGCGGTGACCACTGTACCTACATCCCGCCGACACGTAGGGGGCGACATGAAAGCTCGTACGCTCATCGCCGCGCTTCTATGCGCGCTGCTGGTAGCTCTGTTGAGCACCGGAGCAAGTGCACATGGCCCGGCAGACGAACCCGCTCCAGATCCGAACGCACCGACGGATCCGCCAGCCGATCCGGTCGAAGGAGCGCCTATTCCGCCACCCGATGATGCGCAGGAGAACGTCAACGAGGTCGACCCATTCGGCACGAACCGACGTTCCGCCTACGTGAAGAGTCTGCCGGAAAAACTGGTTTCCTGTTCGCTTCACGTGCGGGATCTCCTCGGGGGCGGCACCTTCAGAGAAGATCTCGGACTTCCTGCCGCGGTTGATCGTTCATCAGCCACAGAAGTCCGGTACGGCATCAGGGTGACTCCTACCGAGGCTGAGTTCCTCGACAACAACATCAGCGTCCGAGCATCTGTTGACACCGTGAAGATCGACGAGGTCCTTAGAGGCTGTCGTTAAAATCCAACCTGGTGGATCGGGGCTTTGGTCCCGGTCGGGTGGTCTGATGGTATAGAGTCTAATTCGTGGAAGATGAGATTCTTGATACAGTTAAGACCTGGC
>JBHJNQ010000027.1:0-37308 GCA_050330635.1 Acidimicrobiales bacterium | reverse complement strand
GTCGCCGACCAGCGGCCGGGACTCGAACGGCGCAGTCGGACGCACTGGCTGGGCCGGCGCCGCCGGCTCGGGCACGGCGTTCTGGGCGAGGGTCGGACGGGGCGGAGCGCTGACCCCGGTGGCGGCCAGTTCTCGGGTGCCGCCCAGGGTGATGCCGGCCCCGGGGGCCACCCCCCGTCGAAGGTCGAACGGAACGGTGGGTTCGGCCGCCCGTGACAGGTGGGCGGCGCGGATGGTCAACCGGTCGCCGGTGGCGATCGGCGCCTCCGCCGGCGCGTCGCCGTGGCCGAGGAGGAGTTCCCCGTCGACGAGGACCTCCATCGGGCCGAAGGCCATGGCCACGGTGGCCCCGGTGACGGACGTCAGGTGGGCGGCCGCCGTGAGCTCACCCCTGGCGATCTTGGCCGCCACCGCTTCCGTAACCTCGGCCGGGGACGGGTCCGACCCCAGCTCGGCGAACAGGGACTCGACGGCGGCGTCGTGGTCGGGGTGGTTGGGGATGACCAGGGCCACCCCGGCCCAGCGGGCGACGTAGCCGAGGCCCCGGTGGATGGCGCCGGGCAGTTGGTCGAAGTCGCTCATGTCGGTTCCGCCGCGGCCAGGCGGCGGGCCAGCTCCTCGACCGTCTCCGCCAGGTCGGCCGCCGTTGCCGGGCGGTCGACGGGGTCGGTGGCGAGGGTCCGTTCGACGATCGCCCGCTCCTCGGGGCGGAGCGTCTCGTTGAGGGTGGGCCGCTCGTTGAGGAGATGGCGGAGCGCCTCGAGGAGGCTGCCGTCCGGCAGGTCGGGGTAGACCGAGCGGCCGGTCAGCACCCGGTGCATCGTGGCCCCGAGCGCCCAGATGTCGCTCGACCGGGTGGCGGACTGACCCTGGACGAGTTCGGGGGCGAGGTACTCGATGGCCCCGAGACGATCGAGCCCGGTGATCGTCTGGCCCGGGTTGAGGACCGTCGCCAGGTTGGGATCGCCGAGCTTGGCCCCCTCGTCGTCCAGCATCACGTTGCCCGGCTTGATGTCGCGGTGGGCCACCCCGGCCTCGTGCAGGGCGTGGGCGCCGCGGGCGGCGGCGGCGAGGGCGGCCAGCACGACCGAGCGGGAGAAGGGGCGGGCGGGGCGGGCCAGCGAGCCGTCGGGGAAGTACTCCCCAGCGTAGTAGAGCACGGCCCCCTGCTGGCCCACCTCGTAGATCTCGGCCAGGTGGGGCGACGTGACCGACCGGTAGTAGCGGAGCTCGTGCCACAGGCGGTCGAGATCCCCCTCGGCGGCGTTGTGGGCGAATATCTTCACGGCCACCTGATCGGTGTCGACACCCAGCCGCTCGGGGCAGCGGGCCAGCCAGAACGAGCCGTGGCTGCCCTCCCCCAGCGACTGGATGAGCTCGTAGTCGGCGATGCTCTTCACCACACCCGCCCCCCGTTGAACCGCCAGCGAAGCAGGAAGATCCGCAGCGGCCCGATCGCCACCAGCCACACCAGGACCCAGGTGGAGGTGAAGTGGAGGAGGAAGGTGAGCGGACTGGGGCCGAACAGGATGATGGCGTCGACGACGACGAAGGTGAGGATCCCCTCCGGGATGCCCTCGAGCAGCAGGAAGAGGATCGGCCAATCCTTCTCCCACCGGTACTGCTGCACGAGATGGTAGACCAGCTCCCAACCGACGCCGAAGAAGGCCACGACGAAGAGGGCGAGGATGGTGGCGGCGTAGACGTCGCCGATCGGCGCCCCTCCCTTCGGCAGGAACGGCACGACGATGATCGTCCACGGCAGCCCGACGAGGGCGAGGAGCAGCAGCCGGGTCTGGATCCTGCCGATCAGCGTCGGCGTCATGGTGTGTCCTCTCGTCTCAGTTCGGGATCGGCTCGTTGCGCATCCACCGCCACCACTCCCTCATGGAACGGCCGACCCCGATCCGCTCGCCGAATCCGATCGAGGCGAGGTCGTCGGCGATGCGGAGGGCGGCGTACTGGAGGCCGAGGAACGAGTCGACGCCGGCGTAGTAGCCGCCGAGGGTGATCGAGCCCGAGGCGTAGACCCGGCCCGGCTCGTTCCTGGTCCCCGCCACCTCGAACGAGGGGGCCACCTCGAGCCGTCCGACGGCGTTGCGGGTTGCCCCGGCGTGGGACAGCAGGTCGGCGAGCAGGCGATGTTCGGTGATGTCGGACTCGAGGCCGGTGGCATCGATGATGAAGTTCGCCCCGAGCTGGATGGCGCGCTCGTCGGGATCGACGATCGTGGTGGTGATCGTCTGGTTGGGACCGGGCTCGACCGACCGGACCTGGCCGATCCACTGCTGGTACCAGCCCCCCTGCCGGCCCCGGCCGATCATGTCCTCCCACGGGCGGCGGAAGGGGGTGTTGGTCCCACCCATCTGGCCGATGAGCTCGGCCCGGGCCGGCCCGTCGAGGGCCTCGAGGCGTTCCTTGAGCTGCCCTCCCCAGGCCGCCTTGGGATAGTTGAAGCCCTGGTAGGCGAACCCGTTGGCCCCATGGCGGCGGAACTTGGGGTCGTCGCCCTGGGGACCGGCGATGTAGTTGCGGAACAGGTGCAGGATCGTGGTCTGGGCGCCCCGCTGCTCCCGGTCCTGGAGCAGGCGGACCAGGATGCGGGAAGCGACGATGCCGCTCCCCCTGACCATGACGGTGCTGGGGCGGCGCAGGAGCTCCTCGTAGACGTACTCGTGGGGTTCGTAGGCGTTGACGACCCGGCTGAAGTCGTCGTGACGCTGGCGGTACTCCTGGAGGTCGGGCAGGAACTTGACCCCGGGGTAGCCCACGGCGAGGTGGACGTGGCTCGACCGGAACACGACCCGCTTGGTCGGTGGCGACCCGGGCGGGGGTCGGGTACCTCGGGGAGGCGTGAGCACGGTGAAGTAGCCGCCCCCGTGCCGGGGGCGGACCATGCGCACCACCCCCTTGACCGTCATGCGGTCCCAGCCGATGCGGGCCGTCTCGCGGTCGACCGAGGCGTAGACGTCGGTGGCCCGTGGTGTCCAGAAGTCGGCGAACGTGGGCTCCAGCAGGACGTTCATCAGCGGCTTCAACCGGTCGCCGAGGCGCTTGGCCGACAGGGCCTCCCGCACGGCGTAGCTGGGGAAGCCCCAGATGTTGTCGATCGTCGACGACGAGTCGGAGCGGATACGTTCGTTGCCGGGGATCTGGGAGTTCTCGGCCAGGTACCGGTAGGTCTGGTCGGGCCGGTCGATCGTGGTCAGGACCCGGATGGCGCTGGACGGGATCCCGGCGACCCGCAGCACGTCCACCATGGCCAGCGAGCCGAGCCCCCCACCGACGGTCACGAACGGCACGTCGACCATGGGGAGGCGCGCCGCTTGCACGTCCTGGTCGGTCCAGCGCCGGGCGCTGATGAGGTCGGGGGTCAGATCGGCTTCGGTCATGGGGTCGGGCCGGTCGGGGGCGGCCCCGAGCCTCGCGCATGGTAGCCGGCGGTCGCCCTGGCCGGCAGCCGTCGGCTGCACCGCACCCTCGCCACACCGGGAGCCGGACGGCGATCGGGGGTCCGGCTCCTCCGCGTCCGGGGTCCGCCCTATCCTCGGGGTCCCAGACCCGTGATCGGAGCCATGGACACCGACGAACAACTCACGCTTCTCGCCCGTCATCTGCCGGTGCTGCGCTTCGACGGGCGCGAGCTGTTCTTCCCCACCTCGGTCGACGGCTACATCGACTGCTGCGCCCTGATCGTGGGCGGGAGCGAGGTGGCGCCGGCCGGCGGGGTGAAACCCGAGCTCCTCGATCATGCGCTCGGGGTCGACAGTCACCTCCGCTTCGTGTCCGACGAGGACCGCCGTTCGGTGGTCAAGGCCGAGGCGAAGCGGCTGGCCGGCAAGCTCCTGGGCCCCCGCCTGGGACGCGTCGGCTACTTCGGCCGGATGCTCGACGCCCTCTTCCTGGCCAGTGTGATCGTCCGGCCCACCACGCCCCGGCTGACCACGGTGGCCGCCGCCCTGAAGGCGGAGCGGCAGGGTTTGCACCGCCGCGCCACCTGCTACGGGAGGGTGGCCGAGGTGGGCGACTGGCTCGTGCTGCACTACGCCTGGTTCTACGTGATGAACGACTGGCGGAGCGGCTACCGGGGCCTGAACGATCACGAGGCCGATTGGGAGCAGGCGTGGATCTTCTGCGACCCGGCCGACCGCCAGCCGGTGTGGGTGGTGGCGTCGAGCCACGAGAACAGCGGCCCCGACCTGCGGCGCCACTGGGACGACACCGAGCTGATCCGCCTCGACGAGCGGCCCGTCCTTCAGGTGGGGGCCGGCTCCCACGCCCTGTTCTATCGCCCCGGCGACTATGTCAGCCGCATCGACGTCCCCGCCCTGCGGTGGTTGCTCCGGGTCCGGCTGTGGGCCCGGCGGGCGTTGCGCATCCGCGACGAGGAACTGGAGCGAGGCCTCGGGCCGGCCCTCGGTGTCCCGTTCGTCGACGCCGCGCCCGGCGACGGCCGCCAGATCGACACCTGGGGGCTCGAGCTGCTCGACGAACAACGCAGCTGCTTCGGCTCGTACCGGGGCCTGTGGGGCCTCGACACCGGCGACCCGATCCACAGCGAACGGGCGCCGGCCGGCCCCAAGTTCGAGCGCGACGGGGGTATCCGCCGTACCTGGGCCGACCCGGTCGGTTTCGCCGGGTTGCACGGCACGTCGCCTCCGTCCCTGGCCGACCCCCGGATCAGTCTGGACCACATCGAGGCCGCCGTCACCCACATCGAGATCGAGATCCGGCACGCCTCCCGGGTGATGCCCCTGGCGGCCAGGGCCGGGGCCGACGAGATGACCGAGCAGTCCGACCGGCTGACGTCGCTGCTGCGGCAACGAATCGAGCTCCACGACCTGCGGAACCGGCTCCGACGGGGCGAGGTGATGGGGCGGGGGATCCGCGATCACCTCGTCTACCCGGCGACCCCGATCGCCGCTCCCCGGGAGTCGGGGTGGCTGCTGGCGATCTGGGCCACCGTAAGCGTCCCGCTCGTGATGCTCGCCATCGCCGCCCCCCTGCTCCTGTCCAATCTCCGGGTCCTCGGTCCCCTCGTCGGCCTGGCCGTCGGCTTCAGCGTGTTGGAGCAGCTGGTGCGGCGTCGCTTCAACGCCGCCCTCCGCCTCACCGGCCTCTACGCCGCCCTCGCCGTGTTCTTCGGTTTCGTCGGCGTGATCACCCTCAGCCTCTACGCCTTCGGGGCGGCGCTGGCGGTGGCGGCCGTTCTCCTCCTTGTGTGGAATCTGGGGGAGGTGCGGGCGTTCCGTCGCCGGGTCGAGGAGATCGGCGATCCCTGACGGGAGGGCCCGAGGACGATCCCCGGGCCCGAACGATTGCCCAGAATGTCCGTTCACGATTCAGCGGGCGGTAACGTATGGCCCGTCTCCGATTTTCTCTGGAAGACGCCCGGGTGCGATCGTGTTGGTAGGTGTACCGACAGCCGGATCCACCACCAGCAATGTGGCTGGACCGAGGCCGATGGGCCGCAAGTCCGGCCAGCGACATAGGGGATCACGTGACTGATACAGCCGAACGGGTCGAAACCGAGATCGACCACGTCGTCATTCGCTTTGCCGGCGACTCCGGCGACGGCATGCAGCTGACCGGTGACCGTTTCACCTCCGCCAGCGCCATGGCGGGCAACGACCTCGCCACCCTTCCGGACTTCCCGGCCGAGATCCGGGCGCCCCAGGGCACCCTGGCCGGGGTGTCGGCCTTCCAGGTCCACATCTCCGACCACGACATCCACACCCCGGGCGACGCCCCCGACGTGCTGGTGGCCATGAACCCGGCGGCGCTCAAGAGCGATCTCGATCGTCTCCGCTCCGGCGGCATCCTCATCCTCAACGACGACGCCTTCGACGAGCGCAACTTGGAGAAGGCCGGCTACGACGCCGACCCCCGTCACGACGGGTCGCTCGCCGACTATGTCGTGCACCGGGTGCCGATGACCAAGCTGACCCTCGATTCCACCGCCGATCTCGACGTGAAGAAGCGAGACGCCGAGCGGTCCAAGAACTTCTTCGCCCTGGGCCTCATCACCTGGATGTACTCCCGTCCGGTGGCACCCACGCTCGACTGGATCCAGGCCAAGTTCGCCAAGGTCGAGGCCGTCGTGGCGGCCAACACGGCCGCGTTCAAGGCCGGACACGCCTACGGCGAGACGACCGAGATGTTCGCCAGCCAGTACAAGGTGAAGGCCGCCCCCCAGAAGCCCGGCCTCTACACCAACGTCACCGGCAACACCGCCACCGCCTGGGGCATGATCGCGGCCGGCCAGCTGGCCAAGCTTCCCGTCTTCCTCGGGAGCTACCCCATCACCCCGGCGTCCGACATCCTCCACGAACTGAGCAACCACAAGAACTTCGGTGTGCGCACGTTCCAGGCCGAGGACGAGATCGCCGGCATCGGCGCCGCCCTCGGGGCCGCCTTCGGGGGCCACCTGGCCTACACCACCACCTCCGGCCCCGGGGTCGCCCTCAAGGGGGAGACGATCGGCCTGGCCGTGGCCATGGAGCTGCCCCTCGTCATCATCGACGTCCAGCGGGGCGGTCCCTCAACCGGGCTGCCGACCAAGACCGAGGCCAGCGATCTCATGATGGCGATGTACGGCCGGCACGGTGAATCGCCGCTGCCGATCGTCGCCGCCTCGACCCCCGTCGACTGCTTCGACAAGGCCATCGAGGCCTCCCGTCTCGCCCTCAAGTACCGCACCCCGGTCATCCTGCTGACCGACGGCTACCTGGCAAACGGGGCCGAGCCGTGGCGCCTGCCCGACATCGACAGCCTGCCCGACATCAGTGTCAGCTTCGCCACCGAGGCCAACGCCACGGGCCACGACGGCGAGGCCGTGTTCCACCCCTACCTGCGCGACCCGGTGACGATGGCCCGCCCCTGGGCCATTCCTGGCACGCCGGGCCTCGAGCACCGCATCGGTGGTCTCGAGCGGGCCGATGTCACCGGCAACGTGAGCTACGACCCCGACAACCACAGCCTGATGACCGAGCTCCGTCAGGCCAAGATCAGGGGTATCGCCGCCGACATCCCCCAGATCGAGGTCAATGGCGGCGGCAACGCCGAGATCCTGCTCATCGGCTGGGGTTCGACCGCCGGCGCCATCACCTCGGCCGCCGAGCGGCTGCGGGAGGCCGGCACCCCGGTCGACACCGCCCACATCGCTCATCTGAACCCGTTCCCCTCCAACCTCGGCGACGTGCTGGGGGGCTATCGGCACATCTTCGTTCCCGAGCTCAACATGGGCCAGCTCGTCCGCCTCCTGCGGGCCGAGTTCCTGGTCGACGCCAAGTCGATCACGAAGGTGACGGGCCTGCCCTTCACCGCCGCCGAGCTCGTCGACGCCATCCGGGAAGGAATCTGACATGCCAACCGACGTGACACTCGATCCGACCAAGCGTGGCCACTGGACCTCCGACCAGGAGGTGCGCTGGTGTCCCGGATGCGGCGACTACGGCATCCTCGCCGCCATGCAGTTCCTGCACACCGAGCTCGACGTCAAGCGGGAGAACACGGTCTTCGTGTCGGGCATCGGCTGCGCCGCCCGTTTCCCGTACTACATGTCGACCTACGGCATGCACACGATCCACGGTCGGGCCCCCGCCATCGCCACCGGTCTGGCCGTCGCCCGTCCCGACCTCGACGTGTGGGTGGTCGGCGGTGACGGCGACATGCTGTCGATCGGCGGCAACCACCTGATCCATGCCCTTCGCCGCAACGTCAAGATGACGATCCTCCTGTTCAACAACCAGATCTATGGGCTGACCAAGGGCCAGTACTCGCCGACGAGCGAGGTGGGCAAGGTCACCAAGTCGACCCCGATGGGTTCGGTCGACCGTCCCTTCAACACGATCGCGGTCGCCGCCGGCGCCGGAGCGACGTTCGTGGCCCGGACCCACGACATGGATCGCAAGCACATGATCGAGGTCTTCCGCAGGGCCCACGAGCACCGCGGCGCGTCGTTCGTGGAGATCTACCAGAACTGCAACGTGTTCAACGACGGCGCCTACGACCCGGTGCTCAAGCGCGACAACCGGCCGAACATGATGATCGACCTCGAGCACGGCAAGCCGATCCGCTTCGGGGCCGACAACGAGCGGGGCGTGGCCATCGTTGACGGCGTCATGCGCGTCGTCGATGTCGCCGACGTGGGCGAGGACGCCATCCTCATCCACGACGAGCGGCTCGAGGACCCGTCGCGGGCCTTCGCTCTCGGTCAGCTGGCCAACGACAACCACAGCCCGACCCCGTTCGGCATCCTCCGCGCCGTCGACACCGCGCCGGAGTACGCCGAGGCGTTCAACAACCAGCTGCTGACGGCCAACCAGAAGAGCGGCCCCGGTGATCTCGAGGCGCTGCTTCGCTCCGGAGCGACGTGGACCGTCGAGTAGACGGATAGCCTGCGCCCGGTGCGTCGCCTCGCCATCTTCATCGTCAGTGCAGTCATCGTCGCCTCGTGCGGGGTGAGCCGGGACGACCAGGTCGGCCCCGACGCCTCCGACGACACGGTGGCGGAGGGCGCCGCCACGACCCAACCGACCGACGACACGCAGCTGACGACCACCACCGCAGGGCCGACGACGACGGCGCCCGCCGGCGACGTGGCCGGCACCATCGAGTTCAGCGACGGCATCACCATCGAGGTTCTGTACGGCGACATCAACCAGATCACGGTGCCGACGGCGGAGAACACCGAGTTCGTCGACCTCGTGTATCGGGGCTCACCCCCGCCGAACTTCGACGCCATCGTGTTGAGCCAGGCCATCCTCGGTGCCGTCATGGCCAACGAGTTGACGAAGCTGGGGATCGACGACCCGTCGAGGGCCCAGCTCGACGAGGCCAAGGAACTGCTCTTCGCCCAGCTACTGCAGTCGATGCCATCGTCCAGCGACCCGGCGAGCGACGCCGAGCGGTTCTACGAGGAGGTGCCCTACCTCCCGTTCATCGTGCGGCTCCAGGCGCAGAACGTGGCCCTGGCCGAGGGGCTGGCCGCCGCCGCTCCCCAGAGCGACGCGAACCCGTGCGTGCGCCACATCCTGGTGGAGACCGAGGAGGAGGCCACCGGGCTGCTCGACGAGCTGAACACCGGCGCCGACTTCGCCACCCTCGCCATCGAGCGCTCCATCGATCCCGGCGCCGCCTCCGGCGGCGAGCTCGGGTGCGCTCCAACCGCCGGCTACGTGGCCGAGTTCGCCACCGCGGTCCAACAGGCCGAGGTGGGCGAGATCATGGGGCCGGTCGAGACCCAGTTCGGATGGCACCTGCTGGTGGTCGAGGGCTACGAGGCCGACGGGCAGGAGCTGGCCCGGGCCCGCCTCAACGCCCAGCTGCTGGAAGCCACGGTCACCGTCGACGACCGGGTCGGCTCGTGGGACGAGACCCAGCTCACGGTCGTCCCCGACGACGCAACCGGCTGACCCGGCGTGACGGCCCGGCCCTCGGTCCGCCGGTCGGCGGCATGACGGCCCGCCTCACCGTCTGCGGGCTCGGCCCCGGCGACCCCCGGCTGGTGACGGCCGCCACTCTCGACGCCGTCGCCGCGTGCGACGTGCGGTTCCTGCGGACCCGGCGGCACCCGACGGCCGATGTGGTGGGTGACGCCCGGTCGTTCGACGACGTGTACGACGGTGCCCACACCTTCGATGAGGTCTACGGCGAGATAGTGGAGCGGTTGGTGGCGGCGGCGGTGGCCGCCGGCGGCGAGCGTCGGGTCCTCTACGCTGTGCCCGGCTCGCCGCTCGTCCTCGAGAGCACGGTGCGTCGGCTGCGCCACGACGACCGGGTCGATGTCGAGGTCGTACCGGCCCTGTCGTTCCTCGACCTGGCCTGGGACCGCCTCGGTGTCGACCCGGTCGACGATGGGGTGCGCCTGGTCGACGGGCACCGGTTCGCGGTGGAGGCGGCGGGGGAGCGGGGCCCGTTGCTGGTGGCCCACACCCACGCCGCCTGGGTCCTGTCCGACGTCAAGCTGGCCATCGATGCCGGCCCCGAGCAACGGGTCGTCGTGCTCCAGGGCCTGGGAACCCCTCAGGAACGGGTCTTCGAGGTGGCGTGGCCCGATCTCGACCGCGAGGTGGAGCCCGACCATCTGACCTCGCTGTACCTCCCGACGGTGGTGGCGCCGGTGGCGTCGGAGCTCATGGCGTCGGTCGAGCTGATGCACCGACTGCGCCAGGATTGCCCGTGGGACCGGGCGCAGGGCCACACGTCCCTCAAACCCCACCTGGTCGAGGAGACCTACGAGGTGCTCGAGGCCATCGAGTCGGTCGAGCGGGCCGTCGCCCGCGGCGACGATCCGGCGAAGGCCTACGCCGACCTCGAGGAGGAGCTGGGCGACCTGTGGTTCCAGATCCTGTTCCACGCCGAGCTGGCAACCGAGAACGGCCAGTTCACCGTGGCCGACGTGGCCAGGACGCTCCACGACAAGCTCGTCGTCCGTCACCCCCACGTGTTCGGCACCGCCGTCGCCGCCGACCCGGCCGAGGTGGAGCGGCGGTGGGAGGCGATCAAGCGGGCGGAGAAGGCCCGGGACTCGGCCCTGGACGGGATTCCGGCGGCCCTGCCCGCCCTGCTCTTGGCGGCCAAGTACATCCAGCGGGCCCGCCGGACCGGTGTCCCCGCCGACCCGGGACCCCTCGGCGCCGACCTCGACCGCCTCCTCCCGGGCGGGGACGGCGACGCCGTGGGCCGCCTCCTGCTGGCCGTGGTGGAGCTGGCCTGTCGTCACGGGGTCGATGCCGACGACGCCCTCCGCCGGGCCGCCCTGGCCGCCGCCGACCGCTTCCGGGAGGGGGAGCGGGCCGGCGGGCCCGGATCCGACTGGCTCCTCGGTCAGTAGCCGAGCTCCGTGACCGCCACGGCCACGAGGTCGTCGAGGAGGCCGAGGTCCTGCTGGTTGGCCGACACGTAGGTGAACTGGGCCACCTCCCGGCCCGACCGTACCATCAGGGTGCGGAGGAACAGGTCGGGACCGCTGGTGGTGGCCCGGAGGTCGAAGCGTCGGGTGGCGTCGCCGAAGATGGTGCTGGGCGTGCCCTCGAGGGCCTGGAAGGTGATGGCGGCATCGCCCTGGCCCGTCCGCCATGTCTCGCAGTCGACGGCGGCGGCGGTCGATTCGAGGTGGGCGGCGGCGTCGAGCGACGACCGGAACCGGGACACCATCTGGGCCACCCGGCGCCGGCCGTCCTGCTCGGTGAGGCGGTTGCCCCGCCACTCCCGCAGGCCCTCGGTCGTCGGTCGGGTGTTGCAGTAGCTCGGGGCGTCGGGCCCCTCGTCGAGGGCCGTCTCCTCCACCGTCCCCTCGGCGAAGCCGACGGCGGCGAGATCGAGGGGGAGGACGAGGGGTTCGGTGGCGGTCGAGTCTCCACCGGCGGCGTCGCTCATGGTGGCGTCGCCGCCGGTCGCGTCGTCACCACCGGTGCCACCGCCACCGCCGAGCAGCACGAAGGACAGGATGACGAGGATGGCGACGACGATTAACGCTCCGGCGCCGACGATGACCGCCCGGACCTGGAGCTCGGGATCGGCCCGGAGCCGGTCCCGGAGACCCGGTGGGGGGCCGGTCGGACGGCGGGGCCGGGGAGCCGTGACCTGCGGCGGTTCCCCGTGCGGGTGGTTCTGCTGCTGCATCGTCGCCTGCCCGGGCGTCAGTAGCCCAGCCGCTCGACGGCCAGACCGAGGAGGTCGTCGAAGCTGTCGAGATCGGCCTGACGGAACGAGGTCATCATGAGGAGGTAGACGGCGGAGCCGTGACGGACGATGGCGGTCCGGCCGACCACCTGGAGCCGATCGGAGCCCTCGAAACGGAGCTCCCGCGTATCGTCGCCATGGATGATGACCGGGCTGGCGACCCGGGGCCGGAGGACGACTTCGGGACCGTTCCCGTCGGCCCCGGTGATCCACTCGGTGCAGTCCACTCCCCCGAGGTAGGAGTCGACGTAGGCCCGGGCCGAGGTCTCCGAGTCGAAGCGCAGGACCTGCTGGAACACCTGGGGAAAGCCGAGCGCCGCCGCCACCGTCGCCCCGGAGAAGTCGGCGAGACCGGCGGTCTCGGGCGTGTTGTCGCACCACTGGGGCGATGCCGGGCCGGTGAGATCGGCACTGGTGGTCGCTTCGGGCCCGACGGCCAGGTCATCGACGGTGAGCGGCAGACCGGTCGGGTCGGCCGAGCTCGCGACCAGCGATGTGGCGCTCGCTGTGGCGGCAGTGCCTCCGCCCGGTGTTCCGGGGCCGTCACCGTCGGGGGAAGTCGTGGAACTCGCCTCCACGGTATCGGCCGGGTCACCGCCCCCGTCGTCGGGGTCGATGAGCGACAAGGTCAACAGCACGAGGGCGCCGAGGAGGAGGGTGGCGGCGAAGGCGACGGCGAAGATGGCGAGCCGTCCCGCCAAGGTGTCGGAGCGGAGGGCCAGGGCGCCCAGCCATCGGGCACCGGCCCCGCCGGGCCGGCGGGAGCGGTGCGGGGATCGACTGAGCCCGGTCGGATCGGCGTCGGGCGACGCCGGCGGCGGGGTCCACACGGATCCGCCGTCGCCGGGCCGGGAATCGGGGGACGACGGCTCCAGAACGGAGGGGCGGTTGGCGGTGGCTTCCGGGCTGATCACGAGGTCGTCGTCGCCGGTGCCCAGCTCCTCGAACTGCTGGACGACGATGGCGGCCGTCGGCGGTCGTCGCTGGGGCTCCTTGGCCAGCAGGCCCTCGATGAGCGTGGCCAGCCGGTCGGGCACGCCGAGGACACGCAGGTCGGGAGGTGGCGCGGTCAGCACCCGGTTGATGATGGGGTGGATCGAGTCGTCGGCCCCATCGACGAAGGGCACGGTGCGTACGACGGCGGCGAGGAGGCAGATCCCGATCCCGTAGATGTCGGTCGCCGCCGAGGCGCCCTTCCCGGAGAGGATCTCGGGGGCGGCATAGGCCACGCTGGCGGTGATGGCGTGGGAGGTGGTGTGGGCCCCGTCGTGCAGGCGGGCGATGCCGAAATCGCCGAGCACGGCGTCGCCGTTGCGCCGGAGCAGGATGTTCTCCGGCTTGAGGTCGCGGTGGAGCACGCCGTGGGTGTGGGCGGTGTCGAGGGCGGCGGCGAGCTGGAGTCCGATCCGCCGCAGCTCACCGGCGGTCAGGGGGCCTCGGCGCAACCGGTCCCACAACGTGCCACCGTCGACGAACTCGAGCACCAGGTAGGGGCGGCCGTCGACCAGCTGACCGGCGGTGAACACGTCCATGATGTTGGGATGGCCGGACAGTCGACCGAGGGCGATGCACTCCCGCTCGAAGCGGAGCTGGACCGTCGTGTCGTCGATCGGGGCGTGCCCTACCTTCACCGCCACCTGGCGGTCGATGCTGATCTGGCGGGCCAGCCACACGTCGCCGAACCCCCCGCCGCCAATGCGCTCGGTCGGCTCGACGCCCGGTAGGACGAAGGGAGGGTCGACCACGCCGTGCTCAGCTCCCGTCGGTGGACCGCACCGTGTAGGTGCGGGTACCGACGTGGAGACGGTGGCCGTCGGCGAGCGGGCGGGGATCGGGACCGAGGGGAACGAGGGGCTGGCCCGGTGCCTCGATCCAGGAGCTGCCGCTCACCGCCTGTGCCTGCACGGTCGAACCGTCGCTGATGATCCGCACCTGTACCTCGTCGCCGCCGGGATCGTCGACCACGAGCATAACGGCGCGACCCGAGGTGACCTCCGGATCGGACTGCGGGGCGGAGCCGACCACGGTCAACTCGGCGAGCGGATGGGCCTCGCCCGTACGTTCGTCGACGAGACTGGCGCCGACCCCGACCCCGACGCCCGCGGGGGCTGCCGGCCCGGGGGCCGGGGGGGCCGACATCGGTGGGGCCCAGTCGTCCGGCGGGGCGAAGGGCGGTGCACCCTCGTCGGACCGGGGATCGGGTGGAGCCGGCGGCCGGTCGACCCCGGGACCGGTTGCAGGCGGTGGCCGGTCGGGGGATGGCTCGCCCGACGGTGGTGGTCGGTCGGTGATCGGTGAGGGTCCCGGCGGTGGGAACGACGGTGTCGGGGCCCCGGGTGGTGGTCCGCTGGGGGGTGGGGGCTGGTGGGCCGCTGGTGGCGTCCCCGGCGGTGGAGGCGGTGGTGGTGGGGCGGCGCCGGGCGGTGGAGGCGGCAGGTGCTGCGGTGCTGGTTCTCCGGGCGACGGGGCCGGACCCGAAGGCAGGGGTCCGCCCGCACCGTGCGAGCCGGTGGGTGGCGGTCGGTAGGCGGCCGGGGGCGCTCCCGGTGGGGGCGGTAGCTGCAGGCCGGGCGGGGGCGGGAGTGGTGCCGGGGCGGGCGGTGGGGGCTCGGCACCGCCGCGGGTCGAGCCGATCTGGCCCCCGTCCACGACGACGGTGTCGGACCCGTCGCCGGCGGCCGGGTGCGGCAACGGTTCCGCGTGCCCGATGGCGTCGAGGGACGACGGATCGTCAGTCAACTCGGACGGTTCGGCGTCGTTCGGTTCGGCGTCGTTCGGTTCGGCGGCCGTGTCCGGCGACGGATCGGCGACCGGGGCCGTGGCCGGTTCCGGATGGTCGGCCGGCCCGGGTCGAGCCCCGGCACCAGCGGTCGTCACCGACCCGGCGCCGTAGCGCGGCCCGGGACCGGCCGAGCTCAGCCGCTGGCCGGCCTGATCACCGACCACCGCCCCCGCCCGCAGCCGGGTCCAACCCGTCGGCTGCGCCGCACCACGGAGGGCGATGACGATCTCCGGCCCGGACACGATCTCCGTCGTCCAGCCCGTCCGGCCCATGGCCTCGTGCCGTAGCCGCTCCTTCCCGCCCACCGGGTCGAGCTCGATCGCCAGACCCTGGTCGAACAGGAAGATCATGGGTTCGGTGTCGGTGTCGAGCAGGGCCGCCACCCCCGCCGGGTCGTGATCGATGACCAGCTGGTGCAGGCCGGCCGCCACCTCGTCGAAGTCCCAGTCGCCGCTGGCCTCCAGACGGTCGACCACCTCGAGGGTGGCCTCGATGAGGGCCGGATCCTCGGTGGCGGCGAGGTCGGCGCTCACCACGACGGTGAGCCGCCCGCCCCGCACGACGGCACCGACGGCGCCGCCGATCACCGCTCCCTCTTCTCGTCCCACGACCACGTCCTGCTCCCTCCGAGCCTCGCTGTGTACCTATCCGATCCGGGCCGACGGACGCCGGGCCCGCCGACCGGCGTCGACGGTGGGCGGCGACCGTGGACCGTCCACACGACCGACCTTAGAGTGAATCACCAGCCGCGGGGGTTCCGGCCGCCCCACCCGCCTGGACACCACCGATCGCGGATCACCGCCGCCCTGTCGTCGGCGAGGCGTGGCGGCCCTGCTGCATCCCCCACCGGGTCGATCGGGGCGGCCACAATCGCCTGCTACCATCTCACTGCGGGCGGTAGGAGGAACGCAAGGCGTGAGCGCGATCGAATTCATCCGAGGCCGCGAGGTGCTCGACTCGAGAGGCAACCCGACGGTCGAGGTCGAGGTGATGCTCGATTCCGGTGCGCTGGGACGGGCCCTGGTTCCCTCCGGCGCTTCCACCGGTCAGTTCGAAGCCGTCGAGCTACGCGACGGCGGCGACCGTTACCTCGGCAAGGGCGTGCTGACGGCGGTGGGCCACGTGAACACGTCGATTCAGGAGCGCCTGGTCGGGATCGACGGTTGCGACCAGCGCCTTGTCGACCGCCTCCTCCTCGATCTCGACGGCACCCCCAACAAGGCCCGCCTCGGGGCCAACGCCATCCTCGGCGTCAGCCTGGCCGTGGCCCGCGCCGCAGCCGACGAGGTCGAGCTGCCCCTCTACCGCTATGTCGGCGGTACGAACGCCCACGTGCTGCCGGTGCCGATGATGAACGTCCTCAACGGTGGCGAGCACGCCGATAACAACATCGACTTCCAGGAGTTCATGATCATGCCGGTGGGGGCCGCCTCGTTCAGCGAGGGTCTCCGCTGGGGCGTCGAGATCTACCACAGCCTGAAGAAGGTGCTGCACGGTCGCAACCTCTCGACGGCGATCGGCGACGAAGGCGGGTTCGCCCCCGACCTCGGGTCGAACGAGGAGGCCCTCCAGCTGCTGCTGGAGGCAATCGAGTCGGCCGGTCTGACTCCGGGGACCGACGTGGCCCTCACGATGGACGTGGCCTCCACCGAGTTCTACGACGGCAACAAGTACTCCCTCGCCGGCGAGGGTCGGGAGCTGTCGTCCGAGGGCATGGTCGAGCTGCTCGCCGACCTGGTCGACCGCTACCCGATCGTGTCGATCGAGGATGGGATGGCCGAGGAGGACTGGGACGGCTGGGCGGCCCACACGGCCTCCATCGGCGACCGGTGCCAGCTCGTCGGTGACGACCTGTTCGTCACCAACACCGGCCGACTGGCCCGGGGTATCGAGTCGGGTGTCGCCAACTCGATTTTGGTCAAGGTCAACCAGATCGGTTCCCTCACCGAGACGCTGGACGCAGTGGGCCTGGCCACGATCAACGCCTACACGGCCGTGATGTCACACCGGTCGGGGGAGACCGAGGACACCACCATCAGCGACCTGGCGGTCGCCACCAACTGCGGTCAGATCAAGACCGGAGCCCCGGCCCGCAGCGACCGGGTGGCGAAGTACAACCAGCTGTTGCGCATCGAGGACGAACTGGGCGACGCCGCCCGCTACCCGGGGGCGGCCGCCCTCCGTAGGGCCGGGTAACCGGTGGCCGGGCGAACAGGCGGCCGAGGGGCCCGGCGTCGGTCGCGTCCGAGCCTCGACGAGCACACGATCGATCGGGCCCGCGAGATCGGGCCCATCCTCCTCGTCGCTGTGCTGGCCATGGCGGTGCTGGCCGGGCTGGCCGTACTGCCGGCCCGGACCTGGCTCAGCCAGCGGGAGGCGATGAACGATGCGCGCGCTGAGCTGCAGCAGATCGAGGCCGACGTCGACGACCTCGAGGCCCAGCTGGAGCTGCTCCAGACCGACGACGAGGTGGAGCGGCTGGCCCGCCAGCATTTCGATCTGGTCTATCCCGGCGACGAAAGCTATCGGATCGTCACCCCCGACGGCTGATCCCCGAGTCGACCTTGGTGCCGGAGCTGGGGCGCCGGGCCACCGGTGCCGAACGACGGGCACCGGGCGGCGGAGCATGCGGAAACTCCGCCGCCCGGTCGGTGCGCCGTCCGGGAGGGAATCGGTCGGCGAACCGGCCTGTCCGGAACGGCCCGTGGCGGGATGGACCGGCTCCGGCGTCCGCATACCGCCACGGGGGCGGCGTTGCGTTCACGGTTACGACGTCGCCGCCTCCGCCCCGGTCGCGAACTTTCGCCCGATTTCCCATCCGCCCGGTGGATCTAGTCTTTTCTGGTCCAGAAGGTGAGGAGCGGGACCAATCCGTGTAACAATCCCAGGCGGTCGGGCGCTACGTCGCTGATACACGCCCCCGCCCGGTCGGTACCCACGATGAAAGGGGATCCAGTGGAAATAACCGTTGAGGTCAACGGACAGAGTCAGACCGCCGATGTCGAGCCACGGACGTTGCTCGTCCACTTCATCCGCGACACCGTGGGGCTCACCGGTACCAACATCGGCTGCGACACCTCGTCGTGCGGCGCCTGCACCATCCACCTCAACGGCGAGGCGGTCAAGTCCTGCACCCTGCTTGCCGTCCAGGCCGATGGCCAGCAGCTCACCACGATCGAGGGCCTGGCCGACGGCGAGCAGCTCCATCCCATGCAGCAGGCGTTCATGGAGTGCCACGCTCTCCAGTGTGGCTACTGCACCCCCGGCATGGTCATGGCCTCGATCTCCATCCTCGACGAGAACCCCGATCCCACCGAGGCCGAGGTGCGCGAAGGGCTCGAGGGCAACCTCTGCCGCTGTACCGGCTACCACAACATCGTGAAGGCGGTTCTGTCCGCCGCTGGAGGTGCCAAGTGATTCCCGTAGCGTTCGACTACGTCCGGGCCAACTCGGCCGATGAGGCCATCGCCGCCCTGGCCGAGCACGGTGACGAGGCCAAGCTGATGGCGGGCGGGCACTCGCTGCTTCCCATGATGAAGCTGCGCCTAGCCTATCCGTCGGTCATCGTCGACATCGGCCGCCTCGGCGATCTCAGTTACATCAACGACGCCGGCGACCACCTCGCCATCGGCGCCCTGACCCGCCACCGCGACATCGAGACCAGCGCCCTGGTCCAGGAGCACGCCCCCCTGTTGGCCCACGCCACCGGGAAGGTGGGCGATCCGCAGGTCCGCCACCGAGGCACCCTCGGTGGGTCGCTGGCCCACGCCGACGCCGCCGCCGACCACCCCTCGGTCTTTCTGGCCATGGGGGCAACGGTCGTGGTCAGGGGTCCTGGCGGACAGCGCGAGATCACCGGCGCCGACCTGTTCGGCGGCTTCCTGGAGTCGACGCTCGAGCCGACCGAGATGATCACCGAGATCCGGGTCCCGAAGTACACGGGCCAGGGGTGGAGCTTCCAGAAGTTCAACCGTCGGGCCCAGGACTGGGCCATCGTCGGTGTCTCGGTCCAGCGGACCAACGGCGCGGCCAACGTCGCCCTTGTCAACATGCATCCCACGCCGACCCGGGCGGCCGCGGTCGAGAGCGCACTGGCCGGCGGGGCCGACGCCGCCGCTGCGGCCGAGCAGGCCGCCGAGGGGCTGTCGCCGTCGAGCGACCTCAACGCCAGCGTCGAGTACCGCCAGCATCTGGCCCGGGTCCTCACCCGACGCGGTCTCACCGAGGCCGGACTCTGATCCCTGCGGGTGCCGCCCGACGAGGGCGGCACCCGGGTGTCTCCCGGCCGAGCTGGTCGACCGATGGTGACGGCGGCCACAGCTGGCGAGGTCGGACCTGGCCAGCGGTATCCTGGGGACCATGAAGGAGATCCTGGCCGACCTGGAACGATGGCGACGGCAGGGCAAGCGTGTGGCGCTGGCTCGGGTGGTCGACGTCGAGGGATCCGGCCCCCGGCTACCGGGGGCGGCCATGGCCGTCACCGAGGACGGTGAGGTCGCAGGCTCGGTCTCCGGTGGTTGTGTGGAGGGGGCGGTGGTGACCGAGGCTCTCGAGTGCCTCGAGAGCGACTCGCGTCGGATCGTCACCTTCGGCTATTCCGACGACGAGGCGTTCGCCGTCGGGCTGACCTGCGGCGGCACCATCCACCTCTATCTCGAACCGCTCGACTGGTGACCCCCTGATGGCCGACTCGCTGTTCGAACGCCTGACCGCCGCAATCGGGCGGGAGGATCCGGTCGCCCTGGCCACGGTGGTCGAGGGCCCCGGGGTGGGGTCGAAGATGCTGATCGACGCCGAGGGTGAGGTCAGCGGGTCTCTCGGCAACGCCGACCTCGACCGGGTCGTGTTGCGTGACGCCATGGGCGAGCTCGCCGCCGGCACGTCCGGGATCCGTCACTACGGCCCGAACGGGGAGGCCCGGCAGGAAGAGGTGATGGTCTTCGTCGAGTCCTTCGCCCCACCTCCGCAGATGCTGATCTTCGGTGCCGTCGACTTCACCGCGTCGCTGTCCCGGGTGGCCAAGGTCCTCGGCTACCGCGTCACCGTGTGCGACGCCCGGCCGGTGTTCGCCACCACTCAGCGTTTCCCCCACGCCGACGAGGTCGTCGTCGACTGGCCCCACCGGCTCCTGGACAAGGTCGGGGCCGAGTTGGGCCTGCGCGACGCCATCTGCGTCCTCACCCACGACGCCAAGTTCGACGTGCCCGCCATCATCGCCGCCCTTGGCACCGAGGCCGGCTACCTGGGGGCCATGGGCTCGCGTCGCACCACCGACGACCGCAACGAGCGGCTCCGGGCCGAGGGCGTCACCGACACCCAGATCGAGCGGATCATGGCCCCGATCGGCCTCGACCTGGGGGCCAGGACCCCGGAGGAGACCGCCATCTCGATCTGTGCCGAGATCATCGCTCTCCGCTCGGGTCGCCTCGCCCCGTCGCTACGCGACGCCGAGGGCGACATCCACGGCTGAGCTCGGGCGAACGATGACGGTGGCGGCCGCCGTGCTGGCGGCGGGCGAGGGGAGCCGGTTCGACGGGTCCGAGCACAAGTTGCGGACCCCGTTCCGGGGCCGGCCACTGGTCTCGTGGGCCGTCGACGCCGCCGTCGAGGCCGGATTCGACGAGATCTACGTCGTCAGCGGTGCCGTTCCCCTCGACGACCTCCTGCCGCCGGGGGTCCGGATCGTGTCCAATCCCCGGTGGGCCGAGGGCCAGGCGACCTCGCTGCTGGCGGCGGTGGCGGCGGCCGACGCCGACGGCCACGACGCCGTCGTCGTCGGTCTCGGCGACCAGCCCCTGGTGCCGGCGGCGGCGTGGCGAAGCGTGGGGGCGGCGGCCGGCACGATCGTGACGGCCACCTTCGACGGGGAGCGGCGGCCTCCGGTCCGGCTCGGACGCAGCGTCTGGTCGGAGCTGGCCGACGCCGGCGACGCCGGCGCCCGCACGCTGATGCGACGGCGCCCCGACCTCGTTTCCGAGATACCGTGCAGAGGCAACCCTGTTGATATTGACACCGTGGAGGATCTCCGACGATGGAGTTGACCAACGAGTTCGTGATCGACCGGAGCGTCGAGGAGACGTGGAAGATCCTCAACGATCTGGAGTTCATCGCTCCCTGCATGCCCGGTGCCCAGCTGCAGGAGATCGAGGGCGACGAGTACCGGGGCGTGGTCAAGGTCAAGGTCGGCCCCATCACCGCTCAATACAAGGGCAAGGCGTCGTTCGTCGAGCAGGACGAGACGAACCGAGTGGCCAGGCTCAAGGCGGAGGGCCGCGATCCCCGTCAGGGCAATGCCAACGCCATGGTCACGGCCCGGATGGAGTCGGCCGGCGAGGGCCGGACGACCGTCAACATCCACACCGACCTCGGACTCAGCGGCAAGATCGCCAGTTTCGGCCGCGGCGCCATCGAGGACGTCTCCAAGAAGATCATCGGCCAGTTCACCGACAACCTGCGGGACAAGCTCGAGAACGACGGGGCCGCCGGCGGGCAAGCGCCGTCCACTCCGTCGGCGGCTACGCCGCCCATGCCTCCCGCTTCCGCCGCGGTCGACACCACCGCCAGCTCCGACACCACCGCCAGCTCCGACGCCACCGACCGCGCTGCGGCCACCGACGGCGATGGAGGTGGGGCCACGGCGCCCGCCTCGAGCGTGACGTCCTCCGGTATCCGCAAGATCGATGCTCCCGAGGCCCAGCCCGTCGACCTTCTCGCCGTCGGCGGCCAGACGTTGGCCAAGCGGGCGCTCCCGGCCGGTGCCGGACTGGCCCTCGTGGCCCTCATCCTCTACTGGTTGTTCGGCCGCAGGGGCTGACCACGGCCGGTCCGACGATGGTCGACGAGGAACCGACCGCCGATGACCACGAGATCGTGACCGAGCTGCTGGGTCGCCAACCCCAGGGTTCGTACGGTGTCGCGCTCCGGCGGAGCGACGGAACGCCCGTCGTGCTGGCCAACCGACCCCTACTCGACTCGGGGCGCCCCATGCCGACCCGGTACTGGCTCGTCGACCGGCGGCTCAACCGCGCCATCGGCCGGCTCGAGTCGGGGGGTGGGGTGAACCGGGCGGAGGCCGAGATCGATCCCGATGCCCTCCGGTCGGCCCACGACGCCTACGCCGTCGAGCGTGACCGCCTCATCCCCGACGACCATGCCGGTCCCCGCCCGTTCGGCGGGGTCGGCGGTACCCGGGTCGGCGTCAAGTGTCTCCACGCCCACTACGCCAACCACCTGATCGGGGCCGACGACCCGGTCGGCCGCTGGGTCGAGGACCGCCTGGCCGAGTCGGGCGATCGCTTCGATCCCGATCAGCCGGCGTCGTGATCCGGGCCGGGTGGTGAGGCCGGTGCCGGAGCCCGGCGTGCGGCCGGCGAGGGCGGCCCCGTGAGCGTGGTGGCGGCGATCGACATCGGGTCGGTCTCGACCAGGATGCTCGTCGTTGACGGTGAACGCCGAATCCGCAGAACCGTCGACACCCTCCTGGGCGGGATGTCGCTCCGGCCCGACGGGCGTATCCGGCCCGAGCCGTTTGCAGCCGAGGCCCTCGACCGGTTACGGGCCGCCCTGGGCGGGTTCCGGCGCCTCGTCGACGAGGCCGGCGCCACCGAGGTCCGCGTCGTCGGTACCGCCGCCGCCCGGGCCACGGCCGACCTCGCTCCGCTGGCCGAGGTGGTGGCGTCGTGCCTCGGGGCCGAGCTGGAGGTGCTTGCCGGCGACCGGGAGGCCGCCCTCGCCTTCGTCGGTGTGGCGTCGGGCCTGCCGTTGGCCGCCGGTCCCGTGGTCACCATCGACATCGGCGGGGGGTCGACCGAGTTCGTCCTCGGTTACGGTCGGCGGGCGACGGCCACCTGCTCGCTCCCGCTGGGTGGGGCCCTTCTGACCAGGGCGTATCTCGGTTCTGACCCCCCGCGGGCCGATGAGTTGTCGGCCGCCCTGTCGATCGTCGAGCTGCACATCGACGACGTCCACCGGGCCGTCCCCGAGCTCGGCCCGGCCCTCCCGTCGGCCACGGTCGTCGGGCTGGGGGCGGTGGTGACGGTGGCCGCCATCGAGGTCGGCGAGGTCGGCGTCGACGCCCACAACGGCGACGGCGACGGCCCCTACCACGGGTTCGAGCTGACGAGGGAGGCGGTCGAGGACGTGTTCCGCACCATCGCCACCGAGAGTAGGGCCGACCGGGCCTTCAATCCCGGTCTCCCCCCGACGAGGGTCGACGACATCGTCGGGGCGTGCGCCGTGTTGGTCGAGACGATGCGTCGCCTCGCCCTCGACCGGGTCGTGGTGTCGCAACGGGGACTGCTGGAAGGGATCGCTTCTGAGATGAGCGCGGGGCGGGGCTAGGATCGCAGCCGTGTCATCGACGACCCTCATGGGACGGCGGATCCTGCTCCGCAGGCTCCAACCGTCCGACTTCGAGCAGTGGCGGGAGGTGCGGAGGCGCAATGTCGACTGGTTGACGAAATGGGAGCCGTCCCGCCCGCTCAACGCTCCGGACGTCGTCGAGGACCGCAGCGCCTTCTCCCTTCGCTGCCATGCCCGGGAGCGGGAGTGGCAGCTCGGCACGGGCTACGGGTTCGGGATCTTCGCCGACGGTCTCTTCGCCGGTGAGATCAACCTCAACGCCGTCCAGCGGGGCCCGTTCCAGAACGCCTACGTCGGCTACTGGATCGACGAGGCCCATGCCGGGCGGGGCTATGTGCCGGAGGCGGTGGTGATCATCGCCCGCTATGCCTTCGAGGATCAGGGCCTGCACCGGATCCAGATCTCGATCGTCCCCCGCAACGCCGCCTCCCGGCGGGTGGTGGAGAAGCTGGGCATCAGGGCCGAGGGCATCGCCGAGCGCTACCTCGAGATCAACGGGGTGTGGGAGGACCACATCCGCTACGCCATGACCTCCGACGAGTGGGAGGTCCGGCGTTCGGAGCTGGCCGCCGACTGGCTGTAAGCCGGTCCGGCGCCGGCTCAGTGGTTGCTGATCTTGGCCTTCAGGGCGGCCAGCTTCTCGGCGAACGCCGGCTGGCGAGTCGACCACGATTGGGGCCCGAGCTCATGGTCGACGGCCGCCCGCTGGCTGGTCACGAAGCGGATGTCCTGCATCGTGCGCTTCGTCTTGAGCACGAGCTCTCGCGGGTTGGCGCCGGCCCGGGCCGCCATCTCGTGGGCGGCGTCGAGCAGGCTGTCGTCGTCGTAGCAGCGGAAGGCGAGTCCGCACCGGGCCGCCTCCTCCCCGTCGAGCACCTCACTGAACAGCACGGCGGCCGCCGCCGCCTGGGGGCCGGCGATGTTCTGGAACATCCAGGTGTGACCGCCGCCGGGGTGGATGCCGAGGTTGAGGAAACGGTCGTCGAAGCGGGCCGACCGGCCGGCGAGGCGGACGTCGCAGATCAGGGCGAGGTTCATTCCGGCCCCGACGGCGGCGCCGTTGACGGCGGCGATCGACGGCAGCGGTGACCGCCCGACCCGGAGAAAACCCTCGTAGATGGCGAGGAGGCCCTCCTCGGCCGAGTCGCCGAGGTGGCTCAGATCGGCCCCGGCACAGAAGGCGGGCGGGGCGCCGGTGACGACGAGGGCGTTGATGGACGTGTCGGCCTCGAGTTCGCCGATGGCGGCGTCGAGCTGGGCGCACATATCCAGGTTGACGGCGTTGCGCCGGTCGGGGTCATTGAGGGTGATGGTGCCGACGCCGTCGGACTTGTCGAGGAGCACGAGATCCATGGCGTGCAGTCTGGCAGGTCGACCGGCGAGGGCAAAACCGGTCATGAGGTGGGCCGACCCGGGGTCGGGAGGACACCCGTGCCGTGGCCACCCGCCACTGCGGGCGGTCGATGCAGGTTCTACCATGGGGTGATGGCTCCCAACGGCGCGAGTTCACGACCTCGCCTTGTGTTGGCGTCGGCTTCACCGTGTCGCCGTGAGCTCCTGGCCGTTCTGGGTATATCGCCCGATGTGGAACCGGTCGACATCGATGAACGGGCCGAGGAGGCCGAGTCGCCGCGCGAGCTCGTTCTCCGCCTGGCTCGGGAGAAGGCGGCGGCGGCCATCGCCGCCGTGCCCGATCGCGGTCGGGTGGTGGTCATCGGGGCCGACACCGTCCTCGACGTCGACGGCGAGATCTTCGCCAAACCATCGTGCGACGCCGAGGCCCGGACGATGCTGAGCAGGCTGTCGGGACGGTGTCACCGCGTGCTGACCGGGGTGGCCGTGGCGGCCGAGGACCAGCTGGTCAGCGACGTCGACATCACGCTGGTCCGCTTCCGGTCCCTCGATGCGGCCGACATCGACTGCTACGTCGCCAGCGGCGAACCGCGGGGCAAGGCCGGGGCCTACGCCCTCCAGGGCCGGGGTGCGTTGTTCGTCGACCGGATCGAGGGAAGCTACCACGGGGTCGTCGGCCTGCCCGTCCACCTCGTCGACCAGCTCTGCGAGCGGGTCGGCTGGTCGTTGTGGACGTGGGTCGACACGGTGGAGACGGGGGGCGGATGACCGGGAGGCGGCGGCGTTGCCACGACGGGGGCATCATCGACCAGATCGGGGACGAGGCCGGCTGGTCGAAACACATCCGGGTGTTCCTGCGGCGGGGCTTGGCGCTGTCGGTCGGGGTCCTGTTCGTGTATATCACGCAGACCCAGGTCATGCAGATCCTCTCGACGGCCGATCGTCTGCGCGACATCTCCATCGGATGGTTCGCGGTGATGGCGTTGTGCGAGGCCCTCAGCTTCGTCTGCATGTGGGCCCTCATCCGCCAGATGCTGCCGGACACGCCGTGGTTCGTGGTCGCCACCAGCCACATGGTGGCCAACTCGGTGAGCCGGGTGGTGCCGGGCGGGGCCGCGGTCGGCGGTGCCACCCTCTACCGGATGCTTGCGGTCAGCGGCGTCCAGCCGAACCAGGCGGCCAGCGCCATGGCCGCCTCGGGGGTGGTGAGCAACGCTCTGCTGTTCGCCATTCCCACCGTGGCCGGCGTCCTCGCCCTGCTCGGCGCCCCCATTCCCAAGCGACTCCTCCCCGCCGCCATCGCCGGTGGCGTCTTCTTCTTCGTGCTGATGGCCCTCGGCGTCGTGGCGATCAGGTTCACCCGCCCCCTCCTGGTGGTGGGTCGGACCCTCGACCGGTTGGTCTTGCTCGCCGGTCGTCCGATCCGGCGGAACTGGTCGGTCGAGCCCGGGCACCTGGTGGAGGAGCGAGACCGCCTGGTGGGCGTTCTGGAGTACCGGTGGCCGAAGGCCGTCGTCGCTGCCGCCAGCAACTGGGCGTTCGATTACCTGGCCCTCATCGCCGCCCTCTACGCCGTCGGGGCCGAGCCCCGCCTGAGCGTCGTGCTGCTGGCCTACGCCGCCGCTTCCGTGCTGGCCATGGTCCCCTTCACACCGGGAGGCATCGGTTTCGTGGAGGTCGGCCTGTACTGGACGTTGATCATCTCCGGCATCAGCGCCCGCGACGCCGGGTTGGCCACGATCGGTTACCGCCTGATCTCGTGGTGGCTGCCGGTCGTGGCCGGCCTGGGGGCGTGGGTGGCGTTCAAGGCCCGGTTCGGTCAATGGGCCGTCAACCGCGAGGATGACAGCCCCGATGGGGTCGGGCCGCCGGACGATCCCGGGCGCACCCCCGGCGGTGCCGGCACCGACTGCGAGGTGATCGACATCGACGGGTTGGAGCGGGAGGCCGCCCTCAGTCGGGGAGGTCCTCATCGTTGTCATCCCGGGTGAGCCATCGCTGGCCGTCGTCGCAGGCGGGTGCGGCCGGGCACCACCGGCAGCCGGGCCCCGGTGACGTGACGGCCACGCGGGCGCACGTGGCGGCCTGAAGCTCGACCACCTTGGACACCGCGTCGACCACCCGTTTCGCCGTCGACCACAAAAGGTCCTCGGTCACCTCCTCGCGTCGTGGCTCGCCGGCCTCGAGGTAGTAGTTGACGAGGAGACGAGGGGGTGTGCCGACCTTCAGGGTCTCCAGCAGGGCGTAGAAGCGGAGGTCGTCGAGGTGGTGGGGCGTGGGGCGGCCGGTCTTCAGGTCGATGAGGACCTTCCCCGCCACCGGGCCCTCCGAGCGCCCCAGGCTGAGATCGACCTTTCCCTGCAGGGTGAGCCGGTCGTCGCACAGCTCGGCCCTGACCCGGGACTCGGCCACCGGGACCCACCGTCGGCTCAGCGGGGGGAAGGTCTCCATGAAGGCGGCCAGCATGTCGTTGACGAGCCCGGCCAGCTCCGCCCGGTCGGGCTCCGCCAGTGTTCGGATGAAGGGCCCGACGCCGCGCTCATCGTGCTCCAGACGGTTGAGGGCGGCGTCGACGAGCTCGAGCGGGGTGGGCTCGCCGCGCCACGTGACGAGCATCTCGACGGCCTTGTGGAGCACGGTTCCCCGGGCCATGGGCACGGTCCAGGCGAAGTCGTCGGCGGCCTTCTCGGCCACGAAGCGGGCCTCGCACCCGTGGATGAGGGAAAGATCACGCTTGGAGACGAAGAGGGGGAGGTCGAGGGCAGGGTCGTCGCCGAACTCGGCCAGGAGCGGTTCGAGGGCGTCGGTGAGCTCGTGGCGGAGGTGGTCGCGGAGGTCGTCACGGAAGCTGGGCCGGTCCTCGCGGCGGGCCCCGAGATCGTCGGTGACCTGCTGCTGCGCGGGATTCAGCTTGGGCTGCGCTGTGAGGTCTGACATCTCCGCTAGGTCTCACCCCGGGTGCCGTCGAGCCGCTCGACGGGCGTCGCCCCACGCTAGGGCCCTCAGCGCCGGACCGGGGTGATGGACCCGTCGCTGTCACAGCCCGACGGCACACTGGTCCTCAGCGAGTTGGTGGGACGTGCAGAACACGTGCAGGAAGATCTCCTGGGAAGCAGAAGCGGAGTCCGACATGGCAGCACCACAGGATCGAACAGCACCACAGGATCGAACCGACATGGCGGGGACGCCCGGCGGGTGGTTGGGCCGCGAGCTCACCTCGTTGCGCTTCGCCGCCCTGGCCCGCCGGCTGGGCGAGGCCGCTCGTGGCAGGGGGATCGAGGCTCCGGCGTTCCGCAGCCCACCCCGCACGCCGGGCCTGCGGCGCTCCATCCGCTCCGAGAGCGACGGCACCGCCACCGTCTCGGTGACACTGCGGAACCGCCCGACCGTGGCCGTGCTCGGCGACATGGTCGAGGGGGTGGTGGTCGCCTCGGGCCGGTCCGGGATCGAGGCGGCCCAGTTGCGGGACGAGCTGTGGGCGGCGGCCGCCGCTCTGCTCGACGGTGAAGTGGAGGCGGGCCGAGGGACGCTCCCCGCGTCGTTCGCAGCGTGACAGGGCGGGTGGGATGACGGGGTGGCGTCGCTGAGGAAGCCCGGCCGCCGATGCCTACGCTGAGGCGCAGAGCCGACGGAGGAGGGGGGCGACCTCGATGACGCAGCCCGCAGTTGCCAAACGAACCCCGTCGATCGCTGGCGATCCGATGACGTGGGTGGTGGTCGCCATCCTGGTCGGAGCTGCCCTCGCCGCCATGGTCGTGGCCGGTCGGTTGTATGGCCCGGTCGACACGCTCGGTACCCAGCAGGCGTGCAGCGGCCACGGCGATGCGCTGGGGCGGCCCCTGGTCGAGTACGAGCGGTCCCGCAAGTTCGCGCTCGTCGGGCGAACCGACGGCTCCTGCCTGTTCGGCCCCGTGGCGGCCGATGATGACGAGGACGCGGTCGGCGGCGATCCGGTCGACGACGCGACGGTCGAGGGGGTCGCAGTCGACGATGCCAACGCCGCCCCGGCCGGCGCCAACCTCCGCGTGTCCCTGGCCGATTTCGACACCGGCGGCCTGTACGTCGCCATCAAGTGGATGGGTGTGGTGCTGCAGCTGGGAGCGGCGAGCATTGCCGTGCGGCTCCTGGCCGATCCGCTACTCGACCGCTTCGTGCGCCGTCGGTGACGGGCCGCTCGTCCGTCAGGCTGTTGTCCCGAGCCACCCGACGGGCCCGTCTACGATTGGGTCGCCCAGCCCGGGTGGCGGAATGGCAGACGCAGAGAGCTTAAACCTCTCGGGCCGCAAGGCCGTGCGGGTTCGATTCCCGCCCCGGGCACCAGCTCTGATCGGGGAAGACGCCGAGAAGTCCCAAGGTTGCAGGCGGTGCGCCCTGGTCTCCTCTCAGTGGTACGAGGGCTCGTTCCTCGTCGGACAACTCGTCCGGCGGGGTTGGGGGTCGACGAACCATTCCTCGCGGATCTGCTCGGCGTACGTGTCGGGACCCAGCATCTCGATCAGCCCGCTCGTCTGGGTCGACATGGCCCGGAGCGCAGCGAGCTTGCGGTCGAGTTCCATGCCGCTCAGGCGGACGTGGACGCTGATCTGGTCGGCCGCCACGCCGGTCGGGCGTTCGTCGGTCATGTACATGTTCCATTCCTCGAACGCATCGCGATGCCGGGCGATGAACTCCACCGACGTCGTCGCGTAGAGCAGCCGGCTCGGGCGGGTGCGTTGCCGCCAGGCAGCGGTGACCCAGTGGTGGACGGCGATGTGATCGGGGTGGAAGGTCATGCCGTCGGCTCCGAATGTCAGGACGGTGTCGGGTCGGACGTCGTCGATCAGCCGCCCGATCTCCTCGATCGCGTCTTGATCGTCGTGGCGGAGTCCACCGTCGCGGTAGTCGAGCACGTGATGCTCGTCCACCCCGAGAATCGCCATGGCGGCCCCTGCCTCCCAGCGCCGAACCGTTCCCAGCCGATGCGGCGGCCAGGTGACGGGATCGGCCGTGCCGTGCTCGCCGGATGTTGCCGTCACACAAACGACACGGCAGCCGTGGTCGCCTGCAGCGGCCATGATCCCGCCGGCGAGGTAGGTCTCGTCATCGGGGTGGGCCCAGATCGACAGGATCGTGCCGAGCTCGGACGGATGAGTGCGGAGATGTGTGGTCATGCGACCGACCCTGGAGGGGGCCGTTGTCACGCCGCTCTCACCGACCCCCGCCGTGTGACAGCGGCTGCGAGCGCCTTGACAGCTGCCCGGTCGAGGTTGTCCGGCATGACCCAACCAATGATCAACCTCCACCCTGTCCGCTACGAACTGCCCGTCGAGATGTTGGAGGGCTTCCGGGCCCGGGCCGACGAACTCGATCGGAGCAATACCTACTTCCACGAGGACCTCGAAGAGCTGCGGTCATTCGGGTACCTGGCTGCTGCCGTGCCGACCGAGTTCGGCGGGGCCGGGCTCGACCTGGTGCAGATGGCGGCAAGCCAGCGCCGCCTCGCCCGCTACGCACCGGCGACGGCGTTGGCCATGACGATGCACACGTACTGGATCGGTATCGCGACGGAACTGGAGCGGGCGGGAGACACGTCGCTTCGCTGGATCCTCGAGGCTGCCGTCGCCGGTGAGGTGTTCGCCGCCGGGCACGCCGAGACCGGGAACGACCTACCCGTGCTGATGTCCACCTGTGCCGCGGCGCGGGTACAGGGCGGCTACCGGCTCACCGGCCACAAGCAGTTCGGTTCCAACGGGCCCTCCTGGAACTGGCTCGGTGCCCATGCCATCGATGCCGACGCACCCGGCGGCCCGCAGATCGTTCACGCCTTCGTGGAGCGCTCCAGCGCCGGTGTCGCCGTGGTGGAGACCTGGGACACGCTCGGGATGCGGCCCACCCAGAGCCACGACACGATCCTCGACGCGGTGTTCGTTCCCGACGAGCGGATCGGTCGGGTGACCCCGGCCGGCGACGGGAACGACCTGTTCCTCGTCGCCATGACGATGTGGCCCCTGTCATTGATGGCCGCTGTCTACCTCGGTATCGCTGACCGTTCTCTCGAACTCGCGATTGAGGCCGCTCGGGGCAAGAAGTCGGTCGCCATCGAGCGCGGCGCCTACGCCTACAACCCGTTCGTTCAGCATCAGGTGGCCGAGATGTATCTCGAACTCGACGCTGCCTCAGCGACGCTCGAACGGTTCGTCGACGACTGGGTGACCGGGGTCGACCATGGTGAAGGGTGGGTATCGAAGGTGTACTCGATGAAGTGGCGCGCCGTCGAGGCGGCCAAGCGAGTCGTCGACGTGGCGCTCGACGTCGTCGGTGGGGCCGGCATGTTCCGCGGCAACGAACTCGAACGCCTCTACCGAGACGTCCGTTGCGGCGGCTTCCATCCGGCCAACGATGCGCTGGCCCACGAGATGGTCGGCAAGACCGTGCTCGGCGTCCTCGGCGAGCAACCGCGTTGGTGAACGTCGCCGCTGGACCTCGTGAGCGATCAGAGGGACGCGAGCGCGTGCTCGGCGGCAGTTCGGCCGTCGAGCACTGCGCCCTGGCTGCGCGCCACCTCGTAGATCTCGCTGCCGAGGGCGGTGCGTAGACGGGCGCCGATCTCCCGGAGGGCAAGTTCGTCGGCACCGAAGATGCGATGTCCTGCGTCCGTTGCGCGCACGGCACCCTCGAGCACCGCCGCCTCCCGGTGGCGCCCGAGCCGCTCGAGCACACCGACGATCGAACGCAACATGGTCCACTGGGTCGACCACATCCCGGCCCGCTGCCAGTGGGGGATCAGCCAGCGGTAGTCCGCCGCGGCGACGCGAGGATCCCCGTATCGTGCCTCGATCGACGCCTTGGACGCCCCCGCAAGGCCTTGGACGAACGATGCCTTGGTCAGCTCCGCCAGCTCGACCGATCGGGTGAACCGTGCTCTCGCCAGTTCGACGTCGACGAGCATCACCGCTTCAGCCGCGCAGTACCACACGTACGCCGCGGGCGCGGTCTCGAGCTCGCCGACCTCTCGGATCGCGGCATCGGCGAACTCGCCAGCGTGCGGTTGGCCTGCATACCCCAGTGCCAGCAGCTCGGCACCACGAGCGATCCACCGTTGTGTCGGATTCGCCGCTGCCTCCACTGCCCGTCGGTACCATCCCGCAGCGGCCTCGAGTCGGCCCTCGAACAGCTCTACGTTGCCCCGAATGGTCGCCGCCAGCTGTGACATACCGACGTCGTTGCGTTCGGCCACAGCAACCGCGCGGTGGCTGCGGGCCTCCAGTTCCGTCATGTCGCCCGCCATCCATGCCGCGTAGGCGGCGGCCGCCCACATTCGCGATGCCACAGGACTCAGGTTCTCAGGGTCGGAGGCGATGACCCGTTCCGACCAGGCCAGGACGTCGGGCCGGAGTCGCAACACCGCGTAGTTGGCGAGAGAATCAACGAGGCGGCCTGCATCTTCGGCGAGCTGATGGTCGAGGAGCCAACCCAGAGCGCTGCGCAGTTCCGCTATCGCATCGTCGACCTCGGCAAGCCCCGGTCCACCAGGAACGTGCATTCCCTCGGCGGCGTCTGTCACCCACTCCATCATCCGGCCGGCGTGCCGTTCACCGACGAGGTCGACGCGACCTGACACCGACAGGCGGTTGATGCCGAACGCCCGCAACGTCTCCAAGAGGACGAAACGACTCCCGGGCACCCGGATCACCAACGACCGCTCGACCAACTGGGCCAGCGCGTCGGCGGCCGGCTCTGGACCGGTGCCGCATACCGCAGCTGCATCGCGCACACTGAACGGCCCGGCGAAGATCGACAACGCGGCGAAGACCTCCTGCAACTCGTCGCCGAGGAGTTCGTACGACCAGGCCACGACCGCGGCCAACGACGAATGCCGCAGCGACGTTCGAAACCCGGCAGACAGCAGCGACAGTGGGCGGTCGAGCCCTGCGGCGATCTCGCGGACCTCGTGGGTGTGCAACCGAGCTGCCGCCAGCTCGATGGCCAGCGGCAACCCGTCGAGGCGTCGCACTATCTCGACGACGCACGCCCGCTCGTCGCCTTCGGGCTCGAAGCCCGGCCGGACCGTACGGGCTCGCTCCACGAACAGTTCGACCGCCGCTGCGTCGTCGCCTCCGGCCAGCAACGTCGAGACGACGCACACGTGCTCGCCCGGTACCCGCAACCGTTCGCGGCTCGTGGCCAGCACGGTCACGTTCGGGCATCGGCGCACCACCGTCTCGACGAACTCTGCGATCGCATCGAGCACGTGTTCGCAGTTGTCGACCAGCAGAACAGCGTCACTGGACCCGAGCAACTCGACCACTCGCCCGGTGGGCGACACCCCGAGTCGAGCATCGATTCCCAACGCCAACGCAACCGCATCGATCGCCGTCTCCGAGTCGGCCCTGGCCAGCTCGCAGAACACGACCCATCGATCCGGCTCTGCCGACCCAACGCAACGACCGACTTCGAGGAGCAGGCGCGTCTTTCCGACACCTCCCGGCCCGACGAGGGTCAGCACACGCGCCCTCTCGACGCGGACCAACAATTCGTCGAGCAACCGCTCTCGCCCGACGAGCGCGGTCGCCGGCTCCGGCAGCGCGGTGATCTCGGCGTGGGGCACGGTCGGGCCCGACCCGCCGAGCAGGGCGGAGTGCTGCGCGTGCAGCGCCGGCGACGGCGCGATGCCCAACTCGTCGCCGAGGATCCGGCGGAAGTCGTCGTACACCCGGAGTGCCTCGGCCGTCCTCCCCATGGCCGCCAACGCTGACATCAACAGGGCGTGAGGGCGCTCGCGCAAAGGCTCCCGAGCCACCAGCCCCGTCAGGTCAGCGACCAGGCCGCCGGTGTCACCTGCCGCCAACCGAGCCTCTGCGAGCGCCTCGGTGGCGCGCACTCGCAGCTCCTCGAGACCCGCCGCCTCGCCCCAGGCGGCATCGACATCCTCCAGTTCGGGGTACGCGGGTCCCCGCCACCCCGCGAGCAGTTCATGCACCTCGATCCTGGCCGTCGCGTCGAGGGAGCCATCGGCGAGCAGAACACCGAGACGGTCGGCATCGACGTCGACACGTATCGGATCGAGGCGATAGCCGGAGGCGACCGACTCGATGACGTCGACCGGAAGCAGATGGCGCAGCCTCGAGAGGTGGTTCTGCAGCGCAGCGACCGCATCGCGAGGCATCTCCGACGGCCACAGTGCCTCGATAGCGGCATCAACCGTGACCACCTGACCGCGACGCAGAACCAGGAGGGCCAGCAGTCGCCGCTGCAGCACCCCGGAGGGCGTGATATCGACACCAGCTTCGTCCCATACGCGCAGAGGCCCCAGCACCTCGAGACCGACCCTGCTCCCCGTACCCACGTCCCCAGTATCGTCCATGCATCGCGACTTCCCCAGCTTGTCCCCACCGAACCGGCACGGATACCACCTGGATCGACTGTTGCCGCCGGGCTGTCCGGGCCAGGTCGGTGGAGGCCGGGGCGAATTGCAGCCGACCTCCTGAACGGGGAAAATTCGTGGAGGACGGCCGGCAGACAATCGTTGCCCATGGAGGGACGTGCTGAACGACTATCGACGCAACATCGGCTTTTCGGCCGTCGTGGCCGGACTGATCGTGGTGGTCATCAACTACCTGCAGGGTGACGTTGTCTTCGCCACAATCCTGCTGGTGCTGCTCCTCTTCCTCCTCAGTTGGCTGCTCTGGTGGACCCGGTCCAATCGGGGCGGTCCACATATCAGCCACGCCGCAGCACAGGCGGCAGCTGGCGACAATGATGTGATCGTCTACTGGCGGCCTGGTTGCAGGTATTGCGATCGACTCAAGCGCGGCTTGGGTAGCGCTCGCCATGACGTGTCATGGGTCAACATCTCGAGGGACCCCGAGGCGGCCGAATGGGTGGCCGCTCATCGCGACGGCAGCCACAGTGTTCCGACCGCCGTCACCGGAGCGGGCAGATTGATAGACGCCACTCCGTCGGCGATCAGAGCACAGCTCGGGGCGGCCAGCTGAGAAGCGCTGCGTGCTCAGATCTTGTAGCGGGGTACCAGGGGCCGGCCGCGCCGAGTGGCGGGGCATCGACGCTCAGTTGGGTATCGGGCGGATCGGAGGGAGTGACGCCGTGAAGGTCACGGTGCAGTCACCCGGGTGGCTGACGATCGTGAGGTCGTCGGTGATCTGTCGGGCGGCCCACAACCCACGGCCACCGCCGAGGGCCAGCGGGTCGACGGGTGGCAGCCACCCCGTCAAGGGGTCGGACACACCGGGTCCGCTGTCGGTGACGGCGCAGACGATGGAGGTGGGCTCCAGCCAGCACCGCATCGTTATGGGGGGCGCCCCGTGGACGACGGCGTTGGTGACCACCTCGCTGAGGGCGATCTCGAGATTGAGGCCGGTGCGGGCGTCGGTTCGGTCGCTCATGAGGGCTTCGAGGCAGTGACGGGCCGTCAGCGGTGTCGGCTCCTCGACCATGGCATCGGCCGGTCGGTCGGGTTGGAGTCGGTGCTCCGGCAGATGGTCGGCGAGGTAGTGCACGGGCTCGACGTAGTGGGAACTGGGACCACACGACGACGACCCCCACATGCACGGGTGGGTCTTCATCAGCTCGTCCACAATGTTCTCGGCGGTGAAGCGACGGTCATAGAGGCACAGGCCGGTCAGGGGATAGTGGGCGAGGGCGACGTTGACGACGGCCTCGTAGCGGGCCCATCGGGTCCACTGTTGTCGCGTTCGCGCCGGCACGAGACCGACGACGTTGATGGGCGCCGACCGCTCGTCCAACAGCCGGTCGAACAACTGTCGATAGCGGTGCAACGTGGCGGCGGGACTCGTGGTGTCGGGGTCGAGCCGGGTGGCGACGCCGAGGTCGCAGAGGGGCGCCAGAACGGCAGCCGTCCGTTCGTCGACCGCTACGACGACGTGGTCGCCGCGCCAAACGCTCTCCATGACGCCTCTCGCCACCGGGGCGAGCTCGGCGTCGTCGTCGTAGACAAGGCAATGATGGTGGTAGGGCACGATCAGGGTCCGGGGTCGTGGCTACTGTTCATCACGCTCCTACCCGCGATCGGCTGATCGCTAAACCATGCAAGATGAACGGGCACGTCGAGCGGGGTGGGTGCACGGGCTCGGCGAGCCGGATCAGCCGGTCCTGGCCTCGGCCCGTTCCACGAGCAGGGCCGATCGACACCTCGGCCAGTCCGTTCGTGTACTCGGTGCAGCTCCGGGCGGCGGCCAGGATGTCGGAAGCGACGGCCCGGGCCCGCTCCGGGCTCTCGGTGACGGTCACCGACGACGCCACGATCGTGGTCGGACCGAAGGTGGGCTGGACCAGCACCCGGTTGGCTCCGGCCCCGACGCCGGTCAGGTCGACCTGGGTGGAGCAGACAGCGAGCTCCCGCAGGGGGTGGTCGGGATCGTCGATCTCCCTCGTTCCCTCCTCGAGCACCAGCATGTTCGCCTCGAGGTCGTCGGTGCCGATCAGCACGTCGACGAGCTCGACGGCGGGGCTCACCACCTCGTCCTCGGGCTCGCCGGTCGGGTCGGGATCGACGTTCGGGGGCGACGTCGTGTCGGCGGTGTCGACCGGCTGCGACGCAGCGGTGGTGTCGATCGGGGCCGCGGTGGTGGGGATCGTCGTAGTGGACGACACCGCCTCGCCGGCGTCGCCCCGTCCGAACAACCCCCACGACGCCACGGCGATCACGGCGAGGGCGAGCACCACCCCCGCCCCGACCACGGCCGTGCGCAGCCGCCGAGGTTCGCCGGCGGCGAACGCAGCCACCACCGTCGCGTCGGTGCTCGACCGTCGATCGGGATCGGACGATCCGTGGACCGGCCCCCTCCCCGCGCTACGAGCCGGCGTCGCCGCCAACGGCAGTGTCGAGCGGTTCGGCGTCGCCGCCCTGGACACATCGGTCGGTGGGCCCCACCCGGGCGCGGTGGCGCTCGGATCGACCGGTGGGCCCACCCGGGCGCAGTGGCCCTCGGATCGATCGGTGGGGCCCACCCCGGCGTGGCCGATCCGACGGTGGCCGGCGGGGCCACGGAGCGCAACCGCCCGGCCAGCTCGGCCGCAGTCGGGATCCGCTCCCCGGGGTCCTTGGCCAGACCGTCGGTGAGCACGTCGTTGAGGGCATCGGGCACGGGCGGCGCCAACCGGGGCGGCGGCTGGGTGCTGATCCGGGTGATCAACGGCAACAGCGACTCGTCGTCCGGCCGGTAGAACGGCGGCGATCCGGAGATGAGCGTGTAGATCGTCGAGCACAGCGAGTAGACGTCGGCGCTGGCGTCCGGGGCCCGGCCGTGGAGCACCTCGGGTGGGGCGTGGACGACGCTGGCCGACACCGATCCCGTGGTGGTGTGGGGCCCGTTGACCAGGCGGGCGATCCCGAAGTCGGTCAGCTTGGGGTCGCCGTAGTCGCCGACCAGGATGTTGTCGGGCTTGACGTCACGGTGAAGGACGCCCGCACCGTGGGCCACCTCCAACGCCTCCGCCATCTCCAGCCCGACGGTCACCGCTTCGGTCCACGGCACCCGACCGCCGACGGCCAGGCGGTCACCGAACGAGCCGTTGCGCTCGTAGGCCATCACGATGAACGGAAAGCCTTCGGGGGTGGTGCCCACCTGATGGACGGTCACGATGTTGGGATGCCCGGCCACTGCACCGAGCGCCCGGCACTCCCGCTCGAACCGCATGGCCGTCGAGTCGTCGGTCAGCTGCGCCGACAGCACCTTGACTGCCACTTGGCGGCCCATGGCGTCGTCGACGGCCCGCCAGACGGTCGAGAACCCCCCACGACCGATCTGCTCGTGGACGGTCAGGCCGGCTATCGCTGGTGGCGCCACGCTCACCGGGGCAACGATAGCTGTCGCTCGATGTCGCAAGCGGGCGCCCCGGGCGGTGAGCGGATCGGGGCCGGCCGCCATCGGCCCGACCCGGCGTTGGCTCCGACCGACCACTAGCCTCGGTCTCGTGCGCATCGACATCTGGTCCGACGTGATCTGTCCCTGGTGTTTCCTCGGGAAGCGCCGACTGGAGCGGGCGCTCGACCAGCTCGACTGGTCGGACGAGGTCGAGATCCGCTGGCGGGCCTACCTCCTCGACCCGACGGCGACCGACGAGCCGAAGGATCTGGCCGCCGCCATCGAGAAGAAGTACGGGCC
>JBHJNQ010000026.1:0-90422 GCA_050330635.1 Acidimicrobiales bacterium | reverse complement strand
ATCCCGCCCCACCCCGCCCCCCACCACGCCCTCGGCCCGCGATGACCCGAAACCCCAGGTCACGAGCCCGTGCTCCGTTCACAACCGAACAGGTGTTCGCGCTCAACGTGGGTAGATCGCACTCTTCGGGGTCGAAATCGTTGCAAAGTGGGGCCAAGTGTCATAATGTGTCACGCAGTGGGAGATGAACCCCGCTACGTGGGTAGTCGTGAGTTCTCCCGCCGCATCGGTCGTCTGGCGTAGGCCGACCGATGCCGGGAGGTCTCGCCGGCGGCGCACGGCAGCCGCTTCGGAACGATCCGGAGCGGAAGGACGAGTAGCTGAGAAGCGAGTGAACGGGGAGAGAGGAGTGCAACGTTGTTCGTCGGCCAGTACGAACACGCCCTCGACGACAAGGGTCGAGTCGTACTGCCCGCTCCCTTCCGCGCCCATGTGGCCGAGCGGGGTTATGTCACCCTGCTCGACGGCTGCATCGGCCTTTGGAGCCCGGAGGATTTTCGGGCCGTTGCAGAGAAGTGGAAGGCCGAGTCCGAAGCCTCCCGTATCTCGATGCGGGTCTTCAGGAAGCTGATGAACAGCGTCAGGGACGTGAAGTTGGATTCGGCCGGACGGATAACGCTGCCTCGCGAGTTGCTGAACGAGCTGGGGTTCGCCTCCCAGGTCGTGGTCAGCGGCTTGTTCGATCGGGTCGAGATCTGGCCCGCCGAGGCGTATGCCGCAGACCAGGGAAGCGAGGAGACCGCGGCCGAACTGGCCGAAGCGGTCGCCAGGCTCGGTCTGTAGGCCATTCGGGGTCTCGGCCCCCACCGACACATCAACGACGACAGGAAAGGAGGATGGGCGAACCGATTGCCGGAGTCGTTCATCGATTGCCTCCCGGGATGCAGGTAGGGGTGCTTCTGCCCCACAACTCCGCCCGCTACCCCTTCCAGCATGTCCAGGAGAGAAATCCTGGCGTGTGCCGTAGCCCGGGAGGTTATCGATGGCCGAATCCAGCGGACGTCGAGCCCGTCGAGCGCAATGGTTGCCAACGACGATTCGACGCCGTTCGTGCACCGGCCGGTCATGGTCGACGAGATCGTGGCCTTGACGGAGGACGTTCCCCACGGCGACTGGCTCGACGCCACCGTTGGTGGGGGCGGCCACGCCGCCGCCATCCTCGACCGGCGGCCGGATCTCCTCCTCGTCGGCCTCGATCGTGACCCCGACGCCCTGGCGGCGGCGGAGGAGGCGACGGACGCCCACCGCCACCGGGTTCGCCTCCGCCGGTCACGGTTCGACGATCTGGCCGAAGTCCTCCACGACCTCGGTGTCGAGCGGTTGTGCGGTTTCCTGTTCGACCTCGGCGTCAGCTCCCCCCAGCTCGACCGCCCCGAGCGCGGCTTCAGCTTCCGCAACGACGGCCCGCTCGACATGCGCATGGACCCGTCGTCGGATCTCACCGCGGCCGACGTGGTCAACGGCTACGATCGGTCCCGGCTCGCCGTCGTCCTCCGTCGCAACGCCGACGAGCGCTTCGCCGGCCGTATCGCCGACGCCATCGTCGCCGCCCGCCCCCTGAGCTCGACGGCCGAGCTGGCCGAGGTCGTGGTCGGCGCCATCCCCGCCGCAGCGCGGCGAACCGGGGGCCATCCGGCCAAACGGACCTTCCAGGCCCTGCGCATCGAGGTCAATGCCGAGCTCGACGTGCTCCAGCCGGCGCTTGAGGCCGCGCTCGACGTCCTCGCTGTCGGCGGACGGGGTCTCGTCCTCACCTACCACTCGGGCGAGGACCGCATCGTCAAGGACGTCTTCCGCCGCCGGTCGACCTCGGACGATCCTCCGGGGCTGCCCGTGATCGACCGCCGCCCCGATTTCGTCGCCCTCCGTCCCCTGGCCCGCCGGCCGCGGGCCGCCGAGGTCGCCGAGAACCGCCGGGCCGCCAGCGCCCGGCTCCGTGCCATCGAGCGGGTGGCGGCATGAACCGCCGACCAGCCACCGCCGTTCCATCCACCCATCGACCCACCACCCGCTTCGAGGACCCCCGATGACCGCAGCAGTCGCCTACCGTCGCCAGACCGCCCCCGCCGCCAGGCGGACCGCCAAACGCCCCGAGCTGCGGGTACTGGATCAGGCCGCGATCCGGCGCCGGGCCCGGCGCCGCAACGCCGTCCTCATGCTGTTCCTGGTCGTGCTGTCGGCCTTCTTCGTGGTGGCGTTCGTGCACGCCACCCTCGTCGAGAGCCAACAGGATCTCGACCTGATGCGGGCTCAGATCGGTGAGCTGGAAACGGAGAAGGCCCGGATCGCACGCGCCGTCGACGAGGCGTCGTCGCCCGCCACGATCGTGGAGGGGGCAGAGGAGCTGGGCATGGTTCGGGCGGCGCAGCCGGTCTACCTGGAGCCGGCGGCGGCGCTCGAGGCGGAATGACCCAGGCGAGGGCGTCAGCCCGGGCGGCGAAGCGGAGAACCACCTTCAGGCGGACGACCAAGCCGAGGGATCCCCGAAATCGCCTGATCGCACTGCTGGCCGTCTTCGTCATCATCGGCGCCGGCTTCGTCGCCCTGCTGGTCGATCTGCAGACGGTGCGGGCCGACCGCTATCGCTCCCTCGGCGAGGATCAGCGCACCCGGACCCGCCAGATCGCTGGCTACCGGGGCGGCGTCCTCGACCGGAACGGCTTCGTGCTGGCAGCGTCGACGCCGAGCCACCAGATCGTGGCCGACCCGACCCTCGTCGCCGATCCCGCCGGAACGGCCATCCTGCTCGGGCCCATACTCGGCATCGACAGCGCCACCCTCACCGAGCAGTTGACACCCGACTCCGAGACCGACCGGTTCAGCCTCCTGGCCCGCAGCGTCGACGACGAGGCAGTGACCAGGATCCAGGGCCTGGAGACGGGTGACGACGACGCCCTCGTCGGCATCTTCGTCCTGCCCGAGGAGAATCGCGTCTACCCGGCCGGTGAGCTGGCGAACGCCATCGTGGGGCGGGTCGATCCCGACGAACAGGGCATCACCGGCGTCGAGCTGCAGTACAACGAGGTGATGACCGGGATCCCAGGAACGGAGCAGTTCGAACGAGGCCGATTCGGCAGCATCAGCGTCGGCGACTGGAAGGTCGACCCGGCCACCGCCGGCTACGACATCACCCTCACCATCGACCACCGGATCCAGTACGTGGCGGAACAGACCCTCATCGATCACTGCGACGCCACCGGGGCGGCGGGGGCCACCGCCGTCGTCGGCGACCCTCACACGGGCGAGGTGCTGGCCATGGCCGCCGTCCGGCGCGACGACGAGACCGGCGACTGTGCGGTAGCCGGCTACAACGCCGCGCTCATCGACACGTTCGAACCGGGTTCGGTGATGAAGCCGATCGTGGTGGCGGCCGCCACGGAGGAGCTCGGCTACACCGCTGACACCCTGGTCGAGGTGCCGAACCGGATCGTCGTCGGCGGGAAGGGGTTCGCCGATCACCCAAGCCATCCGATCGCCCCGTACCCGATCTCCCAGATCATAGCCAACTCGATGAACGTGGGCACCATCCTGGTGGCTCAGCGCCTGTCGGCCGACACGGTCTACGACTACATGAGGGCCTTCGGCGTAGGACACCCGACGGGTCTGGACTTCGCCGGGGAGAGCAACGGCGCCCTCCGTCACCCCGACGAATGGTGGGGCTCGGATTACGGGTCGATCCCCATCGGGCAGGGGCTGACCGTCAACGCCACCCAACTCCTGCTGGTCTACAACGTCTTCGCCAGCGGGGGCATGTTCGTCCAACCGACGCTGGTGCGCTCGATGGAGGCCGCCGACGGCAACATTCACAGCGCCGCCCTCCCCGACCAGCGTCGCATCGTGTCCGAGGACACGGCGGCCGAGGTCACGCGGTCGCTGCGGGCCGTGGTCGAGGTCGGTACCGGCACCAACGCCGGCGTGCCCGGCTACGCCGTCGCCGGCAAGACGGGCACGGCCTGGAAGGTCTTCGATGACGGCTCGGGCACGCTGGGCTACGGATCGGACCGCAATCGTCGCTATGTGGTCAGCTTCGTCGGCTACCTGCCGGCCGACGATCCCCAGCTGACGATGGCCGTCGTGGTCGACGAACCTCAGAGCGACTGGACCGCATCGGCCGTCGCCGCCCCCGTCTTCGCTGAGATCGCCGAGTACGCCACCCGCCTGCTCGAGATCCCCCCCGGGTCCCCGGCCGGCATGGCCGTGACCCCCGAGGGGCGGGTTCGCAGCCTGCCCGCCGAGGTCGACGTGGCGGGTCCGTCCGTCGCCGATACCGCCGTCGCCCTGGACGAAGGCGACCGGTGACGGGGCTGGACGCGGTGGCGGCGGCCGTCGGGCTCCCCGACGACGTACCGCCGGCCGACATCGTCGACGTCACCCACGATTCGCGGGCGGTCGAGCCGGGCTGGTTGTTCTGCTGCGTCCGGGGCTCGCAGGCCGACGGCCATCGTTTCGCCCCCGACGCGGTGGCCGCCGGGGCCGCCGCCCTGATGGTCGACCACCGTCTCGAACTGCCCGTGCCCCAGCTGATCGTGCCCGACGTCAGGGCGGCCATGGGGTCGGCGGCGGCGGCCGTCCATCACCACCCGTCGCGCCAGCTGACCGTCATCGGCGTGACCGGCACCAACGGCAAGAGCTCGGTCGTCCAGCTGCTGGCCGACATCTGGGGCCGGGTGGGGAAGCGGACGGAGATCTTCGGCACCCTCACCGGGTCGCGCACCACGCCCGAGGGGCCCGACCTCCAACGGAGCCTACGTGACGCCCACGAACGGGGTGTCCGCATGGTGGCAATGGAGGTGTCGTCCCACGCCCTCGCCCTGCACCGGGTGGCCGGCACCCGCTTCGCCGCTGCCATCTTCACGAATCTCGGACGCGACCATCTCGACTTCCACCACGACCAGGCCAGCTACTTCGAGGCCAAAGCCAGGCTCTTCGATCCGGTGGTCACCCCGCTCGCCGTCGTCAACGGCGACGATCCGTACGGGGCGCGTCTGCTCGAGCGGTTGGCGGCGATGGACGGGATGACGACGGTGGCCTACGGGCTGGCCGACGCCGAGGGGTTGACCTTGGACGGGCCGATCTCCCGCTTTCGCTGGCGAGGCCACGAGGTGGTCCTGCACCTGGCCGGGCACCACAATGTCGCCAACGCCCTGGCGGCGGCGACGGCCGGGGCCGAGCTCGGCCTCGACCTCGCCGACATCGCCGACGCCCTGTGTGCCACGGAACCCGTGCGGGGCCGGTTCGAGCTCGTCGACATCGGTCAGCCGTTCACCGTCGCCGTCGACTACGCCCACACCCCCGATGCCCTGGTCGCCGTTCTGGCCGCCGCCCGCCAGGTCTCCCGGGGGCGGGTGGTCCTAGTGTTCGGGTGTGGCGGAGACCGGGATCACGACAAACGACCGGAGATGGGGGCCGCGGCCCAGCGAGAGGCGGACGTCGTGATCGTGACGTCCGACAACCCCCGGGGCGAGGACCCCGATGCCATCATCGCCGCCGTCGTCGGTGGCATGGACCCGGCGGCAACGACCGCCATCGTCGAGCCCGACCGCCGTCGCGCCATCTCCATCGGCCTCGCCGCGGCCCGGCCCGGCGACGTGGTCGTCATCGCCGGCAAGGGCCACGAGACGGTCCAGGTCATCGGCCAGCGGGAACTCCCGTTCGACGATCGACAGGTCGTGGTCGAGGAACTCGGGGCGCGAACGTGATCCGGCTCATGCTCGCCGCCGCCATCGCCTACGGACTGTCAGCGGTGCTGAGCCGGGTCCTGATCGACGTGCTGACCCGATCCCGGATCGGTCAGCCCATCCGCGAGGACGGCCCACAGGGCCACATGGTCAAGGCGGGCACGCCGACGATGGGCGGTCTCGCCATCGTCGCCGGCGCCCTCGGGGGGTACGGCCTGAGCGATCTCATCAGCGAGCTCTTCGCCGTGGGCTCGACCATCACCCGTACCGGTCTGCTGGTGATGGCGGCCATCGGGGCCGCCGGTATGGTCGGCTTCCTCGACGACTGGATCAAGGTGAGCCGGGCCCGCAACCTCGGTCTCAACGCACGGTTGAAGACGGCGGGGCTGCTGGTCGTCGCCGTCGCCTTCGCCGTGCTCACGTCCCGCCTGACCTCCGTGCACACCGAGTTGTCGTTCGTCCGCTTCGACGCCCCCGGCATCGATCTGGGCTCGGTGGGTTGGGTGGTGTGGGCCGTCGTGCTCATCTACGCCACCTCGAACGCCGTCAACCTGACCGACGGGCTCGACGGTCTGGCCGCCGGGTCCGGCATCTTCTCCTTCGCCGCCTTCACCATGATCGGCTTCTGGATCTTCCGCCAGGGCGGCGAAGCGGTCGACATCTACGAGGTGCCCCACGCCCTCGACATCGCCGTCGTGGCGGTGGCGATGATGGGGGCGTGCGCCGGCTTCCTGTGGTTCAACGCCGCCCCGGCCGACATCTTCATGGGCGACACCGGGTCGCTGGCCATAGGCACGGCCCTGGCCGCGCTGTCGCTGGTGACGAACACCCACCTCCTTCTGCCCATCGTCGGCGGCATCTATGTGATGGAGACGGCCTCGGTGATGCTGCAGGTCGGCTACTTCAAGGTCACCGGGGGCAAGCGGATGTTCCGCATGGCGCCGATCCACCACCACTTCGAGCTGGCGGGATGGAAGGAGACCAAGGTGATCATCCGGTTCTGGCTGATAGCCGGGGCCCTGACCCTCGGTGGTCTTGCCCTGTTCTATGCCGACTGGGTGGCGACGGCGGAGATCCGATGAGACGGCGGGTGCGACCGACAGAGAGGACCATCCCTTGGCCACCTTGGCATGCCCGCCAGGACCGCCCATGACCGTCGAGACCGATCTGAGCGCGCCACTCGTCGTGGGGTTCGGGGTCGTCGGCCGAGCCGTCGCCGCCGCCCTCCTCCGACGGGGGTGGTCGCCGACGCTCGTCGAGGACCGGCCGACCGACGGTGCCCGGCAGGCCGCGGCCGAGCTGGGCCTGACGTTGGTCGAGGCGCCCGACGACGATGCCCTGAAGGCGCTGACCGCCGCCGCCTCGGTCCTGCTGCCGAGCCCGGGGGTGCCGGATCGGCACCCGGTGTTCGCGGCCGCGGCCCGGGCCGGTCTCGCCGTCCGTAGCGAGTTCGACCTGGCGCGGCTGTGGGACGATCGTCCGATCGCCGCCATCACCGGCACGAACGGGAAGACCACCGTCACCACCGTCGTGACCGACGCGCTCGAACGGTCCGGGCGGCGGGCGGCGGCCGTGGGCAACACCGAGATCCCCCTGGTCACCGCCATCGACGACCCGGCCATCGAGGTCTTCGTCGTCGAGGCCTCGTCGTTCCGACTCGGTCACAGCGCCTCGTTCCGGCCCCGCGTGGCGACCTGGCTCAACCTGGCCCCCGACCACCTCGACGCCCATGCCTCCTACGAGGTGTACGTGGCGGCCAAGGCCTCGATCTGGTCCGATCTCGCCCCCGAGGCGGTGGCCATCGCCAATGCCGACGATCCGGTGGTGATGGCGCACCTGCCGTCCGGACCGAGGGTCGAGCGGTTCTCCCTCCACGACCGCTCCGCCACCTGGCACGTGGCCGACGATCACCTCGTCGGACCCGAAGGTGATCTCCTCGCCGTGGCCGAGCTCCAGCGGTCCCGCCCCCACGACGTGGCCAACGCGCTGGCCGTCGCCGCCACCGCACTCGCCGCCGGAGCAGGGCCCGACGCCGTCGCCGACGCCCTCAGGGCCTTCTCCGGCCTGCCTCACCGCCTCGAGCTCGTCGGCCGCTGGGACGGGGTGGAGTGGTACAACGACTCCAAGGCAACGGTTCCGCAGGCGACCGAGGCCGCCGTCGGCGGGTTCACCTCGGTGGTCCTCATCGCCGGTGGCCGCAACAAGGGACTGTCCCTCGGCGGTCTGGCCTCGACCGTGCCGCCGGTTCACCACGTGGTGGCCACCGGCGATGCCGCAGCCGAGGTCGCGGCGGTCTTCGAGGGACTGGTGCCGGTCGTCATCGCCGGCGACATGGCCACGGCCATCGAACGGGCGGCTGCCGTGGCCCGCCCGGGCGACGCCGTGCTGCTGTCCCCCGGGTGCACGTCGTACGACTGGTACGCGAACTACGTGGAGCGGGGACTCGACTTCACCCGCCTCGTGCTCGAAGCTCGGGTGGGTGGATCGTGAAGACGACCGACACCTCGCAAAGCCGGACCAGGCCAACCTCGACCGCGCGACGGCCGGCCGGTTCCTCGTCGACCGGACGACCGGGGGTGGCCCAGCCGGCGAAGGCGAAGCGTGCCAAGGCGACGACGGGATCGAAGCGCGGATCGGGGGCCGCTGCGACGACCCGATCGCCGGCAACCCGGCGCCGCACGACCGCAGGACGGGGCGGGGCCCGACCCGCGGCGCGCAACCGGTCGGCGTCCCGGTCGGCGTCCGGTGTGCAGGTGTCGGGCCTTCGGCGGCGAGGTGGACGGCGGACGACCCGCAAGCGGCTACCGGTGACCGACGCCGGCGAGCGGAATGCCGCCTTCCTCACCGCCACCGTGCTGGGCCTGACCCTCTTCGGCCTCGTGATGGTCCTCTCGGCCTCGTCGGTGTCGAGCCTCCACGAGTACGCCGAGTCGCCGTTCTTCCAGTTCAAGCGCCAGGTGGTGTGGGCCGGGATCGGTGCCGTGGCCTTCGTCATCACCAGCCGGATCGACTATCGGAGCCTGCAGCGCCTCGCCACGCCGCTGCTCCTGCTCACCGTGACCCTGCTGGTCGCCCTCCTCATCCCGGGCGTCGGCATCAAGGTGAACGGTTCCACCCGGTGGCTGGGATTCGGGCCGTTCGTGATGCAGCCGTCGGAGCTGGCCAAGTTGGTCATGATCATCTTCATGGCCGACCTCCTGACCCGCCGGGAGCGACGCATGGATCGACCGGAGCTGACGGTCCGGCCCGTGATGCTCGTGCTCGCCGGGCTGTCGGGGTTGATGATCATGCAACCCAAGCTCGGGACACCGATCATCATCGGCGCCGTCACGATCCTCGTGCTCTTCGTGGCCGGGGCCCGGATGAGGAACCTGATGGCGTGGCTGACGATGGCAGTCGTGGCCGCCTCCATCGCCGCCTACTTCGCCCCCTACCGCCGGGCCCGGTTGCTCGCCTTCCTCAACCCGTGGGAGAGTCCGCAGGGCATCGGCCTCCAGGCCATCCAGAGCCAGGTGGGCATCGCGTCCGGTGGCCTGTTCGGGGTCGGTCTCGGGGCCAGCAGGGCGAAGTGGGGGTTCCTCCCGTTCGCCCACACCGATTTCATCTTCGCCATCGTGGCCGAGGAGGTGGGTCTCGTCGGGGCCAGCGCCGTCATCGGGGCGTTCCTCCTCATCGGTTGGTTCGGTTTCAAGGCGGCCATGGCCGCCCCCGACCGCTTCGGCACGCTTCTCGCCACCGGCATCACCTCGTGGCTGCTGATCCAGGCGTTCTTCAACATCGGCATGGTGCTCGGCGTGCTGCCGATCACCGGGGAACCCCTGCCGTTCGTTTCGGCCGGCGGATCCAGCCTCGTCATGACGTTGGCGGCCGCCGGCCTCCTGACGAGCGTGTCGCGGCGGGCGCAGGGATGAGGAAGTACCGGTGGGGGTGATGGTGCACAGGACCAGAAGGATCGTCATCACCGGCGGGGGCACGGCCGGACACACCAACCCCGGCATCGCCATCGCCGAGGCCCTCGTCGCCCGGGGCGTGCCCCGGGCCGACGTCCGCTTCATCGGCGGCCGGCGGGGCAACGAGCGGATACTGGTGCCCGAGGCCGGCTTCACCATCGATCTCCTGCCTGGTCGCGGTATCGAACGACGGCCGAGCCTGGCCGCCGTCGGTGCCGTGATCGCACTCCTGGCCGGGCTGGTCAAGGGCTTCTGGCTCGTGCTGCGCCACCGACCCGCCGTCGTCGTGTGCCTCGGCGGCTACGCCGCCTTCGCCGCCTCGGCCGCCGCCGTCGTCCTGCGGGTGCCCCTGGTGGTCAGCGAGCAGAACGCCAGGGCCAGTGCCGTGAACCGGCTCATGGGCCGCTTTGCCGCGGCCTGCGCCCTGCCCTTTCCCGACACCGACCTGCCGAAGGGGGTCGTGACCGGCAATCCCAGCCGGGCCGCTGTCGTCGAGGCCGTGACCTCGGCCGACCGCCACCGGGCCCGGCTCGAGCTCGACCTGCCCGCCGACCGGACCGTCGTGGCGGTGTGGTCGGGCTCGCTGGGTGCCACCCGGGTGAACGAGGCCGTGCGGGGTCTGGCCGAGCGGTGGGCCGACCGCGACGACCTGGCCATCCACCATGTCGTCGGCCGGCGAGACTGGGACCGGTTCCGCCAGCCGCCGGCCGCGGTGGAGGCCGGGGGGCTGATCTACCGGTTGATCGAGTACGAGACCCGCATGCCCCAGCTGCTGGTGGCGGCCGACGTCGCGGTTTGCCGCGCCGGGGCGTCGACCGTTGCCGAGCTGAGCGTCGCCGGGTTGCCGGCGGTGCTCGTCCCCCTTCCATCGGCCCCCCGCGATCACCAGCGGGCCAATGCCCGCGAGCTGGTCGAGGCCAACGGAGCCGTGCTCGTCGACGACGCCGCCCTCGACGCCGAGCACCTCCGGGACGTGCTCACCCCGCTCGTGGCCGATGCCGCCCGCCGGGGGCGCATGGCCGATGCCGCGGCCGCCGTTGCCCGGCCCCACGCCGCCGACGAGGTGGCCACCCTCGTGGTCGCGGCCGGTCGCCTCGAACCGGCACACCCCACCATCCCGACGGGCGACGACCACAGTGAAGACGACCACAGTGAAGACGACCGCAGTGAAGGAGACCGCCGCGATGGCGTCCACTGACCCCGCACGGCTCGTCGACCTGAGCCGCCCCACGAGGGTCCACCTGATCGGTGTCGGCGGCGCCGGCATGAGCGCCATCGCCGAGATCCTGCTCGGCACCGGTCACACCGTGACCGGATCCGACCTGGGCCGATCGGTGGCCCTCCAGCGCCTCGTCGACGCCGGGGCCGGCATCGCCGTCGGTCACGACGCCGCCAACCTCGGCGCGGTCGACGTTGTCGCCCGTTCCACCGCCGTGCCCGACGACAACCCGGAGGTGGTGGTGGCCCGGGAGCGCGGCATCCCCGTTCTCCGTCGGGCCGAGATCCTCACCGCCATCACCCGGGCCTGGACCACCGTGTCGGTGGCGGGAACCCATGGCAAGACGACGACGTCGGCCATGCTGACGACCGCCCTGCGGGGCGCCGGTCTGGATCCGGCCTTCATCGTGGGCGGCGATCTGCGCGATCTGGGTCGCGGCGCCGCCGTGGGCGCCGGACCCCTCCTCGTCGTCGAGGCCGACGAGAGCGACGGGACCTTCGTCGAGCTCGACTCCCACGCCGTCATCGTCACCAACGTCGAACCCGACCACCTCGAGCATTACGGGGGTTTCCCTCCGCTGGAAGCGGCCTTCGCCCGCTTCGTCGAGCAGGCCGACGGGCCCCGGGTGGTGTGCCTCGACGACCCTGGCTCGGCCCGGTTGGCCGGCCTGGTGGCCTGTGTCACCTACGGTACCGACGCCCGCTCGGACTGGCGGATCACCGATCCTGCTCCGACGCCGAGCGGGATCACGATCATCGTCGAGGGACGGGGCCGCACGGTCAAGCTCCGGCTCCGTCAGCCGGGGATGCACAACGCCCGGAACGCCACCGCAGCGCTGGCCATGGCCGTTGAACTCGGTGCCGATCCCGCGCTGGTGGCGGAGGCGCTCTCCGGGTTCGGGGGGGTCGGCCGACGCTTCGAACGTCGGGGTGAGGCGGCCGGGGTGACGCTTGTCGACGACTACGCCCATCTGCCGACCGAGGTCGAGGCCGCCATCGGGGCCGCCCGCAGCGTCAGCGACGGCCGCCTGGTCGCCGTGTTCCAACCCCATCGCTACAGCCGGACCGAGCAGCTGTGGTCGAGCTTCGCCGGCTCGTTCGCCGACGCCGACGTGCTGATCGTGACCGGCATCTACCCGTCGGGTGAGGAGCCGCGACCCGGTGTGACCGGACGGCTGGTGGCCGATGCCGTCCAGCAGGCCCACCCCGACGCCGACGTCCGCTACGTCGAGGACCTGACCGACGTGGTCGACGAGCTCGACCGGGAACTGACCGCCGGCGATCTGTGCCTGACCCTGGGTGCCGGCGACCTCACGGCGGTCCCCGACCGCATCCTGGCCCGGCTCGTGGTGCGGGTGACGTGACCCGCCGGGAGGCGCTCGAGGCCGTCACCCGGTCGCTCGGATCCCGAGCCGTGGCCGACGTGTCGCTGGCCCCCCTGTGCACCTACCGGGTCGGCGGCCCTGCCGCCGTGTTCGTCGAGGCCGGGTCGCTGGCCGACCTGGAGGCGATCACCACGGCCCTGGGCGTCGTCGGGGGGATCGCCGAGGATGAGGTGCCGACCCTGGTCGTGGGGAAGGGCTCCAACCTCCTGGTGGCCGACGCCGGGTTCGACGGGGTCGTCGTCCATCTGGGCGACGCCTTCACCGGGCTCGACATCGTTCGAGACACGGGCCTCGTCCGCCTCGGCGCTTCGACGTTGCTGCCGGTGGCGGCCCGCCGGACGGCGGCCGAGTCGCTCGCCGGGTTCGAGTGGGCGGTCGGGGTCCCCGGTTCGGTCGGGGGGGCGGTGCGGATGAACGCCGGCGGTCACGGCTCCGACATGGCGGCGACGCTCCGCCGAGCCGAGGTCTACGACCTCCGCGCCGGCGGCCCGACCACGTGGTCCCGCCCCGATCTCGAGCTCGGGTACCGGTGTTCCGCCATCGGTCCGTCCCACGTGGTGCTCATGGCCGAGCTCGGCCTCGACGAGGGCGACCGCTCGGCCTCCGAGGACGAGATCGTCGACATCGTGCGGTGGCGCCGGGCCAACCAACCGGGCGGCCAGAACGCCGGAAGCGTGTTCACCAACCCGCCCGGCGACTCGGCCGGGCGCCTGATCGACGCCGCTGGTCTCAAGGGCTTCCGGATCGGCACCGCCGAGGTCTCGACCAAGCACGCCAACTTCGTGCAGGCCGATCCCGACGGATCGGCCGACGACGTGTACGCCCTCATCGCAGCGGTCAGGGCTCGGGTCGAGGAGACGTTCGGGATCCGGCTCCACTGCGAGAACCTGCTCGTCGGCTTCGACGACGGGACCGATGCCTCGCCATCGGTCTCGCGACCATCCGCCGAACGAGGCGCCGGAGGTGGCAGCGTGGAGGGCACACCATGACGGCCACGAGAACCCGCTCCACCCGCAGGGTCGACCCCCGACTCCAGGCCCGCAGGCAGACGGTGGCGCGCCGCGACGGACTGCGACGGCTCCGGTTCGTGGCCGCGCTGACGGCGACGGCGACGCTCGCCATCGTCGCCGTCGCCGTGGCCCACAGCTCGTGGCTCGACATCGAGCGGGTCGACGTGATCGGCGCCGAGCGGGCCAGCCCCCAGCAGATCGTCACCGCCTCGGGAATCTTGATCGGCGAGCCGCTCGTCGATGTCGACAGCGACGAGGTGGCGACCGCCGTCGCTCGCGTCCCATGGGTGGCCGAAGCATCGGTCGATCGGGTGTGGACGGGATCGGTACGCATCTCGATCGTCGAGCGCGTGGGGGTGGTGGCGTTGCCGGCCGGATCGCGCTACGCCGTCGTCGATCGCACCGGCCAGCAGCTCGAGGTCGTGTCCGACCAGCCCGAGGGATTCGTGCCCGTCGTCGGGGTGGAGGCCTCGGGCGTGCCCGGCCAGCAGATCGACGACGACATCCTCCACCTCGTTCACCTGGTCGAGGCGATGACCCCCGGCGTAGCCGCGGTCACCGATCGCCTCACCATCGAAGACGGACGGCTCATCGTCGAGCTGTCCGTCGGCGGCCGCGCCGACCTCGGCGATGACCGCGATCTGGCGGCCAAGTTGGCCGCCCTCGAAACGGTTCTGGCCAGGGTCGACCTGGCCTGTCTCGACACGATCGATGTACGCGTTCCGGAGGCGCCGACCGTACGGCGGACGGTCTCGGGGACCGAAGATGAAGAACCCTTGGGCGATGCGACCGGCTGCTAGTGTTGGTCGCACCGCCGGTCCTGCCCGCCGTCACCGTTGGTGGCCGTGCCGGACTGCGCCCTACGACGGTGGAGGACAACCCCCACGATGAGTACACAGAATTACGTGGCCCTAGTCAAGGTCGTCGGCGTCGGCGGTGGCGGCTGCAACGCCGTGAACCGCATGATCGACGCCGGCTTGCGCGGCGTCGAGTTCGTCGCGGTGAACACCGACGCCCAGGCGCTGTTGATGAGCGACGCCGAAACCAAGATCCACATCGGGCGTGAGCTGACCCGGGGCCTCGGCGCCGGGAGCGACCCGGCGATCGGTCAGCAGGCCGCCGAGGCCCACCGCGACGAGATCAGCGCCGCTCTCGACGGTGCCGACATGGTCTTCATCACCGCCGGCGAGGGGGGTGGCACCGGCACCGGGGCAGCTCCGGTCATCGCCGAGGTGGCGAAGAGCCAGGGGGCGTTGACCATCGCCGTCATCACCCGACCGTTCAGCTTCGAGGGCAGGCGGCGGGCGGCCCAGGCCGACGCCGGTATCAACCGGCTGCGGGAGAAGGTCGACACCCAGATCGTGATCCCCAACGACCGTCTCCTGTCGATCGCCGACGAGAAGACGTCGATGGTGAACGCGTTCCGCATGGCCGACGAGATCCTCCTCCAGGGCGTCTCCGGCATCGCCGAGCTGATCACCACCCCTGGTCTCATCAACACCGACTTCGCCGATGTGCGCATGATCATGCACGACGCCGGCAGCGCCCTGATGGGTATCGGCCGGGCGGCCGGCGAGGGCCGGTCCCTCGCCGCGGCCCGGGCCGCCATCGCCAGTCCGCTGCTGGAGGCGTCGATCGACGGCGCCCGCGGCATCCTGCTCACCATCGCCGGCTCCAGCGAGCTCGGCCTGTTCGAGGTGAACGAGGCGGCCGAGATCATCCACGACGTCGCCCACGCCGACGCCAACATCATCTTTGGCACGGTTGTCGACGAGAACCTGGCCGACGAGATCCGAGTCACCGTCATCGCCGCCGGCTTCGACCGCTTCGAGGACAGCTCGCCCCATGTCGAGAACCTCTTCGGGTCGTCGGGCCAACGCAGCGCCTCGGCCCCCATCAGTTCCAGCCCGTCGTTCATCACGTCGTCGCCACCGGCGGCCACGGAGCGCATCGGGAATGGCAACGGGAACGGCGCCGACCACGGCGCCACCACCAACGGTGGTTCGATCCGCCCGAGCGCAGAGCCGGCACCGGCGTCGCCCGATCTCGACCTCACCGCCACCAGGGTCACGTCCATGGCGGCGCCCACTGTCGGGTCGGATCCGGATGTCGACGAGGACACCATCGACCTGTTCGGGGCGGACGAGGACGATCTCGACGACGAGTTCGACGTCCCCTCCTTCCTGAAGTGACGTAGGGCCCTCTCCATGGCCCGACTGGAGACGATCCCGGTCCAGGCCGGCACGGTGCGGGTGGCCTTCACCGCACGCCGTGACGGCGACCTGCGGGTCGACGCCGATCCCGGTGGCCTCGCCACCCTGCGCCGACGTGTGGTCGACGCACCGTGGACGTGGCTTCGACAGGTCCACGGGGCCGACGTCGTCGTCGTGACCGAGCCCGGCGAGTGGTCGGGAGCCGAGGCCGATGGCGCGGTCACCACGGCGGCTGGCTGTCCGCTGGCGGTGACCACGGCCGACTGTGCCCCCGTGGTGCTCGCGGCCGACCGGGGCGTGGCGGTCGTGCACGCCGGCTGGCGGGGGCTAGTGGCCGGGATCGTCGAGGAGGCGGCCCGCAAGCTGGCGGGGGTTGGGGGCGGGGCGCCGGTGGCCACATTGCTCGGACCATGCATCTCGCCCGCCGCCTACGAGTTCGGACCCGACGATCTGGCCCTGGTCGAGGCTCGGCTCGGCCCCACCGTCCGGTCCACCACGAACTGGGGCGCCCACGCCCTCGACGTGCCGGCGGCGGTGGCCGTGGCCTGTGACCGGGCGGGCTGGCCCCGGCCTGACGTCGTGCCCCCGTGCACCAGTGACGATCAATGGTTCTCCCATCGCGTCCGACGGGACCCGGGCCGGCAGGCGACCGTGGCCTGGTTGGTGGCGGACCCGACGCCGGGCGGGGCATGACCGAGCCGTGGCGCGAGGACGTACGGGCCCGCCTCGTCGAGGTGGGCCAGCGGATCGAGGCCGCTGGCGGGTCCGATGTGACCGTCGTCGCCGTGACCAAGGCCTTTCCGGTGGGGGTGGTGGAGACGGCGTTGGGAGCGGGGGCCGTCGACCTGGGCGAGAACTATGCCCAGGAGCTGGTGGCCAAGGCCGATCACGTCCTGGCGGCCGGACTTGGCCCGGTCCGCTGGCATTTCATCGGCGGCCTGCAGCGCAACAAGGTGAAGGTGATGGGGGACCATGTCCATCTGTGGCACAGCGTCGACCGTGGTTCCCTCGTCGACGAGATCGCCACGCGGTGCCCCGGCGCCCGGGTCCTCATCCAGGTCAACACGACGGGGGAGGAGGCCAAGGCGGGGTGCGCCCCCGGCATCACCGCCGAGCTGGTCGACCGGGGCCAGCACGGTGGCCTCGACGTGGTCGGCCTGATGACGGTCGGTCCGACGGACCCCGCGATCGATCCCCGTCCGGCGTTCGCCCGGCTGCGCCAACTGGCTGCCTCCTGCGAGGTCGATCAGCTCTCGATGGGCATGTCCGGTGACTTCGAGGCGGCCGTTTCCGAGGGGGCGACGATCGTTCGCCTCGGCTCGATCCTGTTCGGTCCCCGTCCGCCGGGGCGGACATCCGGAGTGGGAGGATAGTGGTGCGACAACGAACCCGAGGGGGCGGCCCGCAGCACTAGACTGCGGACGAGGAGTGACCAGATGTCAATGCTGCGCAACGTCCTGACCTACATGGGTCTCGGTCCCGATGAGGACTACGACGATGGCTATCTCTACAAGGCGAGCCCCGACCGTGCCCGCGGCATCGACCAGAGCGATCTCGCCGCCGACGCCGATGACGGTCCCGACCGGCCCACCCCCGCCGGCGGCGACGAACACGCGCTGCGGGAACGGCCGGAGTGGCTGAGCCGCTCGGGCAAACCCCGCGGGCCGTCGCGGCGCCGGATCGCCATCGACGAGGGCGACGAGGGCGACGAGGTGGCGGCGGGCGACCAGGACAACGCCCATCGGCCCCGAGGCCGCCACGATCCCGAGAGCGCAGCCGACCGCCGGGGACGCCACGACTACGACACCCCACGGGTCACCGGCGGGGCCATCGCACGCAGCCACCACGATGCCGAGCCGGCGCCGTCCCCCTTCGGGCGCCCCGAGCCGGCGCCACCGAGCGACGATGTCCGACCCCTGCGGGCGGTGCCGTCGGCCGAGGCCGACGACAGCGGTATCACGGTGCGGGCCGTGGCCCCGCCGCCAGCCGAACCCGAGGAGCCGACGACGACCTACGCCAAGCCCCACGCCCTGTCGCCGAAGTCCTTCGGCGACGCCGCCACCCTGGCCGACGAGTTCAAGAACTCGGTGCCGGTGGTGATGAACCTCCGGGGGGTCGAACGCGACCTCGCCCGTCGTCTGATCGATTTCGCCAGCGGTATCTGTTACGCCCTCGACGGAGGGATGGAGAAGCTGGCCCCCCAGGTCTTCCTTCTCACCCCGACCTCGGTCGAGGTGTCGGAGGAGGAGCGTCGACTCCTCGAAGAGCGTGGCTTCGTCGGCTGAGCCGCGACCGCGGCATCGTCCCGCCCCGGGTCTGCCAACGGCGGCGGTAAGCTCGGGACCCTCATGGCGTTGACAACCCCGATCTGCATCATCCTGCTGTTGTTCCAGTTCGTCTTCCTCCTGCGGCTGGTGATGTCCTTCTTCCCGATCCCGACCGGCACCGCCGCTGCCAGCGTCCGGGACGTGGCGGTCGCCGTGACCGACCCGGTCGTCGCCCCGCTGCGCCGTTCGCTGCCCCCGCTGCCGGGAATGATGGCCGGTTTCGGGTTGGCCGAGATCCTGGTGCTGATCGCCCTGCAGATCATCATCCGGATCGTCTGTTTCTAGCCCTCGACACGCATTCCGCTCTGGTACCAATCACCTGGTGCGCATGACTATGCTTGGGGGCTAACCTGGCGGAATGGCCCAGCAAAGTGACAAACTTCGGCTGCTCCGGCGCATCCCGGACATCCGATTCGAGGAGGAGTCACGGGGGTACAGCAAGGATCAGGTCGATCGTGTGCTGGCCAACCTCGCGCCCCTCGCCGACGAGATCGAGAAGCTACAGGCCCGACTGGCGGAGGCGGAGACCAGAGCTGCGTCGGCCGAGGCTCGACTGATCGAAGCCCGGAGTCCGTCACCGAGCCCGGCACCCCCCGGCGCCCCCCCGGCGCCGATGCCCGACTTCGACGAAACGCTTCGCAACACGCTCGTCAACGCCCAGCGCACCGCCGACACGACGGTGCGCGAGGCGAAGGAGGAGGCGGAGCGCCTCCGCAACGAGGCCGAGTTCCAGTCGAACGCCCTGCTGGCCGACGCCCGGGACCAAGCTACCGAGATGACGACGGAGGCGGTCTCCCACCGGGAGCGGATGCTGGCCGAAGCGGCGGCCGAGCGGGCCAAGATGCTCGAACAGGCCACCGACGAGGCCAAGCAGCGGGTGGCGGCCGTGGAGGAGGAGCTGGCCCAGGCCCACGAGTCCGAGCGGACCCGCCTGCTCGAGCAGATCGCCGATCTGCAGCACATACACGGACTGCTCCAGGGCGATGTATCGCGCTTCGAGCGTCACCTGGAGGCCCGTCGAGCCGACGTCAAGACCGCTCTCGACGAGCTCACTGCCGTTCTCGACGATCCGGAGCTGCTGCGGTCCCGCGAGGCGCTCGAGCCGGCCGAGATCGGGGTGGTAGATACCACCGACTATCCGCCGATTGCGGTCGAGGTGGTCGCCTTGGCCGAACTCGAGACCGAGGCCAACGCCGCAGTCGAGGCCACCTCGCGGCCCACTGAGGTCATCGACGCCGGTGACCTCGACGATCTCGCTCCCGTCAGCCTCGTCGATGACGGCTACGACGACGACACCGACGACGACGACGACTACGACGACGACTACGACACTGGCGAGGTGGTCGAGCCCCCGGTGATCAAGGTGGAGGTGCCGACCAACGGGTCGGCCGAGGTGCCACCGGTGCCCACGGCACAGGACGGCGCGCCCCCGCCACCGACCGGCGACCCCTTTCTCGACGAGCTGCGCCGGGTCACCACCGAGGAGCCGGGCGCCGGCGATGCCATCTCCGACTTCCTCGACGACGACAGCGCCAACAAGGGTGGCGGCTGGTTCGGTCGCCGCAAGTAGCTAGCAGACGACCGGGTCCGCGGCCCCGGCACGTCCCCCGACGACGATGGGCCGACCGGAAGGTCGGTCCTTGTCGTGCCGACGCCTGGCAGCGTCGGTGACGGAGGCGGGGCGACGGGGGAGGTCGGTCAGCCGGTCGGGGTGGTGACGGGATCGAGGTCGTAGCCGATCGTGAGATCGCCCAGCGTCTCGCTGTTGGCCAGACCCTCGCTCATGGTCAGCTCTGTGGCCAGCACCTGGTTGGCCACCCACGGCAGGTGGGGCGAGAGCACTTCCTGTACCGGTGCGGGGAGATCGAGGCGGAGGTGGATGCGGTCGGTGACGCTCAGGGCCCGGTCCTTGCGCAGCTGCTGGACGAAGCGCACCAGATCCCGGGCCTGTCCTTCTGCCTCCAACTCCGGGGTGACCTCGGTGTCGAGCACGACGACGGCGTCGTTCCCGGCCAGGGGCGCCGCCGTCACCCCGTCTCGTGGATCGAGGGCCAGCTCGTACTCGTCGCCTCTGAGGACGTGACCGGCCACCTCGACGGTGCCGTCATCGCCCATCGTCCACTGGCCGGCCTTCGCCGCGCTGATCACCCTCTGCACGTCGGCCCCCAGCTTCGGTCCGAGCACCCGGCCGTTCGGCCGTAGGCGGAAGGTGCCGTAGCGCTCGACGTCGCCGGTCACCGTGACGGTCTTGACGTTGATCTCGTCGGCCAGCAGGTCGGTGAAGGGCACGATGCCCTCCACGTTGTCACCGGCCACGACGGCTCGGGCCAGGGGCAGCCGCACCCGGAGGCCCCGCTCGTCACGAAGTGAGAGGGCGGCCGAGGCCACCTCGCGCAGGCGATCCATGGCGATGACCAGGTCGTCGTCGGCCGGCAGGTCATCGGCCGAGGGCCAGTCCTGGAAGTGGACGCTGTCCATGGCGTCGTCGTCGCCGGTCAGGAAGCCCGTCGCCCCGGGGGGGAGGGGGCGGGTCAGCCCGAGCCAGAGCTCCTCGGCCAGCAGGGGCAGGAGAGGAGCGATCGTCCTGGTCAAGGTGACGAGCACGGTGTAGAGCGTGTTGAGGGCGTCGTGGTCGACGGTGCCGTCGCTGTCGGTGTTCCAGAACCGCTCCCGGCTGCGCCTGATGTACCAGTTGGTGAGCGCGTCGAGGTAGCCCTGCACCGCAGCGCAGGCGCCGGCCAGGTCATAGGCGTCGAGCCGGTCGCCGGTGCCGGTCACGAGGCGATGGGTCTTGGCCAGGATGTAGCGGTCGAGCAGGTTGGTGGAATCGGTCGACAGCCGGGCCGTGACGCCGTCGGCGTTGGCGTAGAGAGCGAAGAAACTGTAGGCGCTCCAGATCGGGTTGATCACCTGCCGCACCACGTCCTTGATCCCGCCGCCGTCGGCCTCGATACGCAGATCGAGACCGCGCAGGATCGGCGAGCTGAGCAGGTACCACCGGAGCGCATCGGAGCCTATCGTCTCGAACACCTCGATCGGATCGGGGTAGTTGCGGAGCTTCTTCGACAGCTTTCGGCCCTCGCCATCGAGGACGACACCGTGACAGATCACGTTGGAGAACGCCGGTGCGTCGAACAGGGCGACGGACAGGACGTGCATCGTGTAAAACCAGCCCCTGGTCTGGGCGATGTACTCGACGATGAAGTCGGCCGGATTGTGGGCCTCGAAACGCTCCACGTTCTCGAACGGGTAGTGGAGCTGGGCGTACGGCATCGACCCGGACTCGAACCAGCAGTCGAGGACCTCGGGCACCCGACGCATCATCGACCTCCCGGTCGGGTCGTCGGGATTGGGCCGAACCAGGCCGTCGACGTACGGCCGATGGAGATCGGTGGGACGGACCCCGAAGTCGGCCTCGATCTCGTCGAGCGAGCCGTACACGTCGATCCGGGGATGGTCCGGGTCGTCACTTCGCCAGACCGGGAGGGGGGCACCCCAGAAGCGGTTCCGACTGATCGACCAGTCACGCGCCCCTTCGAGCCATCGCCCGAACTGACCATCGCGGACGTGCTCGGGTATCCAGTTGATCTTGGCGTTGGCCGCCAGCAGCCGATCGTTCAGGTCGGTTACCCGCACGTACCAGGAGTTGATGGCCTTGTAGATGATGGGGGTGTCGGTACGCCAGCAGTGGGGATAGTTGTGGTCGTAGGTCTCGTGGCGCAGAACCACCCCTTGGTCCTTCAGGTGGCGGATGATCTCGGGGTTGGCGTCGAAGACGTTGAGCCCGGCGAAGTCGGGCACCTCGTCGGTGAACCGGCCTTCGTCGTCGACCGGGACCACGAGAGCGATGCCGTTCTCCTCCGAGACCCGCTGATCGTCCTCGCCGAACCCGGGGGCGATGTGGACCACACCGGTGCCGTCGCCGGTGTCGACGAAGTCTGCGCCGAGGATCACGAAGGCTGCGGGATGGTCGGCGAAGTAGGGCATGAGGGGACGGTAGGAGCGCCCCAGGAGCGAGGCGCCGGGCAGGGTGGCGACCGGCTCGACGTCCCCCAGTTCGGCCCGGTAGCGCTCGACGGCGGCCGCCGCCAGCACGACGAAGCCATCGCCCCGGGGGTCGGGGACCACGGCGTAGTCGATGTCGCGACCGATGGCCAGCGCCAGGTTGGAGGGGAGGGTCCACGGGGTGGTGGTCCACGCCAGGATGCGCATCGGGCCGGGGTCGCCGTCGGCCGGCTCGAGCTCGAAGGCCACGGTGAGGGCAGGGTCCTGCCGGGGTCGGGTGGCGTCATCGAGGCGGATCTCGAAGTTGGCGAGCGGCGTCTCGGCTCCCCAGGAGTAGGGGACGACCCGGTAGGCCTCGTACACGAGGCCCTTGGCCCACAGTTGTTTGAAGGCCCAGATGACGGACTCCATGTAGGCGAGATCCATCGTCTTGTAGTCGTTGTCGAAGTCGACCCAGCGGGCCTGTCGGGTGACGTAGTCCTCCCACTCCGACGTGTAGCGCAGAACGGACAGGCGGCACTGCTCGTTGAAGGCGGCGATCCCGTACTCCATGATCGCCCGGCGCCCGGACACGCCGGTCTCCTTCTCGGTCTCCATCTCGGCTGGCAGCCCGTGACAGTCCCAGCCGAAGCGGCGCTCCACCCGGTTGCCCCGCATCGTCTGGTAGCGGGGGACGGCGTCCTTCACGTAGCCGGTCAGGAGGTGGCCATAGTGGGGAAGTCCGTTGGCGAACGGTGGCCCGTCGTTGAAGACGAACTCGCTGCCGCCCCGTTCCTCACCGGGCCGACGGTCCAGCGAACGCTGGAAGGTGTTCCCGGCGTTCCAGCGGGCCAGGATCCGCCGCTCGATCGCCGGCAGATCGGGTCGGGAGGGAACCTCGGGGTAGGGCGTCGGGACACCGGCAGAAACCATGGGTTTCACGATACCGCTGACGTGGTATCGCGGAACCCGATAGGCCCGTTGGAGCGGGGGCCGACAATCCTCTACACTACGCCGACCTCGTCCCGACGCTCGGAAGCCCCAGGACGCACCGCCGCGACCATGGATCCGACTTCCGCACCAAGGGGCGATCGCGCCGGGGCCTGACGGCACTCGTCAGCGCTCGATGGGGGGCCAGGACAGTGCAGCACTTCCACAGATCGCATCGAGGTTCAAACGTCAACACCCATCGCCCCCGGGCCGTGCTCACCAGACATGTGGCTCGGCAACGGCAACGACAGGACATCGTGAGCACCCAGGCCGTGAGCGAACAGTGGAGCCGAACAGGTGATATTCGAGCAGTGGTAGCCGAACAGTGGGTAGCCGAACAGTGGGCAGCCGAACAGTGGTAGCGAAGAAGAAGGCTGCCACCCGGACGACGGTCAGTGACCCCGCACCCGGGACGGCGGCCCCGGGGGCGGGCCCCTCCTCGGCCGAGGGGACAACATCGAAGAAGTCGTCGACGACGACCCGGACGAAAGCCGGCGAGCCGGCGGTCGAGAAAGCAGCAGTGAACCCAGCAGTGGCGAAGAAGTCAACCCAGAAGTCAACGACCAAGAAATCGACCACCAAGAAGGCGACGTCGAAGACGTCGACGCCGGCGGCCGGCCGGACGATTCCGGCCAGCGCCAGCTACCTGCACGACCAGAAGTGGCTCGACAGCCAGCGCCAGGCCCTCCTGGCCGAACGGGCCAAATACATGGTCAGCGCCGATCGCCTGGCGGCCGAGGCGGCCGCCCTGATGGCCGATCGCGAACCGGGTGATGTCCAGTTCGACGAGGAATCCGGTGAGGGCGACACCATCGCCGTCGAGCGCGACCGCGACCTGGCGCTGTCCGCCGCCGCCCGCCAGGCCGTGGCCGACATCGACGCCGCCCTGGCCCGACTCGACGACAACACGTACGGGTTGTGTACCGCCGGCGATGATGTGATCCCGCAGGAGCGGCTGGAGGCGATACCCGAGGCGTCGGTGTGCGTGCAACACAAGACCTCGATGTTCTGACCGGGCAGGTGACCTCCAGGACCTCCCCCCGGTCCCTCGCTCTCGCCCTGGTCACTATGGGCTCCGTCGTCGCCGTCGACCAGCTGACGAAGGCGTGGGCCCAGTCGCGCCTCGTGGCCGGTCCCTGCCGCCCTGACGGCGACGAGTGCATCGATCTGGTGCTCGGCCTCCGCTTCCATCTGGTCTACAACCACGGTGCGGCGTTCAGTACCGGCACGGGCCTCGGACCGCTGTTCGGCGTGATTGCGCTGATCATGACGGTCGTGCTGTTGAATATGGCCCGGTCCCGCGTCGACCGGTTCGGGCCGCTCGTCCTGGGCGCCGTCGCCGGGGGGGCCATCGGCAACGTGCTCGACCGGATCTTCCGGGCCGACGACGGGCTCCTGAGCGGCGCCGTCGTCGACTTCATCGACCTCCAGTGGTGGCCGGTGTTCAACGTGGCCGATGCTGCGGTGGTGGTTGGTGTCATCCTGTTCATCATCCGGGCCTTCTTCGAGACCGAGCCGGAGGGTGATCTGGTCACCGCCGATGCGGACACGGCCGAGGCGACCGACCGCGCCGAGGGCCCCTCCGGGTGACTCCTCGCACCATTGTCGAGAGCATCCCCGACGCCCTGGGCGACCAGCGGGTCGACCGCATCGTCGCCCTCGTCGCCGACATCAGCCGGAACCGGGCCGCCGCTCTCGTGGCGGCCGGCGCCGTCACCGTCGACGGCGAGGTGGTGACGCGCCCCTCGACCCGGGTCGCCACCGGCAGCGTGCTGTCGTTCACGGTCGAGGACCACGACGACCGCGTCGTCGCCGACGGGACGATAGAGGTGCCGGTGGTGTACTCCGACGACGACGTGATCGTGGTCGACAAGCCGGCGGGGCTGGTCGTCCACCCGGGCTCGGGCACCCGGGACGACACGATGGTCAACGGCCTCGTGGCCCGCTATCCGGAACTACGGTCGGTCGGCGAGTCGGAACGGCCCGGTATCGTCCATCGGCTCGATCGTGGGACCTCCGGTCTGCTGATGGTGGCGCGCACGACCGAGGCACTCGACGACCTCGGTCGTCAGCTCGCCGAGCGGACGGTGGAACGCCGTTACCGCACGCTCGTCGCCGGCCATCTGGCGGCCGACGGCGGGGTGGTCGACGCCCCGCTCGGGCGCTCACCCAGCGACGCCACCCGGCGGGCGGTCGTGGCCGATGGTCGCCCCGCCCGCACCCACTACGAGGTCCTGAGCCGGCTCGTCGGCCGGGACGGGACCCCGGTGACGCTGTTGGCGTGTCGGTTGGAGACCGGCCGGACCCACCAGATCCGGGCGCACCTCGCCGCCATCGGGCATCCCGTCGTTGGCGATCCGACGTACGGCGGCCCGGTGACGGTCGACGGGGTCGTCTCCGGGCGACCCTTCCTCCATGCCGAGCGGATCGGGTTCGACCACCCCCGTTCGGGTCGACGGCTCTCGTTCGACTCGTCGTTGCCGGACGACCTCGACGACGTGCTGTCCCGCCTTCGGCCCGCCTGACCGCTGCAGGCCCGAGGCCGACATCGGCTCCCTCCGAACCCCCCCGGGTGGGGCGGTGTCACTCTGGCTCGGGGCCCCCGCGGTGGGGCGGCGGACGACGGTGCCGAGGGGTGGCCGGGGCCGGGAGGCCGAGCGGCCGGGAGCGTCGGGTAGGGCCCGACCGATGGCGATAGTGGCCACGAGCCGCTCGCCCGGGTCGACGTGGAACGCCGCCCTCACCGCATCCTCGTGGTCGAAGAGGCCGAACAGGCAGGCCGCAAGCCCACGGTCGACGCAGAGGAGGAGCAGGTTCTGGATCACGGCGCCCGCATCGACCCACCAGTACGGCACGGGCCAGGCTGCGGTGTCGTCGCCGAGCCCGGCCCTGGACTTGTCCGCCTCGGCGTACCGGGCGACGTAGTCGCCCGGCCGGGTGGTGACGATGACCAGTACCGGGGCGTCGAGCAGGCGCGGCCATCGAAAACCGGCCCGGCGGTTCGACGGCAGCGTGACATCCCAGTACCGGGCCACGAGCTCGGCCCGGTCGAGGACCACGAAGGCTGCGGCCTGGGTGTTGCCGGCCGACGGAGCGCGGCGGGCGAGGTCGAGCAGCTCATCGATCCCCTCGGGGGGGAGGGGATCGGGGGCGAAGGCCCGTGTCATGCGGCGGGCCCGGATGAGGCGGTCGAGTTCGCTCAAGCTGGCGGGTTGGGCCACGGACGGTCGCCGTTGGCCATCGAGGTCACGTCGGCCAGGGTCCAGCCCTCGAGCTGGCAGCGGATCTCGGCTCCCACCATGTGCCAGATCGACAGTAGAACACACTGACCCTCGTGGTCGCAGGCGCCGTCGGTGTGGGGCTGGCCGAAGTCGCCGAGCGAGATGGGCCCGTCGACGGCCCGGATGATCTCGGCCAGGGTGATGGCGTCGGGCGACCGGGCCAGGATGTAGCCGCCTCCCACTCCCCGTTTCGAACGCACCAGGCCCGCTCCCTTGAGAGCGAGCAGGATCTGCTCCAGATAGGGCTGGGGGAGGCCGGTCCGCTCGGCGATGTCGCGCACCGTGGTCGGCCCCGAGCCGTTGGCGTGGAGGGCCAGCGACAGCAGTGCACGGCAAGCGTAGTCACCGCGGGTCGAAACCTTCACCTGTGCCAGGGTAGCCGGTGCGGGGGCCGGCGTCGTCGCCCGCATCCGCAGGGTGGGCCGTCGGCCCTCTATCATACAGATGCGGTCGCCCATGAGGGTTCAGGGGGCGCACGGTTGCCAGCGCCGACAGCCAAATCATCCAGATGCCAGTCTCAGAGCCGACAGGTGAAGAAGTGCACGAGACCGAACATGCGCCGGCAGACCGATTGACCCTCCCGACCTATGGCGGAGGCTGCGTCACCGACCTGATGCCGGTCCTGCTGGGCAAGGCCGACGGGAGGTCCCTGCCGTCGGCGTTCCCCGCCACCGGACCGCGAGTCCTGCTCGTGCTCGACGGCCTCGGCTGGCTTCAGCTGGTCGACAATCCCCTCGTGGCGCCCACACTCACCGCCATGGCCGGTGGACCCATCACGACGGTCGCCCCGTCGACGACGGCCGCCGCCCTGACCTCGATCACCACCGGCCTCACGCCGGCCGAGCACGGGATCGTCGGCTACCGGATCGCCGTCGACGGCCACATCCTCAACAGCCTCCGCTGGGGTACCGACGACGAGGGCGACGCCAGGAGGACGATCCCTCCTGCCGTTATGCAGCCCTACACCCCATTCCTGGGCGAGGCCCTTCCCCTGGTCACGAAGGCGGAGTTCGAGCGCAGTGGCTTCAGCCAGGCCCATCTCCGGGGCGGCCGCATGGTCGGTTACCGGACGCCGGCGGTGATGGTCCACGAGATCGCCCGTCTCCTCCGGGCGGGTGAACCGGCCGTCTACGCCTACTACGACGGGATCGACAAGGTGGCCCACGAGTACGGGCTGGGATCGGTGTGGACGGCCGAGCTGGCCTTCGCCGACCGGCTGGTGCAGGACGTGCTCGCCGCCGTCCCGAAGGGGACGACCGTCCTCGTCACGGCCGACCACGGGCAGGTCGATTGCACCGACGGTCTCGTGCCCATCGCACCGGAGGTGGTCGAGCTCACCGACCTGCTGTCGGGCGAGGGGCGGTTCCGCTGGCTCCACACCACCGCCGACCGGGTCGACGACCTGCTGGCGACAGCGGCCGACCGGCACGGTTCGGCGGCGTGGGTCGTTTCGCTCGAGCAGATGATCGACGAGCACTGGTTCGGACCCGTCATCTACGACGAGGCGCGTCGCCGCCTCGGCCAGGTGGCCCTCCTGCCGTTCGATCCGATCGCCTTCGAGGATCCCGCCGACACCGGTCCCTACGAGCTCATCGGTCGGCACGGCTCGGTCACGGCGGCCGAGATGCTGGTGCCGTGCCTGGTGGCCACCGCCTGAGTTCCCCGTTGGTTGGGTCAGCCGGATCTTTCACCCCGGTTTTCGATAGAACTGTCTCATGAGCGACCCACAGCCCGAAACGCCCGAGATCGTCGATGGCCCCCCGGGGACCCAGCCCGGCGACGAGGAGGCTTCGGCCACCGTGTCGGAGCCGGCGAAGGTCATGCGTATAGGAACCATGATCAAGCAGCTCCTCGAGGAGGTACGGTCGGTCGACCTCGACGAACCTGGACGCGACCGGCTGCGGGAGATCTACGAGACGTCGGTCGAGGAGCTGTCGGACGCCCTGTCGGCCGACCTGCGCGACGAGCTGGGGCGGCTGGCGCTGCCGTTCGAGGGCGAGGGGGTGCCATCCGAGGCCGAGCTGAGGGTGGCCCAGGCCCAACTGGTCGGCTGGTTGGAGGGCCTGTTCCACGGCATCCAGGCCACGCTGTTCGCCCAACAGGCGGCGGCCCGCCAGCAGCTCGAGATGATGCAGCGCTCGCAGGCCCTCCCGCCCGGTCAGCATCCCGGAGGCCCGCCGGGACCGTCGGGGCCCGGGGGCGGCGTCTATCTCTGAGTGGGGGTTGCTCCACCGGCGCTGACCTGCGGTTTCGCCCGGTATGGAGGGCGAACCGGAGAGGCCGGGAGCGGGGTGTCAGTTTGCGTCACCGCTGTCGTGCGGGGATGATTGACAACCTGGGATTTCAGGATCGAGGGGGATTCAGAAACGTGGCGATCGACGTTCAAACGAAGGACTGCGCCGTGCTCGGCGACGCCGACTTTGCCGAGATGGCGGATCTTGCCGGCCCCACCGTGGGGTGGGAGGTTGGCATGATCTCGAAGCAGGCCGAGGAATGGGTGCTCGCCAGCCAGGCCTTCGAGCGGGACAAGCTCCGGGGCTTCATGTTGGCGACCCTGGAACGGATCGGGGGTACGCCGGCCCTGGTCATCGGGTTGGCGTCGATCGCCAGGACCCGGCAACGGTCGACGGTTCTCCGGGCGCTGATGGAGGAGAGCTACCACAAGGCGCTCATGGCGTTTCCCGACGAGGACGTTCTCGTGGCGACCCGCCTCGTCACTCCGGGCCCGCTCGAAGCCCTCGAGGACCTCCACGGGGTCCGACCCTGGCCCGAGACCAGGGCCAACGGCGAGGAGCGGGCGTGGGGCCGGCGGCTCTCCAAGCGCTATGGCGCTGTGGCCTTCGACGACCGCGCGATGGTGGCCAGGGGCGACGGCGACCGTCTGGCCTTCGACCACGAGGCCTTGACCATCCGTCCCGGAGCGGCCGTGCTCGACGGCTGCAACGTCGACGGAGGCGAGTACGTGATCGCCTGGGGGTGGGCCATGGCCGAGCATCTCGAACGCTTCGCCTGATCGACCCCGGCTCCGGGCGGCGTCGGCTGGCATCGTTCAGGCGCCACGCTCCGGTCGCGCCGCGGCTAGGATCGGTTGTGAAATGACATCGATGTGATTCGTCCACAGGCTGTGGGTGAGTCCTGTGGATGGGGTGGGGACACGAGGTCCCGTCACGGCCGAGGAGAACAACTGTGGGTTCGTCCTTCACCCACTTGCACGTACATACCGAGTACTCGATGCTCGACGGAGCCTCACGGCTCGACGCCCTCGTGGCCAAGGCCGCGGCCGATGGGATGCCGGCCCTCGGCATCACCGATCACGGCAATATGTACGGCGTTCTCGATTTCTATCGGGCGTGCAAGGACCAGGGCGTCAATCCGGTCATCGGAACCGAGCTGTACCAGGCCGACGAGTCACGATTCGAACGTCCCAGCCGGCGGGGCAAGGTCGACGACTCGGGGGGCGAGACCGACGGGGGCAAGAAGCTCTACTACCACCTGACGGCGCTGGCCGAGAACAACACCGGCTACAAGAACCTGATCCAGCTCGCCTCCCGGGCCTTCATGGAGGGGTACTACTACAAGCCCCGGGTCGACTGGGACGTCCTGTCGGACCACAGCGACGGCGTCATCGCCACCACGGGTTGTCTCGGTGGCCACGTGCTGCAGTCGCTGCTGAACGGCAACGAACAGGCGGCCCTGAACAAGGCCGCCCGGCTGCAGGACATCTTCGGGCGCGACAACCTCTTCGTCGAGCTCCAGGACCACGGCATCCCGGCCCAGCGCGAGACGAATCCCAAGCTGGTGGAGATCGCCCGCAAGATCGGCGCCCCGCTCGTCGTCACGAACGACTCCCACTACACCGAACAACACGACCACACCGCCCACGACGCGCTGCTGTGCGTGCAGACCGGCTCCCTCATGTCCGACCCCGACCGGTTCAAGTTCCACGGCGACCAGCACTACCTGAAGACGGCCGAGGAGATGCGACGGCAGTGGGCCGAGCTACCCGAAGCCTGCGACAACACGCTGTGGATCGCCGAGCGGGCCGACGTCGAGATCGAGTTCGGCAAGCCGCTCCTGCCCGACTTCCCCATTCCCGAAGGCTTCGCCGGCGCTGATGAGTATCTCCAGCACCTGACGATGGAGGGCGCCCGCCGGCGGTGGGGAGCGAGGCTCACCGACGACGTCATCGATCGCCTGGTCTACGAGCTCGATGTCATCAAGAGCATGGGCTTCAGCTCCTACTTCCTGATCACGTGGGACCTGATCCGCCACGCCCGGGAGTCCGACATCCGCGTCGGCCCCGGCCGCGGCTCGGCCGCCGGATGCGCCGTGGCCTACTGCCTCTGGATCACCGATCTCGACCCGATCGAGTACGATCTGCTCTTCGAGCGGTTCCTCAACCCGTCCCGAATCTCCATGCCCGACATCGACATGGACTTCGACTCCCGCTACCGCGACGAGATGATCCGCTACGCCGCCGAGCGCTACGGACGCGACCACGTGGCCCAGATCGTCACGTTCTCCCAGATCAAGGCCCGGGCTGCTGTGCGCGACGCCGCCCGGGTGCTCGGCTATCCCTACGCGGTTGGCGACAAGGTGGCCAAGGCCATGCCGCCGCTGGTCATGGGGCGCGACACACCGCTGCGGTACTGCTTCGAGCAGAGCGAGAAGTACGCCGATGGCTACAAGGCGGCGGCCGAGCTGCGGTCGATGGTCGAGAGCGAGTCCGACGTGGCCAAGGTGGTCGACGTTGCCATGGGTCTCGAGGGCCTCCGTCGCCAGGACGGCATCCACGCCGCCGCGGTGGTGATCACCAACGAACCCCTCACCGAGTACCTGCCGATCCAGCGCAAGCCCGAGGCCGGCAAGGACATCGAGGACGCCCCCGTCGTCACCCAATACGAGATGCACGGGGTGGAGGAGCTGGGGCTGCTCAAGATGGATTTCCTGGGTCTGCGGAACCTGGACGTCATCTCCGACACCCTTGAACTGATCGAACAGGTCCACGGCCACCGCCCCGACATCGACAACGTCCCCCTCGACGACGAGGCCACTTTCGAGCTGCTGCGAGAGGGGCGGTCGATCGGGGTGTTCCAACTGGAGTCGGCACCGATGCGGGCCCTCATGCGGTCGATGGCGCCAACCGAGTTCGAGGACGTGGCGGCCCTGGTCGCCCTGTATCGGCCCGGGCCGATGGCCGCCAACATGCACAACGACTACGCCGACCGCAAGAACGGTCGCAAGCCGGTCGACCACCTCCACGACGACGCCGTCGATCTCCTGGGCGACACCTACGGCCTGATGATCTACCAGGAGCAGATGATGCGGGTGAGCCAGCGGTTCGCCGGCTACTCCCTGGCCGACGCCGACAACCTGCGCAAGGCGGCGGGCAAGAAGAAGCGCGAGCTCATGGCCAAGGAGCGTGAGAAGTTCGTCGCCGGTTGCAGTGCGGCCGGCTACGGCGCCACGTTCGGGGCCGATCTGTTCACGCTCATCGAGGGCTTTGCCGACTACGCCTTCAACAAGAGCCACTCCTACGGCTACGGCTACGTCAGCTACCAGACGGCCTACCTAAAGGCCAACTACCCGGTCGAGTACCTGGCCTGCCTCCTGACCAGCGTCAAGGGAAACCTCGACAAGGCGGCCATCTACCTCAACGAGTGCCGTCAGATGGGCATAAGCGTGCTGGTGCCCGACGTCAACCGCTCCGAGCTCGATTTCACGTCGATCCCCGACCCCGGCGGGGGGCGCTCCAACGCCATCCCCTTTGGCCTGTCGGCGGTCCGCAACGTCGGCGAGGGTCTCATGCACCTCGTGCTGGCCGAGCGGGCCGAGAACGGCCCATTCGGGAGCTTCGTCGACTTCTGCGAGCGGGTCGACTACCAGGTGCTGAACAAGCGGACCCTCGAGTCGCTGATCAAGGCCGGCGCCTTCGACTCGCTGGGCCATCCCCGCAAGGGACTCCTCCTCGCCTTCGAGGACATCATCGACAAGACGGTCAGCTCCCGACGGGAACGCGACATGGGGGTGATGACCCTCTTCGGATCGCTGGAGGAGGACACCTCCGGTTCCGGCTTCGACGACCGCCAGGCGGTTCCCGTCGTGGAGTTCGACAAGTCGCAGCGCCTGGCCTTCGAGAAGGAGATGCTGGGCCTCTACGTCTCGGATCATCCGCTGATGGGTCTGAAGGCCGCCCTGGAGCGCAAGGCCGACACGACGATCGCCGACCTGGAGACCACCGAGGACGGTCAGATGGTCGCCATCGGCGGGGTGGTGACCGGTCTCCAACGCAAGTGGACCCGCAAGGGCGATCTGATGGCGGTGTTCGTCCTCGAGGACCTCACCCACGGGGTGGAGACGATGGTCTTTCCACGCACCTTCGCCGACTACGGGCATCTCCTCGAGGATGACCGGATCGTGATCATCCGTGGCCGGGCCGACAGGCGCGACGATCAGCCGAAGCTCATCGTTCAGATGGTCGAGATCTTCGACACCGAACGGGCCGGGGCGGCCCCGCCGCTCCGTCTCGACATCCGCCCCGACCAGCTCTCCGACGATCTCATCGGGCGCCTGAAGAACGTGCTGGCCGACCATCACGGCGAGTCCCAGGTCTTCATCCACCTCAGCCCGGACAAGGCGGTCAAGCTGTCGGAGAGCTACTGCGTCGACACCTCCAACGGACTCATTCCCGAGCTCCGCGTGCTCCTCGGAGCCGATGCCGTCGTTCTGTGACGGGGTCCCTGTAGCAGGCATTCGCCTTGGAGGTCCTGGTCGCCGCTGTCACGCCGGCGGATCTGGCCCTGGTTGGCGAAGAACAGCTGCCGGCAGAGGGCGTGGAGTGATTCGCCCTTGTTAAGTTGTTCGTGGATCCGGCGGCGGTGTTCGCCGTTGTCGAGGTAGCGCAGGATCGAGATCGTCTTGATGATCCGGCCGTACTCTTGGATGGCCTGGGTGAGCTGGTTCTGGCGGGCGGAGGCTTGGAGCCTGGCGACCAGGGTGGAGGCCGGGAGGTAGCCGTAGCGGATCGTGGCGGCCACTCGGAGCATGTCGTCCCAACCGACCGGTGAAGCGGTCGGGTCGGATGTTGTGGCGGAGCAGCTGGGCTGCTTGGCCGGTCAGGTTGGCGGACGGGAGTCGCCAGAGTCGCTGGTCGGCCAGGTCACGGATGCGGGGCGAGAACCGCAGGCCGGTGAGGTCGAACAGGCCGAACACGAGGTCGGTGTAGCCGGCGGTGTCGGTGGTGTGTTCCTCGATGTCGAGGTCGGTTTCGTTGTCGAAGATGGCGTCCAGGACGTAGGTGGCTTCGAGGCCGTCAGTTGAGATCCCACCAGTAGTTGACGTCGCCGAGCGGCTTGCGGTCGCCTCCAAGTGAGTCGTACAACGCTTGAGCAGTCTCGTTGTGTCCACCCGTCGACAGCCAGAACTTCGTCGACCCGTGCCGACGAGCGAGGCTCATTGCCTCGCGAATGAGTGCAGAGCCGACGCCCTGGCGGCGCCAGTCTTCATGAACGTCCAACTCGTGGACGTAGGTGGTGAGTCGTCCACTGGGCGAGCGGATCTCCAAACCCCAGGCGAGACCGACGGGCAAGTCATCAATGTAGGCGCCGAGCAGGAACGAACTCGGGTCGCGAAGGAACGCTTCTGGCTCGTCGAGTCGGTCGACTTGTGCCGTCGGGGACTCGGGCAGCACCGCGGCGAACAGCGCCACCAACCGATCGGCGTCGCCTGCAACAAGTTCTCGGAGGTCCACCCATTCAGTATCGCCTCTCCCCAGTCGCCCCACCGGATAGCCCCAACCAGGTCGAGAGGTGACACTCCGTCTCGACTCGTCGCTGCCCGGCCGGTTCACGGTGAGCCGGTTCACCGCGGCCCCAGACCACCGAAAGACGGACCGTCTGAGGAGCCCGGTATCGCCACGGCGATCGGCCCGTCCGACGCGCTCGACATCCGGCAGGGACGCCCTGGTCGACCGCCCGATATCGACGGGCTGGCCGAGTCGGGTCGATGACCGCTGAGCCGTGACCGATGCAGTTAGTGTCAGTTCGCCGCAGGGGCCCGGACCCCGACCCGTGGAAAGCACGGGGCACGCTGGCGTTGGCTGGCTCCCGGGGACCTCGCAAGCGGCTTACGATGAGCCGATGAGAGACGCTGTCTCACGCCGGGTGCTGATCGTGCCGCTAGTTGTTGTCGCAGCGCTTCTGTGGATCGCTGTCCCGAGTTTCGCCGCTGCCGGACTTGCCCTCGATCACCCGGCATGGTCCAGTCCTGAGGTCGATCCTCCGTCCCGCCCATTGGCGGTCGATAGGCAGTCCTGGTGGCCACCTGGTCTTCGCTACGTGTGGACCGGCCAGAGCACCGGGAGCACGATCGAGAGAGTCGACCCGTGGGGTGCGCCGAACCTTGGCCATGCGTGGACCGCCGGAATGACGGCCGTTGCCGGTTCCTCGGTACCTGGCTTTGGCGAGGCATTCGCCCGTTTCCAAGGCTTAAGCGGCCCGACCGCACCGACTACCACCAGTGGAGCGAATAACCGGCGAACTGGCCCGGCCTGCGCGCTCGGAAACGACGGCGTCGATCATCCGGTATCGCGAGCGACCGAACCACAGGCCCCTCCCGAGCCTGCCCGTCGTTCTAGCGTGGATGCGTCGCGATCGAACGGGCTGGTGGGGTAGCGTAGGGTCTATGGAGCCGACCGAGACCATCCCAGCCGTCGACCCTGAGCGAGCGGCTGCCCTGGCTGCCGACGCCATGGCTGATCGGCTCCTCTCACCCGAAGCGGAAGCATCACTGGCGCGAGCCGTCAACCGTCTGCCCGAAGCGGTGGCTCGGTCCGACGCCGAAGCCCGAGCCGCCAACCGGTGAGGCGTCCGGTCCGCGTCCCGGACCACGTTGAGGCCACCATCGGCCAGCAGCTCCCAGCGGACAGAGCCGAGGTTTTCCGAGTTCACGATCTGCGTGAGGCGATCGAGGCGTTGTCGCTGGTCGACTGGTGGAGCTTGCCTGAGATCGAGCAGTCACCAGGCATCCGTCGATTCACAGTCGGGACGGCGCGCACTGTCGCCGGCTACCACTTGCTGGTGGGGCTCGACACCTGGGCCGACGATCCCGGAGCCGTGGTGGTTCATGTCATCGACATCTGGCCCGACCGTTGGCCGGAGGCGACTTGACCCGCTCGTAACCGGCGTTACGCCCTGGTCGAGCCGAGCGATAATCACGACGCCACGGACCCAGCAAGCGGTGAGTGGTCGCCACGCTGCGCGGTCAGGCCGGCCGCTGGAGGGCCCGAGCGCTCCGAGGCCGCGTCCGAAACCGTTGGGTTTCGTCCATTTGCTACGGGTACCCCGTGACGCGCCCGACCGGAGCCGGCGCTGCCACCGATGACCCATGGCCGATCCGACCCGGCCCGGTATCCTCGGGCGGGCCCGAACGAGCAGGATGAGCGCCCGCTCGAGGTGACGTTCCCGCAGGCCGATGGAGTAGAGGTGTCACAGGTTGAGCACGACATGTCGGAGCGATCGATGCCGTCGGCGTCGTCGATCGCGGTGTACGTGTGCACCCATTGTCGCAACGGTCCGCTGCGACGGGTCCTGGCGTCGCTCGACGAAGCGGCATCCCGGATCCAGCCCGGGATCGAGGTCGCCGTCGTCGTCGTCGACGACAACCCCGACGGCCGGGCCCGACAGGTCGTCGACTCGGTGTCCCCCGGCTTCATCCGCGGCCTCCACTACCGTCACAGCGGGGCCCAGAACATCTCGGTGGCCCGCAACCTGGGTATCGAGGCGGCGCTCGAGCTGGCCGACTGGGTGGCGATGACCGACGACGACCAGACGGTGTCGCCCCACTGGTTCGAGGCCCTCGTCACCGTCCAACGGACGACGGGGGCCGATGCGGTGACGGGCCCGGTGACCCTCCACTACGAGGAGGGTGCCGCCGCCTGGCTCGACGACCAGCCCTTCGCCGAGTTCCTCGAGGCCCCGCCGCACCCCGACGGGTCCCGAGTCGAGGTCTGCTCGACCGGGAACTCGATGCTCCGCAGCGCCTTCCTGCGCCGCCACCCCGCCATCCGGTTCCGGACCGATCTCGGACGGGTCGGGGGCGAGGACATGGTGTTCTACCGGGAGGCGGTGGCCGCCGGGCTCGACGCCCGCTACGCCGTCGACGCCACCTGCTTCGCCGAGCAACCGGCCGAGCGCCAGACGTACCGCTACATCCTCCGGGTCTCGTACTGGATGGGCAACACCGAGTACCTGACCAACGTCGAGAGCGGAGAGGCGGGGCGGGTCCGCCTTGCCGTGCGGGGCCTGCGTCGCCTCGTGGAGGCCGTGGCCCGGCCGTTCCGGCGCCTGGTCAGGGGCGACGCCCCCCAGTGGCGCTATGCCGGCGCGGCCGCCGCCCGAGCCTGCGGCATGCTGGTCGGTGTGGCGGGAACACGAGTCGAGCATCGGTGACCACGGCGACCCGGCCGGAACGTCACCACGCTCTCGACGGTCAGGGCGATGAGCTCGGCCCGATCGCCGCGTTCGGTGCCCAGTTCTTCGTCTTCTTCGCACTGATCTACATCTTCCGGGTCACCGGGTTCACAATCCTTCCCGGGTTGACACCCGTCGCCCTCATGGTCGGCACGTTCGGGGTGGCGCTCCTGGCCCCCCGCGCGGTGCTCCAACGGGCGCCGGTCTCGTTGCTGGTGCTCCTCATGATCGGGTGGATGCTCCTATCGGTCACGTGGACCGACAGCCCCGAGGGCACCGCCCTGACCGTGCAGCAGGTGATCCCCATCCTCGTCGGTTTCGTCGTGGTCACCGCCCTCATCTCGCTGCGGTGCCTGGTGGCGGCCCTGTTGTGGACCGTCCGCTTCACCGCCGTGTTCACCCTGGGGGCGGTGGCGGCCCTCCCCGAGGCCCGCAGCCACATCGATGCGGATGGCGTGGAGCCCGACCTCGCCGGGTGGCACGGCCTCTTCCCCCACAAGAACATCATGACGCTGTTCCTCGTGTTCGGGGTCCTGACCATCCTCACGTTCGACCGGACGAGGGTCATCCGCTGGGTCACCCTGGCCGTGATCGGCGCCCTGCTCATCGGTTCGGACTCGGTCACGGGCCTGTCGAGCGCCCTGCTGGCCGTCGGTATCTGGGTGTGGGTGCAGTTGTTCCGCAACCTCGACGTCCGCAACAGCAGCGTGTTCCTGATCTCCTCGCTCTCGGTCGGCGCCTTCGCCGTGCTGGGACTCATCGCCTCGCTGTCGACCATCACCAGCGCCTCGGGCCGCGACCTGACTTTCACCGGCCGCACGTTCATCTGGGCGGCCACGTGGGACGCCCTGATGGAGCGGCCGCTGCTGGGCTACGGCCTCGGCGGGATCTTCGTCGAGGATCCGATCACCCCCAAGACGGCGGAGGCGTGGCGGGCCATCGGGTTCGAGGTTCCCCATGCCCACAACGGTTTCCTCGATCTGGCCATCCAGCTCGGTTTCGTCGGCGTCGCCATCTTCGCCGGGTTGTTCGTCGTCACGGCGTGGGAGGGGGTGACCATGCTGCGCGACCGGCCCAAGGTGGGGGCCTGGGTCGTGTCCACGATGGTCGTCCAGGTGTACATGGCGCTGTCGGAGAACGTGTTCATCGGGAACGGCTGGCTGGCCGTCCTCATCATGTTCCACCTACTGGCACTGCGGAAGCACGGCATGGAGCTGGCGACCGGGCGGGACCTGGCCGAGCGGCTGGGCCGTCCCCTGGCCAGGCGGGGGCTGGCCCGGCAGGGCTCGAGCCGGGGTGGTGTGACCGGGCGGGGCCTGGCCTCACGGGGCGGAGCCCGGTGATCGCTCGCGCCGGCGTCCTGTGGCGCAAGGCGTGGCACGCCTTCGACGGTCTCGCCGCCGACACCCTGTGGAGCGGGGTTCACGACCTCGCCCAACTGGTGACGGCCCTGACGTCGTTCGTACTGCTCCAGCGCGCCTATCCCGACGCCGCCGGGGTCAAGACCTACGGCGCCTACGCCGGCCTCTACGGTCTCCTCGCCATCTTCGGTGCTCTGTCCTACTCCGGCATCGGGTTGTCTCTCCTCCAACGGCTGTTGGGCGAGGGCGACGAGCGGAACGGCGCCCTCCGCTCCTTCCTCCCGCTGGCGTTGCTCATCGGGGGCGGGGCGTCGGCGGTGACCATCGCCCTGGCCGCCAGCTATCTCCAGCTCACCGTCACCGAGATCGCCGTGGTCGTGGTGGCCGAGCTGATCGGGGTGGCCACGGTGTGGATGTCGGCCATGCTGGTACAGGCCGCGTCCGGGTTCCAAGCCGCCGTCAGGGTCAAGATCGTCGTCATCGTCCTCCGGTTCGCCATCGTCACCGGGCTCCATGCCACCGGGTACCTCACGATCCGCAACCTCGGCATCGGCTTCCTCGTCTCGTTCCTCGTCTACGACGCCTACCTCCTCCGGTGGCATCTGCCCCGCCACGGCTACCGGGTGCGCATCGGACGCCCGTCGGCCGTCGCCGTGCGGTCGAGCGCACTGTTCGCCGTGCCCATGGGGGCGGCCCGCCTCCAGACCGATGCCGACAAGTTCCTCCTCAACGTCTTCCCCCGAGGCAACGACGCCGGCCTCTATGGCGCCGCCTATCGGATCCTCGCTCTCGGTGTCCTTCCCCTCCAGGCCCTCGACACCGCCGCCTTCCAGCGCTTCCTGCCCAAGGGGGAAGGGGAGCGGGGCCTCCATTGGCGGCGCGGTACCCGCCTGGCCCTCCTCATGTTCGGGGCGAGCCTCGTCGTGGCGGCTGCGCTGTACGTGATCCTGCCCCATCTCGACTTCCTGTTCCAGGCCGAGTACCTGTCGGCCAAGGACGAGATCGCCCCCTGGCTGTTGTTGGTCATCCCCCTGCTCGCCACCAGCAACACACCGATGAACGGGTTGCTCGGCCTCGGCCAGGCCGACAAGCGGATGTACGTCTACCTGAGCTCGGCCGCCGTCAGCATGATCTCGTACTTCGTGCTCATCCCTCCGTTCAGCTGGCAGGGTGCGGTGGCCGCCACCCTGATCAGCGAGGTCTACCTGTCGGCGGCCGGCTGGACGGCCCTGTGGTACTACCAGCGGGAGGCCGACCGGGCCCTCGACGCCGCCACCACCGACCCGGCCTTGGCCGCCCGGGTCTGACCCCGGCCGCTCGGACCTGACCCCCTCCGGAGCCGCTCTGGTTGCGGTGGGCGGCAGGTTTGACGGTGTGCGCCACGGCTGTGTGGGAGGCGTCGACCACGATCTCGGGGTGAGGTCAGCCGGTGAGGGAGCGGATGGCTGGCACCAGGTAGCCGTCGACCACGATCTGACGGCCGGGGTCGGTGTAGTGCACACCGTCGGAGGCCCGGAGGTAGGAGTCGAAGGGGTCGGCCAGCTTCGGTTCGGCCGCGGTGTCGATGACGGCGTCGGCCCCTGCGGAGTTGGCCCGGATCAGCTCGTTGAGGTGATCGGAGCCCTTGACCAGGTCGGGGTTGGCGGGCGGATTGGTCATCACGAAGATGTAGTCCCAGCCCTTGGTCCGGCGCTCGGCGATGTAGTCGGCGATGAAGCCGTAGGTGGCCTCGGCGTTGGCGGTGGGGTCGGGGGAGTGGTGCTGCTGCCACAGGTCGTTGGTCCCGCCCCAGAGGATCAGGACGTCGTTACCGCCGGCACCGGCGTGGAGATCGACGTCGCCCCGGGCGGTCTCGATCATCTGGTCGACCCGGTTGCCACCGGTGCCCGAGTTGATGCAGCCGCCGGTGGTGCCCAGCTCCCGGCACAACCAGTCGCCGAGGCCCATCGCCAGGGAGTCACCCTCCATCACGATGGTGCAGGCCGAGCGGCAGTCGGGGCGAGGCCCGGCGGCGGTGGCCGGCGTCGACATCGACGGCGACGTGGCAGGAGCATCGGGGGCCGTCGGGGAGGGGTCGGCGTTGTCGGTGGCGCTCACGTCCGGGCCGGTGGTGGCCGTACCGGCCGTCGGCAGAGAAAGGCCGCCGGTGTCGGTGGCGGCCGACGTCCCGGGATCGAGGGCGGTCGAGGCCACGGTGGATCCGGTGTCGGCGGTGGCTTCGAGCGTCGGGTCGGCGCCGCCGCCACACCCGGAGAGGAGCACCAGGGTGACTGTCAGCACCGCTACGAAGAGGGACCGCCGGAACATCACCGGGAGAAGAGTACCGGCTCGGTCCCACCCGGTGTCGTCGGCCCGTCGGACCCCGAGGCGAAGCGGCGCTTGAGCCGCAGGATCGGGCTCTCGAAGAACCGGAAGCTGAGCTCGGCCGCCACCAGGACGCCGGCCAGCGTGGCGACGAAGAGAACGAGGGGCTGCTCGCCCAACCCGACCCGTCCGATCGACTGGTCGGCCACGTGACGGACGAACATGTGGAGCAGGTAGATGCCGTAGCTGATCGCCCCCACCCGGGCCAGGGGCCGCACCATCAGGAGCGGTGCCAGCCCGTGCTGCTCATGGACCACGACCGAGGCCACCAGGATGACCATGAGGACGTGGATCGTGAGGCGGTGGACCCCGACGAGCGACGTGGTGTCGTTGGGGAGGTTGGCGACGAGCAGGACCGCGACCCCGGCCACGGGGGCGGCGAGTCGACCACCGAGCACCCCCGTCACCCGGTCGTGGTGGTGATGGAGCACGTGAGCCAGGGCCACACCGAGAAGGATGGGGGTGAACGTGACCTGGATCATCTCCCGCTCCTGTTGCCCGTCGGCGAACAATACGCCGAAGTTGACGAGCTGGTTGAGCACCACCAGCACGGCGAGGATCGGCAGGATGGCCCGGCCGGCGAAGCGTTGGATCGGGGGCCACACCAGGTAGAACTGCTCCTCGGCGGCCAGGCTCCAGCTGACGGCGAGTAGGGCCCCCGTGCCGAACCAGTTCGAGGTGTAGGTGAGGTAGTAGGGGACCGTGTCCCGGAACGCCTGGGCGGTGGGGGTGTGGGAACTGGTCCCGTAGACCAGCAGGGCCATGACGGCCAGGATCCCGTAGTACAACGGGAAGATGCGGAGGGACCGGCGGGCATAGAAGTTCTTCAGTGAGATGGTGCCGGTCCGGTCGCGCTCCCGCAGCAGTAGCGTCACGATCAGGAAGCCGCTCAGCACGAAGAACAGATCGACGCCGAGGAAGCCCCGACCGGAGAGCGGCAGCCAGGCCGCCGGTTCGACCGTGTGGTGCCAGACGACGGCGATCACGGCGAAGGCCCGGAGCGCGTCGAGCGAGCCGAAGTGGGAGCGGGCCCGGAACAGGTCGCTGTCGGTGAGGGGGCCGGCGTCGATGCTGGAGCCGGTGACGGGGTTGGCGTCGGTGGTCACTGCTCCTCCGTCGCGACAGGGCCGACGTTCCCCGGCACCAGGCCGGGCACGTGACACAGGAGGGCGGCCAGCTTGGCGGCCTCGACGTCGTCGCGGTGGCGCTCGGCGACGGCGCGGTGACCGGCGGCTCCCATGGCCGTCAGCTCCCCCGGCGATCGACGGAGGGCGTCGTCCATGGCGGCGACGAGTTCGCTCACGCTCCCGGCGGGCACCAGCCAACCGTTCGTGCCGGGGATCACGAGCTCGGGGATGCCGGCCACATAGGTGCTCACGACGGGGCGGCCCAGGGCCAGGGCCTCCATGATCCCCACCGGCAGGCCCTCGGCGAAGCTGGGCAGGATCATGGCCCGTGCTCCCAGCAGGGCGGTGCGGACCTCGGCCCCCGAACACCAGCCGAGGATGCGTACGCTGGCGCCGAGATCGTGGCGCTCGATCAGCTCCTCCAAGGGGCGGCGGAACTCACCGTCTCCCACGAACAGCAGCTCGAAGCGGTGCTCCTCGGCCAGTTCGATCGCCGCCTCGACCAGCAGTAGCTGGCCCTTCTGCTCGCTCAGACGTCCGACGCAGACGAAGGTGGGCACGTCGGGTACGGGGGACGGCTCGGTGGCGAGGAAGGAGCGGTCGACCGTGCACCGCACGACGTGGATCTTCGACCAGTGCTCGTGGCTACACCAACGGTAGAGCTGACTGCGGCCATAGTCGCTGACGGCCACCACGAACGACGCGTGCTCGATCTTGGGGCCGAGGCTCAGCTCGCCGGGATGGTCGAACTCCTCGGGGCCGTGAACCGTGAAGCTGTACGTCCCACCTGTCAGGGTGGCCCAGAGGAGGGCCACGGCCGTCGAGTTGGTGCCGAAGTGGGCATGGACATGGCCGACGGCAGCGCGGCGCAACTCGTCGCCCAGCCGGGCCGCCTCGGCCAGGTAGACCAGTCCGCGGAGCACCCCCCGGTCGGAGCGCCGCCCGAGGCGCACGGCGAGGCGGAGGGCCCGGACCAGCGACCGTGGTGACCGAACGGCAGCGCTGACGATGGCGGTGGCGAGGCGGCGGCGGTCGTCGAGGAGGGCGAGCGTTCGGTCCCGTTCCCGCACGTCGTCCTCGTCGACCAGCGGCTCGTCGACCTGACGAACGGTGTAGCGGTCGACCCGGACGCCCTGGGCCTCGAGCGCTGCGATCTCGCGTCGAATGAAGCTGTGGCTGGTCTTCGGGTACTGATTCACGAGGTAGGCGACACGCATTCGACTGCACAAGCTATCGGTTCCATGGCCCGGCGTCGTGAGCAGTACTTCCAGACTCCGTCCCCTAGGCTTCACGTTTGGGTTTCCGAGGTCGACTGGCACCGCCGAGCGGTGCGATCCTCGCCGGCCCCGATTCGTCAGGTGGCCTTGATGAATCGCCCCCACTGCCGATGGAGCGAGCGTGGCTGGATACAAGCCGGTATCGACAACCGAGGCCGACGACAGCCTTCGCCGAGTCCACCTGTTCGGCCTCGAACTGATCGACTGCGAGAACCTGGCCCCGGTGGTCGACGTCATCCTGGCCCACGAACCGGCGACGACCGAATGCGATCGCCTTCCGGTGGTGGTGACTCCCAACGTCGACATCCTCGTCGATCTCGACAGGCGACCGGACACCGTGGCCGCTGCGCTGTTCCGGCGGGCCCGCCTGGTGCTGCCGGACGGGATGCCGCTCGTGTTCTCGTCCCGCCTCCTCGGCCGGCCGCTGGCGGGCCGGCTCACCGGTTCGGGGTTGTTCGAGGAGTTATGGCCCCGGTTGGCGTCCGACGGGCGCCCGGCCGTGGTTCTTTGCGCCAGCCACGAGATCGTCCGCCAGCTCGAAGCGCTCCATCCGGAAGCCCGCTTCGTCGTCCCGCCCATGCTCGACATCGGCGATCGGGCGGCCACGGAGGCGGTGGTGGCGCAGATCGACGACGAGGTCGTGGCCTGCGACGCCCACTATGTGCTCCTCGGTCTGGGACACCCCAAGGACGCCACGATCATCATGGGCCTGGTCGAACGGTGGACCGAGATGAGCCGGCCGATGCCACTATGCCTCGGCCTCGGTGGCTCGTTCGCCATGTTCGCCGGCCTCAAGAAGCGGGCACCGGCGTGGATGCAACGGGCCGGCCTCGAGTGGTTCTACCGCTTCGTCCAAGAGCCTCGCCGCCTGTTCCGTCGTTACTTCATTCGCGACGTGGCCTTCGTCGGCATCGTGCGACGCGAACATCGTCGGGTCGGGGTCCGGTCATGAGCCGCCACCCGTCGTTGTCGGTCGTCATGCCCGTTGGGCGGGTCGACGTCGAGCTGGCGAACCAGCTCGACGCCCTGGTCGCCCAGAACTACGCCGAGCCGTGGGAGCTCGTCCTGTCGCTCAACACCGACGATGCCGCCGAGCGATCGGCGCTGGACGTGCTGCTCGAGGCGCGGCCGTTCCTCGATGCCACGATCGTCGACTCCTCCGCCCATCGGAGCGCCGCCCACGCCCGCAACGTGGGTGCCGCCGCCGCCTCGGGTCTGGTCCTGTGTTTCTGCGACGGCGACGACGTGGCCGATCCGGGCTGGATCTCCGGCCTGGTGGCGGCGGTGGCGCCGGGGCGAGCCGTCGGGGGGCACCTCGAGGAGGGCCTGCTGGCCATCCCCGGCCAGGAGAATTGGCGCCCCCCCGCCACCCCCGGCGCCCTACCGTCGTTCCTCGGTCATCCGTATCTGGTGTCGGCCAACATGGGCGTCCACCGTCAGGTCTTCGAGCAGGTCGGCGGCTTCGACACCACCCTGATCAGGGGCGAGGACGTCGCCTTCTCCTGGGATCTCCTCGACGCCGGCATCGAGTTGACGTACGCCGCCGAGGCCGTGATGCACTACCGGCACCGCCGGGGCCTGGTGCCGATGATGCGCCAGCACTTCCTCTATGGCCGGGGCTTCAGCCAGCTCCTCGCCCGGCGAGGCATGCCCGGCGGTGGCTCGTCGGCGTCAGGGCTGAGAGCGCTCCGCCCCAACGGTCAACCCGTCGACCACAAGGGGGTGGTCTACCTGCTGCGCCGCGGCTCGATCGCCGCTGGTCGGGTGGCGGGCCTGGTCGAGCAACGCGCTCGGCGCCGGGGGCCCGCGGACTAGACTGCCTCGATCGGGCCCACCCCACCACCTCCCGCCGTCTCGCGGGCCGATCAGCCCCGAGCCGGTGGTGGCGTTCCCGATGAATCGGGCCCAAGGAAGCATGCATGGAACTCTCATTCGTCATCTCAGCCCTGCGACGTCGGTTCTGGGTCGTCACCCTGTTCGCTCTCCTGGGTTCGCTCCCCGGCCTGACGGCCGACCCCGTGGCGAGCAACGAATACCGGTCGACGGCGGTGCTGCTGGTCCAACCCCCGACCAGGGCCGCCGTCAACGTGTTCTCGTCCAACCCCGACCGTTACGTGGTCAGCCAGTTGAGCGTGCTCGAGAGCGACTCCCTGGCGGCCGACGTGGCCGAGCGGATCACCGCCCAGTTCGGTGAGCCGATGACCGTACCGGCGCTGCGGGAGCTGGTCGAGATCGAGCACCTTCCCGAGACCGACATCGTCGAGATCACCACCACCATCGGCGAGTCGCCCCAGAAGGCGGCCGCCATCTCCCAGGCCTACGTCGAGCAGTACGTGGAGGGTCTGGCCACCACCGAGGACGACGCCGACCAGCGGGCCGGCCTCGAGCGCCAGATCGAGACTCTCCAGAACCAGCTCAACGAGCTCGACATCCGCCTGGCCGAGAGCATGGAGCAATACCTGCCCCGAAGCAACGACCCAAGGCCCAGTCCGATCCCGCCGGCCGAGGTCGTCGACCCCGCGGCGGTGTCGCAACGGACCCTGGCCGTGGCCGAGCTCCAGCAGATCAAGGCCGCCCTGAACGAGCTCGAGCTCCAGTCCCGCCTGCGGGTCAACACCCAGATCATCTCGAACGCTCCGGTGCCCCTCGAACCGTTGCCCCCGGGGGCCAACTTCCTCCTCGCCGGCGGGCTCCTGGCCGGTGCCATCCTCGGCGTCGTCGTTGCCCTACTGTGGGCCCGCTTCTCCACCAAGGTGCTCGACGAGATCTCGGCCGGCGAGCTGCTCGGCGCACCCGTCGTGTCCGAGTTCCCGCACTACCGGTCACTGGCCCGCAACCCCTTGGGGGCGTTCCAGGCGTTGCCCCGCTCCGCCGTTCCCGGCGTCGATCAGCTCTGCGTGCGGGCCGAGGCCATGGCCCGCATCGGTGAGCCGCTGATCGTCCTCGTCACCGGCACCATGCGAACGGCGGGGTCCACCACCCTGGCCTTGGCCATGGCCGAGCGGTTCGCCGCCGGGGGGGCGTCGGTCGTGCTGGTCGACGCCGACGTGCGCGATCCCCGGGTCACCGCCCTTTTCAACGCCACCGCCGACGGTGGCGTACCCTCGGTCATCACGAACGACGGTGCCCTCGTCGATCAGCGGGGCCGGTCGGCCTTCACCCGGACGATGGACCCGGCGGTCAGCGTGCTCGGCCTCGGCCCCAACCGGGGATCGGCCGCCCTGCGACGCGACACCGTTCCCGCCGTGCTCGATGCCGCCCGCCGCAAGGCGGAGATCGTGGTGGTCGACGGCGGTCCCGTGCTCGACCTGGCCTCGACCATCCAGTTCGCCGCGCTGGCCGACGCCGTCGTGCTGGCCGTCCCCCTGTCTCGCCAGAAGGCCGACGCGTTGAGCGACATGGGCCGCCAGCTCGAATCGGTCAGCGACAAGCTGCTGCCCGTCGTCACCGCCCCGTCCCGGCGGACCGCCCGGGGCGACGTGGTCGGCAGCGACGGTGCCATCGCCGTCCCCGGTTTCGGCTCGGGCGCACCGCGGGGGGTATCGCCGGAGTCGGCCCCGCCCACCGCCATGGCCACCACCTCGTCGCCCGGCATGGCGGCCCCTACCGGAAACCATCCGGCCTACGCCCCGTCCGCCGACGACCCCCGGATGGTGCTCGGCGGCGGAGCCCCGGACCCGTTCCAGCGCCCCCCCGACGGCCAGTCGAACGGCGGCTGACCTCCGCCGTCGCCACTCGGCGGTGGGGGGGTGAGCGGGGTGGGCAAAGTGGCCAACGCTCCACCGGAGTGCCCGCCAGGGACCACTAGGGTTGTCGCTCATGACCCATCCGGACCCGTCCGACATCCCCGTCGTCATCCTGTGTGGCGGCCAGGGCACACGCATCCGCGAGGCATCGGAGAAGCTTCCCAAGCCGCTGATCCCCATCGGCAACCAGCCGATCCTGTGGCACATCATGAAGCTCTACGGCGCCCACGGCTTCCGCCGGTTCATCCTCTGCCTCGGGTACAAGTCATGGGACATCAAGCAGTACTTCCTCCGCTACGAGGAGATGATGTCCGACATGACCGTGCGCTTCGGTCGGGGCACCACCGAGTACCTGACACGTTCCCACCTCGACGACTGGGAGGTGTCGCTGGTCGACACCGGGCTCCACACCGGAACCGGCGGCCGGCTGGCCAAGGTCGGGCACCTGATCGACACCGACTACTTCATGGTCACCTACGGTGACGGTCTGGGCAACGTCGACCTGGCCGGTCAGCTCCGGACGCTCGCCGAGTCCGATCTTGGCGGCCTCGTGACCGGCGTCCACCCCACGTCGCGCTATGGCGAGCTGGGTGTCACCGACGACCTCGTGACGAACTTCGCCGAGAAGCCCCCGTCCGAGGGATGGGTGTCCGGCGGGTTCTTCGCCTTCCGGAGCTGGTTCCTCGACTACGTCCCCACCGACCAGGACGACCACTTCTTCGAGCAGGCCCCGGTCCAGTCGCTGAGCCACGAGAAGCGGCTCGGCCTATTCCCCCACACCGGATTCTGGATGGGGATGGACACCTACCGGGAGTTCACGGCCCTCAACGAGATGTGGGCGGCCGACGAGGCGCCGTGGAGGGTGTGGTGAGAAAGGAGGTCCCTTCGTGAGAGGAAGCCTTGACGAGCGAGGATGGGGACGACCCGCTCAGCGGTCGCGACCGGTCCGCAGGTCGGCCATGGTCTCCGACTCGGCCGCCACCAGTCGGACCCGGCTGCGGTGGCGAAGGTCGATGACGACGTCGGCATCGTTCGGGCTCTGGAACGAGGCCACCGGCCGGGATTGGGCGGCGATGGCGTCGTTGTCGCCACCGCGGCGGAACACCCGCAGGGGGAGCAGGGTGAGGGTGACGATCACCTGCTCGGCGGTGGCCAGCAGGATGCGCAGGTCGAGCCACAGCGTCCAGTTCTCCACATAGTGGAGGTCGAGTCGTCGGTAGGCGTTGAAGGCGGCGTTGGAGCGGGCTTCGACCTGCCACAACCCGGTGATGCCGGGCCGTACCTCCGAGCGGTCACGCAGCTCCTCGTCGAACTGGGCCTCCTCCTCCGGAAGGGCGGGACGGGGGCCGACGAGGCTCATGTCGCCGCGCACGACATTGAGGAGTTGGGGCAACTCGTCGATCGAGGTCTCCCGGATGATGCGGCCGATACGGGTGATGCGGGGATCGTTCGACACCTTGAACAACGGCCCCGTGCGTTCGTTGTTGCCCGCCATCGACGCCTTGAGGGCCTCGGCGTCGACCACCATCGACCGAAACTTGTACATCTTGAACGGCTCGCTGCTCCGCCCGGTGCGGGCCGAGGCGTAGACGATCGGGCCACGGTCCTCGAGCCAGATCAGCAAAGCGGTCAGCGCCATGAGGGGCGAGGTGACGATGAGGATGAGCGAGGCGCCGACGACGTCGAGGAGGCGCTTGGCCCAGAGATGCGACCGCCGGACGGAGTTGCGCTCCATGACCACCAGGGGCTCGTGCGACAGGGAACGGATGTCGAAGCGGCCGGCGCCGAGCCGGCTGATGCCGGTGGTCAAGTGGACGTCGTAGCCCGATTGGAACAGCTCGCGGGTGATGGCCCGGAACTGCTCACCCCGGAAGCCGGTGGCGGTCACGATGGCCCCCGTCGCCTCGTGCTGGTGGATCAGCTCGATGAGCCGGCTGGTGGGGCCGATCCAGTGCTCGATCAGACCGCTGCGCTCGGCCACCGAGAGGTTGCCGACGACCCCGGCCACTGCGAAGCGCGACTCGGGATGGTCGGTGATGAGCTCGACCAGCTCCCGGGCCTCGTCACCGGTGCCGACGACCACGATCCGCTCCGGATGGGAGAACCCCGGCAACTCCGCCGCCACTGCCCGGATCAGGCCCCGGAGGAGGGTGCGGGCCGTGAAGACGCCGACGGAGCCGATCAGGAGCTCGCGGGCACCGATGTGCCAGTTGAGAAAGGCGGCCGACACGGCGATGGCGGAGGCCCCGGCCAGCACGGCGACGAAGACGCGGGAGATCTCCTCGGTCCGGGGCAGGGCGGGACGGCCGGCGTAGAGGCCCCGCCGCTCCATCAGCACCAGCGTCGTCATCACGGCGATCATCGTCATGACGATCGAGCGGGCATCGGAACGCTTGAACTCGTCGGTGATGCCAGCGGCGATCAGCGTTCCCGTCCATCCGACCGTGATCAGGACGAGATCGAGCGCGAGCTGGCTGAGGTGCGGGCTTGGAGTTCTCGTCAAAAGAGGCTCCTCGGTTCCATCGTGCGCCCTCAGCTGCTGCCCGTCGTGAAGCTACCGTTCTACCACTGCTCGTGGGCGAACCAGGGGTAGGGCGGGCCGCTTGGGGGGTTCTGCTCACGGGTGTCGATCGGCGTCGACGAGGCTGGGTCGAGCTTGTGGGTCGGGGATTGGGCCACGGCAGCCCCGCGTTCGGTCAGCTCGGCAGCGACAGGGCGCCGGGAGCGGGGTCGCGAACGTCGACCACCCGTCGGTCCCCACCGGATCGTCCCCGGCGGCGACGGCGGCGGCGTTCGGCCGTGGGCTCGTAGAGGTCGTAGGAACCGGGCGACGCCTTCACCCCGACGACACAGACGCCGATCACGTCGGCCCCGACCTGGCGCAGGTTCTCGAACGTGGTCAACAGTTCGTCGCGCGTCGTCTGGCCGGCCATCACGACGAGGATCACGGCGTCGACCTGCCGTCCGATCGACAGGGCGTCGGACACGGGCAGCACGGGCGGTGCGTCGAGCACGACCAGATCGGCCTCCGCCTCGATGTTGCGAATGAGGGAGGTGAAGGCGGGGGAGGCGACGAAGTCGGCCGGGCTCGGCGGTTGGGTGCCGGTCGGGATCACGATCAGGTTGCGGCTCCCGGCCTCGTCGACCCGGAGGGCGAGCTGGGTCAGGGGCGTGCCGGAGAGCAGGTTGTCGGACAGGCCGGGCTCCGGATGGCAGTTGAACACCTGGTGGATACGCGGTCGCCGGAAGTCGACGTCGACCAGGGCCACCCGGTGGTCGACGGCGCTCATGGCCCAGGCCAGGTTGGTCGACAGCGTCGTCTTGCCCTCGGACTGGTTGGGGCTCGTGATCAGGAGCGAGTTGATCTCGCGGCCCAGCAGGGCGAACTCGACCGCCGTCCGCACCTTCTGATAGGCCTCCGCCATCGGGGTCCCGGTGTGGCGCATGGTGGCCAGGGCCAGCTCCGAGTCGGGGATCGTGCGCGACGGGAGGGGGATGCCGCCCAGGACCGGGAGGCCGAGGGCGGATACGTCTTCGGTGGCCTTGATCGTCCGGTCGAGGTTCTCGGCCAGCAGGGCGGCGGCGGCCCCCAGGATCAAACCGACGATGGTCGCCAGCACCAGGTTGCGGGCCAGCGAGGCGTTGACCGCTTCCTGGGGCGGAGCCGCCACCTGCACGACGCGGGCCGTGCCGGTCGACGCCAAGCGGCGGTTGAGCTCGAGATTGGTGATGCTCTGGGCCACCGCCTGGACCCTGACGTCGATCAGCTCGAGCTCGGTCTCCAGGTCGGCCCGCAGGCGTGTCACCTGGGCCTCGAGTCGGGCCCGCTCGTCGTCGCCCGTGGTGGTGGTCAGCCGGTCCTCGAGCTCGTCGAGGGGCTGGCGGAGGGTCTGGCGTTCGGCTCGGAGGTCGGCCAGGTCGGTGTCGAAGGCCTCGATGGCGTCGTCGATGCTGTCGGCGGCGTCGCTCCGCTTGGTGTCGACGTAGATCTGAGCCCACGTGTTGGCGTGACGGGCGGCGTCGGTCCCCTCGGCCGCAGTGGCGGTGAAGAGGATGGCATCGGCCTCACCGTCGGCGCTGACGGCGACGTCGGGCTCGAAACCCAGTTGGGCCGCGACCTCCGAGGTCACGGCGTCGGACAGCGCCAGATTGACCTCGTTCGACAGCTCGCGTGACGCCGAGGGCACATTGACGAACAGATTGCCCTGGATGGCCTCCTGGGCCGCCGAGTTGCCCAGGCTGACCTGGGCGGTGGCCGTGTACCGGGGGGCCTGGGTCAGGGTCACGACCACGGCCAGGACCATCACCGTGGCCGAGACCGCAGTGATCCACACCCACCGGCGGCGGAGGATGCGGAGATAGTCGGTGAGCTCCAGCTCGTCGTCGAATCGCGCGTCGGCGGTCATGACAACGGATCCCCGTGTCGGGGTGGCGGACTGAGCACAGTGGTGTTCCCCTGTGGATGCGGCGGGTCGGCGGGCGTAACGACTCGTTCTCGCCCGTCGGCGCAACTCTAGTCAGCACCGTCGTTCGTCGGGCGCCACAACCCCCCGAGCAGGGGATGTACCCAGACCGACGTGGGCTGTTCCACCGGCGCCCGCTCGTCCGCTGGTCGCCCTATCCTCTCCGCATCGCCGACCCGTAGCAGACCGTGGCGTCACGGCGACAAGGAGCACCATGAGGTTCACCGAGACGGAACTACCCGGCGTCTGGTTGATCGAAATCCAACCGATCGAGGACGAGCGCGGCTTCTTCGCCCGTTCGTACTGCCGGGACGAGTTGGCGGCCCACGGCCTCGAGCCAATCGAGGCCCAGGCCAACATGAGCCACAATCCCCGGGCCGGAACCCTCCGGGGCATGCACCTCCAGTTGCCTCCGGCGGCGGAGGTCAAGCTGGTGCGTTGCACCCGGGGCGCCGTGCACGACGTGGTGGTCGACTGCCGGCCCGGCTCGCCGACCCGGTGGCGTTCGTTCGGCGTCGAGCTGAGCGCCGACGACCGGCGGGCCCTCTACGTACCGCGGGGATTCGCCCACGGCTATCAGACCCTCGTCGACGACACCGACGTGTTCTACCAGGTCAGCGTGCCGTATGCCCCCGGTCACGAGGTCGGTCTGCGGTTCGACGACCCGGACCTCGGGCTGGTCTGGCCCCACCCGGTCACGATGATGTCGGAGAAGGACCGTACGTGGCCGCTACTGTCTGACGACGGCGCCGACCGGTTTGGAGGCTGGACGTGATCATCATCGACAAGGCTCTCGAGAGGCGCCACGAGGAGGGTCGACCGATCCGGCTGGCCGTCACCGGCGCCGGATTCATGAATCGCGGCATGGCCAATCGGCTGGTGCGACACACCCGGGGTATGGAGCTGTCGGTGATCGTCAACCGCACCGCGGCCAACGCCATCAGGTGCTTCGCCGAGGCCGGCGTCGACGATCCCGTCGAGGTCACGACCCCGGCCGAGCTCACCGCCGCCATCGAGGCGGGACGGCCGGCCTACACCGACGACCACAGGGTGGCCACCGACTGTGACCTCATCGACTGCCTGGTCGAGGGGACCGGTACGATCTTCCACGCCGCGCCGATCGTGCTCGACGCCATCGACGGCGGCAAGCACGTCGTCATGCTCAACGCCGAGTTGGACGGCGTCATCGGGCCCCTGTTCAAGCAGCGGGCCGACGCCGCCGGCGTGGTCTACACCGGTTGCGACGGCGACCAGCCCGGGGTCCAGATGAACCTGTTCCGGTTCGTGACCGGCATCGGTGCCCGCCCGCTGGTCTGCGGCAACATCAAGGGCATGCTCGACTACTACCGGACGCCGGCCACCCAGGCCCGGTTCGCCGCCGAGTGGGGCCAGACCCCGGAGATGGTCACCAGCTTCGCCGACGGCACGAAGATCGCCTTCGAGCAGGCCGTCGTGGCCAATGCCACCGGATTCACCGTGGCCCAACGGGGCATGATCGGCCCCGAGTTCGACGGCTTCATCGACGATGCCGTCGGCTTCTACGACCTCGACATGCTGGAGGAGAGGGGCGGCATCGTCGACTACGTCGTCGGGACCCGGCCCAGCCCCGGGGTCTATGTCTTCGCCGTCCACGACGACCCCCAGCAGCACCTCTACCTCAAGTACGGCAAGCTCGGCGACGGGCCGCTCTACTCCTTCTACGTGCCCTACCACCTCTGCAGCTTCGAGGTGCCGAACGCCGCGGCCAGGGCCGTGTTGTTCGCCGACGCCACGATCGAGCCCACGTTCGGTCCCCAGGTCGATGTCATCACGATCGCCAAGTCCGACCTGCGTTCGGGAACGACGCTCGACGGGCTCGGCGGCTTCCACACCTACGGCCTGTGTGAGCGCCACGACGTCACCCGCTACGAGCGGCTCCTGCCGATGGGCCTGGCCGAGGGTTGTACCCTCGTGCGCGATGTGCCGAAGGACGCGGCGATCACCTACGACGACGTCCAGGTGCCGGCCGGGCGGCTCGTCGACGGCCTCAGGGCCGAGCAGGACGCCGCCTTCCCCGTCCCTCCACCGCTCCGGCTGCCCGTCTCCTGAGTTCCCGTGACCGCCGTAGGGGCGCCGGAGGGGCCAGTCCTCCCTGAACCGGGCCCCGAGCTAAAGCGGCTGCCGGCCGGTGTCGATGTCCAGGAATGGCCCGGCGCCTGTCCCACCACCGTCGTGTGGCCACCGCGGCCCTTCTCCTGTGCTTCGTTGTGGCCACCATGCTCGTCTCCGTCATCCTCGGCCGGAGCGACGGCGGCGGCGATCGTGCGCCCGGACCCGAGCCGGTGCCCGGCGTCGGGGCCACGACCCATCAAGTGGGATCGCTGGCCGAGTGGAACGCCGCCGTCTCCGCCGCCGCTCCCGGGGACGTCATCCGGCTGACATCGACCATCGACGCCCGGTTGGTCTACCGGGGTGACAACGACGGGTCGACCGGCAGCGGAGGGGACGGAACGGCGGCGGCCCCGATCGTGATAACGGCCGCCCCCGGGGTGTGGATCGACCCCGGGAACCAGAACAGCGGCGCCGGAGCGCTCGACGTCGTGGCCGCCGATCACATCCACGTCGTCGGGGTGCGGGTCCGAAACGCCCAGTTCGGCATCCGCTGCCTCCAGTGCCGCGGTGCCGCCGGGGCGCCGGTCCGGATCGCCGGCAACGTAGTCACGAGCACCGGCCACGCCGGCATCCACTTCGGTGGACACTGGGACACGCACGCTCCGAGCCGACACGGGCTCATCGAGGGCAACACGGTCACGTCCACCGGATCGTCGATCGCCCGCTACGGCGAAGGGATCTACCTGGGCCACGGCTCGGTGGAATGGGTCGACGTCACGTCGGATGTCGTCATCCGCAACAACGACATCTCCCTGACGGGGGCCGAGGGCATCGACGTGAAACCGGGGACCCGCAACATCACGATCAGCGGCAACCGCATCCACGATCTGGCCCCCATCGACGGCGGGGCCATCTCGGCCCACTACGTCAACCACACGCCCAATCCCCATCCCTATCAGCTCGATCAGGTCCGCATCGAGGGGAACCTGATCTGGAACGTCAACCTCGGGGGCGTGTCGGGATCGAACGACTGGGCGATCTGGGTCGGTCACGGCGGCGTCGACATCATCGGCAATCGGATCTGGGGTCTCCGCAACGATTCCTCGAAGGCCCGGGCCGTCCGGATCAGGGCCACGCAGAGCTTCGGTCCCCACCCGATCCGCATCGAGGACAACACCTTCTGGACGGCGCGGGGCTGGGTGGCCGAGGGAACCCCCTCGGGAGCGGCCAACGTCGTGGCCAGCGGGAACCGGGGAGTGGAGGCGACGAGTGCCGAGATCGTGGTCGGAGCCGGCGCATTCGTCGGTCCGGCACCACCGCTCGGCGTCGCCAGCTCGGCCGACAACGGCGGGGGGCCGGGGTCCGCGCTGTCCATGGCCGGTGGGTCGACCCCGCCCCCCGACCTCACCCCGGCACCGACGACGACGACGGTTCTCAATGCCGCCCCCGCCCCCACAACCCCGCCGGCTCCCGCCCCGACGAGTTGGCCGGACCCCACAACCGCTCCGTCGGCGGCACCGACGGACAGCACCGGGAGCGGGGGCGCAGCCCCCGGAACCGACGGGCCGGCGGAGGTGGCCGCCGACGTCGCCGCCGCGTCGGGTGCCACGGCCGGGCCGACCGGTCCCGGTTCGACGACCTCCCCGCCCCCCGGGGCCAGCGGAGACGGCGGCACCACCACCGTCGTCACCGCCGAGGCCGACAGGGGAGGGCCGGCAACGCTGGCCTTCGCCCCTGGGGCGGCAGCGGGCCCGGGCGGGCAGGAACAGGCGCTGCTCCCGGCCTCGGATCGGCTTCCGGCCGGCCATCGGCCACCGGCCACCGGCGGTGGCGTGGCCATCGTCCTGACACTGCTGACGGTGGCCTCTCTGCTGGCCGTGCGGGCCGCCGCCACGACGCCCCCCCCGACCTGACGCTCCTGGGGTTTTGGACCCGGCCGGGTCGTCGTCCGCGTGCGCCCTCGTACACTGCCAGTCCACATGCCCCTGGCGCCGTAGCCGGTGGGTGTCGCTCGAACGACGAGGTGTGACCAGGTGGAGATCGCAATCGTGACCGGGTCGGGCGGGCTCATCGGGGCCCAGGCCGTCCGTTTCTTCTCGAACGAGTTCGACCTGATCGTCGGGGTGGACAATGACATGCGGGCCTACTACTTCGGGCCCGAGGCATCGACCGACTGGGCGGTGGAGGAGCACCGTCGGACGTTGGCCAACTACCGCCATCACGAGCTCGACATCCGTGACCGGGGCGGCATCGACCGTCTCTTCGCCGAGCACGGCACCGACATCTCGCTCGTCGTCCACACCGCGGCCCAGCCCTCGCACGATTGGGCCGCCAGTGAGCCGGTCACCGACTTCGAGGTCAACGCCACCGGCACCCTCAACCTGCTCGAGGCGACCCGTCACCACGCCCCCGACGCCGTCTTCATCTTCACGTCGACCAACAAGGTCTACGGCGACACCCCCAACCGCCTCCCGCTGCTCGAGCTCGATCAGCGGTGGGAGCTCGACCCAGGGCACGAGTGGTACGACCACGGCATCCCCGAGGAGATGTCGCTCGACAACTCGCTTCATAGCCTGTTCGGGGCGTCGAAGGTGGCGGCCGACGTGCTGTGCCAGGAGTACGGGCGGTACTTCGGGCTGCGCACCGGCACGTTCCGGGGTGGGTGCCTGACCGGTCCGGGTCACTCCGGGGCCCAGCTCCACGGCTTCCTGGCCTACCTCATGAAGTGCACGACCACCGGCGAGCCCTATACGGTCTTCGGCTACAAGGGCAAGCAGGTGAGGGACAACATCCACGCCGACGACCTCGTGAACGCGTTCGACATCTTCCGTCGCCAGCCCCGAGCGGGCGAGGCCTACAACATCGGCGGCGGCCGGGCGGCCAACTGTTCGATGCTGGAGGCCATCGACCTGTGCCAAGAGATCGCGGGGCGGGAGCTGGCGTGGAACTACACCGACGACAACCGCATCGGTGACCACATCTGGTGGGTGTCCGACACCAGGAAGTTCTCCGATCACTTCCCGGCGTTCAAGCTCCAGTACGACATCGACGGCATCCTGCGCGACATCCACGCCAACGGCGTCGAGCGGTGGTCGGCGTCATGACCGTCGGGATCCCGGGCGACGGGAAGGTCGACCTCTTCGGCGTCGGGGTCAGCGTGACCGACTACGACGACGCCACCGCCAGGATCATCGACGCCGCCCGGAACCGCCGGTCCTACGCCGTGTCCGCCCTGGCCGTGCACGGCCTGATGGAAGCGGTCGACAACGCCGAGTTCCGGCGGCTGGTCAACTCGATCGACCTCGTCACCCCCGACGGCCAGCCGGTCCGTTGGGCCATGAACGCCCTGCACCGCACGGGCCTCGACGATCGGGTCTACGGTCCCGACCTGACCTGGCGGGTCATCGAGGCCGCGGCCGCCGACAACATCGGCATCTATCTCTACGGCTCCACGGCTGAGACGTGCGAGGCGTTCGCGGCCGAGATCAGGCGACGCCATCCGGCGGCCGCCGTCGTGGACATCCAGCCCGATCGTTTCCGCGACGCCACCGAGGAGGAGGACGAGGCGGACGTGGCCCGCATCAACGACTCCGGTGCCGGGGTCATCCTTGTCGGCCGGGGATGTCCCCGCCAGGAGCGGTGGGTGGCCCAGCACCGGGGTCGCGTCGACGGGGCGATGCTGGCGGTCGGAGCCGCCTTCGACTACGGGGCCGGCACGCTGTCCAGCCCACCCCGATGGATGCAGCGCTCGGGCCTGCAGTGGCTCTACCGGCTGGCCCAGGAGCCCGGCCGGCTGTGGCGTCGCTACCTGTTCACCAACAGCAAGTTCCTGTTGCACCTCGGTCTGGCCCTGCCCCGCCGCCGCTGGCCGCTCGCCTCCTGATCGCCGGACCGGTGACCTCCGTCGTGTTCGCCATGGAGTGGATCCCCCAGTACCGGGTGGCGTTCTACGACCGCCTGCGGTCCGAGCTGGATCGGCGGGGAATCGAGATGCGCCTGGTGCACGGCGATCCCCCCGCCAGCCGTCGGCGGCGCCGTGACGACCGGTCGCTGCCGTGGGCCGAGACCGTCCCCAACCGCTTCTGGACCGTGGCCGGACGGGAGCTGACCGTCCAACCGGTGCTGCGCCGTCTCCGGCGAGCGGATCTCGTCGTCGTCCAGCAGGAGGCCGGACTGGCCCTCAACTACTGGCTCCTCCTCCGCTCGCGGTTCGGTGGGGCGCCGGTGGCGTTGTGGGGCCACGGTCACAACTTCAATCCTCGGGAGGCCGCCGCCCCGGCCGAGTGGCTCAAGCGACGCTTCACGCCCCTGGCCCACTGGATCTTCGCCTACACCGAGCGGTCGGCCGCCGTCTTCCAATCCCTCGGTGTCGACGGCGACCGCATCACGGTCGTGCAGAACTCCCGCGCCGTCGCCTCGGCCCAGCCGGGGGTCGCGGCCGAACCGTCCGAACCGGTCCGCGATCTCGTGGCCGGTTTCGAGGCCCGCGGCGCCCGGGTCGGCTGGATGGTCTCCGCCCTCGACCGCTGGAAGCGCGTCGAGCTGCTGGTCGACATCCTCGACGCCACCCGGGCCCTGGTCGAGCGCTTCGAGTTCGTGGTGCTGGGCGGCGGGGCCGACCTGCCAACGCTGACGGAGGCGGCCCGCACCCGGCCCTGGCTCCACGTCCCGGGACCGACGTTCGGGACCGACCTCGCGGCGCTGGGGGCCCGGGCGGAGATCGCCATCCATCCGGGGCTCGTCGGGCTCCACGTCATCGACGCCTTCGCCACCGCCACCCCCATGATCATCGCCGACCTCGACTACCACAGCCACGAGGTCGGCTACCTGGAGGACGGTGTCAATGCCGTCGTCCTGCCCGCCGACGCCTCGGCCCTCGACTTCGCCGCCGCCGCCGTCGCTCTCCTCCACGACGAGGAGCGCCTGACCGGACTGCGAGACGGGTGCCGGAGGGCGGCCGGGACCTATACCATCGATGCGATGGTCGAGCGGTTCGCCGACGGCATCGTCTCGGCCCTGGCGGCGACATGAGCCGAGGGTGACGACACCTCCCGCCGCCAGTCCCGGACGGCTGCGGGGCCGCATCGCCCGGATCGGACCGGAGGGGCTCGGGGGCCGCGCCGGGTGGGCCACCGTCGTCGAAGTCCTCCAGCTCGCCAGCTCCCTCCTCGTCTTCATCGTCCTGGCCAACCTCCTGACCACGGCCGACATGGGCATCATGGGGGCGGTTCTCGGGGCCGCCGTGCCCGTCGCCAGCCTCAGCGGGTTCGGCTCGCACGTCCTGCTGATCAAGCGGGTGGCTCAGGGCGGTCATGTGGCCGACAGCTGGCGCCGGTCGACGGCGATCGGCCTGCTCGGCCCGGCCGCCGGGTCACTGGTCATGATCGCCGCCCGGCCGGTGCTCATGCCCGACATCGACCCCTGGACCTACGGCCTGCTGATGGTGTCACAGGTCAACTTCTTCTGGCTCACCGAGCTGGCCGTCTACCTCGGCAACGGGAGCCGGCGCCTGAAGGAGGCGGCGCAGCTCCGGGCCATGGTCGTCGGCTGCCGTTTCGCCGCCCTACTCGCCTTCGCCGTCCTCGGTGAGGGGCGGCTGCTGGGGTGGGCCATCGCCAGCTTCGCCTCCTTCGGGCTGGGGGCGGTGCTCTCGCTGTTCTACGTGTGGCGGGTGTTCGGCGCCACCCCCAGCATCGGCCAGGGTTCGCTCGCCGACCTCCGGGAGGGCCTGCCGTACTCGGTCAACGCCGTCTCCGAGAGCCTCGTCGACGTCTCCGACCGGCCGCTGCTCGTCAACTACGGCCATGCCGAAGACGCCGGCATCTACTCGGTCGGCGGGCGGATCATCCAGTTCGGCTACCTTCCGCTGCGGATCCTGATGCGGGCCAGCGACGCCGACCTGTTCGAATCGGGGCGGCAGGGCGTGCGCTCCGCCCTCCGCCTGACCCGGTCGCTCCTGCTGCCGGCAGCCGCCATCGGGAGCACGGTGGGCCTCGCTTTCGCCCTCGCCGCCCCGCTGGTGCCGGTTCTGGCCGGCGACAAGTACGACGAGGCGGTCGAGGCCATCCGCCTGCTGGCCATACTGCCCCTCGTGCGGGGCATCCAGTACCTCATGGGCAACTGCCTCAGCGCCACCGACCATCAGTGGTGGCGGGTCGGCGCCACCATCGCCGCCGCCGCGCTCAACTTCGGCCTCAACCTCCGCCTCCTGCCCGACGGCACGTGGCGGACCGCCGTCTTCACTACGATCGTCAGCGAACTGTTCCTGACCGCGTTCCTCGCCGTTGCGGTCTACGGGTGGGCGTGGCGGGAGCGCAGGGGGGACGACGATGAACGAGAGCGGTCGCGATCGGGGTTGGTGGGCGATGGCTGAGGCCGGTCGGCGCCGCCTGGTCGTTCTCCTGGTTGTGGCGGTGGCCGTGGTGGCCTCGTGTGGCAGTGACGAACCCGAGATCACCATTCCCGACCTGAGGTCGAGCTCGACCCGGACGGCGACCGTGCCGCCCGAGACGGCCACCACCGAGGGTTCGCCGATGGTAGCCCCCGACACCGATCCGTCCACCTTCTTCGTGAGTCCCACCGTGGGCGACGACGGGGCCGACGGCCAGACGGCGGAGCAGCCGTGGCGGACCCTGCAGCCCGCCCTCGACCGGCTCCAACCCGGGCACACCCTGTTCCTGATGGACGGGATCTACACCGGCGGCACCGAACCGGGTGTCGCCCACTTCGTCATCAACAACGGTGGAACGGCCGACGCCTGGGTGAGGGTGACGGCTGCCCCTGGCCACCGACCAGAGATCGTGGCCTCCGACGGCAACGGCATCTCGGTGCGGGCCGACTATGTCGAGGTCGGGGGGTTGAGGGTCAGGGGCGAGGGCTTCGACGACGACAACCACTACGGGTGGGGGCTGTTGATCCGCAACTCCCACCATGTCCGCCTGGTCGACAACGAGGTCTCCGACATGGCTGTCGGTGGCATCAGCTCGGTCGAGTCGTCGAACCTGGAGATCCTGTACAACGAGGTCCACGGCAACGCCTATTGGGGTCCGGAGCAGGGGAGTGGCATCTCGATCTGGCACTCGCGCGACGCCGGTCTTGGTCCGTCGCCCGACGGCTACCACGACCGCATCATCGGCAACACCGTCTACCGCAACGAGAACAAGGTCTTCTCCGAATGGCGCGACGAACCGATCATCACCGACGGCAACGGGATCATCATCGACCAGTCGAAGGAGTTCGGCTACACCGGGCGGACCCTGGTGGCCAACAACGTCGTGTTCGACAACGGAGGCCGGGGCATTCTGGTCCTGGAGTCGTCCCGGGTCGACATCGTGTTCAACACCACCTACGCCAACGGCCGGACGGAGGGGCTCGACGGTGGTCCCGTCGAGCTGGCCGCCGGCCGGTCGGACGACGTCCGCATCCTCAACAACCTGGCCTGGAGCCGGCCGGGGGCGCCGGCGGTGATCGTGGCCGAGGCCACCGGGGTCGAGCTCGGGGGCAACGTGCTCGTGACCGACAACGACGCCACCGTCGCCACCGAGCTCGACGTGGTGACCCGCGTCGACCCCGGTTTGCGTTCGCCCGGTATCGACCCCGCCACCGCCGACTTCCGTCCGCTCGCCACGAGTCTCGTCATCGACGCCGGCCTGGCGGTCGACCCGGCCATCGGCATCGACGCCGACGGACGTCAGCGCATCGTTGGTCCCCCCGACGTCGGCGCCTACGAGTTCGCCACCCGGTAGAGGCCTCGGTGGATCAGAGGAGGTCGTCGACCTCGGTGCCCGATGCCGTAGGCGGGCGGCGGGCGCCCACCACGTCGCGCAGGTCGTTGGACAGCCCGAGTCGGTCCCGGTGCTTAAGGTGGAGCGACACCGACAACACGGCCACGGTGAGCATGAGCCAGCCGAGGAGGTTGGCGGTCATGCCCGACTCGGTGATCGACACGAGGAGCGTGGTGGTGAGGAACACCAGGGGCCACAGGCCTACCGCTCCGGGCACGATGGCCACGACCTTTATCCCCCGCGACACGGCCCGGACGTACAGGAAGAGGAACAGGGCGACGGCCACCAGCCCCATCTCCAGCCAGATCTGGAGCAGGGCGTTGTGGGCGTGGCTCGGGTTCCACCGGTTCTGGATCCAGATCTCGTGGATGGGGCTGTGGAACCCGCCGAAGGTCGCGCCGTAGCCGTGGCCGGTGAGGGGACGCTCCCCGGCGACGGGGAGCAGGTTTTCCCACAGCGGGACCCGACCGGTCAGCGTCACATCCTTGTCTAGCCAGCGGGCCAGCACCGCGATGTTGGCGGTGGCGAAGGCAACGGTGAACACCGAGCTGCCGATCAGGCTGAAGAGAACGGCTCCCCGCAGGGTCCGGCGACCCCGGAAGGCGTTGTAGACGACCATCAGGCACGTCGGGCCCAGCGTGGCCAGCAGCATCGTCTTCGACTGCGAGCCGACGAGGAGGACGACCTGGATGGCGGCGGCGGGATAGAACACGAACCGCAGCTGGCGTCGGGCCCGGGCCGCAATGACGAGGGTCGGCACGCCGAGGGCGGCGGTGTAGCCCAGGGCGTTCTTCTGGGGGAAGATGCCGCTCCAGCTGTCACCGGTGACCCCGTACTCGGGGAAGGCGAGGACGAAACCGAGATTGAGAACAGCGCTGATCGTCCACATGAGCGCCAGCAGCCGGATGATCTGATCGAGCGAGAACCGCATCACCAGGTACGAGGCGAACAGGGTGACCGAAATGAACAGGATCGACCGCTTCAGGGTCTCGGCCGGATCGGCAGACCAGAAGATGGTGGCGAATGTCATCCCGGCGAACAGGTAGAGCGCGGTCTCCAGGCGGAGCATGCTGATCAAATGGTCGATACAGCCCGCCACCCGGGCGAAGGCGATGGCGATGAGCGCCAGGATGATCACGATCATCAGCGGATTCGACGAGTCGTCGAGGAACTCCGAACGGGTCCGGAACCAGACGTTGGGCGTCTGGTGGACCAGGATGAACGTGGTGAGCACGACCATGGCGTGCTCGATGACACCGGGGCGGCTGAGCAGGACGGGCTGGCGCTCGACCCGGTCGGCCAGGGTCGGGCGCGGGCCCTCTATGGCGACGGTCATCAGGCCCGCTTGGCGTCGGCCCGGTAGTAGGCGTACTTGTCGCGACGGAACAGGCCACCCCGCTCCAGTTTCTGGCGGTTCATGACCGCCCCCAGCAGCTTGGAGCCGCTGCGCTCCAGGTCGGCCCTGACCTGGAGGAGATCGGACGTCTCGGTGCGTTCCGTGTCGACCACGACGATCACGCCGTCGACGTAGCGGGCCGCCGAGACCGCGTCGGCCGTGCTCAGAACCGGCGGCGTGTCGACGACGATGTACTCGACGTCCTCCCGCTCGAGCTCCTTGACCATCTGCTCGAACCGGTCGGAGCTGAGCAGCTCACCGGGGTTGCTGGGGGGTCGCCCGGCTCGGATGAGCCACAGGTTGTCGATGCCGGGGACCCGCTCGGCGTTGAGCTCGGCCGCCGCCGCCAGGTATTCCGACAGGCCGGGCTGGGGTCCCTCCATACCGAAGAGCCGCTCCAGGGTGGGCCGGCGGAGATCGGCGGAGACGAGCACGCAGCGCGCACCGTTCTGGGCCAGCGCGATGGCAACGTTGGCCGCCGTCAGGCTCTTGCCCTCGGCCGGGGACGAGCTGGTGACGATGATGGAGCTGACTCCGCTCGACGAGTTGAGGAACTGGATCGAGCTGCGCAGCCGCCGGAAGGCCTCGCGGGCGGCGGCGATCCTCGTCGATCCACCGGTCGACAGCATGATCAGGCTGTTGGGACCGGCCCGATGGCCGAGGCCGAGGGTGGGGATGGCGCCCATGACCGTGGTCCCCAACGCCAGGGCGACGTCCTCCGAGTCTCTGGCGGTGGTGTCGAGCCGCTCGAGGAGGAAGGCGGTGACGAACCCCACCAGGACGCCCAGGAACAGGCCGCCGATCAGCATGAGCGTCGTGCCCACACCGTCGGGCGAGGTCGGCACGGTGGCGTTGCGGAGCACGGCGGCGGCCGGGGAGCGGGTGGCGACGGAGCTCTCGGCCGTGCGGATCGTCGCCTCCAGCGTGCGGATGCTGGTGTTGTGAGTCGACGCCTCGCCGCGGAGGGAGTTGAGCCCGGAGTCGAGCTCGGCCAGGCGTTCGGCCCGGGCGTCCGTGGCGGCCTGGTTGGCCACGATCTGGCTGCGCTCGTTCTCCCGGTTCTGGATCTCGGTCTGGATGACCCCGAGCTCCTCGAGCAGCTCGGTCCGCTGCTGTTCGGCGGTGGCGATGGTCGTCTGGTAATAGCCGAGGGCCTCGCTGTCCCGCCGCTCGACGTAGGTCAGGGCGAAGGCGTTGGACAGGTCGGTGGCGGTGACACCGTCGACATGGGTGTAGTCGACCTGGAGGACGTCGGAGTCGGGGCGGAAGCTGACGTCGAGGTCTCGGAGGAGCGCCTCGGGGCTCGTGGTGAGGGCCAAACGGGCGATCACGGCGTTGGCGGTGCCGTTCGAGGCCAGGATCTCCCGCTCCCGCTCGAGATTGGGAGTGACGAGGCGGTTGTCGATCGAGTTGACGGGAGTGGGACCGACGACGACGACCGAGGTCGCGGTGTAGGTGGGCGTCCGGGTCGAGGCGAACAGGAAGGCGGTGGCGAGGCCCAGCAGCGTGAGGGCGATGACCACCCATTTGTAACGCTGGACGGCGCGCAGATAGTCCTCGAGCCTGGCCGCGTCGGGTGTAGGGCCGGCGGTCTGGTACATCATGTGGGCGTTGCCCCTTTCGGAGGAGCGACTTGTTGCGGCGGATCAAACCAGAATCGTAGCCCGTCGCCGGAGGGCTCCGCCGTCAACCATCGCGCCGGCCCCCATCGCCGCCGGGGCCGCCCTCCTTGTTCATCCTTGCTGGTCACCGTCCTGGCTCGCCGCCGGGCCGTAGCCGTCGAGCCGGCGGTCGCGGAGCCCGTCGATCGCTCCCAGCGCCCGGCTGGCGAGCACGGCGGCGCTGGCGATCCGGTGGCGCCGCCGCCCGAGTATCCCGCCCGTGGCCACCGCCATCGCCTGGGCCGCTCGCACCATGGCCCGGACCGTCACGAGGGCCCGACGACGTCGCCGGGGGTCGAGGGCCAGCTCGACCCGGACCCAGCTGGCGGTGGAACGCCGCTCCCTGGCCGTCACCCATCGCAACCGGGCCCGGTCGGGGGGCACGGTCTCGGTCACCGCCGCCGTGGCGCTCCACCGCAGGTCGAGTCCGGCGGCAGCCGCCCGGCGGGTGAAGTCGACGTCTTCGCCCCCGGTGTGGGCGAACGCCGGGGAGAACCGCAGGTCAGCGGCCCGCACCGCGGCCAGGTCGACGGCCAGGTTGCCGGAGCGGAGCCAGGCCTGAGTCGACCCGTCCGCCGGCTCGGGCCGCTCGAAGAACCGACCCTCGACCACCCAGGACGGCGGTGGCTGGGCGAAACGGGTGCGGACGGGCCCGCCCACCAGAGCGGCCCCCGACGTGTCCATGATCCCGAGCAGGCCGTCGGGCCAGCCGGGCTCGGCCTCCTCGTCGTCGTCGATGAACACGAGCACGTCACCGTCGGCCTCGTCGAGCGCCCGGTTCCGGGCCGCAGCCAGGCCGGGGGTGGCCTCGTGGATGTAGCGGACCGGCACATCGATCTCGGCCGCCAGGTCGACGGCCGCCCCCTGGGCCGAGCCGTCCGGGTCGTTGTCGACGATCAGGAGCTCACGGAGTTGCCACACGGGCGGCGACGCAGAGCGGTCGACGACCGCCGCCACCGATCGCACCGTCGTGGGTAACCCTTCCCGTCGACGATAGGTGAGTATGCCCACGGTGACCTGCCACGGCCGGGAGCGAGCGGTGGAGGGGGGCGCATCGGGCCCGGAAACAGTCAAGAATCCACCGCCTAGCGGCGAATCGCAACGCTCACAACCGGGTGTTTTACCCACCTTCGGTATGTGTCGGTAGCGCAACGCGCTGGACTACGGTGACGCCGCTATGGGGCTGGAGGTCGACGACGACCAGTGACAAACCTCACAAGTGATCATCTGCAGCTCGCTGCCCTCGACTTCCCGAGGCGGCCTGCGGCACCCGTCTTCGTGGTCCCGAGGGAATCGGGTTACGGCCGGTACGTCAAGCGCCCGCTCGACGTGGTCCTGGCGACTGTGGCCATCGTGGCGCTGTCGCCGGTACTGCTGGCCGTGGCGCTGTCGATCCCGTTCGCCCTCGGACCGGGGGGTGTCATCTACCGCCAACAGCGCATCGGGCGGAACGGCGAGACGTTCACGATCTTCAAGTTCCGGTCCATGCTCCGCGACCGCCGGGTGGCGTCATCCCCGACCCCCTACATCGGTCCCGAGCGGCGGTCGAGCCACAAGAGCAGGAACGATCCCCGGCACACGCCGTACGGCCGCCTCCTGCGGTCGACCAGCCTCGACGAGCTGCCCCAGCTGTTCAACATCCTGCGGGGCGACATGAGCCTGGTCGGGCCCCGCCCCGAGCTGGTCGTGGTGGCCCGGCAGGAGGGCTTCGCCTCGCATCCCCGGCACCTCACCCGGCCCGGCCTCACCGGTAGCTTCCAGGTGTCACCGCTCCGCTCGGGCAACCGCATCTCCGCCGGCCTGCACCTCGACCTGGCCTACGTGGCCAACGTCACGTTCGCCGGCGACCTCAGGATCCTGTTGCGGACCGTCCTCATCCCGTTCCTGCGTCGCGGGAGTTGACACTTCGCCCCCTGCCGAGGCGGTTGCTCTTCGTCTGCACGGCGAACATCTGCCGTTCGCCGTCGGCCGAGGCCCTGGCCCGTCACCGTCACGGCGAGGACCGCATGCTCTTCCGGTCGGCCGGGTTTCTGGAGGCGGGCCGGCGGTGCCCTGACCTCCTCGTCCAGACCCTGGCCGAATGGGAGATCGACGTCACCCGCCACCAGAGCTACCAGCTCGACACGGCCAGCCTGGGTGCGGCCGACCTCGTTCTGACCATGGAGGGTGAGCACGTCCGCAACGCCACCCTCCTCGACCGGACCAGCTTCACCAAGATCATGCCCCTCAAGGAGGCGGCCGATCGGCTCCGCCGCTCCGGCCCCCTCGAGCTCGAGTCGTTCGTCGAGATGGTGAACCGGGAGCGCGACCCCACGTCGTACCTGTCGAGCCGGTGGGACGTCGACGATCCCTACAACCGGAAGCTGAAGGACTACCGCCGGGTCGTGGCCGAGCTGGCTGAGCTGGTCGACGTGGTGGTCAGCGGCCTGAACTGACTGGGGGCACGACCCCGTCCACAGCTCCGCTGCCGGTGGCGGATGGCCAGGTCGGCCCGTCCTCCAGGGTCCGCCGGGCCATCCTGCCGGGCCAGATGGCGGTGGCGGCCACCACGAACGCCATGGTGATCGTGATCATGACGCCGACGGTGGCCATGACCACGGCGATGACGAGCTCACCGGGTCCAGAGATGTCGGCCAGAAGGGTGGCGATGACGACGCCGAGACCGTCGATGGCCAGGATCCCGTGGAGCGCTACGAGATGGAAGGCCATGAGGGGCAGCAGGCGGGGTGGTCGGGGCCCGGGTCGGGGGGCGACGCTGAACCGCTCATGGAGGGCGAACTCGACGAGGATGGCCAACTCCACCGCCGCCACCCTGGCCGCCGTCGGGGCGGTCGTGAGCCCCAGGATCGAACCGAACGACAGGCGCAGGCATAATCCGGTCAGGGCCACGGCCCCGTAGCGTCGGAAGCCGAGCATCCCGGCGCTGGTGGTCACCAGATCGACGACGGCGAGGAGGAAGGCCACCATGACCCGGGGCGACAGCTTCGTCTCCCCCTGCGTCCGGTTGCGGAACGTGTAGCCGACCTCGGCCACGACCGGACGGGACCCCCGGGCCAGGAACTCGAGCAGGATCTTGAAACCCCGGGGGTTGACCGCCGGACCGACCTCGGCAAAGCGTTCCCGGCTGATGGCGAAGAAGCCGCTCATCGGGTCGCTGGCCGTCACTCCCAGGAGCTGGCGGGCGAGCTGGGTCGCACCCCACGAGACGACCCGTCGTCCCGGGCCGAAGGCGCCGTAGCTGCCCCCTCCCGTGGCCCGGGTGCCGAGGACGAGGTCGGCCTCTCCGTCGAGTAGGGGTGACACGAGATCGGGGAGCACAGCCTCGTCGTGTTGCAGGTCGGCGTCGATGACGGCCAGCACTCGGCCGTCGGCCACGCTCATACCGTCGAGCACGGCCGAGGAGAGGCCCCGGCGATGGAGGCGCCGCACCACCCGGATCCGCGGATCGACGCCGGCCAGGTCCTCGGCGATGCGCCACGTCCGGTCGGGCGAGTCGTCGTCGACGACGATCACCTCGTAGTCGAAGTCCGCCATGACCACAGCCACGCACTCGAGCAGCACCGGCAGGTTCTCGGCTTCGTTGTAGGTGGGCACGATGATCGAGACGGCGCGGGCCGTGGCCCGGCGCCGGTCGTAGCGGGCCGGTCGGCCCGCGGGACGCCCGCTGTCGGCGCCGATGTCGGCGCCATCGAACAGCTCGGCATCGGTCACCCCCCTCCATCGGCACCGCCGGCACGGTCCTGAGGCGACCCCCGCCGACGGCTCAGGCCCTGGTGGCGATGAGGAGCTGGGTGATCCCCGTCGACAGCTGGCGCCGGTCGACGTCGACGAAGCCGACCCCCTCGAGGCGAGCCATCAGCTCCACGGGCTCGGGCAGGTAAGAGACCGAGCGGGGGAGGTAGGCGTAGGCCGACCGATCGGAGAGCAAGCCACCGAGGAGGGGCACGACGCGGTTGAAGTAGACGCCGTGGCCGGCCCGCAGTATGCGGTTGTCGGGTCGTGACACGTCGAGGAGTCCGATGCGCCCGCCGGGGCGGACGACCCGGTGCAGCTCGGCGAAGAACGGCTCCAGGGCCACGAGGTTACGGAGGGCGAACCCGCACACCGCGGCATCGGCCGAACCGTCGGCGAGCGGCAGCTCGAGCAGGTCGCCCTGCACCAGCGGTGCCGTGGTCCGGGCGGCCTCCAGCATGCCGAGGGACAGATCGATCCCGATCGGACGGTGACCGGCCTTCTCCAGCTCGACGCAGAAGTCGCCGGTCCCGCACGCCAGGTCGAGCACCAGGGCCTCCGGGGCCAGCTCGAGCCGGCCCAGGGTCGTCCGACGCCATCCGACGTCCATCCGCAGCGTCAGGAGCCGGTTGACCAGGTCGTAGCGGGGGGCGATGGCGTCGAACATCGAGCGGACGGCCCGCCGCTTCTCCGCTCCTTCCGGGAGGTGGTCCCGAGGCATGGTGGACATCGGCTCGACACTAGTGATCGCCGGGCCGGTCGGGGCCAACCGGGCTACCGCTCACCGCCCACCGGTGTGGCGACGGCGGCCCGGACCGCCCCGGCGGTCACGAGCAGTGGGTGGGTGACGGCGGTACCTCGTCGTCGACGAAGTAGGCGGCCACGATCTCCTGCACGCACACGCTGACGCCGTAGGCGGTGTGGGAGTCGGCCTCCACCACCACGAGGTGGCCGTTGTCGAGCTGGCCGGCCACGATCTCGGCGTTGACCAGCGGGGTCGCCGGATCGTTGGTGTTGCCGATAACGAGGATGGGGGCTGATCCGGGGGCGGTGATCGGGCCCCGGGCCGGCCCGGCCGGCACCGGCCAGAAGGCACACGTCCGCAGCTCGTTCGCCACCCACGCCCCGAAGCGGGGGGCCACGGCCACCGTCTCGTCGACGAACCGGTCCCAGGCCTCGGGCCCCTCCGGACGGGGGCTGTCGGTGCACCCGACGGCGGCGTAGGCAGCGAAGCTGATCGAGTCGAAGGCCTCCGACAGCAGCTCGATCAGCGCGAAGTCACCGGTCAACGCATCCTCGAGGGCGGTCACGTACACCGGCCACAGCTGGTCGTCGTACAGGGTGATCAGGGTGGCCCCGATGAACTCGGTCGGCCCGACCTCGCCCCGGGGCCCGTCGTTCTCGAGCGTGGTCAGCAGCTCGTCATAGGCGCCGACCACACCACCGACGGGGCACGTCAGCTCGGTGTCGCAGGCTGCGTCGAGTATCTCGAAGGCCTCCTCGAACGCCACCGACTGCTGGCGCAACAGGTCGGGCAGGGTGGCGCTGGGGTCGACCACGCCGTCGAGGACCAGGTGTCCGACCCGCTCGGGAAACCGCTCGGCGTAGACCTGGCCGATGAGGGTCCCGAAGCTGAAGCCGTAGTAGTGGAGGACGTCGTCGCCGACGGCCTGACGGAGAAGGTCGAGATCACGGGCGACGGTGTCGGTGTCGAGATGGGCCAGCAGTTCGCCGTCGCTGGCCCCGCAGTCGTCGGCCGACCGCTCGGCCGCCTCGTCGAGGGCCGCCCTCTCCGCCTCGTCGTCGGGTGAGAGGTCGGGCAGGGGACCGGCGGAGCGGTCGATCGTGCACGTCAGCGGTGTGCTCTGGCCGATGCCGCGCGGGTCGAAGCCGACCAGATCGAAGCGCGACATCGTCTCGTCGTCGAAAACGAAGCCACCCCTGACGTAGTCGACCCCGGACGCGCCGGGCCCGCCGGGGTTGACGAAGATCGAGCCCTCGGACCCGCCGCTGGCCGGCACCCGCACGAGGGCGATGTCGATGCCGGGACCGCCGGGATCGTCGTGGTCGAGGGGGACGGCCACGGTGGCGCACTCGAACCCGGTGCCACAGCCGGTCCACACCGCCGGCGGCGGTCCGTCGGCGCCGGCACCGGTTTCGTCCGTCGGGGCGGCGTCATCGCCGGCGGCTCCCCCACGGTCGGCCGCTCCCGTGGCGGTGGCTCCGTCGGTCCGTCCCTCGGTGCCGTTCGAGCTGGCCACGCCGGCCGGTGACGAGCTGCACGCCCCAGCCACGGTGGCGACGACGAGCAGGACCGCGGCGACCCGCCACCGGCGGGCAGGAGGGCGCAACCTACTCGAACCACACCTTCTGGTACTCCCGCGTGTGGGGGTGGAGAACGGCCACGGCCAGGGCGGTGGGGAAGATCGTGCCGTTGAGACGGAGCAGCGTGAACTCGATCGGCTGGCCGATCGAGGTGACGAACACCACGAGCCAGAACAGGGCGATGGCGACCGCCGCCACCGTCAGTAGCACATAGCCCCATCGCTTGTTGTTGGCCGAACCGAAGGCCCCGACCCCAACGGCGATGAACAACATCAGGAACAGGGCGCTGCCTGAGTTCAGCAGCCCGAACACGGCCGAGAAGTAGCCGAGGATGACGGCCGCCTGCAGCGTCTGGGGATGGGACGGGTTGAACCATCGAGTCATAGCGTCCAACAGTATGGACCGACGAGCGACGGTATGCGCGCCGCGCTCAGCGCTTCGTCGTCCGGGGGCGCTCGATGGCGATGGCAACGGGCGACCCGGCACCGTCCGCCACGGTGTGGCTGGCGCTCAGTTGACCGCAGGCCGCATCGATGTCGGTACCCCGGTTGGCCCGCACGGAGGTGGCGACGCCGGCGGCCCGGAGCCGGTCGGCGAATGCCATCACCCGTCGCCGGGGCGTGCCGGTCATGGGCCAGCCCGGGGTCGGGTTGAGGGGGATGAGGTTGACGTGAGCCCGGGCCGACCGGGCGGCGGCGGCGAGCTGGTCGGCGTCGTGGTCGCCGTCGTTGACCCCGTCGATCATGGCCCACTCGAACGAGACCCGTCGCCCAGTGCGCTCCCGGTAGAGCTGGCAGGCGGCGAGTAGCTCGTCGAGGGGATGGCGCCGGTTGATCGGGATCAGCTCGCTCCGGAGCTCGTCGTTGGCACCATGGAGCGACACCGCCAAGCCGACCTGGAGGCCCTCCTCGGCGAAGCGCAGGATCTGGGGAACGAGCCCGATCGTCGACACGGTGACGTGACGGGCCCCGATGCCGAGATCGTCGACGATCCGGTGGAGGGCGGCCAGGAGCCGGTCGTAGTTGGCGAACGGCTCGCCCATCCCCATGAAGACGACGTTCGACAGCCGCCGGGCGCCGGCGGCCGACCGGGCCGCCACGACCTGCTCGACGATCTCACCCACCTCGAGGTTCCGGTCGTAGCCGCCCTGGCCCGTGGCGCAGAAGCCGCAGCCCATGGCACAGCCGGCCTGGCTCGACACGCACACCGTCGAACGGTCGTCGTAGTGCATGAGGACGGTTTCGATGGCGGCCCCGTCGGGCAGGGCCCACAGCCACTTGACAGTGCTGTCGTCGGCGGCCCGGCGTTCGGTCGCCATCGTCAGGGCCGGGCGGAACCGCTCGGACAGGCGTCGGCGGAGAGCGGTCGGGAGGGTCGTCAGCTCGCCCGGTGAGGTGCCGTCGCGGTGCAGGCCCTGCCACACCTGGTCGAGGCGGAACCGGGGTTCGTCGGCCAGGACCTCGGCCCACGCCGCCCGGTCGAGCGACCACGGCGAGGTAGGAAGGAAGGTGCCGTCGTGAGGGTTCGAACCGCTCATGGTGTTTCCGTGGTCCACGCCCGGTCGGTCCGGACCACGGTGAACCCGAGCCGCTCGTACGTCTTGATGGCGGGCACGTTGTCGGCCTCGACGTAGAGCATGCCGGTCGACTGGCCATGGTCGCTCATCCATCGCAGGCCGGCGGCCGTCATCGGCGCGCCGAGACCCTGGCCGTGGAAATCGGGGTCGATCCCGATGACGTAGATCTCCCCCAGCTCGCTGCTCCGCTCGCCGTCCTCGACCCGGGCGGGGTGGATCTTCGTCCAACAGAAGCCGGCCAGCCGGCCCTCGCGCTCGTGGAGGCGGATCCCGTCGGCCCGGAACCACGGCTCGGCGATGGCCGCCCGGAGGTCGGCGGCCGAGAGATCGCCCTGATCGGGGTGGAAGGCGAAGGCCCGGTTGTTGACGGCCAGCAGGGCGTCGATGTCGGTCTCGGGGTCGAACGGACGGGTCGGCAACGGCTCCACCTCGACGGGGAGCCGGCATCGCATCTGATGCAGGGACCGGTGCTCGACCAGCCCCCGCCGGGCCGCCACGTCGGCGTGGGCGTCCAGCGCCGGACGGCCCCACCAGTCGATCCTTTCCGCCGGGGGCGCGGCGTCGACCGCGGCCAGGTACAGGCGATCGAGCACGTCGGCGGGGGTGGTGGCGTCGGCGGCGACGAGGGCGTCGAGCGAGAGCACGTCGTGGGCCGGTCGGGCCCACACGACGGCGATCGGCCCGGTCGCGGCCCGGGCGACGGCGGCGACGACCGGCCCGGGAGCACCGGTGCGGACATCGGCCGATGGCCAGGCGTCGAACCGGTCGTCCCGCAGATCGATGGGTAGGGCACGGCGGAACACGGCCCTCGCCGTCTCGGCCAGCGGGGTGTCGAGCTCGGTGACGACGACGACGCCGGGCTGCTCGGGGATGACGCTCACCATCACCAGTCTAGGACCGGCGGCGCCGACGGTCCCCGGGCTGTGGACCCGGGCTGGCGCAAGCGCGCAAGCGGCGGGCCGACTCCTAAAAGGAGTCGGAATTTTCTTGCGGAAATCCACCACCTGGTGCCTCCCATGATTTATCTTTAAGTCAACCAGGTTCCCGCCACCTGGTAGCAGCGATAGCAGGGATCCGCCGCCCTGTATCGCGCCGTCGGCGCCCCGATCTCTTGGGGCGCCGACGTCTTTTTTCACCACGGTAGCTACTGCCGCTCACCTGGTGAGACACCCGTGGATCGGGGTGGCTCGATGTGGTGTCGTCCGTGGTGTCTGGCGTGGTGTCGTCCGTGGTCTGTTGAACAGGCTTCTCGTCGGATGAGAGCGTCGGTCGGCGCAGCCACAACGAGGTTGGTTCGTCGTCATACGTAGACGAATTGCTCCCAGGATCGTGCACGTCTATTTGATCTATTTCAGGGAACTCCTACTTAATGAGATAGGTGGTCGTGCTCACCGGCCGGCCCGGCGCAGGATCTTGTCGAGGCGCCGCCGCGTGGTCTCGAGCTGCCGCTCCACCTCACGCAGGTCGGCCAGGGTGTCGTCGTCGTCACCGGCGGCGTCGGCCATGAGGCCGATGCGGCGGGTGATCTCGTCGAGCGACGACGAGATCGAGCCAAGGGCGTTGGTGTCCAGCGGCATGCGACGTCCGATCGAGCGACCGGCCAAATCGGGCCGGGAGACGGTGCGCCCACGCTACCGTCGGGCTGGCGCCCCACGTTCCGCCCCGGGAACGAGCGGCGCGATCGTCGTCCCTGCTGCGGAGGAGAGGTCTCCACGTGTTGAATCGACTCGATCTCCGGGGTCGGGGAACCGACGTGGCCGCCCACCTGCCCCGTCCGACGATCGCCGGAGACGAGCCCCGCAAGGTCGTCCGTCAGCTGATCGCCGAGGTCAGGGCCGACGGCGACGACGCCCTGCGACGTCTCACCCAGCGGTTCGACGGCGTCACCCTCGACCACCTCCGCATCGACGACGCCGAGCTCGACGACGCCGTCGCCTCCCTCGATCCGGCGCTGCGGGCGGCCATGGACCTGGCCATCGCCAACGTCGACGCCTTCCATCGGCACCAGCGTCATGACCCGCAGGTCATCGAGCAGCCCGGCATGAGGATCCGGGCCTTCCAGCGGCCGATGCGGCGGGTCGGTCTGTACGTCCCCGGGGGCCGGGCCGAGTACCCGTCGACCGTCATCATGACCGCCGTCCCGGCCCGGGTGGCGGGGGTGGCCGAGATCATCCTGTGCGTACCCCCCGAACGTCAACGGGCCGGTATAAGCCCGTCGGTCCTGGCCGCAGCCCGGCTCGCCGGGGTCGACGAGGTCTACGCCGTCGGTGGGGCCCAGGCCGTGGCGGCCATGGCCTACGGCACCGACTCGATCGCCCCGGTCGACGTGATCGCCGGCCCGGGCAACGTCTATGTCGCCCTGGCCAAGCAGGAGGTGTCGGGCGACGTCGGGATCGCCGCCGCCTTCGCCGGACCCTCGGAGGTGGTCGTCGTCGCCGATCGCAGCGCCGACCCCCGGTTCGCCGCCATCGACCTCATCGTCCAGGCCGAGCACGGGCCCGACGGCCTGGCGTGGCTCGTCACCTGGCACCCCGACGTGGCCGACGAGGTGTGCGCCGCCGGGGAGCGGCTCCTGGCCTCCGCCCCCCGGGCCGACGACATCCGCTCGACCCTGGCCGCCGGCGGCTACGTGGCCCTCGTCGACGACGAGGCGGCCGCCCTCGCCGTCGTCGACGCCATCGCCCCCGAGCACCTGGAGCTCCAGTGCGCCTCGGCCGAGACGCTGGCCGAGCGGGTGGCCAACGCCGGTGCCATCTTCTGCGGGCCCAACTCCCCGGCCTCGATCGGCGACTACGTGGCCGGGCCCAGCCACGTCCTCCCCACCTACGGGTCGGCCCGCTTCGCCTCCGCCCTCACCGTCGCCGACTTCTGCAAGGACCATCACGTGGTCACGATCGACCGAGCCGGACTCGAGCGTCTCGGACCCCACGTGGTGGCCCTGGCCGAGCAGGAGGGTCTCTCCGCCCACGCCGAGTCGATCCGGCTCCGGCTGGCGGCCCCGGGGGAGGCCGGCCGATGACCCGGCCGAGCGTCCGGCCCGACCTGGCCGCCCTCGAGGGCTACCACTCGCCCCAGCTCTCGGTCGACGTGCGGCTGAACACCAACGAGGCGCCGGAACCTCCGCCCCCCGGGTTCGCCGCCGCGGTGCGGGAGGCGGTGGACTCCATCGACTGGCACCGCTATCCCGACCGGGCCGCCATCGGGCTACGGACGGCGCTTGCCGACCTCCATGGCCGGCGACCCGAGGAGGTCTTCTGTGCCAACGGGTCGAACGAGGTGCTCCAGACCGTGCTGCTGGCCTACGCCGGCCCCGGCCGGGCGGTGGCCACGTTCGAGCCGACCTACGCCATGCACCAGCACATCGCCCGCATCACCGGGGCGACATCGGTGCTGGGGGAGCGGCGCCACGACTTCACCCTCGACCTCGATCACGCCGCCGACGTGATCGCCGGTCACCGCCCGGCCGTCACGTTCCTCTGCTCCCCGAACAACCCGACCGGCACCGTGGAGACCGAGGCGTCGATCCGGGCCGTGTTGACCATGGTGGAGGCGGTCGACGGGCTGTTGGTGGTCGACGAGGCCTACGGGCAGTTCGCCCCCTGGTCGGCCCTGTCGCTCGTCGATGACGACCGCCCCCTGGCCGTGACCAGGACGTTCTCCAAGACCTGGGCCATGGCCGGTGCCCGGCTGGGCTACCTCCTGGCGCCCGGATGGCTGGTGGCCGAGCTCGACAAGGTGGTGCTCCCGTACCATCTCGACGCCCTCAAGCAGCGGGCCGGGCTTGCCGCCCTCCGGTTCGTGGCCGCCATGGAGCAACGGGTCGCCGCCATCGTCGAGGAGCGGGGCCGCCTCCATGTGGCGCTCGACGAGCTCGGCCTCCGGGTCTGGCCCTCGGGGGCGAACTTCGTCTTGTTCCAGGCGCCCGAGATCGGCGGCCAACTGGTCGGCCGCGAACTGTGGCAGTCCCTCGTCGACCGGTCCGTGCTCGTGCGCGACACCTCGAGCTGGGATCGGCTCGAGGGCTGCCTCCGGGTCACGGTGGGCACCCCGGCCGACAACGACCGATTCCTCGACGGGCTCAGGGCCGCCCTGGCCGAGCTCGGACATCACGCCGACGGAGCGACGCCATGACCGCACCACGTACCGCCCACCTCCGGCGGGCCACCAACGAGACGACGATCGAGGTGAGCATCGATCTCGACGGCACCGGCACCACCGACATCCACACCGGCCTGCCGTTCTACGATCACATGCTCGATCAGCTCGGCCGGCACGGTGGATTCGACCTCACCGTGGCCGCCGAGGGCGACCTCCACATCGACGGCCATCACACGGTCGAGGACACCGCCATCGTCGTGGGCCGGGCGTTCGCCGAGGCGCTCGGTGACAAGGCCGGGGTCCGCCGCTTCGCCAGCGGCCTCTACCCCCTCGACGAGGCCCTCGTCGAGGTGGCGCTCGACCTCTCGGGCCGGCCGTTCTTCGCCTGGGACGTCGAGCTCCCCGAGGCCATCCCGCTCGGGACCCCGCCCTTCGACCCGTCGCTGGCCGAGCACGCCCTCCACAGCTTCGCCACCAACGCCGACATCACTCTCCACGTGTCGCTCCGGGCGGGCCGCAACGTGCACCACATCATCGAGGCCGCCTTCAAGGGCGTCGCCCGCTGTCTGCGCGATGCGGTGCGGATCGAGGACCCGGCGGGGGTGCCGTCGACGAAGGGCTCGCTGTGACCGCCCGCATCGCCGTCCTCGACTACGGCATCGGCAACCTCCGCTCGGCCCAGAAGGGACTGGAAAGGACCGGGGCCGACGTCCGCCTCACCGCCGATCCGGCCGACATCGAGGCCGCCGACGGCGTGGTGCTGCCCGGCGTCGGCAACTTCGGGTCCTGCATGCGGGCCCTGGCCGCCACCGGCCTCGACCGCCAGGCGATCGACGCAGCGGCCTCCGGTCGTCCCTTCCTCGGGATCTGCGTGGGGATGCAGCTTCTCTACGAGTCGTCGGAGGAGAGCCCCGGCGTGCCCGGCCTCGGCGTGCTGCCCGGTGTCGTGCGCTGGTTGCCGGACGAGGTGAAGCGACCCCAGATGCAGTGGAACGTGCTCCGGTGCCGCGAGCCCCACCCCTTGCTCTTCGGCCTCGAAGGGGCATGGCTGTACTTCGTGCACAGCCTCGCTCCCGAGGAGGGACCCGACGTGGTCGCCACCACCGCCTACGGAGGCGCGGTGACGGCGGCGTCGGCCCGTCACAACGTCATGGCCACGCAGTTCCACCCCGAGAAGTCGGCCCGCCCCGGACTCCGCCTCCTCCAGAACTTCGTGGATCTGCTGTGACGAGCTTCCAGATCTTTCCCGCCATCGATCTGCGCGACGGCCGTTGTGTCCGGCTGTACCAGGGCGACTACGGGCGGGAGACCGTGTACGGCGACGACCCCGTGGCCCAGGCCCAATCGTTCGTGGCCGAGGGGGCGACGGTGCTCCACGTCGTCGATCTCGACGCCGCCCGCACCGGGGAGGCCACCAACCGCCACGTCATCGGTGCCGTCTGCGCCGCCTCCCCCGTGCCGGTCCAGGTCGGCGGCGGCGTCCGCCACCGGGCTGCGGCCGAGGCCCTGTTCGAGTTGGGGGTGAGCCGGGTGGTGATCGGCACCGCCGCCCTCGAGCGGCCCGAGTTGGTGGAGGAGCTGACCGCCGCCGGACGGTCCGTCGCCGTGGGCCTCGATGCCCGGGGCGACGAGGTGGCGACCCACGGGTGGACCGAGCGTACCGGCCGGACCACGGCCGAGGTCGCCGCCCGGTTCGCCGACATCGGGGTCGAGGCCCTCGTGGTGACCGAGATCGGACGCGACGGCACGATGGAGGGACCCGACACCGACGGCCTCCGCTCCCTCCTGGAGGCCACCGCCATCACCGTCGTCGCCTCCGGCGGGGTCGGTACCCTGGCCCACATCGAGCAGTTGGCCGCCGTCGAGGCCGACGGCAGCCGGCTGGGCGGTGTCATCGTCGGTCGGGCCCTGTACGAGCGGGCCTTCACCCTGGCCCAGGCCCTGGAGGTCCTCCGGTGAGAGTGATCCGCGTCATCCCTTGTCTCGACGTCGACCGGGGCCGGGTGGTCAAGGGCGTGAACTTCGTCGACGTCCGCGACGCCGGCGATCCGGTGGAACTGGCCGCCCGCTACGACGAACAGGGGGCCGACGAGCTCGTCTTCCTCGACATCACCGCCTCCCACGAGGACCGCGACACGACGGTGGCCATGGCGACGGCGGTGGCCGAGCAGGTGTTCATCCCCTTCACCATCGGCGGTGGGATCCGCTCCGTCGACGATGCCCGGGCCCTGCTCAGGGCGGGGGCCGACAAGGTGTCGGTCAACTCGGCGGCGGTCGCCCGCCCCGAGCTGGTGGCGGAGATCGCCACCGAGTTCGGCACCCAGTGCTGTGTCGTCGCCATCGACGCCCGCCGGGTCGGTCCGGAGGAGGCGGGAGACGAACGATTCCCCTCGGGGTTCCGGGTCTTCGTGCGGGGCGGCCGCCAGGGAACCGATCTCGACGCCATCGAATGGGCCCGTACGGTGGTGAAGTTGGGGGCGGGCGAGATCCTGCTGACGTCGATGGACCGCGACGGGACCCGCGGGGGGTTCGACAACGAGCTGAACCGGGCCGTGGCCGACGCCGTCAACGTGCCGCTCATCGCCTCCGGGGGCGTCGGCGGGGTGGAGGACTTCGCCCCGGGGGTCGTCGACGGGGGGGCCGACGCCGTCCTGGCCGCCAGCATCTTCCACTTCGGCGAGGCCACGGTGGCCGAGGCCAAGGCGGCGCTCGCCGCCGCCGGACTCGACGTCCGCCCCGCCGACGCCTGAGCATGGCGGGGCTGAGCATGGCGGGCCCGGGGGCGGGGCGCGCCTGCCGCCGAGGCCGCTCAGCACCCGGTGGCGGCCGGCATCTTCGTCGAGCCGAGCCGGGGGAGGACCTCGGTGGCCAGCAGCTCCATCTCGTCGTCGAGGACCTCAGGGGCCACGCCGCCGGCGTCGAGAAGGAAGAGGTGACGGTCGAGCCCGAGCAGGGCGTCGATCTCCTGGACCCGTTCCACCACCTGGGCCGGGCTGCCGCACACCGCGGGTCCCTGGAGGAGCGCCTCGTAGCTGGTATCGCGCCCGAACGACGGCCGTAGCTTGAGGGCGAAGTCGCGGTAGTGCTCGAGGTGGGGGCGCCACCGGCGTCGCGCCTCCTGGCTGGTCGAGGCCACGTGGAGGTAGCTGGGGAACCCGAGTCGACCGGGGCCGTCATGGCCGGCGACGATCCGGTGCCGGCGGTAGAAGTCGGCGATCTCGAGGTAGTCCTCCGGCCACCGGAAGAGGCTGGGGAGGAAGAGGGGGAGGTCGAGGGAGGCCGCCAGCTCGGCCGAGACCGTCGACAGCCCACCGCCGATCCAGATGCCGGGGTACGGCTGCTGGATGGGCCGGGGCTCGAGCCGGATGTCGTCGAGGGGAGCCCGGTACCGGCCCTGCCACGTGACCGACTCCTCGGTCATCAGCCGGAGCACGAGATGGAGGTACTCCTCGAAGCGGGGCCGGAGCTCCTCCAGGTCGGCGATGCCGAAGGCGTGGGCCGTGTCCTTCGACACGCCCCGGGCGAACGTCATCTCGGCCCGCCCGTCGGTCAGCACGTCGAGCGTTGCCAGCTGCTCGGCCTGGCGCACCGGGTCGGTGTTGGCCAACAGCGTGACCGACGTGCCCAACTTGATCCGGCTGGTCACCGACGATGCGGCGGCCAGTATGAGCTCGGGGGCCGAAAGGATGTAGCCGCTGAAGTGGTGTTCGCCGACGCCGAACGATGCGAACCCTGCGGCCTCGGCCGCCACCGCGGCGTCGACCACCCGCCGCAGGCGTTGGGCCTGGGTCTCCCGGATCCCGCTGAGCGGGTTGCTCAGGTGATCGGCGAGGCTGAGGATCCCGTAGTCCGTCATCCGCCCTCCGTCGTGTCGGGCCACAGCACCTCGGTGCCCTCGTAGAGGCCGGCCGCCAGGTCGGGGACCATCATCGACTCCCAGTCGGGGACCTCGTCGAACACGCCGACCTCGGTCAGGATCTCGATCTCCCGACCCAGCCGCTCCTCGTCGAGCAGGCCAGGGCCCTCGCCGTCGGGGGTGGTGTCGAGCACCAGCCCGCTCTCGGTCACCCAGCGGAAGCCCTCACCCTCGGTCGTCAGGAAGTTGGCGTTGCCGGCAGCGTCGATCCGATCGAAGGCGTGACCGACGGCGGCGTCGGGGTTGTCGACGGCGAAGGCGAAGCCCCGGAACGAGGCCCGGAGGAAGTCCTCGACGGCCGTGGGATGCTCGCTGAGAAACGAGGCGCTGGTGAAGAACACGGCGAACGAGGCCGGCACGTCGTAGTCGAGGGGATCGAAGACCCGGTAGTCCACCCCGGCAGCGTCGAGCTGGGCCGGCTCGTTGCTCTTGTACACGGGCAGGGCGTCGATGCCGAGCCCGAGATGAGCCACCGGATCGAAGCCGTCGAGCAGGAGCTCGTCGAAGCTCGAGCGGTCGACATCCTGCAGGCCCAACATCGCCTGGATCGAATAGGGCAGGTCACCCTTGATGCCCACCGTCGTGCCCGGCAGGTCGTCGAGCGTCTCCACCGGACCGTCGGCCGGCACGATCAGCTCCTCGATGGCGCTCTTGCCGTACTGGGCGATGGCGACGAGGTCGGCTTCGCCCTGCACGTTCGTGTTGACCAGCTCACCGAACGAGCCCGCCGACGAGATCTGGGCCCGGCCCTCGGCCACCAGCCCCCCGTTGCCGGGGGCGAAGCCGGGTTTGATGTCGACGTCGAGGCAGAGCTCGTCGAAATAGCCTTCGGCGTCGGCCACGATCACGTCGAGGATCGAGGCGGCGGCGGCGAAGTCGAACGACGACACGAACGTGATCGTGCCCGCCTCCTGGTTGGCGGCGCACCGCTCCTCGAAGGAGATGGCCAACCGGTCGGTCACCGCGGTGTCGGTCATGCCGGTCCCGGTGTCGTCGGTCGTGGTGTCGGTCGAGTCGGTGCAGGCGGCCAGGGCCACCGGAGCCACCAGGGCCAGGGTGCTCACCGCCAGCCGTCGGATCGAAGAGCTTGTGAGGGCCACGCCTGGCTCCTGTTCGCGGTAGAGGGTGCCGTCGTTCCGGGGCGGTGTCGTCGTTTCAGGGGGGTGTGTCGTCGGTCTCAGATCGTGGTCTGGGACGTGTGCCACCGCAAGACGCGTCGCTCGAGCGCCATGATCAACAGGGTCAGCACGATGCCCATCAGGGCGAGCGAGAGCACGCTACCCCACAACTGGTCGACGAGGCTGCGGGCCTGGGCGGTACGGGCCTGGTAGCCGAGGCCATGGGTCGAACCGCCGTACAGCTCGCCGATGACGGCCCCCACCAGGGCCAGGCTCACGCAGATTCGCCCGGCGGCGAACAGTCCGGGCAGGGCGTGGGGGAACCGGAGGTGACGAAGGACCTCCCACCGGCTGGCGTCGACCGACCGCATGACCTCGAGGGTGTCGCGGTCGATGCTGCGCAGCCCGGTGAGGGCATTGGCCACGAAGGGGACGAAGGCGAACAGGGCCGCCACCAGCACCTTGGGGGCGGGACTGAACCCGAACCAGAGAAGGAACACCGGGGCCAGCACGGCAACCGGGGTCGACTGGATCAGGACGATGACGGGCATGGTCGCCCGCTCGATGAAGCGGGAGTGGGCCATGGCCGTCGCCACCAGCAGGGCGACGACGAGGGCCAGGAAGTAGCCGATCATCGCCTCGGTCAGGGTGGTCAAGCCGTTGCTCACGTAGAAGCCGAGGTCGCTCAGCACATGGCCGAGTACCCGGGACGGGGCGGGCAGGGTCAGGGGCGACACGTCGGCCAGCCGGACGTAGAGCTCCCACCCGCCGAACAGTGTGACCAGTCCGCAGAAGGGAGCGAGGTAGCGCGTCGGGCTCGACGACGGCGCCTCGTCGTCGGCTCCGTCGATCGATTCGGGGGCCAGTACCGGGGCCAGGCCGCTCACGATCCGCTCCCCGAGTCCTCCACCGCCTTGTTGAGGCTGGCCCGGAGACGGGCCGTGTGGCGATGGAAGTCGTCCTGGTCCTCCACACCGTGGGGGCGGGGTCGATCCAGCTCGATCTCGATCTCGTCCGCCACCTGGCCCGGACGGGCCGTCAACACCACCACCCGGTCAGAGAGCAGCACCGCCTCGTCGATCGAATGGGTCACGAACAGCACCGTGGCTCCGGTGGCCCGCCACAGATCGAGCAGGAGATAGCGGGCCTCGGCCCTGGTGATCTCGTCGAGGGCGGCGAACGGTTCGTCCATCAGCAGGATCGGAGGCCTCAGGGCGAAGGCTCGGGCCAGGCTGACCCGCTGTTGCATCCCGCCCGACAGCGCCGCCGGGAGGGCATCGGCGAAGTGGGTGAGACCGACGGCGTCGATGAGGGCGTCGATCTCGGCGTCGGGGACCCCACCCCGGCCGCGACGTCGGTTGAGCTCGGGCAGCAGGAGCAGGTTGTGGCGGACGGTGCGCCACGGTAGGAGGGCCGGGGTCTGGGGCACGAGCCCGAACCGCTTGGACCGCCTGACCTCGGCCGGTGGGCTCCCGTCGACCACGAGCCGACCGCGGTCGGGTTCGATCAGGCCGCCGACCAGGCGGAGCAGGGTCGATTTGCCGCAGCCACTGGGCCCGATGATACTGACGAACTCGCCGGAGGCGATCTCCAGATCGATGCCGGCCACCGCCTCGGTGCGCCGCCCATGGTCGACGAACGTCTTGCCGACCGCCTCGGCCAGCACCATCGGGGGTGCGTTCGTCATCCGCATCGAATCGAGCATGCCACGTAACGGGCGGAGGCCCTCGCATCGCCGGAGCGGGCCTCGCCGGCGCCAGGGCCATGGGCGGGCCTGGGTGGGGCACCCGGGAGTGCGGCCGCTAGGCCGCCGCCCCGGCCACGGCCCGGCGGGCCGCCTCCACCACGGTGGTGAGGCCCACGGCGAAGAAGTGGTCGGCCCCCGGGGCCTCTGTCACGGTCACGTTCACCGCGTCGGCCAGCAGTTCCCTCGCCTCCGCCGCCGCCCGGTACTGATCGTGGGCACCGGCCACGACGTGCACCGGCCGCTCGTCGTTCAGCGCAACCTGCTCGCGACGCTCGACGATGCGCAGCGGCGGAGCCACCACGAACCAGGCCACGACCCGGTCGTGATCGACGGCCAGGGCCACGTCGGCCCCAAAGGAGTAGCCGGCCAGCAGGAGGGGCACACCCGGCCAGCGGTCGGCGGCGGCGTCCAACGCCGCCGTCACGTCGAGCCGCTCGGCCCCGCCACCGTCGTGCTCACCGCCCGACCCGTTGGCTCCCCGGAAGTTGAACCGGAGGACGGCGGTGCCGTCGGCCGGCAAGGCCCGGAACAGGGCGTCGACCACGTTGGCATGCATCGAGCCGCCGTAGAGGGGGTGGGGATGGCATGCCACCATCGCCGCTTCGACATCGCCCGGTTCGATCAACTCGGCCACCAGATCGATTCCGTCGCTGGTGTGGAGGGTCGTTCGTTCGATGCGGGCGGCGCCGTCGGTGGTGCTCATGGGGCGAGACGCTAGCGTTTGACGGGTGGCAATCGAAGATCCGAAGTCCAGCCCGACGAGCTCCTCCTCCCGGGCGGGTGAAGCGGACGCCGATGCCAAGCTGCCGATCAAGATGCTCAACGACCGCATCCTGGTCCGGATCGAGGGGGCCGACGGCGATCGTCGGTCGTCCGGTGGGATCCTGATCCCGGCCACCGCTCAGGTCGGGAAGCGGCTGGCCTGGGCCCAGGTGGTGGCGCTCGGTCCCAGCGTGCGGACGATGGAGCTCAACGACCGGGTGCTGTTCAATCCCGAGGACCGCTACGAGGTCGAGGTCGGCGGACGTGACTACATCATCCTCCGGGAGCGCGACATCCACGCCGTCGCCGCCGAGCGCCTCGACGACTCGCCGACCGGCCTCTACCTCTGATCGCCCCGAGGGCCCGGCGCCGGCGTCGAAACCCTCCAGGACGGCCGGGCCGGTCCCGGTAGGCTCGGCTCCCATGCCGGATCCGGTCATCATCGCGCCCACCCGAGCCCAGCTCGACGCCATCGTGTACGACGCCGCCGGGTTCGTTCCGGCCATCGTCCAGGACGACACCACCGGCGAGGTGCTGATGATGGCGTGGATGACGGCGGAGACCCTGACCCAGTCCCTGGCCGAGGGCCGAACCGTGTTCTGGAGCCGGTCGCGTCGGGAGCGGTGGCGCAAGGGCGACACGTCCGGTGACCGCCAGTGGATCCGCTCGGCCCACTACGACTGCGATGGCGACGTCCTGCTGTTCCGGGTCGTCCAGGAGGGCCGGGGTGCCTGCCACACGGGCCGCTACAGCTGCTTCTACCGCTCGTTCGGTTCGGGCTCCGATGACGGAGCCACGACCGTGGAGGAGACACCGTGACGACCAGCCGCGACGAGTTCCGGGCGCTGGCCCGCCAGTACCGTGCGGTCGCCGTCCACCGGGAGCTCCTCGCCGATCTGACCACCCCGGTCGCCGCCTTCCTGCGGTGTGTCGGCGACGAGCCCGGTTTCGCCCTCGAGTCGGTGGAGAACGGCGAGCGGTGGAGCCGGTTCAGCTTCGTCGGCCGCCGACCGCACGCCACCCTGGTGGGTCGGGGACGCCGGGTCGAGATCGTCGGCTCCCTGCCCGACGACGACCTGCCCCTCGACCGGGGCATCCTGGCCACCATCGAGGCCATCCTGGCCCGCTACCGCTCGCCTCGCCTGCCCGACCTGCCACCACTCACCACGGGGCTCGTCGGTTACCTCGGCTACGACGTGGTGCGCGAGGTCGAGTCGCTGCCCGACGTTCCTCCCGACGACCGAGGCTACCCCGACGCCATCCTCGACGTGATCGGCGAGCTGGCGGTGTTCGATCACTGGCGCCAGCGGGTGACCCTGTTGGCCACCGCTCTCCTGCCGGCCGATCCCGACGACGTCACCGTCGATGCCGCCTACGACGACGCCGTGGCCCGACTCGACCGCCTTACCGCCGACGGGTCGTGCCCGGTCGACGAGCCCCTGGTCCCGCCCCCCCTGGTCCTCGAGCCCCCGGAGGTCCGCTCGTCGTTGGGGTCGGCCGACTTCCAGCGGGCGGTGGAGGCGGCCAAGGAGTACATCAGGGCCGGCGACATCTTCCAGGTGGTGTTGTCGAAGCGTTTCGAGTTCGAGCTGGGCGCCGACCCGTTCGACGTGTACCGGGTCCTGCGCCAGATCAATCCCAGCCCCTACATGTTCTTCATCCGTCGGCCCGAGCTCACCCTCGTCGGCTGCTCGCCTGAGCCGTTGGTGCAGGTCAGCGACGGGAAGGTCGTGTCACGGCCCATCGCCGGGACCCGGCAGCGGGGCCGGACCGACGAGCACGACCGGTTGATGGCGGCCGAGCTGACCGAGGACCCGAAGGAGCGGGCCGAACACGTCATGCTCGTCGACCTGGCCCGCAATGACCTGGGTCGGGTCGTCGAGTTCGGGACCCTGACCCTCGACGAGCTCATGACCCTCGAGCGCTACAGCCACGTGATGCACCTGACGTCACAGGTCTCCGGCAAGTTGGCCGAGAGCCGGACGGTGATCGACGTGCTCCGGGCGACGATGCCGGCCGGGACGGTGTCGGGTGCGCCCAAGGTCCGGGCCATGGAGATCATCGACGAGCTCGAACCGGTCAAGCGTGGTCCCTACGCCGGCGTCGTCGGCTATGTCGACTTCTCCGGCAACCTCGACACCGCCATCGCCATCCGCACGATGTTCTGCGGGCCTGAGATCGCCGCCGTCCAGGCCGGAGCCGGCGTGGTGGCCGACAGCGTGCCCGAGCTCGAGGACAAGGAGTGCTGGAACAAGGCCTGGGCCCTGCTGGCGGCGGTGCAGCCGGCCCGGCGGATGACCGCGGCCCGGACGGGGCTCGGCGAGGTGGCGCCCTCGGGTTGACCCGCCCACTCGAGCCGGGGTGCCGGGTTCATTCCTGCGGCTGGTGGGGCGTCGGGCCGGTTCCGATCGACCATCGCTCGACCAGGCGGGCCCACACGTCCTCGGCCACCCAGGTGCTTCCACCGAACGTGATGTGGACGCCGTCCGGGGCCCTGACCAGTCGCTGCCGGCCGTCGCCGTCGGCGATGTGGGAGGTGAAGCCGCCGTCGACCCCGGCGAAGAGGGCGTCGATGGGGACGTAGGTGACCCACGGCCGGGCGTCGGCCTCGGCCGCCAGGAGCTCGTTCACCACGACGGCGGCCCCGTGGCGGCGCTCGTCCCGCATCGGGGGCAGGCCGATCCAGTAGAGCTGCGTCTCCCCAGTGTCGGCGGCATCCATGATCTCGGCCACCCGTCGCCGGTACTCGTCACGCCATTCGGGTGAACCGAGCCCCACGATTCCGCCGTCGGGTCGGTGCATCGCCTGATCGTCGTTGCCGCCGGCCATGAACACGGCCGCCTCGGGCGGTTCGGTCCGCTCCATGGCCTGGCGGAATCGGCCCGGCCAGTCGAAGTAGTCGGGCCGGGCCAGGCCCGTCGAGATGTGGTAGTCGAGCTCGACGGTGCTCAACCCGGGATCGGCCAGGGGATGGAGCAGCTGGTTGCCGATGTACTCGCCCAGCGAGTCGCCGCCGGCCCACAGGCGCAGCGGCCGGTCGGCGCTGACGGCCCGGCCGATCTCCGGTGGGGCGGTCACCGGCGGGCCGGGATCCGGAGCCGCAGCGGTGTCGCCGCCCGTGGCGCTTGCCGGAACGGTCGTGGTAGACGGGTCCGGCGGGAAGGATCCGGGAGCCGGCGGGCCCAGTGTGGCCGGTGGACCCAATGCGGCCGGTGCCGGGCTCGTGGCCACCGGCCCGAGGGCCAGCTCGGCCCGGGGGCCGGGCGGGCCCAGGGGTTCCCCCGGCGCCGGCCCGGGGTCGGCGGCCCCGTCGGGTCCGGCCTCCCGCCCGAGGATCCCGTCGAGCGCCCGGGCGGGGTGATCGAGCCCCAGCTCGGCGGCACGGTCGTCGACCGCTTCCACCACCAACAGGACGGCGGAGCGGACCGGACCGATGGGCTGGCGTTCGACGCCGAGCACCAGGCGGTGGGACGACAGGGCGAGGGCCACGGCGAGGGCGACGATCACCGTGGCCAGCACGGAGCGGGCGGTGGTGGGGTCGGAGACCGGACCCCGGTGCCGCGGACTGCTGGCCGTGGGGGGTGGGGGACCGGCGGCGGTCGAGCTCGGGCCGCGGCGGCGGGAACGGGTGTGGGCGTGGGTCACGATGTCAGAACTGGAAGTAGATGAAGGGAGCGACGCCCTCGGGGCCGAGGGTGGCGACGAGGGCGACCCAGACGCCGGCGAGAGCCGCCTGGGCTGCGGGATCGAGCGAGACGAGGAAGCCCCTGACCCGGTGGCCCAGGTCGGGGGGTGCCAGCTGGGCGGCGAGGGCACCGGCGATGACGAGCACCGGTCCGGCCGTCACCGGGCCCCACGTGGGGGCGAACAGCAGGCCGCGCACCACGTCGCCGGCGACGGCGAAGTCGGGTGCCCGGAACGGCAACCAGGCCAGGCACACGAGGTGGAAGGTGACCAGCCACCGCACCACCACCCGTCCCGGACGGTCGCCGCCGGTGCCGGCCGCATGGGAGAGCCCGACCCGTACGGTCCGGGCCCGCTCCACGGAGAGGGCGACCCCGTGGAGGGCGCCCCACACCACGAAGGTCCAGGCCGCTCCGTGCCAGAGCCCACCGAGGATCATCGTGATCATGAGGTTCCGGTAGGTGGCAGCGGACGACCCCCGGTTCCCGCCGAGCGGGACGTAGAGATAGTCGCGCAGCCAGCGGGACAACGTCATGTGCCATCGCCGCCAGAAGTCCTGGATCGAGGTGGCGGCGTAGGGGCGGTCGAAATTGACTGGGAACCGGAATCCCAGCAGCAGGGCGATCCCGATGGCGATGTCGGTGTAGCCGCTGAAGTCGGCGTAGATCTGGATGGCATAGCCGTAGAGGGCGAGCAGGAGCTCGGCTTTGGAGGCGACGGTTGGAGCGGCGAAGGTGGGGTCGACGACCGTCTCGGCCAGATAGGTGGCGATCACCATCTTCTTGACCAGCCCCCGACCGATGAGCCAGAACGCCTCCCCCACGTCGACCCGTCCCGCCGGCCGGTCGAGTTGGGGGCAGAACTCGCTGCCCCGCACGATGGGACCGGCCACCAGCTGGGGGAAGAACGACAGGTAGACGGCGACATCGAGCAGGGAGCGGGGCCGGAGGGCGCCCCGGTGGATGTCGATCACATAGCTCAGCGCCTGGAACGTGAAGAAGGAGATCCCGATCGGCAATGCCACGTCGACCACCGGCAGCGGGTTGGCAGACCCGAGGCCGGCGCTCATGGCCTCGACGAAGAAGCCGAAGTACTTGAAGACCCCCAGCCCGGCCAGGTTGATGACTACGGCCGACGCCACCAGGAGCCGCTGATGGCGCCGGTCTCCGACCGTGCGGCCCACGGCTCGGCCGAGCGCCCAGTTGACCGTGGTGGAGAGGGCAAGGAGGCCGCTGAACCGCCAGTCCCACCAGCCGTAGAACACGTAGGAGGCGCCGAGCATCGCCCATTTCCAGGCCCGCGGTTGGGTCTCGAACACGACGTGGAGGCCGTAGACGGCGACGAAGAACGCGGCGAAGGTTGCGGTCGGGAACAACACGGCACCTTCGGTCTATCGGCTCGGTCGGGGGCCGCGGCGACGTTGGGTAGCGCTCCCCGGTGGCCCGCTCGACCCCCGTCGGCGGCGACCGCAGCGCCATACTGGGCCCATGCTCGATCTCAGCGCCGCCCTGTCCGCCGCCACCACCGGCGTGGTCGCCGTCAGGACGCGGCGTGACGTCATCGAGGCCTCGGGTCCCGACGCCGCCACCTACCTCCACGGCCAGCTCAGCCAGGACGTGGTGGGCCTGGCGATCGGAGGGTCCGCCCCCACCCTGCTGCTCCAACCGCAGGGCAAGGTCGACGCCTGGCTCCGCATCACCCGACTCGACGAGTCGACATTCTGGCTCGACGTCGACCCGGGGTACGGTGACGCCGCCATGGCCCGCCTCGAACGGTTCAAGCTGCGGGTCGACGCCCAGCTCGCCCTGACCGAGCGACCGATGGTGGCCCTGCGGGGTCCCGCCGCCCTCTCGGCGGCGGAGGCGGGGCTCCCGGCCGGCAACGTGACGGTGGCGCCGTTGGGGTCGGGCGTCGTGGGGCTCGACCTGCTCGGGCCGGACGCGGCCGTTCCCGAGGATGTCGACGAGGGCCCGGCCGAAGCACTCGAGGTGCTTCGCATCCGCCACGCCGTCCCGGCGATGGGAGCCGAGCTCGACGGGGACACGATCCCGGCCGCGGCGGGGATCGTCCCGACCTCGGTGGACTTCACCAAGGGCTGCTACGTCGGCCAGGAGCTCGTGGCCCGCATCGACTCCCGCGGCAACAACACCCCGACCCGCCTCCACGTTCTCCGCCTGGTCGGGCCACCGGTGGCGGCGGGCACCGACCTCGTCCTCGCCGGGGAGGTCATCGGCCGCCTGACCAGCGCGGTCGCCGTCGATGGAGGGTCCGTCGGCCTCGGCTACATCAAGCGAGGGGTCGACGTGCCCGTCACCGCCGTCGCCGTCGGGACCGACGGGCGCGAGATCGCCGTCGAGGTGCTGGCCGTCCCGTAGGGGCGCCTCCTCACTGCTCGGCGGCGCCGCCGTCGGACAGCGGGAAGCGGAGGGTCATGGTGGTGCCCGAACCGGGCGTCGATGCCGCCGCCACCGTGCCGCCCATCGCCTGCGTCAGCTCCCGGACGATGGCGAGGCCCATGCCGGTGGGGTTCTTGGCCCGGGGCGTCTGGGCTCCCCCGGTGTAGAGCCGGTCGAACACGTGGGCCAGATCGTCGGGATCGATGCCGGGGCCGTCGTCCTCCACCGTGACCAGGGCCCGGGTTCCCTCGAAGACGGCGGTGGTCGTCACGGTCGAGCAGGCGAAGGTGATGGCGTTGTCGACCAGGTTGGCCACCACCTGGGCCAGGCGGTCGGGGTCGGCATCGACCGTCAGGCGGGGCCCGGCCGATGGCGGAGCTCGAGGCCGTGGCCGGAGGCTCGGGGTACCAACCCGGCCACCGTGCGCCCGACCACCACCCCGAAGTCGACCGGACGGGGTGACAGGGTGAAGCGGTTGGCGTCGAGCTTGGCCAGATCGAGCAGGTCGCCGACGAGCCGGTCGAGACGGCCGGCATGGTTGGACATGATCTCGCCCGCCTGGGCCGGGTCGGGGACGGCGGCGTCGCGCAGGGCTTCCGCATAGCCGGCGATGGCGGTGAGGGGGGTGCTCGATGCTCTGGATCGGTCGCAGCAGTCGGAGGACGCCGACCCCCACGAGGCCCACGGCGGCGAGGGCGATGGCGACGAGAGCGATGATCAGGCCGCGTTGCATCTCACCCCAGCCGGTAGCCGTAGCCCCGGACCGTGACGAGCGGCAGATCGTCGCCGAGCTAGCGCCGGAGCTGCCGCATGTGGACGTCGACCGTGCGGGGGTCGCCGATCCACTCCTCCGCCCACGCCTGGTCGAGGAGCTGCTGTCGGCTCATCACGACACCCCGGTTGCGCACCAGCACCTCGAGCAGGGCGAACTCCTGGGCTGCGAGTCCGACGACCGCGCCGTTCCGTCTCGCCGCCCGCCGGTCGATCTCGTCGTCGCGGGCGGTGAGGAACAGGACGGGGACATCGCTGGACCGGCGCAGCTGGCGGCACACGTCGAACCCGTCCAGTGCCCCCGGCAGGCCGACGTCGAGGATGACGAAATCGGGCTGGCGGGCCCGGATGGCGGCCTGGCCGTCTTCACCGGTGCCGGCGAGGTGCACCTGCCATCCCTCCCGGCGCAGATACAGGGCGAGGAGGTCGCCGATGTCCGGTTCGTCCTCGACCACGACGATGCTGGTCATGGGATGTGGCTCATGGGGTCGGGGGTGTCGGGGTCGAGGGCGGCGGTGCGGC
>JBHJNQ010000025.1:0-64856 GCA_050330635.1 Acidimicrobiales bacterium | reverse complement strand
GGCCCCGGCCCCGGCCCCGGCCCCGGCCGCTCCGGCTCCGGCCCCGGCGGCTCCGGCCCCGGCCGCTGCCCACGGGCACGGAGGCGGGGACGCGGCACCCCCCGCCGCTCCGGCTCCGGCCGCTCCGGCTCCGGCTCCGGCCGCCCCCATGGGCAAGACCATGGGGGGACAGGACCACGACACGGTCAGGGGCTATCACCTGCACGACTTCGTGAGCCACGCCACCCAGGTGTACAACGCCACGATGTTGAACCCCGGTCAGGAGCAGTACGGAGGCTATGAGTGGGTCGGGCCGTCAGAGATCAAGGCCCGCTCATCGCTCACCGGTCTGCGGCCGGTGACCGAGCAGGCCATCACCGACGTGCGGGACAAGGATCCCAACGTCACCGGGATCGAGCTGGAGCGCCGAGTGGCCAAACGCCTCACCGAGCTGAACGACTGGAAGAATCTGACCTCCCGCACCCAGGAGCACATGATGCTCCTGTCGGGGGTCGACATCCAGGCCATGGACAAGAACGAGCGAGAGAAGACCAACAACCATCTCCAGCACTCCCCGCTGCCGTTCGGCGACATCCAGGAGGTCCTCAGCCGGGACGTCACCATCGACCTCGGCTACACCCACACCCTCGACAAGGACTGGACGACCGCCCAGCACCTCGGTGACGGCGTGTTCCGCATTCGTATGGTGTCGAACAACAACAACGGCTCCCACACCGGTCACATCCTCGGAACGTTCAAGGTGCAGCTCACGGCTGACACCAGCGTCGGGGATGCCAAGAAGATCGGCAACCGGATGGTGAAGAACAAGAACAACAACAACGAGCTGTACCTCTCCGAAGCCGCCCGACGGGTCCTCTACGGCGAGACGCCGTGGCTCGACTTCAGCCACCTCTCGCCGGAGCAGAAGCGGGCCGTCTACGCCGGCCGCGGTCTGGGCAACCCGGGCATCCCGGCCACGTCGAGGACGGCGACGTCGAAGGAGACGACCACGACCGAGGCGGAGACGACCACGTCGACGTCGAAGGAGACGACCACGACCGAGGCGGAGACGACCACGTCGACGTCGGAGGAGACGACCACGACCGAGGCGGAGTCGACCACGATCAAGGCGGGCTCGTCCCCGCCCACCAAGGAGTAGATCGGGGGACACCGCCCCCACCGCCGCCACCGCCCCCACCGGTTCCTCCGGTGGGGGCGGTGTCGCGTCGGGGGCAGCCGCCGACGCTGCGATCAGTCGACGCCGTCGACGAGAGCGACCTTGACCGAGCCGACCGCTCCCGGATCGGGAAGGGCCCGGCGAGACCGACGACTGTCGGCGCCAAATAGCAGCTCCGTCGACCCGATGAATTGGGTCGAATCACCGTCGGGAGATTCACCCACACGGGAATAAATGCTTGTGTTGCTCGGCCCGGGGTCTAGCTAGCTTCAGGGTCCTCGCTTCTCCGCAAACTCCCTCCAACGGAGAAGCCAGGGGGCCGTCGTCATGCACCATCACTCACCAGCACCCGACCGACATTCTGGCCGGGACGCCGCTGGGGTCCGGTGGTCGGACGGCCGGCAGCGGACACCGGATCGCCGACCGGTCGAAGCGCCGCCCCGGACCCCCCGACCACCGACCCCTCGGTGGTGACCGGAAGAGCCGGGCGATCCCGCCCGCCCGGCTCTTCCCCGCCGTGGTCCCGCCACACGGTCGGTCGGCTCCGACGGCGGTGACGGTTACGAAGCTCGCCGCCGCAGGGCTGATCGTGACCGTCGCCGCCGCCGACGGGTACGGCACCGGGTCGGTGCCCCGACCGAGGAGGCGACCGCACCGTCGACGTGGGCCCGTCGGCACCGTCGACTTGTGCCTGTCGGGCCCGCCGACGAGCATCGGAGCATGTACGAGCTGATCGTCAGCGGTGGGGAGCTGGTCGACGGGACGGGGGCCCCACCCCGTCGGGCCGACGTCGCGGTGTCCGGCGGCAGGATCGTTGCGGTCGGTTCGACCATCGAGGGGGACGGGGCCGAGATCGTCGACGCCGAAGGCTGCATCGTCACCCCCGGCTTCGTCGACGTTCACACCCACTACGACGGTCAGATCACCTGGGACGAGGTGCTGGAGCCGTCGACCCCCCACGGGGTGACGACCGTCGTGACCGGCAACTGCGGCGTGGGTTTCGCTCCCGTGCGCCCCGAGCAGCAGGACTGGCTGATCGAGCTCATGGAGGGGGTGGAGGACATTCCCGGCGCTGCCCTTTCGGAGGGCATCGCCTGGGGCTGGGAGTCCTTCCCGCAGTACCTCGAGGCGCTGGCCGACCGCCACTGGTCGGTCGACGTCGGCGTCCAGTTGCCCCATGGGCCACTCCGAACGTACGTGATGGGGGAGCGGGGTGCCACCAACCAGAAGGCCGGGCCCAACGACATTGCCGAGATGAGCCGGTTGACGGCCGAGGCGGTGGCCGCCGGGGCCCTCGGGTTCACCACGTCACGCACCCTGGGGCACACGTCGCGGCGCGGTGTCCCCGTGCCCGGGACCTTCGCCCGAGACGATGAGTTGTTCGCCATCGCCCGAGCGGTGTGCGACGCCGGGGGTCGTGTCTTCGAGGTGGCCGGGGCCGGCATCGTCGCCGACGACGACCCCGATCTGGTGGCCACCGAGCTCGACTGGATCGGGCGAATGGCGGCCGAGACCGGCCTCACCGCCACGTTCATCGTCCTCCAGCACCACGCCGACCCCGACCGGTGGCGATTCGAAATGGACCGCATGCGGCAGTGGCGGGCCCGTAACGCCGCCGTGGTACCGCTGGTGGCCGGTCGTCCCTTCGGCGTGCTGCTCGGCTGGGACGTGCGTCACCCGTTCCGGTGCCGAGCGACCTATGACGCCGTCGACCATCTGCCCCTGCCCGAGCGGTTGGCCGAGCTGCGCCGCCCGGAGGTGCGGGCCCGGATCCTGGCCGAGGGGATCCACACCGACGACGTGCTGGCGGCCGACGCTCAACGCCGCCTGGCCGACCTGGTTCCCGGGTGCTTCGTCCTCGGCGACCCGCCCGACTACGAGCCGACGGCCGACCGCCGCCTCGCCTCCATCGCCGCCCGCTACGGGGCGACGGTGGAGGAGCTGGCCTACGACGCCCTTATGGCGGGCGACGGCGACGGGATGCTGCTCTATCCCGCCTTCAACTACGCCGACGCCAACCACGATGTGCTCCTCGAGCAGCTAGACGACCCCGACGCCGTGCTCGGCCTCGACGACGGCGGCGCCCACTGTGGGGCGATCTGCGATGCCTCCATCCCGACCTACATGTTGACGCACTGGGTCCGGGATCGGACCAGGGGACGCCGCCTCGATTTGTCCGAGACCGTGCGGCGACTGGCGGCCCAGCCCGCCGACCTGTACGGCTTCACCGACCGGGGGCGGGTCGTCGAGGGCCTACGGGCCGACCTCAACGTGATCGACCTCGAGGCCCTGCGTCTCCACGCCCCACGGGTCGCCCACGACCTGCCGGCGGGCGGCGTCCGGCTCCTGCAGGACGCCACCGGGTACCGGGCCACGATCGTGAACGGGGCCGTGACCCGCCGCGACGGGCTCGACACCGGGGCCCGCCCCGGACGCCTGCTGCGGTGACGGCCGGGGCCCCGGAGGAACGGTTCGTCACCGTCGCCGATGCGGTCGCCGGCACCCGATGGGAGATCGGCGGGCTCCGGGCCGGGGGCGACGAGGGTCGCCACGACTGGCGGCGTGGGGCGGGGTGATGCGCCTATGCTGGCGATGTCCGGGGCTGGGTTGATGGTCGCGCCCCGGTTGGAGGGATCGTCGCCCCGCGACGGCGACGTGACGCAACGGCGGCAGACTCCACGAGCGCCATCGGAGAGGGAACTTGCAGCACATGGCATACGAACTCGGAGTCGACCTGGGCACGACCTACACCGCGGCCGCCATCCACCGCAGCGGCAGGACACAGATCGTGGAGCTGGGAAACCGGGGTGCCACGATCCCGTCGGTCATCTTCCTGACCGAGGAGGGCACGATCCTCACCGGAGAGGCCGCCAACCGCCGGGCCGCCACCAGCCCCGGGCGGGTGGCTCGGGAGTTCAAGCGCCGGATCGGTGACCCAACGCCGCTCTTGCTCGGGGGCAGCCCGTACTCGGCCGAGTCGTTGTCGGCCCGCCTCCTCGAGTGGGTCATCGGCCAGGTCACGAGCAACGAAGGGGAGGCACCGGCCCGGGTGGCGGTGACCCATCCGGCCAACTGGGGGCCGTACAAGCTCGACCTGCTCCATCAGGCCTTCCGCATGGCCAACCTCGATCAGGTCGTCACGCTCAGCGAGCCCGAGGCGGCCGCCATCCATTACGCCACCCTGGAGCGCATCGACCCGGGCATGACCGTGGCGGTGTTCGACCTGGGGGGCGGCACCTTCGATGCCGCCATCCTGCGCAAGAAGGCCAACGGGTTCGACTTCCTCGGCCAGCCCGAGGGCATCGAACGGTTGGGCGGCATCGATTTCGATGCCGCCGTGTTCGCCTTCGTCCGCAACGCCGTCGGAAACGCCATCGACGACCTCGATGCCAGCGATCCGGCGGTCCTGGCGGCCGTGGCGCGCTTGCGTCGCGACTGCGTCGACGCCAAGGAGGCGTTGTCGAGCGACACCGAGGTGGGGGTGCCCGTCGTCCTGCCCGGCCTGCACACCGACATCAGGCTGACCCGGGTGGAGTTCGAACAGATGATCCGCCCCAGCCTGGTCGACTCGATCGGGGCCATGCAGCGCGCCATCCGCAGCGCCGACCTCGCCCTCGACGAGATCGATCTGGTGCTTCTCGTGGGGGGAAGCAGCCGCATTCCGCTCGTGGGGCAGATGGTTGGGGGTGAGCTGGGGCGGCCCATCGCCGTCGACGCCCATCCCAAACATTCGGTGGCGCTGGGGGCGGCTCGGGCCGCCGCCGACTCGGCCGGGGCCCATCTGGCCGAGGTGACCAGTCTGCACGACCCGGTGTCGGGTCAGGGACCTGCTGGTGCCGCCGCTCTCGGTGGTGCCGGCTTGGCCGGTGCCGCCGGTGCTCCCGTGTCGGCCGAGGCGCCGTCGTTCGATCCGCACTCGTACGAGCCGCCGGCTCCGTCGACCCCGGTGGGGTACCAGGCACCGGCGGCACCGCCCGTTTCGGACCGACCGTCGAACGAGACCCCGGCGACGACTCCCGCCACGAGGGCGTCGGACCCGTCCCCGTACGAGACCCCGGCGACGACTCCCGCCACCAGGGCGTCTGATCCGCCGTCGTATCAGGCGCCAGCAGCGGCACCCCTCTCGTTTCCCCCAGCTGGTGGGCACCTCGGGGCGGATCCCTCGTCCGGACCGTCCGGCCCCGCTCCTTCGACCCATGCAGCCGGTTTCAGCGCCGACGGTGGGAGCGTGGGCGGAGTCATCGATCCCCGCTCGGGTTCCCCGCTCACCAACGAGGTGCAGCTCGGTTCTGGGGCCCGACGCCCCGACTCGGGCTCCCGCCGCACGCTGTTGGTGGTGCTGGGTGCAGCCGCGCTCGTGCTCGTCATCGTCGCCGTCGCTGCCAGCCGGCTCCTCGGCGGAGGCGACGGGGACGACCTGGCTGGCCAGGGCCTCTCCGAGGTCGGCGAAGGTGGTGCCGCCACCGACGACGAAACGGCGGACGGCACCGACGACGAAACGGCCGACGACGGCACCGACGATGGCGCCGACGACACCGCCGACACCGCCGACGGCGACGGGTCGGCGACGACCGAGGCCTCGACGGCCACGACCGAGGCCGAGACCACCACCACGGCGTTCACCTGCAACGGCCTGTGCGCCCACATCGATCGGTGGGAGGAGGAGGACGACGGTGAGCTGCTCATCTACTGGGAGCCGTTCAACTACGAGCCCGACGTGGGGAACTTCCATGCCCACTTCTACTTCGACATCTACGAGGCCGAGCAGGTCGGTACCAACGCCGCCAAGTACGGGGTGGAGACGGGGGCCTGGCAACTCACCGACGAGATCCCCTTCTCGACCCGTGGTTCGGGCGTCGCCATCGCCAACGCGCCGGCCGGCGCCACCCAGCTCTGCGTGGTGGCCGCCGACTCCGGGCACGGCGTGATCAACCCTGAGAACCACGAGTGCTTCGACCTGCCGTAGCAGCCGCTCGGTGCGACCGGGGCCCCTGGGAATCGGGTCCCCGGTCTCAGCGGCCACCCTTCAGTTTGTTGTGGTAGCCGCACAGGATTTGTGCGTTGCCCAGGGTGGTAGTTCCGTCGTTGGCCCAGGGGATGACATGGTCGGTCTGGAGCCAGGCGATCTTGGCGTCGCAGCCGGGGTGTTGGCATCGTCCGCCCGTGGCGGCGATGAGGGCTTCCCGCAGTTTGCGGGGGAAGCTCCGGACCGCTCGTCCGAGGTCGAAGATCTCGCTGTCGGCACTCAGCACGAGGCGTCGTAGGACGGCCACGCCGAGCAGGCCAGCGGCGACGGTGGGATGTACCGGGGTTCCGTCGGCGAGCTCGCAGCGGCGGTTGGGGTTGGTGTAGTCGGTGGCGACGGTTTGGCCGGACTGGCGGGTCAGGAGTTCGGTGGCGACGTCGTGGCCGAGCACGAGGTGGATCAGCGGCGCCGGGACGGAGGCGTCGGTGCGGGCCACCCCCCGCTGGATCAGATTGACGAGGGCATCGGCTCGACGTTGGGTGGCGGTGCGCGTGATCCGGTCGGGATCGGTGGAGGCTCGGTCCTCGGCGAGGAGGCGCTGGTACTCGCGTTCGATGGCGTTGGCCACGGCTTCGCCGGCGATGGGGTCGAGGTCGAACGACCCGGTGACGGTTCCGTCGGGGCGTTTGGTCACCGAGCAGCGGCGTTGTCGATGTTTTTCGACGGGTTCGGCACCGTCGGGGTCGGCCCGCATGAGCCATTCGGCCAGGATCCGGCCGAAGTCTCGGAAGCAGCACGCCGCTGCCGCTTCCACCAGGTGGGCCTGGCCGTCACGCAGATGGGCTCGGGTGCGGGGGTTGTCGGCGTCGCGGAGGGAGTCGACGTGGCGGCGGGTCAACCGCCCGTCGGTGAAGGCATCGTCGAAGGCCGGGTAGTCCCGAAGCCACTGTCCGACGGTGAGGTCGCGGCCCACGGTGCGGGCGTCGGCATTGCCGGCGGCGGCAATGGCGGCAGGCAGCGACCGATGCCCCACGTCGCCGGCGGTGCCGAGGGCGTCGGCGGTGGCCAACGCCCGGGTCAGGACCCCACCGAGGGCGGCATGGGCCCGGTAGAGGCCGGCGACGAAGCCGACCACCTCACCTGGCGGGTAGGGCGACAACGCCACCTCCGCCGCCTCGTCGACCGCCGCCGACAGCGTCGCCGCCACCTCGTCGAGTGAACGCATACGAACCTCCCCACATCAGGGCCAGAGACCAGAAATCACTGGCTGCCACCGGCAGCGAAGGGGAAGGATCCGCACACTACCGAACATACGTTCGAGATGCAACTCACTCTCGGAAGAATCCCGGGAACGGGGTGCCGTCGGCCACCTGTCCGGTTCGCGCCAGCCCTGCGAGCTGGCGGCAGGGACCCGGGGGATCGGGTGCCGTCACGCTGGTGACGTCCGGCCCTGGGATGGTGTCATGGCCCGGAGATAGGGTGTCGGGTCATGACGGATGATGCGAAGAAGGCTGCCCCGGAGTTTGTTACAGCATCTGTTACGGAGTCTGTTACGGAGTCTGATACGGAGTCTGTTACGGAGGCTGCACCAGGCGCTGCACCGACGCCACTGCCTGGGGCTGTAGCAGGGGCGGCACTGGAGGCGGCGCTCGGCCGCCAGGAGCAGATCTGGGCCAACATGTATGGCCCGGCCGGTGCCACCGAACGGTTGGAGCGGGCCCGCCGTGCCTTCGACGAGAACCCCGACGCCGTCCCCGCCGACGTGTTCCGTTCGCTCGACGACGAGGATGGCGACCTGGACGAGGCTGGGCTGTCCCGACCCGGCTTCGGCTGACCGGCGCCGGCGAGCGAGGTCGACACGAGGACGGGGTCCGGGGACGGGTTTCGGGACGCAGGAGTGACGCTGCGGGCGCCGTCGATCGGCGATGATGGCAGCGACTGGGCGGTGGCCGTTTCGTCGCGCCCCGATCCGTTGGTTCTCAACGCCAACATCGAGGCCGACCATCTCGTCCTCGGCGGCGGACTCGCCGCCCTGTGCACGGCCCGCCGACTGGCCGAGCTCCGCCCCGGCGACGCCGTGGTCGTGTTCGTCCCCGACGTCATCGGCCGCGACCCGTGGGCGGCGACGACCGGCCTGCTCGACCCGGCGGGTTGGTGGTGGCCCGCCGCCGAACCCGGCAGCGAGACCCCGTCACCCGCTCCCGGAAACCGGGACGGCCTCGACTGGTTAGCGGGCGTGGTCGACCGGGAGGGGATCGACTGCGGGTGGCGGGCCACCGGTCTGGTCCACGTGGCCCGGACCGACGTCGGCGAGCGGCGCCTCGACCGCTTGGCGGCCGACCTCGAGCGGCGGGGGCTCGCCGCCTCGTCCCTCGGCGGTGACGAGCTGGCCGCCTACCTCGGCACCGATGGCTACCGCCGGGGTCTCCACGTCGCCGGCGGGGTCATGGTCGACCCGGTCGCCCTTCTCATCGGCCTCGCCAGGACGATGCCGGCCAACGTGGTGGTGTTCGACGGCGTGGCGCCCATCGCGGTGGAGTCGGCGACGGTGGCCCGCACGGTTCCGGCAACCCGGGTTCGCACCGATCAGGGATCGATCGCCGCCCCGTCGGTCGTGGTGACCGATTCCTGGCTGACCGCCCTGTCGGCCGCCGTTGCCACCACGGTCGACGGCGTGGCCTGGGCCTCGGTCGCCGGGCCCGACCTCACCACGGGCCCCTCCGCCGGTACCGGGGGTGGGCCGTGGTTCGGCGTCGTACCGGCCGACCCCGGCGGGCCCGTCCTGCGGCGGTTGCCCGACGGTCGCCTCCTGGTCGCCGGCCATCGCAGCGAGGGGCTCGGCGCCGGCGCACCCCGGGCCCGGAGGCGGGCCGAGGAGGAGCACCGACGGCTGCTGACCGAGCTGTACCCGGGACGGGAGGTGGATCTCGAGCGGACCTGGGGCATCGACGTCAGCCCGCCCCCGGGGCGCCCGGAGTCGCTGGATCCCGGCGTGTGGTTCGGTCAGGGCGATGTGACCGAGGCGGGCCTGACGACGGTGGCCGTCGCCCTCGACGTGGCCGAACGCATCGTCGCCGGGCAGCCGGCGAAACCGTTGGCTCCTCGGGCGTCCCGTCCGGTCCAACACGATCCGGCCGCCACCGAGTCGAACGTCGACGGACCCCCGCCGGCCCCCCGGGCCACCCGTCGTTCCCTGCCGGTCGAGCGCCGATCGGAGCCCGCGCCTGCGCCCGCGTCGCGAACCGAACGAGTTGCCGAACCGCAGTCCGTGCCCGAACTCGAGCCGATGCCAGCCCGAGAGGCCGTGGCCGACCCGGTGCCCGTGGCCGACCCGGTGCCCGTGGCGGCCACAGAGCCCGGGGCGGCCACAGAGCCCGCGGCCGATCCGGAGCTCGTGGCGGCCACAGAGCCGGTGCCCTCCTTGGAGCCCGCGGCTGACCGGGAGCCCGTGGCGGCAACAGAGCTCCGGCCGCCTCCCGAGTCCCAGGCCGGTCCGGTGAGTCGAGGGATCGATCGACGCCGGCCGGGTCCGCTGGGCCGGCTGACGGCTCGGCTCGTCACCCGGTTGCGGTGGCTCCGCCCCCGGTCGCGACGCTGAGGGCACCTCCGGCCGGCGACGCCCGCCGCTTCAGCGGCCCTCGAAGCGGGGTGGCCGTTTCTCCCGGAAGGCCCGGATCCCCTCGACGTGATCGTGGGAGCTGAGGGTGATGGCCTCGGCCGTCGAGGCGTAGTCGAGGGCGGCCGCCAGGTCCTGGTCGAGGCCACGGTAGACGGCGGCCTTGGCCAACGACAGGGCCAGGGGTGGCCCGTCGGCCAGCCTGGTGGCGAACGCCTGGACCTCGTCCCGCAGACGGTCCGCCGGCACCACCCGGCTGACGAGCCCGATCCGCGCCGCCTCCTCAGCGTCGATGAGATCGCCGGTCCAGATCAGTTCGAGTGCCTTGTCGATCCCCACCGCCCGGGGCAACAGCCACGTCCCCCCGGTGCCGGGGAACAGGCCGATCTTGGCGAACACCTCGCCGATCCGGGCCCCCTCGGCCATGAACCGGAGGTCGCAGGCGAGGGCGATGTCGCACCCCCCGCCGGCCGCCACCCCGTTGATGGCAGCGAGGACCGGCTTCTCGACCGCCCGGATGGCGAGGATCATGCGTTGGGTCCGCCGCAGCCACGCCCGACGCTCGAACGCCTCCGACCGGCTGCCACCCTCGCCCGACCCGCCCCCGCCGTGGTCGTCACTCGAATCTCGTCCCTCGCCCAGTCCCCGCACGTCGCCCCCGGCGCAGAACGCCCGACCGGTCCCGGTGATGATGATCACGTGGACGTCCCGGTCGAGGGCGGCCCGGTCGAGGGCGTCCATCGTGTCGACCATCATCTCCCGGGTCATCGGGTTCATGACCTCCGGTTGGGCGAACGTGATCGTCGCCACCCGGTCGGCCACCTCGTAGGTGATGGCGGTGTAGTCGTTCGGCATGGCCGACATCGTCGCGTACCTCGCGCCGACCCCGCCCGTTGGGCCATGGCCCGGAGCCGTCGACGGGACGCTCGGGTTCCGGCTCGATCAGCTCCGAGGCCCCGCCCCACGACGCGCTGTCAGTCGTCGAGCGGGCCGAAGTAGGCGACGACCTCGGGCGTCATCCGATCCCAGCGGCGGGTGCACACATTGATCGTGCCCCGCTTGCGGCAGCTGGCTTGCACCTCCGGCGGGGCGGCGCCGCCGTCGAGCAACGACACCGGCTCTATGAAGAAGGTGATCTGGGCGGGGTCGGACAGGTCGACGGCCTGGGCGACGACGCAGTCGACGTCGGCCCCGGTGCGGGCCGAGTAGATGCGGTCGATTGGGCGCGCTGTAGCGGAGGCGGCGTGGGTCACGTCGATGAAGGCGGCGACACCGTCCGGGTAGTAGGTACAGCGGAAGTCGGGACCGAGGTGGACCCGGTCGTGGGCGGAGACGAGATCCACGAGGGCGGCCACGTGCTCGGCCCGGACGTCCCCCCCGGGCAACAGGATGTTCCGGGTCTCGCGTCGGAGGGTGCCGGTGTCGATCACCTGGAGCGCCACCACCGCGGCCAGGGTCAGGGGCAGGAGCCACGGCCGGCGCTCGAGGCGGAGCCGGTCAAGGGCGGCCAGGCCTAGGACGGGAACGGCGTAGAGAAGGGGCCAGGTGAAACGTCCGGAGGCCCGGAACTGTTCGGTGGCGGCGTCGACGGTACCGGGCACGACGAGACCCATGAGCGACACTGCGGCGGCCACCGCCCCGGACCCGATGACCAGGGTGGCCGGGCCGCCACGGCGGCGGACCGCCTCGCCCCCGGCCACCAGCCCGGCGGCCAGGACCAGACCGCCGAGCGAGGCCACGATGCCGGCGGTCCGGCCCGATCCGGTGATCCCGATGAGGCGGGTCGGAAGATCGATCGGGTCGTCGTCCCAGTAGTGCACGAACGGGGTGACGGCCCACAGCCACTGGACGGCCAGCACCAACGTCAGACCCTGGTTGCCGGTCACCCACCGCCGGGCCTGGGCCACCTCTGTCACGATCGCGGTCCCGCAAACGACGAGCAGGCCGGCCCCCAGGTAGGAGTAGGCGGGCAGGGCGGGATCGAGGTCGGGTCCGAACGGGTCAGCTGGCAGGAGATCGGACAGCACCGGCCGCAGCGGACCGCTCAGGTGGGTGGCGTACAGGCCGTAGCCGCCGTCGGAGGAACCGACGGTGCCCAGGTAGCCCCCGACCCACAGCCACAGCCCGAGCACGGCGAGGGTGACCGCCAGCCAGCGGGCGGCGACGACCGGAGCGAGCCGGCCCCGGGTGGTGGCGTCGAGGGCGGAGCCGGCGAGCAGGGCGACCACCATCACCGCCAGATAGGGGTGGATGGCGAGGGTGAGCACCGCCAGGACCGAGAACCGGTGACGGTCGGCGGCGGTCGCGACCGGGCCAAGGGCCAGGCGACCCGCTAGCCCCCACGCCACGAGGAGCACGAAATGGGCCGACAGCGACGGGTGGACGCTGTGGCGCAACAGGACTGGCATGAGCAGCGCCAGGACCGGGGCCGCCAGCTGGGTGGCGACCGAACGGGCACCCCAGGCCCGCACCGCGAACACCGCCGCCACCGCCTGCAGGGGGTAGACGAGCCAGAACCACACCGCCCACCACGTCTCGGCCTCCACGCCGAGCGGCCGGGCGAGCCTGGCGACGAGGGCCAGCAGGGGGATCGAGTCGCTGAAGGCGACGTTGACCCCGTCGGCACCGAAGCCGCCCGTCTCGAGCAGGGGCCATCCCCAGCCGTCGTCGACGAAGATGCGGAAGGCGGCGAGACCCGCCGCGGGGTCGCCGGCCATGAGCCGCACGACCTCGGTGCGCCCGGACAGGAAGTCCCAGCCCAGGACCCGGATGGCGAACGCGACGGCGACGACCGCCGCCCAGGCGTAGGGCCAGCGGGCGGGCGGCGACGTTGTCCCGGGCGCGACGGGCGCGCAGGGTTCGGCGGGGGTGATCGGCGGGAACCGCATCCGGCGACCACATTACGGGCCCCCGTCGTCGGGACTGCGCACCCCGGGGCGGGGGGTGGGGGATCACCCAGGGAGCCGGCATCCTGGCTGCCATGAGCGGACCCGCCGGTGACGACGACGTGGTGTCGGCCCGCAGGGTGAACGCTGCCGCCCGTCTGCTGAGCGGCCGGCCGGACGATGTGGCGCGGGTGCTCGACCGCCTCGACGGCGACCGGTTGGCCAACGTGGCGGAGGCCATCCGCCAGCTCCAACGGGAACGGGCGGTGGCCCGGGGCGACCTCGACGAGATCATCGCCTCGGCCTTCGAGGTCGGTTTCGGGCGGGACGGCCTCGGCCTGCTGCCCTGGGTCGAGGGCGACGTGATCGTGTGCCCCGGGGGCCTGGTGGCCAAGTCCCGCACCAGCCACCGTTGCCGGTTCGTCTCGGTCGACGACACCTGGGTGTGGGAATCGGGGGAGCTCATCCGTGAGGACAAGCGCTCCAGCCCCGGCACCACCGATGGATTCCGGGCGGTGGCCCTCGTGCCACTGGTCGACGGGATGGCGCTCGACGTTGTCAGCGGCCGGGCCCGCCAGGGTCAGCACTCGGTCGACCTGGTCGTGTCGTACGAGGTCCGCCGGGGGGTGCTCGTCGAGGTGTCGCAGCGGGTGGTCACCCCGGCGGGGATGCAGTGATCGATCGGCTGGCGCCTGCACCGCATGCCATCGGCCGCCACCGCGTCGTTGGCAACCGCGCCAGCGGCGTTCGGCGGCGGGGGAGGGGGAAGGCTGTCTCCGACAGGTTCATCTCCAGCGCCACGGCCTGGAGGAAGGCGTCGTGGCGTGGCTCGTCGAGGAGGGCTACGGCGGCCGGGTTGCCCCGGAACGGGGTGTCGGTAAAAGCATCGACCTGGATGATGCGGATCGGCCTGGGGTCATGGTGCCATGGTCGCCACTCCCGGGGCCGAGCGTTTCCGTCGGGCCCAAGCGGGGGGTGGCGGGCCGGGCCGGGCCCGGCCCGAAGCGAGCCGCTACCGTCGAATCGGACACCGGCGACCGACGCTGGGCCGGAACGAGGACGACTGCCGTGACCGACGAATTGCTCTATGACGTGACCGACCACGTCGCCACGATCTCGTTCAACCGTCCCGAGCGAATGAACACGATCACCATCGGGATGCTCGAGGCCCTGTCGGCCCGGTTGCTCGAGGCCGACGCCGACCGCACCGTCCGGGTCATCGTGATCATCGGCGTCGGGCGGGCCTGGTGCGCCGGCCTCGATGTGGGGGCGGCCATGTCGGGCGACGGCATCGGGAGCGACGGGTCGTCCGGCAACGGTGAGTTCGATCTGCGTTCGGCTCCACCGGTGATTCTCCACAAGATCGACACCCCCACGATCGCCGCCCTCAACGGCGGAGCCGCCGGCTACGGCCTCGACCTCGCCCTCGGGTGCGACATCCGCGTCGCCGTCGCGGGGGCGAAGCTGTCGGCCGCCTATACCGCCCGGGGCCTGGTGCCGGAGAGCGGCGGCACCTGGCTGTTGCCCCGCATCGTCGGATGGTCGAGGGCGGCCGAGCTCCTGTTCACCGCCCGCACCCTGACCGCAGCCGAGGCCCTCGACCTGGGCCTGGTCAGCCGGGTGGTGCCAGCCGAGGACCTGCCGGCCACCGTGGCGGCGATGGCCACCGAGGTGGCGGCCAACGCACCACTGGCGGTGCGGGCGGCCAAGCGGCTGATGCGCCACGCCATGACCGAGGGCCTCGAAGACCACGTCCAACGCCAGTATCTGGCGCTCCTGCCGCTGTTCCGCACCTCGGATTTCCGGGAGGGTCTGACGGCCTACCTGGAGAAGCGTCCCGCCGCCTTCGAGGGCCGGTAGGGGCCACCGACCACCACCGACCACCAGCGACCGCAACGCCCCGGGCATCGGTGTCGAGGCACTGGAGGTCGGAGGATGGCGGTTGGACCGGGAAACCGGCCGGGCGGTTAGAGGGTGGGCGGCGGCGGGCCGATGCGGTCGGGGTCGGGTCGGCGGTTGCGAGGCCAGGGGAACACCGCGATCGACAGCAGCGTCCCGAGAGCGGTAGCCAGCAGGACGGCGCTCTTCGCCCCGGGAGTCAGTTGCTCGAAGTTCACGGCGCCCGATGACCCCAGCGCAAGAACAGTGGTGATGACGAGGGTGAGGAGCAGCCCCAGCCCGGCCCGGAAAACCGTTCGTACGAGGTTGGCCGCCCGGACCCGGCGGAGGTGGCGTCGGCGGCGCCGGGCCCAGCGACGGCCCGCCTTCATCCGCGCCCGCTGTTCCGCCCGTGGCAGCACCCCGGGTCGGATCGGCACCGAGGCCGGGCCAGCGGCGACCGGGCGGGGAGCTGCGGTCGGCCCTGGGCGGCTCGGCGTAACGGGTCGGTTCACGGCGATCCCGGGCGGGGGCGCTGCGATCGGGGCGCCGGCTGGTCGAGCCTGTCCCCACCGCAGGGGTCGAGCAGTCGACGAGCGGTCGGCCGTGGGGGGAGGTACGGCAGGGGTGCGGTCCATCGGTTGGGCGGCGGCGAAGGAGGGTGGTGGCGCGGTGGTGGGAGGCGGGGGAGCGGCGGGGACCGGCGCGACCGGTCGAGGTCTGGTGCGGTCGGATCGGGCCGTCGGGAGTTGGGCCGGGGTTAGGGCGGGGGACGGAGGCGGTGTGGGGCGTTGGACGCGTGGGTTGAGGGGGATGCTGGGTGGCGGGGGTGGGGGCGTGACCTCGACGGGGGCGACGAAGCTCCGGGGCTCGGGCGCCACGAACGAGTCACGTTCGAGGTTGCCGTCGTAGGGGAACGGCGCCTGGACCCGCGTCCTGTCTACCTCGAGAACCCGGGTGTCGTCGATGCGGCGGGTCAGATCGGTTCCTGCGTCGGTCCGCCCCGTGTCGGGTGCGCTGTCGCTCGTTCCGGTGTCGGACGGATCGGCCGAGGGCCGGACGGGATCGGCCGCGCCGCGGACGGGGTCGGCCCTGCCACCGTCGGCCCTGGCGGCCCGGACGGTGGCGGCGGCGTGGCGGGCGGCGGGCCCGGTGTCGTCGCCCGACCGGTCCAAGGCGTCGAGCAGTCCCTGTCGCCATTCGGCGGCGTCGGCGGGCCGTAACTCCCGATCCATCGAGAGGCCGCGACCGATCACGTCGAGAATGGCTGACGACAGTGACGACGCCCCCAGGTCGAGCCGCTCGGGGTGGCGCCCGGTGGCGAGCTCGGCCACCACGACCGTGGCGGCGTAGAGGTCGGCCCGGTGATCGGCCTGACCCGAGGGGTCGGCCTGCTCGGGAGCCATGTAGCCGGCGGTGCCACCGCCGACGGTCATGGCCGACGCCCCGGCGGAGATGTCGCGAGCCAGCCCGAAGTCGGCCAGCACGAGTCTCTCGTCGTCACCGATGAGCCGATCGGGGGCCGACGGGGCGGGGGCCGCGCCGGTGGAGCGGAGCAGCAGGTTGGTGGGCTTGATGTCGCGGTGAATGACGCCCTTGGAGTGGATGGCGGCCATGCACGCCCCCAGCTCGTCGACCAGGCGTCGCAGGTCGGCGGTCGGGGCGGGTCCGAGCCGGATGACGCGGCCACGAAGCGTGCCCCGATCGGCCAATTCCATCACCACGAAGGGACGGCCATCGTCGGTTTCACCGAGATCGTAGACTCCGATCAGGCGGTCGTTGCCGAGCTTGCGGGCCACCCGGGCCTCGGCCACGAAGCGTCGCCGGATCTCGACATCGGCGCTGTGGTTGTCGGCCAGGACCTTGATGGCGACTGGGGCGTCGAGCTCGGGATCGACCGCAGCGAACACCGAGGCGAAGCCGCCGACCCCGATGCGGCGCTCGACCCGGTAGCGGCCGATGTGGGCGGGGACGCCGAGACTGCGGCCCACGATGGCCCGCTCCAGCTCGGACGTGTCGTCCGGTGCTGGGGGGCCGACGGCCGTCGGGACGGTGGACGCCATCCTCGCCGTCTCCCTATCGGTGCCTTCCTCGTCGGCCATCTGCTCCTCGACTCCGCCGTCTCGACGGTACTACGCCGCCGGACGTCACCGAGAGCAGGGTCGGCGCCTGTGGGCCGGGTCGGGGGGCTGGCTCCAGCCCGCGTCGCCCGGACGCGGTCCGCCTACAGTTTGTCGTGTCATGTGGGGCTCGTAGCTCAGTGGTTAGAGCAGGCGACTCATAATCGCTCGGTCCCGGGTTCGAACCCCGGCGGGCCCACAAACCTGACAGCAGGAGGCGAGCGCCGAGCTGAATCCACTCCGGCGGCAGGAGGGCGTCGGCTACGCTCCGCTGCTGGAACGATACTGGGGCGGCCGCATTGACGATGCGGAGCGTCGGTGGTTCGGGCCGCTGGCGTTGTTCATCCCGCTCATGCGGGCCGCCATCCGTGACGACGGAGCGATGGTGCGCCTGCTGCTGCCGGGTGGTGCCGAGATGGGCGCCGCGGCGCCCGGAGGGCTGACGGCGGTGCACCTGGCGGCGATGGCCGACGCCCGGTCCGGAACCTGTGGCCCGCCATCCAGATCGTCGGGCAATGTCGCGGCCCCGTGCCGGCGTCGGAGGTGGATGCGAGAGGGAGCTCGACCGGATGGCGGCAGCCGGAGACGGAGCGTCGACGCCCGACAACCCGTGTGCCTTCCACGTTCTCCCCGACGGCCCAGGCCGGTCACGTCTGGTGGAGCGGGGCCATCCGATCCACGGTTCCTCCCTCGACGAGCAGCTGTTCTTCTCGACGTTGTGCCCACCCTCGCCTTCCTCATCTGAGCACCCCGCCCGCCCCGGTCGTCGGCCTGGACCGAACCCGGGGGGATCGCCTCTCCGTTGCCGCTTCGGCCTGATCCGGTCCCATGTTCTACGCTGGGTTAGAATCCAGTGCCGACCCGCCGGGTCCGACGCAGCGCCGTGTCCGGTGCCGCCACGGGTCCCACCACCGCACCAGTCCGAGGTACAACCATGGCGATCACAAGCATTCCCGAGCCGGATGTCAATAACGTCTGGCGGATCGAGACCCCGGGCAACGAGGGATGGGTGCGCTCGGCCCGCCCCGATGCCGACGACAAGTTCTTCATGGTCTCCGCCGACGGTCACGTCCAGGAGCCCCGCACGTTCCTCAGCGAGCGGCTGCCCGAGAAGTACCACAGCCGCCTACCCGGCATCGTCGTCGACGACAAGGGCGAGCAGCATCAGAAGACCGAGGGCTTTCGCCAGGCCAAGCTCAACTGGGTCCAGCCGATGGAGGGCCACGAGAAGCTCCGAAACGAGTCGGGGCGCACCCCCGACGACCGCATCAGCGATCTCGCTTTCGACGGCTGCGACGCCGAGATCCTGTTCCCCAACAAGGGCCTGACGATCTGGGCCACCCCCGACGCCCAGTTCAGCCATGCCATGTGTCGGGCCTACAACGACTGGGCGTGGGAGACGTTCGCCGACCACAACGATCGCCTGATGCCGATGGCGTGCGTCGCCCCCGCCGCCCTCGACGAGACCCTGGCCGAGATCCATCGCTGCGCCGAGCTCGGCTTCAAGGGCCTCTCGCTGCCGTGTAAGCCGGTCTTCGGTCCGCCCAACGTCGACGACGCCAACTACAACCTCAAGGAGTTCGAGCCGCTCTGGGACTGCATCACCGACGTCGATCTGCCAATCACGTTCCACGTCTCTACCGGGCGTGACCCCCGGACGGCCCGCAGCCAGGGCGGTGCGGTGATCAACTACACCGTCCACTCCCTCGCCCCCACCATGGAGCCGCTGGTCAACCTGTGCGCCTCGGGGGTGGCCGAGCGCCACCCCACGCTCAGATTCGGCGCCATCGAGGCCGGCATCGGCTGGGTGCCATGGATGCTGGAGGCGATGGATGAGGCCTATCGCAAGCACCACATGTGGGTTCGGCCCAAGCTCGGCGGTCTCCCCAGCGACTATTTCCGCCGCCAGGGCTTCTCCAGCTTCCAGGAAGACCGAGCGGGCCTCGACCTGGCTCGCGATCATGGCCTCGTCGACAACTTCCTGTGGGCCAACGACTTCCCCCATCACGAAGGATCCTGGCCGTACTCGGCCCAGGCCATCGAGCGCACGATGGGTGGCCTCGACGACGGCGAACGAGCCAGGATCCTCGGTCTGAACTCGGCCCGGATCTTCAAGATCGATATTCCCGAGCGCTATCTGGGCCACGCCGACGCCGCCGCCGTGGCCGCCGGCCGGCGATGACCATCCGATGGCCCTCCGCACCGCCGGCGAGATCGGGGCGGCCGGGGGTAGCGCCGTCCCCTACCAGGTCGACCTGACCGACACCGATGCCACCGTCACCGCGGCCCAGACGGTTGGGGCCGACCGGTGAACGGGCCCCGGTGAACGGGCCCCGGTGAACTGGCCCCGGTGAATCGCCCCCGGTTAATCGCACGGCGTAGACGGGAATCACGGTCACGGCTCCGCCCGGGGTGTCCTGGCGATGCCGATGCTGTCATGCTGGGGGACCGGCGGGCGTCGCCCGGCGTGAGCACCACCTGCAAGCAAGGGGGACCCTCGAATGCGAATGAAGTTCGGCATCTTTCACGCGCCGTTCCACGACCACAACACCAATCCCAACGCCAACCTCCACCGCGACCTGGAGCTGATGCGTCACCTCGATCAGCTCGGTTTCGACGAGGCATGGATCGGCGAGCATCACTCGTGCGGCACCGAGATCGTGGCCGATCCGATGATCTTCTGCGCCACCGCCCTGGAGCGGACGCGCAACATCAAGCTCGGTACCGGCGTGCTGTCGGTGCCGTACCACAACCCGCTGTGGACGGCCGATCGGATCGTGCAGCTCGACCATCTCAGTCGCGGCCGGTTCATGTTCGGCGCCGGCCCCGGGGCTCTGCCCACCGACGCCCACATGATCGGCATCCAGCCGTCCGAGCAGCGGCGCATGCTGGAGGAGGGGATGGAGGCCATCATGCACCTGCTCCGGTCGGACGACCCGCTGACGATGGAGACCGACTGGTTCAGCCTGCACGACGCCAAGTGCCAGCTCCCCCTGTACAGCGATGACCTCGAGATAGCGGTGGCCGCCATCGCCTCGCCGTCGGGGCCGCGACTCGCCGGTCGCCACGGTGTCGGTCTCCTGTCGATCGGTGCCACCCTCCAGATGGGGGCCGACGTGCTGGCCCTCCACTACGACGTGTGGAACGACATGGCCGCCGAGCACGGCAACACGGCCAATCGCGACGACTGGCGACTGGTCGGCGTCATGCACATCGCCGAGACGACCGAACAGGCGCTACGCGACGTCGAGTACGGGATCGAGCACTGGTTCGACTACCTGCAGCACACCGCAGCAGCACCCCAGTTCTGCCCCGAAGGCGACACCCTGCAGGAACGCATCGCCTGGGTCAACGAGTCCGGTGTCGGCGCCATCGGCACCGCCGAGGACTGCATCCGTCAGATCGAGTCGTTGTGGAAGCAGTCGGGCGGTTTCGGTGGCTACCTGTGCATGGACCACGACTTCGCCAACCCACAGGCCAAGGCACGCAGCTATGAGCTGCTGGCCCAGCGGGTGATGCCCCACTTCCAGCAGAACACCCATAGCCGAATGCTCGACGCCGTGGCCCGGGCCCAGTCGGTGCGGCAGAAGCTCAACCAGGAACAGGCCGACGCCCTCGCCGCCTGGACGGAGAAGCACGCCAAGGAGACCGCCCACTGAGGGCGAAGCGGGGAGCCGGGCCGACCGGCTCCCCGCCCTCTACCTTCAACGACGTCAGACGACCCGAAGCCGACACCTTCAACCGTTTCTGCAGGTTCCTCCGCTGATGCTTGCGCCGGACGGCCAAACGGTGCCTACTATGACTGTCGGTCCAGAGACAACGATGCACGCAATCTGGCGGAGAGCGCGAGCGGGTGGGCCGTCGTCATTGGGCGAGGTTCGGTTTTTCGGCATCCCGTGGAGGGTTCGTGGAGGAAGACAGGGGCCGTCCACCTCGGTCGAGAGCGACTGCGCTGGCTGAGCTCGAAGCTTTGGAGAACGATCGGACCTCTCTCTGGTCGGCGCTTGAGACCGAGCACGATCCCGGGGCGAGGGCGCTGGTGCTGTCCCAGTTGAGCGAGAACCGTTCGGCGATAGCACGTGTGAGGGATGAACTCAGCCTCGACAATCCCGATACGCCCGAAGTCCACACGTCACGCAGCTTCCTGGTCGACACCGCCGACCACGAGATCGAGAGCGACTTTGCCCACTATGCCCCCCCCACCAGTGGACCGCTGCGCCAGCCGCCGTCGGGCCCGGGTCTGCGTCATCAACAGCAGCGGCGCCCCGGCGGCCCCCGTCAGGCCGGCATGATCCAACAGAGCCGGAACGGCTCCGGCGACCCGATGCGCTGGCTCGTGCTCTTCCTCGGTGGGGCCCTCGTGGGGCTGGTAGCGGTCTGGTTCTTCACCACCCGGCCCTTCGACGGCGAGACCGCTACCCAGGCAACCGACGATGGCGAGAACGCGGCTGCGGCTGACGCCACCCTGACCGAGATCGAGGCGGTGCTCCAGGCCATGGGGCTCACCAACGTCGTGGTCGAACGGCGCGAGAGCACGGTCTACCTGATTGGGACCGCGCCCTCCGAGGAGACCCGGAACGCCGCCGTCGGTGCCGCAACGGCCCTCATCGGCGAGCTTACCCTCGACTCGTCGTCATTCATCGTCCAGGCTGGCGACGCGACCCAGGCGACGGCCAGCGACGGAGCCCGCCCCGAGGCACTGCAGTCCGAGCTCGACCGCCTCCTCGCCGCCACGCCCATCATCTTCGAAGCCAATCAGGCCGAGCTCAGTGAGCTCCACCAGCGGGTACTCAACAACGTAGCGATGACCCTGTCGGCCTATCCCGGCATGCCCGTCAAGATCATCGGATTCGCCGATGCCACCGGCAGTGAGGAGGCCAACCGGCAGGTCAGCCTGGCCCGGGCCGAGAACGTCAAGAGCTACCTCGTGGCCCAGGGGATCGGCGAGAACGACCTCATCACCGATGCCGTGGGAGCGGGGGAATCGACCGGGGCGGCCGGTCTCGCCGGCCTCGAGCGGCGGGTCGAGTTCGAGGTCCAGGGCCTCGGGGCCGTCCCGGCGCCGTCCAGCGGAGACGTCCTACGGGTGGCCATCGTCGCTCCCAGCGCCCGCAACGACCTCGCCTTCACCCAGGGCATGGTCGATTCCATGGAATCGATCGCAGCGGAGCGGGGAAATGTCGAGGTGACCGTGCTCGACAACATGTTCGTGCCAGAGGAGGCGTCCGATTCCATTCGCGACTTCGCCGCTCAGGGCTTCGATCTGATCGTCGCCCACGGTTCACAGTACGGCGCCGACCTGCCGGCCATCGCCGCCGAGTACCCCGACGTGGCCTTCGCCTGGGGAACAGCAAAGGACACCTTCGGCCTGCCCAACGTCTACGCCTACGATTCGGCGGCGGAGCAGGGCGGCTACCTGCTGGGGGCGATGAGCGCCCGCATGTCGGCCAGCGGGATCATCGGCGTCGTCGGACCGATAGAGGTGGGCGACGCCAAACGGTACGTCGACGGGTTCGTGGCTGGGGCCAGGGCCGAGAGGCCCGACGCCGACGTGCGGGTCGTCTACACCGGTTCGTTCTCGGATCTGACGCTGGCCGCGGAAGCGGCCCAGGGTCACGTTGGGGCCGGTGCCGACGTGCTGACCGGTACCTCCCAGATGGTCGTCGGTGCCATCAACGTGGTGGTGGAGAGCGACCTGCTGTGGTTCGGCACGCAGGCCAACCAGTCGACGCTGGCCCCTCAGCACGTCGGCGCCTCCCAGGCCTACCATTGGGAGACGATCCTGCGTGACATCGTGGCCGACGTCGACGCCGGGGCACCCCGGGGCACCGGCTACACCGCCACCCTGCAGAACGGCGGGCTGGCGATCGAGTACAACGACGCCGTGGCCATCCCCGACGACGTCAAGGCCCGGGTCGAGGAGCTCCGGACCGGTATCGTCGACGGCTCGATCTCACTACCCGCCAACTGACGGCGGCGCCCCGGGTTCGGCTCATCCGTCGACCATCCTGAACGTCACCCACCGCCCGTCGGCGGGCCGACCCTCGTCGAGCTGATCAGCGTGGGCTCACGAGGTCGTGGTGGGCCGGATCGGCCCGGATGTGGGCGGCGGCGAACGAACACAGCGGCACGATCGTGCGACCGTCGCGGCGGAGCTGGGCCAGGAGCCCCTCCATCAGCCGGGCGGCGTGACCGTGGCCCCGGTGGCGGACCACGGTCTCGACGTGGGGCACGACGACCGACCGGTCGTCCTGGCGGTAGTCGGCGTAACTGATCAGTTCGCCGTTGCGCAGCAGTTCGAAGCGGGCGACGTCGGCCCGGTCGACGATCTCGTAGCGGGGCACGTCCCCCGCGGGATCGTGTGTCGCGTCGTCTGAGGTCATGGGAGAAGCCTAGGAGGGCGCCGAGCCGGGTTCGGAATCGCGCCCGGCCAGGAGCGGACGGCGTCGGGTTCCCAGTTGCTCCGCCAGTTCCTGCTCGCTTCGAACTCCTTCGCCCTCGTCTTCCAACGCCTCGGCGGGCAGGACCGGATCACCGAGTGGCGGCAGAACGTGCCGGGCGGCCGTCGGGAGCGGGACACTAGGGTCGGGCCGATGGGCGGCCCGAGGTGGGGTCGCCGTGACCGGAGGTAGCGACCATGGCCCCCAACATCCGAGATGCCGAGGCCCATCGGGCCTGGATCGATCAGGTCCGGGAGGAGGCGCTGGAGCCCGATCTCCCGATCTGCGACCCCCATCACCACCTCTGGCTCGACGCCGGCCACACCGGCTGGCCCTACACCCTCGATGACCTGTTGGCCGACACCGGCGCCGGCCACAATGTGGTTCGCACCGTTTTCCTCGAATGTCACGCCGAGTACCGGACCGACGGTCCCCGGCACCTCCGCCCGGTCGGGGAGACCGAGTTCGTCGCCGAACTGGCCGAGCGCAGCGCCGAGCTGGGTGGCGCGGAGATCGCCGGCATCATGGGCAATGCCGATCTGGCGCTCGGGTCCGCCGTGACCGAGGTTCTCGAGGCCCACGAGGTCGCCGGCCGGGGCCGGTTCCGGGGCGTACGCTACATCACCGCCCAGGACCCGCACCCACCGTTGGCCATGGGAACGAGCGCCGCCATGGACGATCCCGCCTACCTGGAGGGGGTCCGGGCAGTGGGCGCCGGGGGCTACACCTACGACGCCATGGTCTACCATCCGCAGCTTCCCGAGCTGGCTGCGGTGGCGCGGGCGTGCCCCGACACACCGATCGTGATCGATCACCTCGGCGGCTTTCTCGGCACCGGCCCCTACTCGGGCCGTCGTGACGAGATCATCGAGTTCTGGACCGACGCCATGGGCCAGCTCGCTGACTGCCCGAACACGTTTCTCAAGCTCGGGGGGATCGGTATGCCGATGATGGGGTTCCGCTGGGACAAACAGGACGTGCCTCCGACCTCCGGAGAGCTGGCCGCACCGTGGCAGGGGCCGATCGACTGGGTCATCGACCGCTTCGGCCCCGACCGCTGCATGTTCGAGTCGAACTTCCCGGTCGACAAGCGGGGCGCCGGCTATGTGGTGCTGTGGAACGCCTACAAGCGGATCGCCGCCGGTTACTCGGCCGACGACAAGCGCAACCTGTTCCATGACACCGCAGCCCGGGCCTACCGACTGCCCAGCATCGGGGACTAACAGGGCCGCCGGAAAAGAATTCGGGACGGCGGGAACTTTTGGCGTGGCCGGCGCGACTCATTACCAAAGCACAACGAAACGATCACAACTCGAAGACGCGTTGAGGTCGGATCGTTGGGCGAAGCTCGATCTCGCACCGGATGTGCGAGACCGAATCGGTGACACAGGCATGGTGTCGATGTCACCACTGCTCTAGCGCCTCAGCTAGAAGGTCCGGCGGGTCGTCTCTCGTCTAACTGCCCCAACTAAGGGGACGGCCCGTCGGACGCAGCTGAGCTTAACAGGAGCGGTACCACCCCGACCAGGGGTGATCTGCCCACCCGGGGGACCATGTTGCTCCTGCCGGGTGGAATCGGCGCGTTCAGTCGGTGGTGGTGTCGCTCGTCGAACCGGCCGAGCTCGATCTGGTGGCCAGATCGGCGGCGGTCACGGGTGGGGTGGGTCCATCGGGTGTGGCGGTGCTCGTTGCCGGCGGTAGGGGAGAGCCGGTGGTCGACGGGGCCTGGGTCGTCGTGGTGATGGCATCGAGATTGTTGGCCTTGACCACGGTGTCGTCGCCGTCGTACCAGATGCCGGCGGCGACGATGAATCCGACGCTGATCCCGGCGACGGCGGCGAGGGCCGGTCGGGCCCAGCGGGGCTCGGAATCCTCGATTCGTCCGCTCGAGATGGCCGACGGCGAGAACGGCCCCGTCAGGATCGATCGGACCGCGGCGTTCCACGCCGCCATGTCCTCGAAACGGTCCTTCGGGTCCTCGGCCATGCCAACCTGCGACAGCTCGACCAGGGCCTGCTCGTAGCGGCTGCCGGTGGCGGCCCACTCGAGGACGGCGGTGGCCCCGTAGACGTCGGCCCGGGCGTCGACCTGGGTGACGTCGCCGTTCTGTTCCGGCGCCGCGAACCCAGCCGTGCCACCGCCGGAGGTGATCCCTGACGCTGCTCGCAGGTCCTTGGCGTAGCCAAGGTCGCTCAGCAGCAGCCGCTCGCCCCGATCGAGCAGGCTCCGACCCGACCAGGGAGCGGGTTTGAGGCCGTTGTGGCGGACGAGGACGTTGCCGGGGGTGACGTCGCGGTGGACGAGGTCGGCGGCGTGGATGGCGGACAGGGAGTGGGCCAGGGTCTCGGCCAGGACCAGCAGATCCTCCCGCTCGACGCTGCGCTGCTTGTCCCACAGGTCGTTGACCCGGGTCTCCAGGTCACCCCGGTCGGCCAGCTCCAGCACCATGTAGGGCTGGCCGCCGTCGGTCTCGCCCAGGTCGAAGATCGAGGCCACCCAGTAGGAGTCGACCCGACGCAGGTGCTGGGCCTCGGAGATGAACCGCTCCCGGTAGTCGGGAACGAGGCTGTGGTTGTCGGCCAGGACCTTGAGCGCCACCTCGCTGCCCAGACGTTCGTCGACGGCCCGGTACACCGTGGCGAATCCACCCGAACCGATTGGAGCGATCAGCCGGTAACGGCCGATCTTCCCACCGTGCATGTCAACCATGTGTGTCAGCCATGTGAACCGTCGTCGAGGATAGCTGCGGCCAACATGGCACGACCACGGGCGAGACGGGACCGGACCGTGTTCAGCTCGATCCCCAGCTCCTCGGCGATCTCCTCGTAGGTGCGGCGCTCGACGTCGCGCAGCATCACCGCGTCGCGGTAGTGGGCCGGGAGCTGGGCGACCGCCCGCTGGATCGCGGTCCGCTCCGACACGACCGAGCTCAGCCGCCGGGCGGCCCCGGCCGACTGTTCGGCACCGTCGAGGGGCACATCGGGGTTTACGCGGCGGAGGTGACCGATGGCGACGTTGCGGGCCACGGCGTACATCCAGGTCGTGAACTTCGATTCGCTCCGGAACTTGTGGATCGACTCGGCGATGGCGATCAGGGTGTCCTGGGCCGCCTCCTCCGCCAGTTCGTCGTTGACGATGAACCGGCGCACGTTGGCACTGGCCAGGCGATGGTCGTCGACCACCTGGAGCAGGGAGTCGAGGGCCTCGGTGGAGCCCGCGGCGGCATCGAGTGCGAGGTTGTTCAACACCTCCGCCAGCTCGTTGCGATCATCCTTTGGGTCCACGTCCGTCGAGCCTTCTGGTTTCCGCCCTGAGCACGCCAATCTAGCCCTAACGGGCCCGGTTCGGCTCGAACGGGTCGGCCCCCAAGGATTGCCGGGCGGGGCCGAACCGACCTGGCCCCGTCGGATCCGTCCGCCTAGGTTGGCCCCGTGACCGATGCCGCAACCGCAGACCAGATCGTCGACACGGTGGCCCGGTGGGTCGACGCCGACGTGATCCCCAACGCCTCCGAGTTCGAGCTCGCCGACCGCTATCCCGACGCCATGGTGGCCCAGCTCGCCGATTTCGGGTTGTTCGGGGCCACGATCCCCGTGGAGTACGGGGGCCTCGGTCTCGACGTGTCCACCTATGCGCGGATCATCGAGGAGCTGTCCCGGGGGTGGATGTCGCTCGCCGGGGTGGTCAACAGCCACCTGATCGCGGCCCAGCTCATCGCCCGCTTCGGCACCGAGGACCAGCGACGCCGCTACCTGCCGCAGATGGCCTCGGCGGAGCGGCGGGGATGTTTCTCGCTGTCGGAGCACGATTCCGGCAGCGACGCCGCCGCCCTGCGCTGCCGGGCCAACCGTGATGGCGACGAGTGGGTTATCAACGGCACGAAGATGTGGGTCACCAACGGTGAGCGGGCCGGCCTGGTCGCCCTCTTGGCCCGAGCGGGGGAGGAGGGGATCACCTGCTTCCTGGTCGAGAAGGAGCCGGGGCTGTCCAGCGGGGGGATCACGGTCAACCACAACGTCAAGAAGCTGGGCTACCGGGGCCTCGAGACCGTGGAGATGGTCTACGACGGTCACCGCCTGCCGGGCCACGCCGTGCTCGGTGGCCCGGAAGGCGTCGGCCAGGGGTTCCACTGGTGCCTCGCCGCCCTCGAGCTGGGCCGGGTCAACGTGGCCGCCCGGGGTGTCGGGGTGGCTCGGGCCGCCCTCGACGCCGCCCTGTCCTACGCCGCCACCAGGGAGACCTTCGGCAAACCGATCGGCCAGCACCAGGGCATCCAGTTCAAGCTGGCGGAGATGGCGACCAAGGTGGAGGCGGCCCGCCTCCTGACCCGGGAGGCGGCGGCCAAGCTCGACAACGGTCAGCGGGCCGACCTGGCGGCCGGGATGGCGAAGCTGTTCGCCTCCGAGACTGCGGCCGAGGTGGCGCTCGACGCCATGCGGATCCACGGCGGCAACGGGTTCACCACCGAATACCCGGTGGAGCGCTACTACCGGGACGCCCCGCTGATGATCATCGGGGAGGGAACGAGCGAGATCCAGAAGATGGTGATCGGCCGGGCCCTGATGCGGGGCGAACGACCCTGACCCGACCGCCCGTGCGACGGGCGGTCGGGCCGGCTCGGTCAGCGGCTCCCGACCTTGGCGTCGTCGCCGATGTCGAACAGGGCTCGGGCGTTGCCGCCGATGAAGGCTGCCCGGTCCTCGGGCCGGAAGGCGTCGACGAGCTCCTGGAGATCGTTGACGTAGGCCGGTGTGTGATCGGCGTGGGGGAAATCGGAGGCCCACAGGAAGCGGTCGACGCCGTAGCGCTCGGCCAGGGCGGGGATGATCCGCTCGTCGGGGTCGCAGCTGATCCAGATGCGGTCCCGGAAGTAGTCACTCGGCTTGTGCTCGAGCGGGACACGGGTCCCGATGAAGGTGTGGCTGTAGACAGCGTCGATACGGTCGAGCCAATAGCCGATCCAGCCACCGCCCGACTCGAGGACGAGGAACTTCAGCCCCGGGAACCTGTCGAACACCCCGTAGTCGAACAGCGTCGTGAATTGATGACGGACACCATCGGAGGCCTGGACCGAGGCCAGGAGGCGGAGCTGCTTCACGTTCTCCCACGTGCCCATGCGGGTGCCCTTGGTCCATTGGGGCTCGAACGTCGGGTGCAGGGCCAGCGGGACGCCGAGAGCCTGAGCCGCAGCGAAGACCGGGTCGTGGTCGGGATGCCCGAGGGGGGTTCCCGAGTGGGTGAACGGGGCGACGTAGCCGCCCTTGGCCCCTTCGCCGACCGCCCGCTCCAGCTCCTTGGCCGCCGCCACCGGATCGCTGAGCGACAGGTGGGCAGTCGGTACCAGCCGGGGGGTGTCGGCGCAGAACTCGCAGATCCAACGGTTGTAGGCCTTCGTGTAGGCCTGGGCCAGCGCTGGATCCTCGACCTCGGCCTCCCACAGCAGACCGACGGTGGTGTACAGGATGGCGGCGTCGATGCCTTCGGCGTCGAGCACGTCGAGTCGCTCACCGGCGTGCATGGTGCCGTAGGGGGCTTCGCGCAGGTAGGTCCGCTCGGGGTCGAACTGGAGGCCCTTGAGGTCGGGATCACCCATGGCGCCCAGCGTCGACGGGAAGCCCTTGCGGCTCATCGACGAGGGCTTGCCCCCGATCTCGAGCTGCTCGAGGCCGTTCTCGTCGACGGAGAAGCGGAGGGCCCGGTCGCGGAACTCGGGGTCGATGTAGTCGACCCACAGATCGGGTGGTTCGAGGATGTGGCCGTCGGCGTCGACGGCGCCCGGCGTCGTGAGCTTGTGGGTCTCGTGGATCGGGCGCTGGGCGGGGATCATCGCGGTGGTCATCGTTGCGCTCCTGCGTCTCGCGGCTCGGTGTGGTCGACCTATCATGGGCCGCAACCCCGGCCGCCGGCGAGTCGCCACCACCGCGATTGCTCCGGCCGCCGGGCGGGCGACCCCAACGCGAGGCGATCAGCTGCGGGGACCGACCGGGGTGAACTCGGCCGGCAGGTGTTTCACGCCGTGGATGAAGCTCGACAGCAGGGGTGCCGGCTCCCCGGCGGCCCTGATGTCGGGCAGCCGGGTGAACAGTTCCCGGAACATGACCGTGATCTCCCGTCGGGCCAGGTGGGCGCCGAGGCAGAAGTGTGGTCCTGGGCCCCCGAAACCGACGTGGGGGTTCGGGTCTCTGCGAACGTCGAAGCGGTAGGGGTCGACGAAGACGTCCTCGTCGCGGTTGGCGGCCAGGTAGAACATGCAGACCTTGTCGCCGGTGGCGATCGCCTGGCCCCCGATCTCGGTGTCGGTGGTGGCGGTGCGGCGCATGTAGGTCACCGGGCTGGCCAGCCGCACGATCTCCTCGACGGCGGTCGGGGCGACCCCCTCGAAGTCGGCGGCCCAGATGGCCCGCTGATCGGGGTGGTCGGTGAGGTACTTGAGACCCCAGCTGATGGCGTTGCGGGTGGTCTCGTTCCCGGCGACGACGAGCAGGATGAAGAAGCTGGCGAGGTCGGCCGAGGTGAGCTCGTCGTCACCGAGGTCGGCGTTCACCAGCTGGCTGGTGAGGTCGGTGCCGTCGCCGCCGCGCTTGCGCTCGATCACCTCCTGCATCAACTGGGCCAGGTTGCCGCCGGCGGTCAGGATGGCGGTGAGGATGTCGTTCTCGTTCTCGACGTACTCGGGGTCGCTGGCGCCGAGCACCACGTTGGTGTTGTCGAACACGTAGCGGTATTGGGAGTCGGGGACGCCCATCAGCTCACAGACGATCTTGAGCGGTAGGGCGGCGGCCACGTCGACGACGAAGTCAACCGATCCCCGCTCGGCCACGTCGTCGACGATCTCGGCGGCCAGGGCCTGGACCGAGTCCTCCAGCCGCTTGAGCATGCGGGGGGTGAACCCGGCCGACACGATGCGTCGGAGGCGGGCGTGACGGGGGTCGTCCATGGCGATCATCGAGGCGAAGAACTCGTTGAACTCAGGTGGGCTCTCGAGGAGGGTGATCCCGTTGGCCGAGCTGAACAGGTCGGGGTGCTTCGACACGTGCAGGATGTCGGCGTGACGGGTCAGAACCCAACTACCGGGGCCCCGGGGTAGGGGGATGTCGGGCGAGACCTCCGGCTCGGGGAGGAAGACGACGGGCGCCTCGGCCCGTAGGGTGGCCAACTCGGCCTCGATCTCGGCCGCCGGGCGGACCCAGAAGTAGGGGTCGGTGGGGTTGGGGAGGTCGACAGCGGTACTCATTACCGGAGCGTAAACCACGATGTCGGCGGGGGCGAGGCCCGGATCCCCCGCAGCTACCGGCGGCGACGGCCAGCGTCAGATCCGCTCCAGCTCGGCGCCGTCGAAGAGGGCGGTGATGCCGAGGGCTGCGGCATCGGCCGCCATGGCCTCGTCGTCGGGCAGGGCCAGGGGACCAGCGGCGGCATCGAGTACGGCGGGCAGGAGCCGGGCGTCGCTCGACGTGTTGAGGAACAGCTGGGACCGCCCCAGCACATAGTTGACGGCCCGGACGATGGCATCGCCGTCCTCGATCGGCTCGTACCACGAGAAACGCCGTCCCGTGGCTTCGGGCCATCGCCGTCGAGCCACCGACTTGATGGTCTGGACGGCCACCTGACGCTCGTCGCACACCGCCAGCAGAGCCTCGACGTCGTGGCGGTAGGCGGGCTGGGCCATCATGGCGTGGTTGTAGGGCAGGAGGACCGAATCGAAGGGGAAGGCGTCGAGGCTGCGCAGGTGCATGGCGGGGATTCGGGTGCCGTGTCCGGTGACGCCGATGAAGCGGCACAGCCCCTCGTCGCGGGCTGCGGCCAGGGCCTCGACTGCCCCGCCAGCATCGAACGCCGTGGTCCACTCGTCGTCCTCGACCAGATTGTGCAGCTGGATCAGGTCGACCGAGTCGACCCCCATCCGTTCCAGGCTTCGTTCCAGGCTGCCCCGGGCCGCCGGGCCTCGGCGATCGGCGGTCTTCGTGGCGAGGAAGACGTCGCCCCGGTTCTCGGCCAACCAGGGCCGCAACCGGAGCTCGGAGTCGCCGTAGCCGCCGGCGGTGTCGATGTGGTTCACGCCGCGTTCCCGGATCAGTTGGAGGGTCTCGGCCGCCCGGTCCTCGCTCATCGCCCCCAGTGCGGCGGCGCCAAAGATGGTTCGCGTGCTCTGATGGCCGGTGGCGCCGAAGGGTCGGGTCGGAATCATGGGTGCATGCTAGATGGTCCCCGAGCCGACCGCTTGTGGTCCGATTGTCTTGAAACCCTAACCAAATCGTCACGTTATGTAGCAAACGCCAAAAAAGCCTCTACCCTAAGTGGCTGCCCTCCGGCGCGTTCCGGGGGATGTGCTACGACGCGAACGACTGATCAGGAGCTCGGAAATGGCAAAGCAACGATCGAGCTTCGCAAAACTGCAGCGTGACAAGGCGAAGAAGGAGCGCGCTGCCACCAAACGGGCGAATCGCCTAGAGAAACGGTCGATGACGGACGATCCGTCGGACGAGACCGAGGACGAGGCGATCGTGCCGAGCGAAGGGGAGCTGTCCGCTCCCGAACTTCTCGCACTCATCGAGGACCTCCACAAGCGACGGGAGGCCGGGACGATCAGCCTCGAGGACTTCGAGGAAGCCAAGGTCGAGCTGTTTGCTCGCCTGCCGGTCGACTGACGACGAGAGCGAGCGACAACCTCAGATGACCCACGCCGACGGTTACGAGAACGGCGAGAGCGCCGACAACGGGCGCGGCCGTGAACATGGCCAGGGCCACGGCCAGGGTCACGGTCACGGTCACGGCCAGGAGAACGGTCACGGCCAGGAGAACGGTCACGGTCACCATGCCGACCAGGGTTGGCGGGGCGCGCTCCGGTACCTCCGCCTGGCCCCACGGATGTGGCGGAACGTGGCGAGCGCCTACGTGGTCTCCGTGGCCGAACCGTTGGCCGGGAGTCGTGTCGTTGACATCGGAGCCGGCATGGGTCCGGCCTCCGTCGAGGCAGTTCGTGAGGGCGCATCGGTGGTGGCGGTCGAGCCGACACCGTTCCTACGGACGGTGTTGCGGGCACGACGCACGATCCAACGGCGGCGCAAGGCGATCGCCGTCCTCGATGGTGTGGCCGAACGTCTCGGCGTCAACGACGCCTCGGTCGACGTGGTGTGGGCGGTCAACTCGGTGCACCACTGGCAGGATCTGGACGCCGCCGCCGTCGAGATCGCCCGGGTGCTGCGGTCCGACGGTCGGGTCGTCCTCGTCGACGAGGACTTCGACCACCCGGGACACGAACGGAACAGGAAGCACCGGCGTCGTCGTCGTCCCATCGACCCGGTCGACGCTCACACGATGGCCGATGCCCTGGCCGCCGCCGGCCTGGTCGACGTCGAGGCGCTCGACACCTGGGCCGCCGACGGCGTGCCCGTCAAGCGGGCCACCGCCCGCAAGCCCTGACGCCCGGACGCCCAGCGCCCGGACGCCCAGCGCCCGGACCAGAGATGCTTCGACGGCCCGAGCCCCGGTCCGGCCGCAGTACCCTGCCGGGATGGCCGACGAGCTCAACATGAGCGACCGCTGGCGTCTGTGGCGTGAGCGAGTGGACCTCGACGAGTACAACACCCGCTGGGATCGCCTCGAAGCCGACGGCGCCGCCGTGCACGGCGAGGCCGATCTCGTTAGCCGCCTGCCCGGAAGCGTCGTGTTCGACGCCGGTTGTGGGACCGGTCGGGTGGCGGTGGAGCTGGCCCGCCGGGGCTAGCAGGTCGTCGGTGTCGACAACGACGACGACATGCTCGACCTGGCCCGGGCCAGGAGCGACGCCGTCTCGTGGGTCCTCGCCGACGTGGCGACCGTCCACCTCGACGAGGAGTTCGATGTGATCGTCATGGCCGGCGACGTGCTGAACTACGTGACCCCCGGCTACGAGTCGATGGTCGTGGCCAACCTGGCCCGCCACCTACGGTCGGGGGGACGGCTGGTGTGCGGGGGGTCGCTGGCCGAGCCCGATCAGATCGTCCACTACGACAACTGGTGTCGGGCGGCCGGGCTCGAGCTGGAACAGCGTTACGCCTCGTGGTCGGGCGTGCCCTTCGACCGACCCGGCCACTACGCGGTGTCGGTTCATGTCCGGACCTGAGCCGCCACCGGAGATCGGGCCCGGGCCAGCTCCCGCCGTACCCGCTTCTCGCTGACCCGGCCCTTCGTTCCCAGACCCTGGGCGAACAACGAGACCCGTAGCTCCTCCATCATCCAGATGAGCTCCTCCACCTCCGGCCCCGGTCCACGCCGGGCCACGAGTTCGGCCAGCTCGCTGTCGAGGCGGCGGCAGACCGCTACCAGCTCCTGGTCCCGGGTGGGGTTCTTGGTCAGGTTGTCGAGACGTCGGTCGATGCCGGCCAGGTAGCGGACCACGTCGTCGACCCGGTGGAGGCCGACCCCGGTGAGGAACCCCGGGTAGGCGAGGCGCGCCACGTGGGCCCGCACGTCGTCGACGGAGAGGGCGTAGCCGGGCCCGGTCAGACGGTCGAGTTTCGTGTGGACCTGGCCCAGGATGTCGACCATCGTGATCACGGCCCCGGCGATGGTCTCCAGCCGATCGGGGAGCTCCGCCCTCGTGGTGCGGAGCAGACCCTCGAAGCCGGCCTTCGACCACGGCGGCCCGCCGTGCTCGGCGATCACATCGTCGACGGCGGCGTCGATGGCGTCGTTGTACCACTCGGCCTTCGACTGGACCGGGCCGTTCACCAGCCGGAGCTTCGTCGAGGTGGGGAGCCGGTCGTCGAACAGGCGGACCGGCCCGGCCACGTTGAGCCGGAGGAGTCGCCTGGTGCCGAGCCAGTGGGCGTCGAGCTGCTCGTCCTCGGTGGGCAGGAGGCGTATGGCGACGGCGTCACCCTCGTCGACCAGGGCCGGGTAGGCCTTCACCTCACCCGCCATCACCATGCGTGGTAGCGAGTCGATGTCGAAGGTGCGGAGGCCGGAGCGCTCCCAGTCGTTGTCGTCGGCGTGGACGGCCGAGAGGGTGGCCCGCACCTCCTCGGTGAGGCGGGCTCGGACGGCGTCGAGGTCCTTACCCTCGGCCAGTAGCTCGTAGCGGTCGTTGATCACCCGGAACGTCGGGCGGAGATGGGCGGGGACCCGTCCGAGGTCGAAGTCGGCGGGGTCGACGATCGTTCCGGCCCGACGCCCGAGCTCCGCCGCCAGGGCATCCAGCAGTGACCCCTGGGTGGGATCGACGATGGTGGCGACCGCCTCGGCCGTCTCGGCCGCAGGCACGAACAACCGGCGGGTCGACTTGGGCAGGCTCCGGATCAAGGCCCCGATCAGGTCGGCCCGCAGGCCCGGCACCGTCCACTCGAACGGGGCCGGGTCGAGCCGGTTCAGGACCTCGACCGGTACCAGCACGCTGACCCCGTCGAGCGGGGAGCTGGGATCGAACTCGTAGGCCAGTTCGAGGTCGAGGCCCTCGTGGAGCCACGAGTCGGGGAAGGCGAGGGAGTCGATGTCGCCGGCGTCGGGGGCCAGCACCACCTCGGGCGTCAGGTCGAGGAGATGGGGGTGGCGACCTCGTTCGTCCCGCCACCAGCGCTCGAAATCGGCCACGCCGGCCACGTCCGGGGGGAGCCGGGCGTCGTAGAAGGCGGCGATGGCCCGGGCCTCGACCAGAAGATCCCGGCGCCGAGACCGGGCCTCCATGGCCTCGATGTCGGCGATCACCGATTGGTTGTGGGTCACGAAGGCATGGTCGCCGTCCCAGTCCCCCTCGACGAGGGCGTGGTGGATGAACATCTCCCGGGCCAGCGGGGGGTCGACGGTGGAGAGCTGGATCCGCCGGTTGGCGGCCAGCGTCAGCCCGTAGAGGGTGACCCGCTCGGTGACGAGGGCCGATCCCCGATCCCGGTCCCACCACGGCTCCGAGTACGAGTAGGTGGCCACGTGCTCGGCCAGGGCCTCGATCCAGGCGGGGTCGACGCCGGCCACCACCCGGGCCCAGAGGCGGTTGGTCTCCACCAGCTCGGACGCCATGACCCACTTGGGGCTGTCGTTCATCAGCGACGAGCCGGGGGCGATGGCGAAGCGGGTGGAGCGGGCCCCCAGGTACTCGGGTCGGCTGCGTCGCCGTCGGCCCTTGTCGCCGCCACCTCGCTTGCGATCGCCGTCGTCGCTGCGGGAGTCTCGCACCCCGACGTGGGAGAGCAGGCCGGCCAGGATCGAGCGGTGGAGGGCGTGGCGGTAGGACGTGTCGTCGAGGCGATCGGGTCGTGGTCGGCCCCGGCGCCGGGTTCGCAGGCCGAGCTCGCGGGCCACCTGGCGGAGCTGGGTGTGGATGTCCTGCCACTCGACGACCCGGTGGTAGTTGAGGAACTCCCGCCGGCAGAGGCGCCGGAACCCGCTGTGGGAACGCTGGCGACGGGCGGTGGTGAGGTACTCCCAGAGGTGGAGGTAGGCGACGAAGTCGGAGTCGGGGTCGGCGAAGCGGCGGTGGGCGTCGTCGGCCTGCTGGCGCTTGTCGACCGGTCGCTCCCGGGGATCCTGAATCGAAAGGCCGGCCACGATCACGGCCACGTCGTCGAGGCAGTCGTTCTCGTCGGCCTCGATCAACATGCGACCGTAGCGTGGGTCGACGGGGAGCTTGGCCAGCTGCCGGCCGAGGGGGGTGAGCCACCGTCGGGTCCCCTCCTGGGTCGGGTCGAGGGCGTCGAGCTCGGTGAGCAGGTCGATCCCGTCGGCGATGCTGCGGGGGCTGGGCGGGTCGACGAACGGGAAGCGGGCGACGTCGCCGAGCCCGAGCGACGCCATCTGGAGGATGACCGAGGCCAGGTTCGTGCGTTGGATCTCGGGCTCGGTGAACTCCGGACGGGCGAGGTACGAGGCCTCGCTGTAGAGACGGACACAGATCCCGGGGCCGATGCGCCCGCACCGTCCGGCCCGCTGATCGGCCGAGGCCTGGGAGATGTCCTCGATGGGGAGGCGCTGGACCTTGGTCCGGTTGCTGTAGCGGGAGATGCGAGCGGTCCCGACGTCGATGACCGACCGGATGCCGGGCACGGTCACCGACGTCTCGGCCACGTTGGTGGCGATCACGACCCGGCGGCGGTCGTGGGCGGCGAAGACACGGTGTTGCTCGGCGGCCGAGAGGCGGGCGTAGAGGGGGAGGATCTCGGTGCCCGGGAGGTCGAGGTCGGCCACGGCCTCGGCCGCGTCGCGGATCTCCCGCTCGCCGCTGCAGAAGACGAGCACGTCGCCCCGGTCCTCCCGCCACAGGCGGCGGACGGCGTCGGCGATGCCATCGGCCTGGTCGACGGGGTCGCCGCCGTCGGCATCGTCGAGGGGCTCGTAACGGATCTCGACGGGGTAGGTCCGTCCGGACACCTCGATCACGGGGGCGTCGTCGAAGTGGGCGGCGAAGCGCTCCGTGTCGATGGTGGCCGAGGTGATGATGAGCTTGAGGTCGGGACGCCGGGGGAGGAGCTGGCGGAGGTAGCCGAGGATGAAGTCGATGTTGAGGCTGCGCTCGTGGGCCTCGTCGATGATGATCGTGTCGTAGCGGTCGAGATTGCGGTTGCGGGGGATCTCGGCCAGCAGGATCCCGTCGGTCATGAGCCTGATCCGGGTGTCGGGCCCGACCTGGTCGTTGAAGCGGACGGTGTAGCCGACGACCCCGCCCACCGTGGTCTCGAGCTCATCGGCCACCCGCTCGGCGATGGTGCGGGCGGCGAGGCGGCGGGGCTGGGTGTGGCCAATGAGCCGCTCGGCCCCGCGTCCCAGCTCCAGACACATCTTGGGAAGCTGGGTGCTCTTGCCCGAGCCGGTCTCGCCGGCCACCACGAGCACCTGGTTGGCCTCGATGGCGGCCAGCAGCTCGTCTCGTCGCTCGGTGATCGGCAGCTCGGCCGGGTAGGTGATCGTCAGGTCGGGCCCCATGTCCCCCTCGACGCTACCGACCCGCTTGCCGCGCCTGCGTCGTCGTTTCGGGCCGCCGTCGAACCATCGCCGGTCTGGTGGACCACGACACCGCCGAAGTCGGTGTGCGATCCCCGCTGCGTCGTGACGTGACAGGGGCTGGGAGGACCGAGCGCAGCGGCCGAGAGATTCCCCAGCCTGGCGGCGGTCTCGTGGTCAGCAACTCCGATCTGGTGACGACGACGCCCGCTCGGGCCGCCAGGGTGAGAATGATCACGTCGGTCTCGAGCGCCATGGGCGGAGTGTCGCGTCGCGTGGTGACAGCGAGGCATCGCGGGTGTCCGGCGGCGTTCTGGTCGCCGGAGCTCCCGCACGTGGGAGGCGGGCCGGGCCGGATGGTGCCGGCGGGGGTGGTGTGGGGCCGACCGTGGGCCGATCCCGGGTGTCAGGCGGCATTCTGGTCGCCGGTGCTCCCGGAAGTGGGAGGGGGCCGGGTCGGATGGGGCGGGCGGGCTGGTGGCGGGCTGGTGGGTGGGTCCCGGGCGGTCTGTAGGTTCGACGGATGGTGAACGGGGTCATGATCATCACCGGAGCGAGCCGGGGCATCGGGGCGGCGACCGCCCGGCTGGCGGCGTCGGCCGGGTGGGACGTCTGTGTCAACTACCGACGCGACATCGACGCCGCCGACGCCGTCGTCGAGTCGTGCCGGTCGGAGGGACGACGGGCGGTGGCGATCAGGGGCGACGTGGCCGACGAGGACGACGTCGTGCGGCTCTTCGAGCGCTGTGGCGACGAGCTCGGCCCGATCACGGCCCTCGTCAACAACGCCGGAATTCTCCACCAGCAGGCCAGACTCGAGTCGTTCAGCGCCGAGCGGTTGCGCCAGGTCGTTGCCGTCAACGTGGTGGGGGCCATCCTGTGCGCCCGGGAGGCGGTGCGGTGCATGTCGACCGCCCACGGGGGCGGGGGTGGCTCGATCGTCAACGTGAGCTCGGCCGCCGCCTATCTGGGCAGCCCCAACGAGTTCATCGACTACGCCGCCACCAAGGGGGCCGTCGACACGATGACGCGGGGCCTGGCCCGGGAGGTGGCGACCGAGGGCATCCGGGTCAACGCGGTGCGGCCCGGCCTCATCGACACCGAGATCCACGCCTCCGGCGGCGATCCTGGCCGGGTGGCCCGGCTCGCCGCCAACGTGCCCATGGCCCGGGGTGGATCGCCCCACGAGGTGGCGGGGGCCATCGTGTGGCTGTGCTCGGATGCGGCCAGCTATGTGACCGGGACGCTTCTCGACGTCACCGGTGGGCGCTGACGATCAGGGTTCGTCGAGCCACGCCGGGGCCCGGTCGAGGAGGAACTCGCTGACGGCGTGACACCGCTCGAAGATGTCGCACATGTTCTCGCGGTGCATGAAGAGGTCGTCGAGGCCGATCTCGACGTTCGACAGCACGAGGAAGGTGCGCTCGGCGGCGTCGGTGACCTCGAAGGTGGAGTCGGTCGCTTGGACCTTGAGCGGCAGCTCGGCGCCACCGATGCCGGCTAGGTCGGTGGCGAGCACGAGCAGGTCGGGAGCGTCGGAGAGCGGGGGGAGCTCCCACGTGAACAGGAGAGGCAGGGCGAAGCCCGTCGGCGGTTCGGCGTCTTCGGGGAGCTCGAGCATCTGATCCTCGAAGGCGAACAGGACGCGGGGATCGAGCTCGATGGCGAGGTGAAGCACGAGCGGACCATCGCAGGCGTGATCGGGATGGAGATCGATCTCCCATGTCTGGCGCATGGAGTAGGTCTCGACGAAATGGCGCTCGTCGTGCACGTGGAACTGGTGGTCGGTCAGGTGATCCTTCAGGTCAGCTACGTAGCCGTGAACGTCGATGATGGCCAAGGTTTCCTCCCCCCACAGCCTGCCACGACCATAGGACAATGACGCCCCGTGGGCGGGGTAGCGTGAGGCACGTGGACTGCAACCCGCCGGGTGCCCGTCGGCAACCCCCGGTTCGACGTGAGCCTACGCGCCCGGGCCCCATCGACGGTGGTCCGTGGCCCCACTGAAGCCGCAGGCCATCCTCGAGATCTTCGCCGACCTGGTGGCCGAGTTGACCGATCGCCTGTCCGAGCTCGACGACTGGGGCCACTCCGGCGGCAGGTCCGACCAGTACCGCCACGACGTCGTGGCCGACGACGTACTGGTCGGGGGTTTGCGACGGGCCGGGTTCCGGGTCCTCAGCGAGGAGTCGGGGCTGACCGGCGACGGTGACCTGGTGGTCGTGGTCGACCCGATCGACGGCTCGACCAATGCCTCCCGGGGCCTGCCGTGGTACGCCACCAGCCTCTGCGCTGTCGACGGCGACGGACCATTGGCGGCCGACGTGGCCAACCTGGCGACCGGGGAGCGGTTCCGGGCCGTGCGGGGGGAGGGGGCCGCCGTCGATCACCTCGGCCTGAGACCGAGCGGCTGTCGTAGGCTGTCCGACGCCATCGTCGCCTTCTCCGGCCTCCCACCGGAACATGGGGGCTGGTCGCAGTTCCGGGCCTATGGCGCCGCGGCCCTCGACCTGTGCGCGGTGGCGGCGGGACGCTTCGACGGGTTCGTCGACATCGACGGCGCCCATGGCGTGTGGGATTACCTCGGCGCCGTGCTCGTGTGCCACGAGGCGGGAGTGGCGGTGGGGGAGGGCCGGGGGCGTGACCTCGTCACCCTGGATCCGTCGGCTCGCCGTGCCCCGATGGCGGCAGCGACGCCGGAGCTGCTGGCCGAGTTGCAGGCGATGCAGCGCCGTTGGCGGACGGGGGACGAAGCTCCGGTCTGAGGGCCGGTGTCGGCGGTGTCAGACCTCGTCGCAGCGGACGTGGAGGGAGCCGACGACCGTCGTCGACCCCGGCGAGTGGCGGTCGATCATCGGTGCCTCGGCGGTGACGGTGTCGCCCGTGGCCTCCCAGTTGACGCCGTCGGCGCTGATCAGCCATTTCTTGTCGTCGGCCGGTTCGGCCTGCTCGTCGGCGGTCCCGAGGCTGAGATCGAGTCCGACGCTGGACGCCGACACCCAGAACTCGTCGTCGCCATCGGATCCGGCGCCGGCGGCGACGAAGTCCTCGTCGGAGATGCGGCAGGTGGTGGGGCTGAAGTGGTAGGTCACGCCGTCGACGACGAGCGTGCCGGTTCCGGCGACGGGATCGGCCGGTTCGACGTCGGTCAGGAGGCGGTACGCGCCCAGGGCGGCGAGCAGTGCGACGACGGCGAGTGCGAGGCGGGCCCGTGCGCTGGTGCGGAGCGTGTGGAGCGTGTGGGGCAAGGAGGATCTCGTGTCGGCGTCCGGGCGGTAGACGTTCCATGGTATGAATGTCGGCCCGCCGGACCAGTTGCCGTTCCGTGACAGAGCGGTGAAGCTCGCTCCTCCCGGACGCTGTCTACCGCTGGGTGAGCGGCGTGTGCATGTGCAACGTCGAGTCCTCGCACTCCTCGTCGTGGTCGAACGCCCGGTAGCGGCGGCCCGTCGAGAAGTCGACGGTGGCCTGGCGGCTGCAAGCGGGCGGCCAGGAGGCCAGGCCGTTGCCGCAGGCCGCCGATGCCGCAGTGGCGTCGGGGGGCCGGAACCGGACCAGGTCGTCGGCGGTACGGCGTTGCCGCCTGACCTCCGACCCTGGGCGTCAGTGGAAGCTGTGCTACATCTCCAGTGAGCCCGTTCCCGGGGGTTCCAACCGAAAGGACCAGTGTCCTCATGTCCCAGTCCGAGACCACGATCGACATCGGCATCGACGCCGCCGACAGGGAGGCGATCACGGAGGGGCTCTCTCGCCTCCTGGCCGACAGCTACACCCTGTACCTGAAGACCCACAACTACCACTGGAACGTCACCGGGCCGATGTTCCAGACCCTCCACCTGATGTTCGAGACCCAGTACAACGAGCTGGCCCTCGCCGTCGACCAGATCGCCGAGCGGATACGTTCCCTGGGCGCACCGGCCCCGGGCAGCTACCGGGCGTTCGCCGCCCTGTCGTCGATCGCCGAGGACGACGATCAACCCGACGCCATCGAGATGATCCAACGGCTGGTGAAGGACCAGGAGTCCGTGGCCCGCACCGCCCGCTCCGTCTTCCCCGTGGTGGAGAAGGCCCACGACGAGCCGACCGCCGACCTGCTCACCCAGCGTCTCCAGGTGCACGAGAAGACCGCCTGGATGCTGCGCAGCCTCCTGGCCTGACAACTGTCGGGTGCGAGCACTGGGCCGGGAGCGTCTCGGCCGCAGGGTTCCGATCCATCGGCCTCGCGCTGTTCCTCGACGACGGCATCCTCAGCTGAGGCCGGATCGCCCACCAGGGGAAGCGGGTTTAGGGTGGCCGGTATGACCAGTGCCTCGGTGGACCGGCTGGCCGTGCAGCCTCTCGATGGCGTGCGGGTGCTCGACTGCTCGACGCGGTTGTCGGGAGCGTTCGCGGCCCGCCTGCTGGCCGACTTCGGCGCCGAGGTGGTCATGGTCGAAGGGCCGTCGGGCCACGTGCTCCGCCACGAGCCCCCGTTCGTGGGCGATCCCGCCGACCCCGACCGCTCGGCTCTTCATGCCTACGCCAACTGGAACAAGTGGGCGTTGGTGGTCGACGACGGCGACCGGGACGCACTGGAGAAGCTGGTGGCGACCGCCGACGTGATCGTCACGACGGGCCAGCCGGTGCCGGGGCACCGGTCGTTGGAGCTCTCGATCACGGCCCACGGCCTGTCGGGGCCTCTGGCCGGCCGCCCGGGCAACAACCTCACCACCTGCGCCCGGACCGGGTGGTCACTGATGAACGCCATCGACGGTGAGGCGCCGCTCCAGCTGCCGGTCCACACGACTGGCTATCTGGCCGGCATCGTCGGTTTCACCGGCGCCATCGCCGCCCTCCGGGGACGCACCCCGTCGAGCGGGCGGGAGCTGGTCGACGTGAGCGAGTTCGAGGTGATGGAGCTGACGTGTGGACCGTGGGCCCTCGGCTCGGTGTTCCGTGGTGTCGACACGCCCCACGGCCCCCTCGGCCCCCGCCCCAGGGACCGGGTCGGTCCCCTGTACCCGACCGCCGACGGGCACATCTGCATGGGGTTCGGCGACTGGCGGTCCTGGACCGAGGCCATGACCCTGCTCGGCCTCGACGAGTTCGCCCACGACGAGGGCCTGATCCCCCAGTTCGGCCGCCACCACCACGACCTGTCGGCGGTGGCTCGCCGGGCGGCCGAGGCCGTCGCCACCCGCTCCTGCTGGCCCCTGTTCCACCGCCTCGGCGAGCTGCGGTGCATCGCCGGTTGTGTCCACACCATCCCCACCCTGGTCGCCGACCCTCAGCTGGAGGCCCGGGGTTTCCTGGTCGACACCTCGGTGGGCGGGCGGCCGGTCAGGGCCCCCGGCTGGCCCGCCCGGATGGAGCCCGGGAGCTGGTCGTTCCGTGTCCCCGCCCCAGACCCGGCCCCGGCACCCGGGCCCGAGGCCGGCACCACGTGGCGCGCCCCGCGTCCCGACCCCGGTGCCCCCCACGACGCCACCGACGCGGCCCCTGATTCGCCGACCGGTCCCCCACTGGCCGGGATACGGGTCCTGTCCTTCACCCAGGCCTGGTCGGGCACGCTCGGGACCCAGCTGTTGGCCATGTTGGGTGCCGACGTCGTCCAGATCGAGCTGCTCCACAAGTCCGACGTGTGGCGTAACACACGCGGCACCGTCCCCGCCGGTGTCCACGACCCCGAGCGCCGCCAGATCCCTCAGAACACCCAGGGCCTCTACAACTCGGTCAACCTCGGCAAGCGGGCCATCGCCCTCGACCTCTCAATCGATCGGGGACGGCGCCTGTTCTGGGAGCTCGTCCCCCGCTTCGACGTCGTGGTGGACAACTTCGCTCCTCACGTGATGCCCAACTGGGGGATCACGCTCGACTCCCTCCAGGCGGTTCGACCCGACATCATCTTCGCCTCGATCTCCGGCTACGGCTCGGAGGGTCCCTACAGCCGCTACCCGGCCAACGGGTCGACGATCGAGCCCATGGCGGGCCTGTCGGCCGTGCACGGCTACGAGCGGGCTGGCGAGGACGGCAGTGGGGCCATGACCACCAGCGAGGCCATGAACACCGGCGGTCTGCTCCCCGATCCCGTTGCCGCATTCGCCTTCGCTGCCTCGATGGTGGCGGCCGTCAACCGGCGGGACCGCACCGGGGAGGCCCAACGGATCGACCTGTCGATGATGGAGGCGGTGGCACTCACCCTGGGCGACGCCATCATCGAGCACGAGGCCACCGGCTCCGTCCGGCAGCCCTCCGGCAACCGCCACCCCCTGGTGGCCCCCCACAACATGTACCGGGCCGGAGAGGAGTGGGTCGCCATCGCCGCCGAGACCGACGAGGCGTGGCAGGCCCTGGCCGCCCGCATCGGTGACCACGTCGCTGCGGACGCCCGCTTCGCCACCGCCCTCGGACGCAAGCGCCACGAGACCGAGCTGGACGCCATCGTGGGCGCTTGGACCGCCAACCGTGATGCCGAGGCTACGGCCGAGGATCTTGGCGGGGTCGGCGTTTGTGCGGCGCGCGCGACACGGGGCACCGAGGTCTTCCTCCGGCCCGACCCCCATCTGCGGGCCCGAGGGTTCCTGACAACCGTCGAGCACCCCGAGTCGGGCCCGAACCTCCTGGCCGGTAGCCCGTGGCGCTTCGACTCCCGGTCGGCGCCACCCCTGCGGCCGGCCCCCGGGGTCGGTCAGCACAGCCGCGAGGTGCTGCGCACCGAGCTCGGTATCGGTGACGCCGAGTACGAGGCCCTGGTCGCCGAGGGCGTGACCGGGACCCTGTGACGTCCGACAACCGCCCCGTGAGAACTGCCTGAGGAGAACCGTGGCCATCACCAGCCTGATCGTCGCCAACCGAGGAGAGATCGCCATCCGCATCGCCCGAGCCGCCGCCGATCTGGGGCTCGAAGCGGTGGCCGTCTACTCCGAGGACGACGCCCCCTCGCTCCACCGCTACCAGGCCGACCGGGCCCACCCGTTGACCGGGGTCGGCCCTGGCGCCTACCTCGACATCGACGCCATCGTCGCCGCCGCCACCGAACTCGGCTGCGACGCCGTCCATCCCGGATACGGCTTCCTGGCCGAGAACGGTGAGCTGGCCCGTCGCTGCGAGGCCGCCGGTCTGACCTTCGTGGGGCCGACAGTGAACAACCTGGAACTGTTCGGCGACAAGGGCCGGGCCCGCCAGGCCGCCATCGACGCCGACGTGCCGGTGCTGGCCGGCACCCAGACCCCAGTGACGGTCGGGGAGGCGGAAGCCTTCCTCGCCGAGCTCGGCGCGGGCGGGGCCGTGATGATCAAGGCGGTGGCCGGCGGCGGCGGGCGCGGCACCCGGGCGGTCGACGGTCCGGCCGAGGCGGCCGCCACCTTCGAGCGGTGCCGACGGGAGGCCGAGCTCGCGTTCGGTGACGGTTCGTTGTACGTCGAGGAACTGATCCCCCGGGCCCGTCACGTCGAGGTCCAGATCGTGGGCGACGGCGCCGACCATCGCTTCGCCTTCCGGCCCCGAGCCGAGCGCAGCCATCACCCGAGCGGCCCGGGCGCTGCAGGAGTTCCGCATCGACGGCGTCGCCACCAACATCGACTTCCTCCTCGCCGTCCTCGCCCGTCCCGAGCTGGCGGCGGGACGGGTCCACACCCGATTCGTCGACGACCACGTCGCCGACCTTGCCGCACCGAACCAGGGCCAGGGCCGGCGCCACGTCGACACCACCCCGGCGGTCGCCGGCGGGCCGGAGGCGGGCCCGGAGGTCGACGAGGGAGCGGGGCGGGCCGGCGCCCAAGTCGACGCCAGCGATCCGCTGTCGTTGTTCGTCCACGAACAGACGACCAGGGCAGCGTCGTCGGTCACCAACGAGACCCTCGGCACCGCCGGTGGCAGCGAGATCACGGCCCGGGACACGCCAAGCGGTGCGGGTGTCGGGATCCCGGCCCCCATTCAGGGAACGGTGGTGGCCGTGCACGTGGCCGAGGGCGACGAGGTGGTGGCGGGGGCGGCCCTGGTGGTCCTCGAGGCCATGAAGATGGAGCATGTCGCCACCGCCCCCGTGACCGGTGTGGTGCGCCACGTCAACGTCTCGCTGGGGGCGGTGATGCGCCAGGGCTTCCCCCTGGTGTTCGTGGAGGAGGCCGAGGTCAGCATCGACGCCGTCGACGACGCCGTAGCCGTCGATCTCGACCACATCCGGGACGATCTGGCCGAGCTGTACCGGCGCAAGGCGTTCACCCTCGACGAGAAACGGCCCGATGCGGTGGCCCGGCGAGGCCCTTTTCGACGAGATGGTGGCCAAGAGCTACGAGCGGGCCCGGGCCGTGACGTTCTTCGGCGTCGACGACGTCATCGATCCCGCCGACTCCCGGGCCTGGGTCGTCCGCGGCCTCAGGAGCCTGCCACCGACCCCACCCCGCAACGTCAAGCGGCGCCCCTACATCGACACCTGGTGAGGCCCCGTTCACTCGAAGGCGCCGGTGGCGATGAGCTCGGCGGCCCGGTCCTCGTCGTAGCCCAGGATGTCGGTCAGCACCTCCCACAGGTGTTGACCGAAGGTCGGTCCCGCCCACGCCACCCGGCCCGGGGTGCGGTGGAGCGCGAACGCCGGGGTCTCGACCCACGACGTGCCGTGGACGGGGTGATCCGCCCGCTGGAACTGCTGGCGGTGGACGAGCTGAGGGTCCTCGACGACGTCTTCGGGTCGCAGCACCCGCTGGGCCGCGACCCCGACGTCCTGGAGCGCCACCTCCAGCTCCGCCCCGTCTCGATGGGCGGTGCTGGTCGCGACCAGGTCATCCAGTTCGGCGGCCCGCCTCAGCCGCTCGGCGGTGGACAGAGGGGAGAGGTGATCGAGGCCGATGACGGTGGCCAATGCTCGCCAGGCGTTGTCGTTCTGGGCAGCGATGGCGATCCAGCGATCGTCGCCCGCCACCGGATAGACGCCGTGGGGGGCCAGGCTCGGGTCTCGGTTGCCATTGCGGGTCGCCGTGCGCCCGTTGACCTCCACGTCGAGCAAGGCGATCGAGAGCAGGTGGGCGGCGCCCTCCATCTGGCTGTAGTCGATGTACTGGCCCCGGCCGGTGCGGCGACGGTGGTCGAGGGCGGCCAGCAGTACGGCCACGATGTAGCGAGGGGACATGTAGTCCGAGTAGGCCCCAAAGGGTCCACACGGTGGTCGGTCGGGCCAGCCGACGACGGGGTAGAAGCCGGCCATGGCCGCTCCCATCGTCCCGAATCCGGCGTAGCTCGCCATCGGCCCGGTCTGGCCCATCAGACAGCTCGACAACATGATGATCTCGGGATTGATCTGGACCACGTCGTCGTAGCCATAGCCGAGAGCGGCCAGCTTCCCGGCGGCGAAGCTCTCGGTTACGATGTCGGCCCAGTGGATGAGGTCGTGGATCACCTCCCTGGTCTCGGGTGCCTTGAGGTTGGCGGCGAAGCCCAGTTTGGAGGCGTTGGCCGAGTGCCACTGAATGGAGTCCTCGGGCCCGCCGTCGGTCGAGATGAACGGGCCGGCACCCCGCATGGCGTCGGGCATGGCCTGGGACTCGACCCGCACCACGGTGGCGCCGTGATCGGCCAGCAGGCGGGTGGCGGCCGGGCCCGCCAGCGCCCAGCAGAAGTCGAGTACGTTCACCCCCGACAGCGGCAGCTCACCGTCGGCTGTCCCGGTGCTCGGTGTGGTGACGGCTGGGGTCCGGGGGGGTTCGGCCAGAACAGCCCTGGTGTGCTCACCGAGGTAGGGGGCGCGACCGAGGCGAGCGAGGGGCGGGTTGGTCCTGGCGAAGGGGCCGGGGCAGCGGTTGCCCTCGACGACATCCCAGAATCGGCGGATGGCCGAGTGCTCTAGGTCGAGCAGCTCTCGGGTGGTGTGACCCGGGGCGAACAGCAGCCCTCGCTCGAGCGCGGCCGCCATCATCTCGTCCTTGGTCTTGGTGGAGACGAACTCGTGCAAGATGTCGGTGCCGCGATCGAGCAGCTCGATCGCCTGGGGATCCGAGGTCAGGGCCAGACCGAAGCCGATCCAGTCGATCTCCAGCCACTCCGGACCGCAGAACCCCTCCTCGAGCAGCCACTCGAACAACCGGATCGTGTAGGGCCCGAAGATCGGCCCGAACAGGAAGGCGATCGTGACCACTCCGTCGAGGCACGAGTGGACGAAGCGTAAGGTGATCGGGCCCAGCTGCATGCCGCCCGACAGTCGCTCGCCCCCAGGCTGGCCGACCAGCGGGTAGATCGTCTGGAACTGGTTGGCACTGATGAACGACTCCTGAGCCGAGACGTCGACGTGCTGCCCCAGCCCCGATCGGTTGCGCTCGGTGAGGGCGATCATCGTCCCGGCCAGGGCGTCGAGGGCGGCGAAGTGCCAGGTCTGGGGGATGGTCATGCGGACTGGCGCCCGGTCTCGGTCGCCGGTGAGGTTGAGCGTGCCCGACGCAGCCGAGATCGTGAGGTCGGTCGCGGCCCAGCCCGCCTTGGGCCCGTCCTCGCCGTAGGGGGTGATGGACGCCGTCACCAGGGCCGGGTTGGCCGCCCGCAGTGCCGCCAGATCGACCGGGTAGGCGCCCGACTCCAGGACTAGGTCGGCTCCCCGGGCCAGGCTGACCAGGTCATCGGGGCGGTGGAGCACCACCGAGCGCTTGCCCCGGTTGTAGGCCCAGTGGGTGAGCGACCGTTCCGGTCCGGGCTCGTCGTTGGCGAACGGAGTGAGGTGCCGGGCTCGCTGCCCGGCCGGCGTCTCGATAGCGATCACATCCGCTCCGAGCTGTGCCAACAGCATGCCGGCTAGGTGTCCGCGATCGTCGGTCAGATCCAGCACCCGATACGAGTCGAGCATCGGCAACACCCCCCCTTGGCTGTCCCCCCTTCTCCAACATACTGCTCGGGGTAGGTCGGCTCCCGATTCCCGCTGCGAGTGCCGCCGCGGGGGTCGTCGTCGAGGGCGGGTGGGTGCCCGACACTGCGTCGTGGCTGGTCAGGCGGCGTTTCGAGGATCGGTCGGTGTTTGCCCTGTTCAACGCCCCCGTCCGAGTTTCGGGCACCCACTCGAGCGGCTCGTTGCCCTCGACCCGCGACGGCGGCGGCGAGCAACAGCCGAGCGGGTGGGGTGAACACACGCTCGACCAGGCATGGCGTCCCGAGACGTCGTGGTTGGCGATCACCGGTGCAGCGGCACACCGTCGCGCTGGTCGGCGTTGCCGTCGCTGGGCTGGCCCTGACCGTGATCGTCCTCGACTCCCCATCCGAGCTATGCGCAACCGAGTGGGGCCGAACGCTGCTGACCAAGACGGTCCTCGTTGCGATCGACGGCTGGCGGCGGCGCCTACGACCACAAGGTGGTCATCCCTGAACTTGTCGCTTCACCGGCGACGCCGCTCTCACGGTTCGGGTCCGTATGGTCGTGACATGCGAAGCCTTCGCTCTGGCCGCCGTGCTCCCCGTCACCGCCCTTCCGATGGGGACCGCGTCGTGACCCCTGGATTGATCGGAACTGTTGCGTGGTCCGCGACTCTGGTGGCTGCTGCTTCCGCTTGCGCCGCAGGCTCGGAATCGATCGGATCCACGGAAGTCAGACTGCCTGATCGCGGTGCCGTGGTCTACGAGCAGAGTTGCGCGTCGTGCCACGGCGTTGACCTACGGGGGACCGACAAGGGGCCGTCGCACCTGTCGATCCTTTACGAACCAGCGCACCACTCCGACGAGGTGTTCCGTGGCGCGATCGCCAACGGTGCCCCCCAGCACCACTGGTCCTTCGGGGACATGGCACCGATCGAAGGACTGTCCGAGAGTGATGTCGAGGCTGTGATCTCCTTCATCCGCGCCGAACAACAACGGCTGGGCTTCGAGAAGTGAGCTGGCAGCAGACGGGAGCTGAGGCGTTGGCCTCCGGTCGCGGGGGTGTGTGAGACCGGGCGCTCTCGCCAGAGCTTTGCTCCGTCGGGCCTCAGCTCGCGACCCTGCTCCGAAGCGTGTCTCGGCGACCACCTCGATTGGCCGAATCAAAACGGATCGTTCGAGGTCGAGCGGGGAGCAGAGGGGACCACCGACCCATCGACAAACCGCCTCTGAACTGCGAGATTGCGGATATCCGCTGGTCAGGCTGGGCGGGCCCGAAACTAGATCGCTCCTGAGAGTGGCGGTCCGTGCTGGTCTGAGGGTTGGCCCGGCGGTCCAGACAGCGACGACATAGGTTGCAACGATGACGATGGTGCCCGACCACGTGAACTCGGGATCGACGGTCAGGAGTCGCATGAAGCCACGCGCTGCCACCCCGAGACCGACACCGGTCGCGGAGACGCTGGAGGAAAGCCTCGACGGCGTCACCATCGAAATCATCGGATGCGTAGCCTGAACGTGCCGGATATTCGTCCGGGGCGGTCTGGATGGCGAGCGGGGCGAGCGCCACAGGATGCTGAGCGGCGGGCTGGCCGCGTCGAGGCCAAGGCCTCGGGGGGGGTCCTGGCCGTTGTCGCCGTTGTCAGGCGGCGGTGCGGTACTCGTTAATCAATCCGCCACAGGTAGTGAGCGAGCGAAGCCTGTCGATCGAGATCCGATCGGAACGGCTCGATCGCCTCGTCGACCAGCTCCCACGCCGCCTCCGTTTCGTGCACATAGCCACGGCCCCGCACACGACCCGCACGAGCAGCGAGCGCATCCAATGAGATCCAGCGCAACGCAGCCTCCACCTCCGACGCGACCTGCTCGACCGAGACCGCCGTCAGCAGATCCCGCGCGATGCGCTCCGCCTCGTCGTTCAACTCGGGATGAGCGATGAGCAACGCATCGAGCACCTCGCCGCGCTCGACCGGAGCCAGCGACCCGAGCGACGATGCCCCCCGCTTCGGTGCCGATCGTCGCGCCACAGCTGCAATCTACGGCTCGGCGCTCCCGCTGTGGGGCCACCCATTCGTCACGACATCGGCTTCGGAGAGGTTCTCGGCGAGCGCGCTCGTTTCAGCGCCTTGAACTCGTCGCCGTGTTTGACGACCACCGGCGTGTCCCGATCCACCCTGGCCGCGATGACGCACGACGGAGACCCGCCTCGCTGAACACAATGATAGTGTTGTGGTGTGCTTCCCGTGTTCGATCCTGACAGCGGTCGGCTGCCACCGGGTGAGCACGTCGCGTCGTGGGACGAGGTGGTCGAACGGTTCGGGTGGACCGAACGCCGCCGACGCATGCTCGACGGACTCGCCGAAGCGATCGAGTTGCTCGCCGAAGCCGGCTGCCGACAGATCTGGCTGAACGGCAGCTTCGTCACCGCCAAGGACGAACCCGGCGACTTCGACGCCTGCTGGGACACTGACGACGTCGATCTCGATGAACTCGACCCGGTGCTGTTGGATCTGTCTAACCACCGAGCTGCGCAGAAGGCGCGCTTCGGTGGGGAGCTGTTCCCGAACGTGATCGAATCTCAGTCAGGTCTGTCGTTCGCCGAGTTCTTCCAGAACGAACGCGACACCAGTCGTAAAGGCATCGTCGTCATCCACCTCTCGAAAGGACACGCATCGTGATCACCAACGAAGTGCAGTACCGGGCCACCAAAGCACATCTCGAACGCTTCGAGGAAGCTGCCGCGAACATCGAGGCCCGCCCCGGCAACCGCACCAAGCTCGAACGCCTCGAGCTCGACGCCGTACGCGCCCAGGCTGACGACCTGCGCGCTGAGCTGGCCGACTTCGACCAGCTGCGCGCCGGAACGTTGTCAACGTTCGATGCCGCTTCACTCGAAGAACTGTCGACGGTGCTCGTCAAGGCACGCATCGCTCGAGGCTGGACCCAACGTCAGCTCGCCGAGGCGCTCGGGATGGCCGAACAGCAGATCCAACGCTACGAAGCCAACGACTACCGCTCGACCAGCCTCGCCCGACTGTGCGACATCGCCAACGCACTCGGCGTCACCGTCGCCCAGCATGCCGAACTCAAACCGTCGGCTGCCTGACCGGGACCCTACGACTCGTAGAGGTGCTCGGCGCGTCTGCCCGGCCCTTCGTGTGGTACTCAACGCAACACTCAGTTGGAGTGCTCGTCGAGCTTGGCGCAAACGACTGGCGTTGCGGTGCGTTGGGAGCCACCGCTCACATCGGCGAGACGACAAGACCCCATGACAGGAACCAAGACTCGATCGCTGCAGTGTCAGCCGAGTGGTTCGTCGAGGTAGTGCTGGATGACGGGGCCGATTCCGATGGAGAGTTCCTCGACGGTGGCGGTGCTGAGTGGTTCGAGTTTCAGAACGTGGCGTCCGAAGACGACTCCGACCGGTTGGGCGCCTGCGAGCGCGAGGCGTCTTGGCCCGTCGGGGCCGTTCGCGAGTAGGGGCGCTTGGGCGATGAACGTCGAGGTGATGAATTCGCGCAGCATGCTGGCGGCTTCGTCGTTGGTGGCCGCTGCGCGTAGCAGTGACCGTGCCGGTGAGGAGTCGGATTCCGTCATCGACAGGTAGAGCCGAGCGATGTGCACTCCTCGTTCGGCGGCGGGTATGTCGGCGAGGCCGGCGAGGAGGTCGGCAGGGTCGAACGGGAGTTGGTGGGCGGCGACGAAGAGTTGTTGTTTGCCGCCGAAGTGGTGGATGACGAGTGCGGGATCGACGTCGGCGGCCGTGGCGATGGATCGAATGGTTGCCCGGTCGTAGCCGACGTCGCCGAACTGCTTGGCGGGCCGCGTCGAGGATGGTCGCCCTGGTGGCTTCCGGGTCGCCCGGGCGTCGACCGACGGGACGCGACGTTCGGGACGTGGGGGTCGATGGCGGTTCGTTCACGACGGTCATCGTGGTGGGAGTTGGGCGGGAACGTCGATCCGAAGTTCGAGTTGTTGGCTGTCGTGGCCGAGGAAACAGCACCACGGGCTCCTCGGCTCGGTCGGCGCTCGGGTGACGAAGGGCAGCATTGGAGAGCGCCGCGGCGGACATTGCGTCGATGTTCAGCCATCGCAGCCCGATCACCACGCGGCCGCCGTCGGCACTGCGGAAGCAGCGCACGCCGAGGAATCCGTCGATGCGCGAGGCGCAGTCGATCACGGCGCGGAGCCACGGGGTGAGATCACCATCGTCGTGGGTGATCAGGAGTTGGAGCACCTCGCTCGACGGCACCGGCTCTGGCGCCGTCGTGCGGGTCGCTGAGTGCGACAGCATGGGGCGGGTGGCGATGTGGGCACTCATGACGGCATCGGCGATCCGATGGTGGAGTCCAGCTCGATCAGCACTTCCTCGAGGGTTGCGGCCACTACTTGGGCCTCGGCGGCGATGCCCGCTTCGTCGAGTTCGGTGAGGATGCGGTCGCGATGTTCGCCGAGGATGCGCACGCTGCGGCCGGCGAGACGGAGCAGGCGGTCGGGGCGATCGAGTGTTTCGAAGGCGTCGGCCCACCGCTCGGTTCTGACCTCGACCGTGGTTCGGGCGTCGATGACGTCGTTGGTGGTCCCGGCGGCGACCAGCCGGCCTCGTGACATGATCACGAGCCGGTCGGTCTGTTCTGCTTCGTCCATGTAGTGGGTGGACACGAGCACACCGACACCGTTGTCGGCTTGCTCGTGGATGAGGTCCTACAGGCGACTAGGCGACTGCGAGATAGCGGCGACACCCCGGAGGTCGGCTCGTCGAGGATGAGCACCTCGGGTCGGTGCTGGGTCGCTGCGTGGAAGGCGGTGCGTCGCTGGAGTCCGAGGGGATGATCGGCGATCAACGATTCGTACTCGTCGCTGAGGTGGGCGTCAGAGGTGCTGACACCGAAGACGGCGGCACGGAACTGTAGGTTCTCCGCTGCGGTGAGGTCGGCGTAGAGTCCGAGGTTCTGGGGGACGTAGCCGACCCGTCGCCGTTGTCGGCGTCCGAGGGGTTCTCCGAACATGCAGATCGTGCCCGACGTAGAGTTGGCAGGCCGAGCAGCATCTTGATGAGGGTGGTCTTGCCGGCGCCGTTGGCGCCGAGCAGGCCGACGATCTCGCCGGGGGCGACGTCGATGTGCATGTCGTCGACGGCGGTGAATGATCCGAACGTCTTGGAGACAGCCCGTGCGGTCAGAGCGATTGTTGTGGTCATGAGTGGGTCGCTTCTGTTCGTGGTGGGTGGAGGGCGAGTTGTTCGGCTTTGAGTTCGAGCACGATCGCTGCGTCTTCCAGGGTGGGGTGACCAGGTGGGTGGCCGGACCGGCCATCACCACCCACCCTGCAACACAGAACACCCCGTCCCCACCTCAACGCGTAGGGCCGAAAATCATGCGCGCGGATCTGATCTGCATCGATGACATTGGGCTGCTCCCCGTCACGAACGACACCGCCGAAGCCCTCTACCGCGTCGTCGACGCCGCCTACGAGAAACGCTCCATCGCATTGTCGTCGAACCTGCACCCCGCCAGATGAATGGGGCACCGTGATCCCCGACCCCCGCCTCGTTGCCGCGATTGTCGATCGCCCCGGAGTTGCACCGCCGCTACGGCGACGCCATCCAGCGGATCAGCTTCTACGCCCCCTACACGATAGACCCCGTGCGCTGGCGTAAGGTCATGACCGACCTCCTCGCCGCCTGAGCAGAGAGCGACCACCCGTCATGGCGAAAGAAGCAGAGCGCGAGCAACCCCGCAAGCCGAAACGCAAGGTCTACGCGGCCGAGCTCGAGCGGCTCCAGCTCGAACTCGTCCACATGCTCGAGTGGATCCGCTCCTCGGGTCACCGTCTGGTGGTGGTGTTCGAGGGTCGCGACGCCGCCGGCAAGGGCGGCACCATCCGGCGGATCACCGACCCGCTCAACCCGCGCTACTGCCGCACGGTGGCACTCCCGAAACCCACCGAGCGCGAGAGCACCCAGTGGTACTTCCAGCGGTACATCGAGCACCTGCCCGCGGCCGGCGAGATGGTGGTGTTCGACCGCTCCTGGTACAACCGGGCCGGCGTCGAGCGGGTGATGGGCTTCTGCACCGAGGACGAGTACTGGGAGTTCCTGCGCACCGCCCCGGAGTTCGAGCGCATGCTCACGGCATCGGGCATCCAGCTCGTGAAGTACTGGATCACGGTGTCGGCCGAGACCCAGGCGAAGCGCTTCGAGGACCGGCTCGAGGACCCGGCGAAGCGATGGAAGTTCTCCCCCGTCGACATCGCCGCGCAGAGCAAGTGGAACGACTACTCGCGCGCCAAGGACCTCATGTTCGAGCACACGTCGATCGCCGAGGCGACGTGGTGGGAGGTCGACGGCAACATCAAGCGACGCGCCCGCCTCAACACGATCATGCACCTGCTCTCGCTGGTCGACTACGAACTGGTCGACTATCCCGACGTCGATCTGCCGAAGGCACCCAACAAGCGGATCGAACGACCACCGGCCGAGAGCCGCAACTACATCCCCGAACCCTGGTGACCCACGGGCATGCTGGCGTGGATGCAGGCGAGGATCTCGCCGGTTTGGCGGCTGGTCAACAACATTGCGCTCGCCGCGAAAGGGCGAGTGGTGCTCCGCAGTCACCCGTCGCGGCGGGACCTGGGATGACCTTGTTGCCTTCATCGGCGGGGAGGGTGAACTGACGGGACGGTGTGCACGAGTCCTCAGGTGTTCAATTGGGACTGCTCGACCCCAATGATCAGCGTCTGATCTGGGTCGGCCGTGACGGTGGATCTAGCGACCGGTGGGCGGCTGGAACGGCCCCGCGTCACCGATCCGGCGGTCGGGGCAGTCAGCTGGGTCGGTCGGGCTGAACGTTCTGGGACGCTCGCCGCCAAGCGGGCACACTGGTGTGACGCAGCGCGTCATCAGTCGGTCTGGTGCTGCAGGAGGCTGGACCTCTTGCTTGGGCGACCGAGAGATGGGAGTGCCGCGCCGGCGACGGTGAGGCTGGGACGAGCCGTGTGAGAATCAGGTGTGGACAGCGGATGGATCGCATCGCAGTCGAGTCGGCGTCGCGCGGTGGCCCGGCTGGCGGAACGGTTGCTCGCAACGGTTGTCGGACTTCTCGTCCTTGACGTGGCCAACCGGTCGATCCGTCCGTTCGGAGTTGTCGTGGTTGGCGGCCGCTGCTGTGCGTAACCCGTTGGCTGACCTTCGAACGCGCGCTCGTGTCATCGTCGTGGCGTGGATTGCGATGCTCTTCGCTGGTGTCGCCTACGGGTTGATGATCAACGACATGGGCGATCTGGCCTGCGAACCGACTCCCGGGAGTTCCGACTACGGAGAGTTCGCCTGGTCGGTGTATCCACCCGGACCTACGTGCACGTTCACGGAGGCTGTCCACGGGTTCGACGAGGTTCGTGGCCCAACTCTGGTGATGTCGGTCTGGATCATCGTCGTTGTGGTCGGCGGGATCGTGTGCTTCGAACTGCTGCGCCGATCTCGCGGGTCCGGCCACCACCGCAACTGAGTCCAGCTCGCAGCGCCTCAACTCATCGTGATCCCTTGAGTATCCGGGAGCGCCCGATATTCCTCCGGATAATCACCGGCACCGAGCCAGCAAGACCACTCGGGTTCTACCCGAGTCGGGTGCTCGGAAGTCGTGGCGGGATTGAACGCTGGGCGTCAGATGGCGAGGAGGCGGACTGAGGCGTCGAGCGTCTGGAGGAGGTGTCTGGGGTCGGTGGGGCCGGAGGTGATGAGGGCGGTGGGGCCGGTTTGCGCTCGAGCGGCCGCTACCAGGGTGACGGAGGCGTCGACGATGTCGGCCGTGCCGGCGCGTCCGCACAACAGCCCAGTCGCGCGTGCGAGCGCTCCCTCAAGCGGGACCTCGTCGCAATGGGTCAGCGCTCGTGCGCAACTCGCAGCGGGAGTCGGTCCGGGACCGCGTCACGCCAGCGAATCCATTCGGATAATAGCGGTTGTGCGATCATCGCATCCGTGGAATACTGCCTGATGTGGCTGACGTCGAGCTACATGACGAGATCGTCGAGTGGATGGACTCGCTCGACGATGACGAATGGGACCGGACGGTCATCGTGATCGACCGGCTGGTCGCGCTCGCGTCGAGTGCGCGGATGCCGTTGTCGAGGAGTCTCGGCGACGGTTGTTCGAGTTGCGGTTCACGCTCGGCCCGACCGCTCGTCGGATCACCTACCGGTTCACCAAGGACGGCCGGATCGTGTTGCTGACCACGTTCCGCAAGCAACGCAACAACGAACGCACCGAGATCGCTCGGGCCCGCAGAGCCGCCGAGGACTGCGCTCGGACCAACCCGTGAAGGAGACCACGATGGCCAACTACTCCCGCTGGGACGACACCAAGAACAAGCGTCGGGCACCGAGCACCGAGGTGCGCGCCGAGGTCGAGCACGACCTCGCGCTCGGCCAGCTGATCTACGACCTGCGCACCGGCGCCGGGCTCAGCCAGCGTGAGCTCGCCGAGCGCATGGGAACCACCCAGTCGGTGATCTCTCGTCTCGAGGAAGGCGGCGGTGCCAAGAACCGGATCGACACTCTCGCTCGTGTCGCCGAAGCACTCGGCCGGCACCTGATCGTGTCGTTCCCCGAGAAGGTCCCCGCCAAGCTCAAGGACGCCGTCCAGGTCGCCTGACCGCCGTCACCGTCCCAGCCGCAGCGTTGCAGTCAAGGCGCGGTTCGGGCCCCCGCCACCACCATAAGTCCAGTTCAGAGGCGGTGCCGCTCCGGCGGCACCGCCTCTTTCGTTCTCCCGCACCAGCGAGACACCAGCGGGAGAAACAGTCGAAACGGCCTTCGCTGGTGCGCCGCTGGTTTTTTGAGCGGTCGCTTGCCGGTGGACGATTCGATGTTGAGCCATGCGATGCGCGTCGTGATGGCGGAACCTCGGCCTTGGAAGACGCGCCGCGGCTTTGACGGGAGGCGCCCACGACGGGTACCTCAGTGCGGATCCGCCAGTATCGAGCGCGAGATAGGGGCCGGTACCGGGTGGCCAGTCTTGGCGGGAGGGCGTCGAGTCATGTGCTGCCGGATCTGTTCGGGCTGTTCGTTGCTCAAGAGATGCGGTTACGAGCGGCCAAGGGCCCTGAGGTGACCGACGTGAACACAGGACGATCGGTTGTCGAGGACATCGGACCCTGGCGTCGATCCTTGCGCTGGCGGAGAATGCACGATGTGGCACGCCCGACGACCAAGGCTGAACTCGCTGCTGCCGCCGACACCGAGTTCGATCGGCTGTGGGCCGCGGTCGACAGGGTTCCGCTCGGCGAGCGCGAACGTGGCGGAGCGTGCGAGGCCTGGTCGGTCAAGGATCTCTTGGCCCATCTGCATGCTTGGCAGGAGATGACGTTGAGCTGGGAGAGGGCCGGATCCGCTGGCGAACGCCCGCCCATACCGGCCGAGGGTCACACCTTCGCTGATACGCCGGCGTTGAACGAGGCCATCTACCAGCGGACCAAGAACGACGCCTGGGATGACGTGGTCGCCCGGCTGCAGGCGACGCACGCCGAGCTGATGGCCGTGGTCCAAGGCTACTCCGACGACGACCTGTTCACCAAGCAGCGCTTCGCGTGGACCCGGTCGACATCGGTCGGCGCGTATCTGGTGTCGGCCACCTCGAGTCACTACGCCTGGGCATCGAAATTGATCCGGAAATGGGCCACGACACGCCCGCCTTGACCGTCGGGGTGGAGGGTACCGATGCGCTTCTTGTCCGTGCGCTGCCCCCGGATGAGTCGCCGGGTCCGGGTTCCGGCGGGGAGCACCGATGAATGCGTCGCCGGGACCGGTTCGGCAACCGCAGCGGGTCGGCGTAGCGCGTCCGCCCGGCGGTGTCGACATCGCCCCTGGCGGGGACCGGACCATCGAGTGGTTGTCGGCGGGTGATCCGTCGGTGCGGTGGCAGGTGATGAGGGATCTGCTCGGCCGACCGGAGGATCAGGTGGCGGTCGAGCGTGCCCGGGTCGCCACCGAGGGGTGGGGTGCGCAGCTCCTCGCCGCACAGGACCCGGACGGGGGTTGGGCCGGCGCGCTGTACAGTCCGAAGTGGACTTCGACGACGTACACCCTGCTGCTGCTGCAACGACTCGGCCTGGAACAGGGTTATCCGCGGGCGCTGGCGGGTGTCGGCAGCTGTGGGATGGCGCACGCTGGTACGGCGGTGGTTTGACCCTCGCCAAGTCGATCCGGGACCCGAGACGTGCATCACCGGGATGCTGGCGTTGTGGCCGCGGCGTTCGGTCACGTCGATGCGCGAGTCGATCCGACGGTCGAGTGGTTGGTGGGCGAGCAGCTCGCCGATGGTGGCTGGAACTGCGAGTCCATCCGGCGTGGCTCGAGTCACGGGTCGTTCCACATGTCGATCACGGTGTTGGAGGCGCTGTCAGCCTACGAGCGGGGTGGTGGTTCGGTTCCCGTCGCATCAGCGATGGTGGCGGGTCGGGAGTTCTTCCTCGATCACCGCCTCTACCGGTCGCATCGGACTGGTGAGGTGGTCGATCGGGCGTTCGCACGGTTCCCGTTCCCACCGCAGTGGCACTTCGACGTCATGCGTGGTCTGGAGCACTTCCGTGCCGTCGGGGCCGAACGCGACGGGCGTCTCGAAGAGGCCGTCGAGGAGGTCCGCCGGGCGCGACGAGCCGATGGCAGGTGGTCGATGTATCGGCCGTATCCGGGCCGCTACTGGTTTGCGCTCGAGGCACGCGGGGCGAGCCGCTGGTCGACGCTGCGTGCCATGAGCGTGCTGGCGTGGTGGGACGAACCGAGTCGGCGATGACACCAGATCCTAGGGTGATCGAATGGATCCTTTCGTCCCCGGAGCCGGCGGCTCGTTGGATCGTGTACACCCACTTGCTCGACGGCCCGGACCAGGTCGGGCTCGCTGCCGCCGAGCACGTCGCGGTCCTGAACGACCCGGCGACCGGCGAGCTGATCGCTCGTCTTCCGGAGTGGGACAGCGTCGCTGAGATCTCTGGGCATCAACACCCGGCGTTCGCGCCGAACCTGCTGGGCCTGCTTGCCGACATGGGCGTCACCGGCGGGGACGACGAACGGATCGAACAGCTCCTCGACGCCATGGTCGACCACCAACTGCCCGACGGGCGTTTCGCCCTGTGTGCTACGAGCCGAGTAGCGCCCGAGGGTGGGTGGGGGTCGCCGCTGTGCGACACCCACGCGGTCACCGAGGTGCTGCTGCGCTTTGGTCGCGGCGACGACTCGCGTGTGGCGCGGGCGATGCAGACCACGATCGACGATCTGGCCGGCACGGCCCAGGGGCTGGCATGGCCGTGTCGCCCCGACGAAGTGGGTGGGTTCCGTGGGCCTGGCCGCAAGCACGACCTGTGCCCGCAGGCAACCCTTGAGGCGCTTCGGGTCTGGTCGCATGTCCCGTCCGCCCGGCGACCTGTCGAGCTGGGCGAGGTGGCTCGAGTTGCGTTGCGGGCGTGGCGATCGCGGGGCGACGAGCAGCCGTACATGTTCGGTCACGGTTCAAGACGGTCAAGTGGCCCACGACCTGGTACGACATCCACGGGGTCCTCGACACCCTCGGTCGTTACCCGGCAATCTGGAGAGGGCCCGAGGCCGATCCGGACGACCGGCGTGCGCTGGCCGAACTCGTCGCTTGCCTGATCGCTTACAACATCGCCGACGACGGGACCGTCACGCCACGGTCGTGCTACCGGGGCTTCGAGGATTACTCGTTCGGTCAGAAGCAGCGGCCATCACCGTTCGCCACCGCGCGCCTCCTGCAGGTGCTGCATCGGTTCGACGATCTGTGCGACGAAGCCGCTGCGGTGGATGTCACCGCGCTGACCAGCTCCAAAGGCGGTACCGGCACGGCCCGCCCACCGAAGCCGCAGCGGCGAGAGCGCAGCACCGGATGATGCCAGGGGCGCTTCCGGACCAGGGTAGACCTGACTTCCGCAGAATGTGGGCACACGGGAGGCGGGTTTAGGGGTCTTGACCTGGGGTTTTGGGCGCGCAGGGGTTGAGGGGTCGTGTTACTACGCGGCTGCGCCGGGCCTGGTGGCTACTCGGCGGCGGGGGTGAAGTCGAAGAACCGGGGCGGGTCGGCGAGTTCGAGTGCCTGCAGGATCGATCGGTGGCCGGGTGTGAGCTCGCTGCGTTGGGCGACTTGGCCTTCGGTGGTGGCGAGGGTGACGAGGTGGAGGCGTTCGAGTTCGTCGCGGATGTTGCGCCACGTGTCGCCCACGGCGGTCTCGGCGACGCGTAGGAGCAGCAGGGCGAGCCACTGCAGTTGCACGTGGGCGCGGATGCGGTCTTCGCGGTGGTGGTAGACGGGGCGCAGGTCGATCGTGGACTTGAGGTCCCGCCATCCTCGTTCGGCTTCGTAAAGGCCCTTGTAGCCCTGGGCGATGTCGGCGGCGGTGAGACTCTCGTCGCTGGTGCGCAACAGGAACTTGCCGTCGAAGTTGCCGTCGGCACGCACCGCGGCCCGGTCGACGCGCAGCAAACCGCCGGGGGTGGTGCGCAGGAACCGGGCGAACGCGGGCTTGGTCTTGAGCCGGCCGGCGAGCTCGGCCCGCTTGCGGGCCGACAGGGCGTCGGAGCCGTCGATGCGTTCGGTGAGACGAGCGACGATCTGGTCGCGCACCGCCGCGTCGCGGGTGGCGGCGTCGGGGTTGTGGCACGCCGGCGCGATCCGGGGTCTGTGCGTCGTGTCTGCGTCGGCTCGCCGAGCACGGTCTCGGTCCCGACGAGATCGATCTGTTGCCGGTCCGCACCGGCTGGGCCAGAGGCCCCGGTCTGTGCGCGGTGGCCGGTTGTCGGCGGGAGTGGCTGTCGTCGCGCCATGGGCTGTGCCGAGCACATCTCGACCATGCCGACATGCTCGGGATCGGTGTGGCGGAGTTCTTCCGGCATCCGATGGCCGAGCCGCTTGCCGCGTGCGGGCCGTGCGCGGTTGCCGGTTGTGTGCAGCAGCGCCGTCATCTCGACGGGCTCTACTGCGAGCCCCATCAGCTCCGACTCCGCCACGCGCGCCGCGAAGATCGCGACCTGGATGAGCAGCGGTGGCGGCTGACCGAGACTCCGGTCGGGCGGGGCGGACAGGTCAGTTTCCGGGGGCTTGCACCGGTCGTGATCGCCGAGCTGCTGGTCGGGTTGCAACAGCGCAGCCGACTCGACGGCGTCAAGACGAAGGAGGCCAACCTGCGACTGTGGTGCAATCAGCTCCGCGCCCAGCAAGCAGCCACGCTCGCCGACTACGTGCTGCCCGCCGACCCCGATCCGATGCTGTCGTCGTTGGCCAACTCGGTGAGCGCCCACGCTCGCCGGGCACTGTCCAGCCCCGAAACCGAGGTCGCTGGCGACGAGTGGGATCTGGTGGTGTTCGGTCACACCGGCACGTTGTCGTTCACCGACATCTCCCAGCCCTGGCTGCGCGAGGTCGCCAAGCGTTGGGCCGCCGATGATCTCCCCAGGCGCCGTTCGACCACGGCCAAAGGGGGCCTGGTCGTGCGTCATCACCTGGGCTGTGTCGCCCGGTTGTCGGAGAGTCTGCGGATGCGACCCGACCGGGGTGAGGTCCCCGCCGCGTTGGACCGCCCGGCCATGGAAGCGTTCCTGAACCGGCTCGCCTACCTGCAGGGCGCCGGTCAGATCAGCGCCGATGCCCGAATCCGGGCCTGCCGGGAGGTGCGCAGCGTGCTCACCACAGCGAGGGCCATGGGCCTGACCCGCCCCGGAGGGCCAGCAGCCGGGTTGGGTGAGGACTTCACGATCAGCATCGGCGACGTGCCCGTCAAGGCTGAGCCTGCCGAGCCCGGCCGTGATCTCCCGGTTGAGATCATGCGACAGATCTGTGCTCATCTCGACGACGTTCGCTCGCCGGTGATGCGCTGTGCGATCGAGTTGGCGATCGACACCGGCCGACGACCCGAAGAACTCTGCACGCTGGCGTTGGACTGTTTGTCCCGCGACGACGACGGAGCGGCGGTGTTGGTCTACGACAACCACAAAGCCAACCGGCTCGGCCGGCGCCTGCCGATCAGCGAGACCACCGCCCAACTGCTCATCGACCAGCACCAGCATGTGCGGGCCCGCTGGCCCGACACCCCGCCCGCCGATCTGAGACTGTTGCCGACCGACCGGCGCAACCCCGACTGAACCAAGGCCATCACCGCGTTCAGCCTCGCGTTCGCGCACCGGGCATGGGTGAGTCGCATGCCCGACCTGTTCACCACGGACGGCGCCGCGTTCGACAAGTCCAAGATCGTGCTCTACGCCTACCGGCACACCTACGCACAACGCCACGCCGATGCGGGAGTCGGCATCGACGTGCTACGAGAGTTGGTGGACCACCGCAAACTCGACGCCACCAAGGCGTACTACCGGGTCGGGGAGAACCGTCGCCGCGAAGCCGTCGACCGGGTCGCCGCCATGCAGTTCGACCGGCACGGCAACCGCATCTGGCGAACCGCCCAGCAACTCCTCGATTCAGAACACACCCGCCGCGCGATCGGCGAGGTCGCCGTCCCGTTCGGGGTCTGCGTCGAGCCGTCCAACGTCCAAGCCGGTGGCAACGCCTGCCCGTTCCGGTTCCGCTGCACCGGATGTGACCACTTCCGCACCGACGTCTCCTACCTCCCCGACCTGCAGGCCTACCTCGATGACCTGCTCCGCAACCGCGAACGGGTCCTCGCCGCCACCGACATCGACGAATGGGCACGCACCGAAGCCATGCCGTCCGAAGACGAGATCGTCCGCGTCCGCCGGCTCATCGCCCGCGTCCAGACCGGCCTCGCCGACCTCACCGCCGACGAGCGAACCCGCATCGACACCGCTGTCGCTACCGTCCGAGGGCACCGCACTGTCATGATCGGCATGCCCCGCATCCGCCAAGTCGCACCCGACCTCCGCCCCGAACGACCCGCATGATGACCGCCACCCACACACGCAGCGCCGCCATGACCCAAGGACGACGAGCCGACACGGCACGCCGTCGCCAACGCGTGCTCAAAGCCCTCAACGACGCCACCAACGAAGACGACCAGATCAGCGTCAGCGGCATCGCCCGACGCGCCGGCGTTGATCGCAGTTTCCTCTACCGCCACCGCGATCTTCTCGAAAAGATCCACGCAGCCGAAGCCCAGCCACCCAACGCCTCGGGCGTCGGTCCCGCCGTCAGCCGGGCGTCGCTGCAAGCTGACCTCGTCAACGCCCAGCAACGAGCCGTTCGCCTCGCCGCCCGGGTCCACCAACTCGAACAGCGCCTCTCCGAAACCCTCGGCGAACAGGCATGGCACGAGTCCGGACTCGGCGTCCCCGACGACATCGATCAACTCAAGCAACAGGTCGGCACGCTCGAGCAACACATCATCGATCTACGGCTCCAACTCGAAGAACGCGACGACGACCTCGCCGCCGCCCGAGCCGCCAACCGGGAACTCATGGCCCGAGGACCGCCTCATGAACGCCCCCGATCGGCACGTGCACCACACCTGTTGCACTTCTCAGACCCTCACCCTCAACACGCTGACCTGCCCAAATGCAGGAATCAGTGTCTGTCGTCGGCGCCGGACCCCCAGAGAATCGACCCCATGAGGCCATCGGCTACGTCACCCCCGACGACGAACACGAAGGTCGCGGTGACGCCATCCGACAGGCCCGCCGAAACGGGCTCACCGCAGCCGACCAGGCCCGCCGGGCCTGGCACCGAAACCACCGGACCAAGACATGAACCCGACCAATACACTCACACCCAACCACACGCCGGCACCCCCGCGATGTGGTCTGATTCCAACACCGATCGGTCGCGCGAAGTCAGAAACGCCTCACTACGCTGCTGACCGCGGCCACCGCCGCGGGCTTGTTTGTTCTCACAAGCAGCAGACCCTGACGCGGTGGCCGCACCGCGTCCGCCACCCAGGCAAGAAAACCTACGACCAGGCCCCCTCACCAGCCCAAACACCCGCCTGCAGGATCTACGGCTGTAGTACTAGACTGAAGGCTTCGGGCGCTTAGCTCAGTTGGCTAGAGCACCTCCCTTACAAGGAGCCCGAGAGCGGCCCGGCGACCAGGGGATCTGGCAAAGATGCAGGTCAGGGGCCTGGTGGTGGTGCCTGTATCTCCCCGCTGCCCACCCATGCTCCTCGACGCTACGCGCGCGTGGCGCGCGCGACGGCCTGATGCCTTCTGGGGCGTGCAGAGTTCGAGGAGGCGCCTCATGCGGTCTCGTCCACACGGACGGCGCCGTCGGTGTCGACGGGGTACGCGTTTTGGGCGATCCGGCGCCGCCCCGCCGACGAGTTGCTCGACGAAGCCGTGTGATTCGGCGGCTCGCTCGGGACGACTGCCGAGCGCTACCTACGCCTTCACTCGGATCTTGACGATGTCGCCGTCAGCGGAGAGGGACACCTTCACCTTGGGGCCGGACTGGAGCGCTACGGTCGCCTTCCAGGTTCCCGAGGGCTGCTTCTCCATTTCTTCGACGACGGCCTCGTCATCGGGCACGCCGTACAGGTTGATGGCATGTTGCCGGGCTCGTTCCGCCATCGACGCGCCGGTGAGGGGTTTGCCCCGTGTTGTCAGATGGGCGGCCAAGTAGCGGGCGGCATTAGGGAACATGGCGTAGGCGAGATTGCCGACGATGCCGTGCGTCACCGCTACGAAGAGGGCGGTAGCAGTGAACGCCTCTGACAACGATGCCGGATCCCTCACCTCGTCATCGTCGGTGGAGGGGAGTGATGCCCATCGCTCCAGCTCCACCCGTTCGATCTCCGACGGCTCGACCGCCACCGGTAACACGAGGGTCTCGCCGCCGTCGCCGATGATCGTCAGCTCAGGCATCCGTCGTGGTCCCATCGCTCGAGGCTCTTGCTCGTCGCTCCAGCCGTAGTTGATTGCGAACGGCCTCGTCGATGGCTCGCCGCAGCCGAGGGCTCGGGTCTGGCGTAGACGAGCCGGGGCCGGGCGCGAGGTCGGCCAGCGCGGCGGTCGGCCACAAGTCTGTGATCGCGGCTCGGACGGAGGCAACGACGGCTCTGCGATCTACGTTCTCGCCGGCGAACATCGTCGAGATGCGGCTCTCTACCATCGCCTTTAGT
>JBHJNQ010000024.1:0-121758 GCA_050330635.1 Acidimicrobiales bacterium | reverse complement strand
CACTGAGGAGGACCCTGTCACTGAGGAGGACCCTGTCACTGAGGAGGACCCTGTCACTGAGGAGGACCCTGTCACTGAGGAGGAGGACCCTGTCACTGAGGAGGACCCTGTCACTGAGGAGGACCGGTAGCACTTGTGCTACCGTGGGCTCATGGTGAGCATCGGGCTTCGCGAACTCCGTCAGGACGCCTCTGACCTCGTCCGGCGGGTGGAGAACGGTGAGGAGATCGATATCACCGTCTCGGGCCGGCTGGCCGCCCGGCTGGTGCCGGCCACGGCCAAACGGTGGCAGCAGTGGTCCGACGTGTGCGACCTGTTCACCGGCCAGCCCGACCCCGACTGGGACCGCGACCGCGACCGCATCGACCAGTCGTTGATCAATCCCTGGGAGGGCTGACGATGCGGGCCGTTCTCGACACCAGTGTCCTCATCGCCACCGACGTCGCCGAGCTGGGAGGCGAGTTGGCGGTCAGCGTGGTCGCCCTGGCTGAGCTCCACTTCGGTGTGTTGGTGACCACCGACCCGGCGATCCGGGCGGAACGTCTCCGGCGGCTGACCGGGATCAGCCGCCGGTTCGACGCTCTCCCCGTCGACGAGATCGTGGCCACCAGCTACGGTCAGCTGGCCGCAGCGGTGGCCGCCGCCGGGCGCCAGCCCCGGGCTCGGGTCATGGATCTGCTCATCGCGGCCACAGCCCACGCCCACGGTGCCCGGCTCTACACCCGCAACGCTGCTGATCTCGTGGGCGTGGGGCCTCTGCTGGAGATCGTCGAGGTCTGACCAGGCCCTGCGGGCCGGTGCTGGCACCGGGAGGGTCGGGAGAGTCGCCGTGCTGCTGACCGGCCACCTCCTGACCGATCCGGGTAGGGGCACCGCAACCGATTGGACCGGCTTTCGACGGCCGTCGATCATGGGGCCCCGAGCGGCGTGGGGATCGGGCCGGAAGGGGAATCCAGATGACACCAGCGAGATCAGGGCGAACGGACCGCAGGATCGCCCGGTGAGCGGTCCCGCCCCGCAGCCTCTGGCCGGTGTGGTCGTGATCGAGCTGGCGACGGGCATCTCCGGTCCCTACTGCGGCAAGCTCCTGGCCGATCACGGGGCCGACGTCATCAAGGTCGAACCGCCCGATGGCGATCCCATCCGCCGGGAGGGAACACGCCCCGGACCCCGGCCGGCGCCCGAGACCAGCACCCTGTTCCTCCACCTCAACACGAACAAGCGGTCGGTCGTGGCCGACGTCACCACCGAGGAGGGCCGGGCCGCCGTGCGGCGCCTGATCGCCGGAGCCCACGTCGTCATCGACTCCTCCCGCCCCGGCGAGCTCGACCCCTGGGGCTTCGACCCGGCGACCCTGCGAGCCGATCGCCCCGACCTGGTCGTCACCTCCGTCACCCCGTTCGGTCTCGACGGCCCGGCGGCCGGGGCCGCCGCCAGCGAGATCACCCTGTACGCGCTCGGCGGACCGATGCTGGCCACCGGCGATCCCGACCGGGAGCCCCAGAAGCTGGCCGGCGACATCGTGCAGTATCAGGCCGGGTCGGTGGCGGCGCTGGCCACCACCGCCGCCGTCACCATGGCCGAGGCCACCGGGTGCGGCACCCACGTCGACGTGTCCAACCTCGAGACCCAGGCCGCGTCGATCGACCGACGGGCGGTCCTGGCGCTCGGCTACCAGTACGACGGCCGCACCGGCCACCGGGAGGGGGGCGGCCGGATGGGGACGGTCCCCGCCGGCGTCTATCCCACCGACGACGGCTACTGCCAGATCGTCTTCGCTCCCAACTGGATGCCACGGGTGGCCGACATGCTGGGCGACGAGGACCTGGCCCGCCGCTTCACCGATCCGAACTGGATCGACGACGACGAGATCCCCGAGCTGCTGAACACCGCCATGTTCCTGTGGACCCTGCAACGATCGAAGCAGCAGGCCATGCTCGACGCCCAGAGCGTGCAGCTCGCCATCACCCCGCTCAACTCGACCACCGACGTCCTCGCCGACCACCACTTCCGGGAACGCCGGTTCTGGCATCGCTGGGATCACCCCGTGGTCGGCAGCTACGAGGCCCCCGGCGCCCCCTTCGGCCTCGAAGGGGCGTGGCGGGCCCGTCGGCGCCCACCCCTGCTCGGTGAGCACACCGCCGAGCTGGGGGCCGATCCGCCCCCGCCGATCCGGCCGGCCGTGCCGCCCGTGGCCACCGAACGGCGGCTGCCCCTCGACGGGATCCGGGTCATCGATCTGACGGTGGTGTGGGCCGGTCCGCTGACCACGACCCTGCTCGGCGACCTGGGGGCCGAGATCATCCGCCTCGACAACCCCAATCTGTTCCCCACCGCCACCCGGGGCGCCGTCCCCCGCCCTCGCCCCGGACACGAGGCCGACTTCGGCCAGTTCTGGGGCCGCTTCCCCGACGCCGAGGCGGGGGACCGCCCGTGGAACCGGGTCGGTCCGTTCGTGTGCCACGCCAGGGGCAAGCGGGGCGCCACCCTCGACCTCCGGACCCCGCTCGGCCACGAGACGTTCCTCCGGCTCGTGGAACGATCCGACCTCGTGGTCGAGAACAACTCGGTGCGGGTCCTCCCGTCGCTCGGCCTCGACTGGGACGTCCTCCATGCCCGCAACCCCCGCCTGATCGGGCTGCGGATGCCGTCGCTCGGCCTGCGCGGCCCCTACGCCCACTACATCGGGTTCGGCGCCCACATGGAGGCTCTCTGCGGGTTCTCGTCGCTGCGGGGCTACCCCGACCTCGATCCCACGTCGCTCGATCCGACCTACTACATGGACCCGGCCAGTGGGGTGACGGCCGCCTTCGCCGCCCTCTGCGCCCTCCGCCGGCGCGACAGCACCGGCGTCGGCGAGCTGATCGAGTTCGCTCAGGCCGAGAACCTGCTGAACTACATCGGCGAATACCTGATCGATGCCTCCCTGACCGGCGAGGCCCACGAGTGCCAGGGCAACCGTCACCCCCACCGCGCCCCGCAGGGCGTGTACCCGTGCCGGGGCGACGACCGGTGGGTGGCGCTGTCGGTGGCCGATGACGAGGGCTGGCGTCGCCTGGTGGCGGCGATCGGGGCGCCGGCCTGGTCCTGTGACACCGTGCTGATCACCGAGGAGGGTCGGCGGTCCCGCCACGACGATCTCGACGCCGGCCTGGCGGCATGGACGTCGGAGCGGACGGTCGACGAGGTGGTGGCGGCGTGGCGTTCGGCGGGGGTGGCGGCGGCCCCCGTGCTCGACGAGGAGGGGCTGTTCGCCGACCCCCAGTTGCAGGCTCGCCGCTTCTTCCGCCCCAACAGCTCGGTCGACGTGCCCGAGGTCCTGTTCCCCGGTCATCTGTGGCGGTGGGACGGGCCGGAGCTGCGGTGGGGCGGGTTGAACGTCATGGGGGCCGACAACGACCACGTGTACCGCACCGTGCTGGGACTCGACGACGACGAGATGGCGGCGCTCGACGCCGAGCGTCATCTCGCTCCCGGCTACCTCGATGCCGACGGCAACCTCTTGTAGTCGACGGCTGCCGACGAGGCGGCGGCACATCGGAACGTGGGATCTGGCGCGGCGGAGAGTCCGCCATGTCCGGTCAACGACCAAGACCGCTGCCACCGCGCCCGTCAGTGGCGGGGGGCGACAGCACTACGTGAGCCGATCAGCTCATCCCTCGTAGTGCCGGCCGGTATCGCTGCGGTACCTGCCCCGGTGGTACTGGGCGATGACCGGCCCGGTGTCTGATGACCTCGTCCGATGACTACCAAGGAGGTCGAAAGATGATGAACAAGAGCATGAGGGGAACGATCTGGGCACTCGGTCTGTTCGCCGCGCTGAACGCCGGGCCGGTGATCGCCTACTTCGTCAACAACGGCATCTGGCACATCTGAGCTGGGCCGGCCGGGGCCAGGGTTCGATTCCCTGGCCCTGATGGCCGATGACTAGCGGCCGATGTCCGAGATGAGTCCGAGGCCGGAGGCGATGGCCTCCGCCCACTCGGTGGCGGCACGGGCGGTCTCCTCGGAACCGGCGCCCCTCGCCACCCCGGCGATCCGTAGGAACGTGATGTCGCTCGAGACCTCGAGGCGGATCGCCGTCTCCAACAACCAGCTCGGACCGATGCGAGGACCGGCGGGCGACTCGAGGACGATGTCGAGGAGTGATCTCGCCCGGGCCCGGATGCTGTTGCGCTCGTCGGCGGCCCATTCGGCGTAGGCGTCGGCGGCGAGGACCTCCGCCGTGTAGAGGGTCAGCGCCTCGATGGCGCTGGCAACCGCCAGGGCGGGTTCACTTCCCGACGTCTCGGTCGCTCGGCGCGCCGCCACCCGGAACCGGTCGAGGTCGGTCCGCACGTTCGACCCGAGGGCCACCGTCTCGGACCGACGGATCACCACGTCGTCGACGAGCGAGGCCCTGAGCCGCCGGACGATGTTCTTGAGGCGGCGTCGACCGACGACCAGGTCGGCATCTGGCCACAGCCAGTCCACGATGCGGTCGATGGGAAGCTCGACCCCGTGGAGGGCGAGGATCTTGAGCAGCGTGCCCGCCTGCCCCGGCGGGGTGGCGAGCTCGCCGTCGCCTGACGACAACCTGAGCTCCCCGAACAACCGCAGGTCCAGATCCGTCTCCGCCGCGGTGACGTCCTCCTGGTGGCCCGACTCGACGACCAGGTGCAGGCACGAGCCCCCGGGCCCCAGCTCCGGGGGTACCGTCGCCGGCACCAGCTTGAGATCCACTGCCGCTCCGGCCGCCCTCGCCTCGGCGACCTGGAGCTCGAGTGTCACCCGCCAGCGTCGTCCGGTAGGTAGGCGATCGTCGTCGAGGAGTACCTTGCCCCTCGTCAGGGCCTCGGCCGGATCGCCCGTTCGGCAAAGCACGACCACCTCGGCCAGTCCGACTTCCAGCTCGTTCTGGTCACGACGTCGCATCGCTCTGGCCAGCAGATCCCGAGCCCGGTCGTCCGCTCCGAGCACGGCGAACGTCGACGCCGCCTCCGCCAGGAAGACCGCACCGGTCGAATGATCCAGCAGCTCACCCAGGTTCGACTCGGCGGCGAGGCAGGCATGGACGGCAGCGTCGACGTCGCCGTCCAGCGCCGTGCCCAGCATGGTGGCCCAGCTGAGGTAGCCGGTCAGCCACGACAGCCGGACGGCGGTGGCGAACGTCGTGGCCTCGGGCAGCGTCGCCTCGAAGGCGGCATGGTCCCCGCACAGGGCGTGGAAGCGGCACAGGAGCTCCGAGGTGAGGGCCCGCGAGAACAGATGGTCGGGCAGCATCTGCCGGGCTCGTTCGAGATGGGCGACGGCCTCGCCGTAGCGACCGAGGTGGCTGAGGGGCCCGGCGGCGAGGAGTCGTAGGGTGGCGGCGGACGTGGCCTGATCGCCGTGGTGCTCCCATTGGACGGCGATCTCGGTCAACTGGTCGACCGACCGGTTGATCTCGGTCAGGGACTCGCTCTCCGCCAGCAGAGCAGCTCGGACCTCCCGGCACCGCAGCGTGATGGTCGCCGCCGTGTCGTCGCCGCCCACCCGCTGTTCCAAGGACGCCACCCGCCGTTCGAGTTCGCTCCGCTCGAGTCGGCCGATGGACCGGAGCAGATCCTCGGCCTCGGCGGCCCACGCCGTCGCCTCGTCGCCGGAAGCCGTCGCCAGCTCGATGGCCGCCGCGATCGCCTGCGCCTGTTCCTCGAACTGGGCCAGGTTGCGGTACACCCGGGCGTGACGGAAGGCCAGCCGGGCGTCACCGGGCACTCTGGACCGCAGGGTCCGGAACAGGGCGCTGGCCTCGGCCTGGCTCACCGTGTCGATGGCGGTTCCGGGGACGGTGCACAACGCGTCGGCGGCGGCGGTCGCCGCTCCGGCGGCGAGGAGTGTCCTGGCGGCTATGAAGGCACCGCCCCGGGCCACGAGGAGAGGCGCCACCAGTCTGGCGGTCGACTCGTCGAGCTCGTCGTGGCGGCGGAGTCGTTCGCGCACGAGGGGGACGATGCTCATCCAGCCGTCGCTGCGGGGGAAGAGAGGAAAGCCGGCGCGCCGGAGGACGGTGAAGTCGTGGCGGCCCAGCAGGGCGACCGCCGCCTCCTCGGGGAAGCGGTCGAGCAGGGCGAGGCGGGCGAGGCCCTCGGTTGCCGATTGACCGGCGAAACGGGCCACATGGTCGGCCAGCCGGGTGACGCGAGGATGGGAGGCCAGCATCTCGGCCAGCTCACCGGAGCCGTCGTCGCCGGCACGGGTGCTGGCGGACAGGGCGGCGAAGGAGTGAGCGGCCCAACCGCCCGACTGCGCCATCACGACGTGGGCGATGACACGGGGTGGCAGCCGTCCATGGGCATCGGCCGCCGCCAGCTCGACATCATCGACGGTCAGCAGGAGATCGTGGGCGTCCACCCGGACGGCGGCGTTGGCGAAGGCGGCGTCGGCGAGGTCGGTGCTGGCTACCAGGACCAGTCGTGGCGGGGCCCGCCACTCCACGACCTGCTGGAGGAGTTGGGGAGTGGGGTCGTCGACCACGAGAACCTCCGGGCGGCCGGTCGCAGCCCAGTGGGCGGCGAGATCGAACGACCCGTCGCCGCCGTGGACGTTGCCACCGACCACGGTGGTGGAGTTCGCCTGGGCCACCTTGGCGGTGAGGGTGCTCTTGCCGAACCCCCATGGGGCTTCGATCAGCGCCAGTCCCTCGGACTGGCTGATGCGCTCCACCAACTCTCGACGGGCGGGACCAACCGAGCCGCCCTGGCCACTCGTGATCACGTCGCTCCTCGGATCCCCTCTTGGTACCGCGATGATACCCGAGCCTCTCATGCTGGCCCGAACAGACGAACAACAGCAGGAGGCGAGAGGATGAACCACGGTGACGAGCTGGCGGACAGAGCCGCCGGCCTCCTGCTCTCGATACGACCGTCTCTCGCCCGCATGATGGGGCTCGACGTGGTCCCCGCCGATCTCCTCGACGAGAACGGGATCGCCGGCTGGGGCCTCGGCATGTCCCAGCTGCTCCAAGATCTGGACCCCTCCGACGCCGGTCGACCGCTCGGCCCCGCCATCGGGGATTGGCTCGAACGGGAGCTCAGATCGGAAGGAAGGCGATGGCGAGCGGCCACCGCCTGGTTGTGGCAGCTGGACCTGATCCTGAGGACCACCACCCCCAGTCCGGGAGACGAGGCCGTCGTCGCCGCCTGGACCAGCAACGTCGACGCTGCGGTCGCTCGCGGCCGGCGTCACTCCCTCGTCGTCTCGGCTGCGGATCGAAGACGCTGCGCCGCCGTGATCCGCCGCCTCCGTGCCCGGTCGCACACGTCGGCCCTCGTCGACGCCCTCGGCGAGCTGTCCGAACTGGAGCCCACGACCAGCGTCGGCGCCATTACCGTTGACCCGGCAACCGATCTCCACCCCGAGGTTCCTCGGCTGCTGTCCCGAGTCGATCGTCGACTCCTGACCGGATGGCTGTCCGGCGCGGCCGTCGTGCAAGAGCTCGTCGTCGCCGGGGGGCGGGATCGATGACCGTAGTGGACGGCGACCGTCCGCCGTTTCGGCCGGCGGGGCCCGAGGTGGAACTCAGCGATCGCTGCGATCTGGTCGGTCGGTGGGTGGTGCGCCTGGTGCCCAATGATCCCATTGGGGCCCAGCTCGCCGTCCACGCCGTCGGTCTCGGTCAACTCGGAGGTGCCTTGCTGATCGAGGAGCGGGAGCTCGTCGCCGCCGTCGCCGGCACTGTCGCCGAAGGTATGAGCGTGTTGTCGGCAGGTCTGGTCGAGCTGGCGAACAGCGGTCAACCGCTCACGGATCGGCAGAAGGCGATCCTCGTGCATCTGGCCGCCGGCGTGCCTCACCTGCTCATCGCCCGAAGGATGTACCTGTCGCTCTCGACGCTGAAGCGGGAACTGCGCACAATCCGATCGCTCGTCTCGGCCACCGACGACCCCGCCACCGATAGCCGGGACGAGAGCGCCAGCTTGCGCGATCTTCTCTCGTTCCTGAATTCAGCTGAAGGCGGCAGATGATGTTGGCCTTGAATCACCCAAGAATGGTCGAAATGTTGTCGGCTGTCGATCCGATGTCAACCGACAATGGGTCCAACAATGGACCCTCTCCGTCGTTGACCAATGAGTTCCTCCGATTCAGAGTGGATTTTGCAAGTACCTATCCCCAAATCGGAGGAACAGAAATGACTGTAGCAGCTACCCTCGATCCGCCCACGTTCGAGGCCCGGTTCCGTGCCGGGGTCGATCAGGGCCTGGCCGGCATTTCCGATGCCGCCCTCTTCCATGGCGGTAGGCCGGGCGTTCGCGTCTCGAACTCCATCGAGCGCCTCCGCCGGCGGCAGGAAGCCTTTGCGGTCTGGATCGTCCTGATCGTGGCCATAGCCATCGTCGCCGTTGTCGGCGTCATGGCCTACGTGGCCGTTGTCTGCATCAACCGTGGCGGCTCGTACGCCGGCGGCCTCAGCATCAGGACGAATGGCTGGAAGGTTTGGGAGTACAAGCTCAGCTTCAAGTGCACGCGATGAGCTGAGTGTTCGCCTGGTGTGCGTCGATCGATGACGAGAAAAGGTCTATGAACATGTCGAAACCAGTGCTTCAAATACACGAACTGACCAAGAAGTTCGGTAGTCATTGCGCAGTGTCGTCCCTTTCCTTGTCGATCGACGAAGGCGAGGTGGTAGGTCTTCTCGGGCCCAACGGGTCCGGGAAGACCACCACGCTCCACATGATCGTGGGTCTGCTCGAGCCTACGAGCGGGTCGATCTCGATTGACGGACTGTCGCCGAGAGCCGTCGCAACCCGGAGGTCGCTGGGGCTAGTGCCCGACGACCTCCCCCTTCCCAGCGCCCTTACCGGCGACGAGTTCCTCGACCTGCACGAACAGCTGAGGGGCTTCGCCGATCCCGTCGTGCGCGACAGCCTCGTAGAGATGTTCGCCCTCGGACGACATCTCCATCGACCGGTCGGTGAGTTCTCCCACGGCATGAAACGCAAGATCCAGATCGTGGCTGCGGTCTCCCACCGCCCCCGACTCCTCATCCTCGACGAGCCCCACCGCGGCCTCGATCCGGAGTCGGCCGTCATCGTCCGGGAGCTCGTAGACATACTGCGTCTACGGGGCACGGCCCTACTGGTGGCCACCCATGATCTGGCCAGAGCGGAACGCGATCTCGACCGTCTGGCCATCCTCTTCGAAGGCCAGCGCCTGGCCTTCGGAACCCCGGCCGATGTCATGGAGCTCGCCGCCGTCAGCGACCTCGAGTCGGCCTTCCTCCGCCTGACCGGCCTCGACGCGTCGATCGTCGAGGCTCGTCACCGGCTGACAGAGATGCTCGGCCACCCGGCCGGGACACCCGAACCAACCACAGTGATCGGAGAGATCCAATGCGATACACCCGTTTGATTCTCGGTGCCTTCGGTGGTGCTGTCGTCGGGGGCGCCGTCGCCCTTCTGCTCGTCGTCGCCGCCCTCTTCACCGCCGTGCAGGCGGAGGCCGGTCGGTCCATCACCGGACTGGTCGACGTCAGCTACGTCTCCGGGCCCGACGGTGGCTTCGATCTCGCCGTGTCGACCGGAGCCGGAACGCTCGTCTGTGTCGTCGTCGGTGCCGCACTGGGCGCGCTCGTCGTGCTGACCCGCTCGATGATCGGGGGCCGCGACGGGGCGGAGGCGTCGTGTTAGGGGCCACGAGGCTCGCCTTCCGGGTCTGGTCGAGGGAGACCTCGGGCCTGCTCGGGCTCACCCCGACGGCGCTCCGCATCGCTGGTGGGGCATTGGGCATCGTCGCCTGCCTGCTCATGTACGGCTCGGTACATCTCTTCGATGATCTGGCCACGGTCACCGGGGGCGTCGCCAGCGACGAGGCCCTGCTCGTCGTTCGCTCGCTCGGCAACGGCGTCGTGGTCAGCGCCATCGCCATCGGCGGAATCTTCGGGCTGCTGACCGCCGATACGTCGGCCATGGATACCTTGCTCCACCTGGCAGGAGCGAGCCGAGCCAAGCGTCTCGCCGTCCTGGTCGTCCCGACCATGGCGGTGGCCCTGGGAATCACGTGGATGACCACGCTGCCGATTGTCTACACGCTCTCGGCCGCCGGTGGCGGGCCCACCGTGTCGGCCGCCATCGTTGCTTCCGGTGTCGTCCTGGTCTCGGCGGCCGCCGTCGCCGCTCTCGGGCTCCATCGCCTGGTGGCCACGGGAGCACGCCGGCACCTGCGACTGCCGCTCGTCCATGCCAACGTCGCTGCGCTTGTCATCGTCCTCGCCGTCGGCGCGGTGCTGGGGTGGCCGACCTTCGCCCCGGCCGGCGTCGCCGCCTTCCCACGCTCGATCTCCCCCGGAGAGACCCTTCATCTCCTGACCGTCGGTCTGACCAGGTCCGACCGGGGGGCGCTCGTGGCCGGACTCACCCTGCTGGCGCTCTCGACGGTCGTCGCCGCTGTCCTGGTCATCCTGAGCGCCTCGGCGATCCGCAACGCCGGCGACCAGGCGACGAGCATCACCTATGTGACGGTCCGGCCGCCGCGACGGGGCGATCTGGCCCTCCTGGTCTGGTACGAGGCGGTGTGTCTGGCCCGTTCGCCGACCACCCTCATGTCGTTCTTCGGGGTGGTCGGCGCCGGCCTGGGGGCCGCCCTGTGGTCCGATGGCATCAAAGGTGAGCTGTGCCTCGCCTTGGCGGCCGCAATCGCCGGCGCCGTCGGCCTTCACGCCACCGGGACCAACCTGCGGGCCAGCTGGCTGCTCCGGTCGACCATCGGCGTCGGATGGCGGGTTGGTCTGGCCAAGGTGCTGGGTCCCCTTCTCGTCGTGCTCGCCCTGTTCGCCGTCGGCACCTCCGGGGCCGTCATGGCCTACGGGCCGGCCGCCGTCGTGACGGTGCTCGTCCAGTTCACCCTCCCGACGTACTTCGGCTCCCTCCTCGCCGGAAGCCTCGTCCCGGTCGACGGGCAGCAGCCCCTGACCTCGGCGATGGCAGGTGCACTCACCCTCGTGATCTCCGGCGGCGGGCTGCTGCTGCTCACTCGCCTCCTCGGGATGTTGGGAGAGGGGCCGTCCCAGGCCGCGGTGCCACTGTTCTTCGTCGCCTGCGGCGTAGCGGTGGGGGCCGTCGTGTCGAAGGTCCACACCGAGTCGGTCGTGAGGCGGGCGTGAGCCTCCCGGCCGCCCTCATCGCCGTGACGGCCCGAACGTTGGCCTCGGGCGGGCCGTGGACCATGGTCGCCGCCGTCGTCCTCTGGCTCGGCGAACGAGGCGGGATGCTCCAGCTGGGCACACCGTCATGGCCGCTACCGCTCGTGTTCCTCGCCCTCGGTGTGGCCCATGAGCATGGTCACGTCATCGCCATCGTCCTCCTCGGTGGCCGGGTGACAGAGGTGGCGGGGTCGCTCGGGACGGGAAACGTCCGCATCGTCTACGACGCCGTGTCGCGTCGGCGGTCGGCCGCATCGGTCGTGGCTGGACCGGGCGCCGCCCTCGCCACCGGGACGTTGTTCTGGCTGGGTCGGGGGCCGACCCTGCCAGCCGTGTTCGCCCTGCTGTGCGGGGTGGGCCATGCCCTCACCCTCCTCGCCCCCGTGGGTGACGGACTCCAGCTCCGGCGGCTGAGGGCCCCGATCCCACCACCGCCCCTGGTGTCCGCCGCCGACTGACCGCCACCACGGGCCGCCGGCCCACCGTCCTCACCGAAGCACCCTCAATCCGCAACGAACGAAGCCAGGAGGTCAACCAATGCGCGCCCACACCAACCTCAGCGTCCGTGTCTCCAGGTCGCCCGACCGGACGGCGGCGCCGATCCCGTCGACGAGACGGGTGGACCGGCCCCGCTGGACCCGCGCCCTCGTCACCGCCACCCTGGCGGCCCTCGCTCTGGCCGGCTGCGGCAGCGATGCAGCCGACGCCAGCGATGCCGCCGGACGGGAAGGGGTTCCCACCCTCGATGCCGGCGCCTCCGACCCGGTCGCCCCTGCCGGGGGCGACGCCATGGCGGACTACGACAACTGCCTGATCGAACGAGGCGTCGACCCCGTCAGCATCGCCGCCACGTCACCCGAGGCCATGGAGGAAGCCCTCAACGACCCGACCGTCGTCGAGGCCATCGGCGCCTGCGCCCATATCCTCCAGGGCTCGACGGACGAGCTGTTGCTCGACCCGGGCAAGCAGGCCGACCTGGTCGACGGTTCCGCCCGGTTCGCAGCCTGCGCCCGTTCCGTCCTCCAGATCGACGTTCCCGATGACATCCTCCTCATCGACAGCAACGGCCCCCGGGCGGCGGCCCTCGATCAGATCGAGACCACGCCGGCCATGGAGGCGGCCCTCGCCGACTGTGTCGACGAGTCGATGACGACGACGGAGGCCAGCCGATGACCGGCAAGGGGCGGGATCGTCGTCGCTCACGGATCCTGCTCCTGGCGGGGACCACGTCGATTGCGGCCGTGGTAGCCAGCGCCGCCTGGCTCGGTCTGTCGACCGGTGGTGGCGTCGATCGTGCGTCGGAGACGCCGCCCGACCGGGCCGTGCCCCGATCGACGGCCGACGTCACCGTTGCCACGTTGCGCAGCTCGCAACGCTTCGCCGGTGACCTCGACTTCGGCGTCTCCCGGGATGTGACGGCCAGCCGTGACGGAACGGTGACCTGGGTCCCGGCCCCCGGCTCCCTTCTCGGCTCGGGCGAGGTGCTGTGGCGCATCGACGAGCAACCCACCATCTACCTCGTCGGCGACCTCCCCCTCTACCGCGATCTGGTGCGTGGCATCGACCGGGGCCCCGACATCGAGCAGCTCGAGACCTTGTTGGCCAACCACGGGTTCGGCCCCGAGGGCTGGGTGGCCGACGACCGGTTCGACTGGGCGACGACGAACGCCGTGCGCGACTTCGAGAAGCGCTTCGGACTCACCGTCGACGGTCGGCTCACCAGCTCCGAGATCGTCATCGGAACCGGCCCGCTCCGAGTCGCCTCCACGGGACGGATCGGCGACCGGGTCACCGGTGGGTCGACCGTGTTGACGGTGACCGGGACCGCGGCCGAGGTGACGGCGCTGGTGTCGTCGCGCCAGTACGCCTGGCTGCAGGACAAGACCGAGGTGACCGTGGGCCTGCCCGACGGTTCGACCAGTGTCGCCCGCTACGTCGGGGCGACCGCCACCGCCGACGACACGGGCGACCTGCAGTACCGGGTCACCTACGCCGTCGAGGGGCTCGACAGCGAACCTCAGCCGGTGGAGGTCGTCGTCGAGGAGACGGTGGCGGCCGATGCCCTGACCGTTCCCGTCGATGCCCTCGTGGCCCTGGTCGAGGGCGGGTACGCCGTCGAGAAGGTCGACGGCGAAACGACCGCCCTCCTGGCGGTCGAGGTGATCGGCTTCGACGATGCCGTGGTGGCGGTGACCGGCCCCCTCGGCCCCGGCGACCGGGTGGTGGTCCCATGAGCGCCGTCGTCGAGTTGCACGAGGTGACCCGGACTTTCGGCGACCAGGGTACGGTCCGTGTCCTCGACGCCGTCGATCTCGTCATCGGACGAGGGGAGCTGGTGGCGGTCACCGGGCCGTCGGGCTCGGGCAAGTCGACCCTGATGAACATCATGGGGACCCTGGAGCGCCCGACGTCGGGCACGGTTCGGATCGATGGCCGGATCACCAACTCCCTGTCCGGCAGGGAGTTGGCCGCCGTGCGGTCCGCCGGGATCGGCTTCGTCTTCCAGCAGTTCAACCTCCTGCCCGCCCTCACCGCCCTCGACAACGTGGGACTGGCGCTCGTCTATCGACGTACCCGGCCCCACGACCGTCGGGACCGGGCCCGAGCGGCCCTCGAACGGGTCGGTCTCGGCCACCGGGTCGATCATCGCCCGGGCCAGCTGTCGGGCGGTGAACGACAACGGGTTGCCGTCGCCCGGGCATTGGTGACCGAACCGGCGGTCGTCCTGGCCGACGAACCGACCGGCAACCTCGATCAGCGATCGAGCCGTGAGATCATCCGACTGCTCCGAAGCTTGAACGCCGGTGGCTCCACGATCGTTGTCGTCACCCACGACGAGCACATCGCCCGGTCGTTCCCCCGGCAGATACGGGTGGTCGACGGCCGGGTCGTCGAGGACCGGTCGCCGCTCGCGCCCGACCGCGTCCCCCGGGTGGTGGCCTGAGATGATCGGCGGAGCATGGACCCCCGACGGGTTCCCGGCTGACGCCGCCCGGATGCGGACGGCCGACCTGTTCCGGACCGCCCTGGACGGCCTCCGGGCCAAGTCGCTACGAACATTTCTGACCGCCGTCGGTATCGCTGCCGGCATCGGCTCGATGGTCTCCGTGATCGGGATCTCATCGTCGAGCCGGGCCGACGTCGTGGCCCAGATCGACAGGCTCGGAACGAACCTCCTTGCCGTACAGGCGACACCCAGCCTCGTGCCGGGACGGGACGACGGGCTCCCGCCGAACTCCGTCGAACGCCTCCGCCGGATCCCGGCGACGGAGCACGCGGCGGCCCTCACCCCCCTCGATGTGGGCGTCACACGCAACGACCTGCTGGCCCCGGGCCGCAACGGCGGCGTGACCGTGGCCGCGACCGAGCCCGAGCTCGTCGACACCCTGTCGGCCGCCATCGCCGACGGGCGGTTCATCTCGGCCGGCGACACCGGGCTCCCGCTCACGGTCCTCGGGGCGGAGGCGGCCCGGCGCCTCGGGATCGACGGGAGCGGCGGGCGTCGTGCAGTCGTCATCGGCGGTCACCGGTTCGCCGTCGTGGGCGTGCTCGAAACCCTGCCCCTCAACCCCGACGTCGACCGCATGGTGCTCGTCGGCACCGGTGTCGCAGGGCTCCTGTTCGGCACCGACCCGGCACCGGAGACCGTCTATGTGCGAGTCGATCCCGCCTCTGTCGCGGCCGTCGCCGGGGTGGCGGCGAGAACCGCGGATCCCGCCGACCCCGACGGGGTCGCGGTGTCGAGGCCGAGCGAGGCGCTCGAGGTCCAGGCCGCCATCGACGATGCCCTGGCCAACCTCCTGATCGGTCTGGGAGCGGTGGCGTTGCTGGTGGGGGCCATAGGAATCGCCAACGTCATGGTGATCGCCGTCGTGGAACGCCGGGTCGAGATCGGGGTGCGGCGTGCCCTGGGGGCGACCAGGCGACACATCGCCGTCCAGTTCGTGGCCGAGAGTGCGGCGCTGGCCGCCCTCGGCGGGGTGATCGGGATCGGCCTCGGCGCCGCGGTCACCATCGGCTACAGCACCTACCGCGGGTGGCCGATCGACGTGCCGGTCGACGGACTGGGCCTGAGCGCCGTCGGAGCCCTCGTACTGGGAGCGGTCGCCGGGACCTATCCGGCCGCGCGGGCCTCTCGACTGGACCCGGCGGAGGCGGTCCGCGCCCGCTGAGGGCGGTTCCTCGTCAGCCCGGCATACTGCCTCGTCAGCCCGGCATTACTGCCTCGTGGCGTCGACCGAGACGAACCGGACGGGGTGGAGGTCCAGCGGATCACTCATCCCGGTGTCGTCGTCGTCGCCTTCGCCGTGGCCATCACCTTCGGGACGGTCCTCCTGACCCTGCCGGTCAGTCATCGGGCGGGCACCACCCCGGGCCTGAGCGACGCCCTCTTCACCGCCGCCTCGGCGGTGACCGTGACCGGTCTGGCCGTGGTCGACACCGGCACCACCTGGTCGCCGTTCGGCGAGCTCGCCGTCGTTCGGCGAGATGCGGGGCGGCTCACTGCTCGTGTTGATCCTGCTGATGGTGATCGGGGCGGGGAGCGCCTCGACCGGCGGTGGCATCAAGACGTCGACGTTGGCCGTCGTCGTCCGTTCCACGATCTCGGAGTTCCAGCGCGACCCGATCACGACCCTGTTCAACCGGCGCCTCTCGCTGTCGATCCAGCGTCAGGCCCTCGCCCTCGTCGTCGCCGCCCTCGGCACGGTGGGCACCGCCACGTTCCTCCTGGCCGTCATCCATCCGGAGATAGCGGGCCTGGAGTTGCTGTTCCACACCGTCACCGGCCGCCTCCTCGACCACGTGGCCATCGACGAGGGGTTCGCCCTGGTGGAGATCATGGCCCCGGCGTCGATGGTCGGATCGTCGCTGGCCGAGACCAACGTCCGCCAGCGCTACGACGTGACCGTGGTCTGCCGCAAGAGCGTCGGCTCGACGTTCACCGCCGTCACCGCCGACACCGTGTTGGAGAAGGGCGACGTGCTCCTCATCGCCGGCACCACGTCGGCCACGAAGAGGTTCGCCGACGCCGTCACCCGTTGAGTCAGGCGGGGTGGTCGACCCGAACCGGGGTGCCGAGGCTGGGATGGGCCAGCATCCCCGTCAGGCGCGATCGTTCCTTCAGCCGCTGATACCACGTGCCGGCCACCCGTGCCATCGCCGCCGCCTTCTGCCGTTCCCGGGACCGGAAGGGCAGGGCGCTCCGGCCGGCGACGAGGGTGAGGCCGGCCATCGGTAGCGGCATCCACAGGAGATGATCGGCGTCGAGCGGGACCTCGCCGCCATCGGCGGGCCGGCGGGCCATCGCCCGCTCGGCGTCGAGCAGGCGTCCCAGCCAGCGCTCCTCGGGCACCGGCCCCGACCCGGCCAGGATCTGGCCGCCGTCGTCGACGACGCAGACCCAGGCCGTCCGGATCGTGCGCCGGGTGTGGGCGCTGAGCGACCACAGGAGCTCATCGGTGGAGTCGGCGCCGATGAGGATGTCGACGACCTCGAAGGCCGTGAGCTGCGGGTCGTGGAGGGACTGGGCGCACGGGTGGACGTCTTCGACCGTGACGTCGTCGATGTCGTCGAGCTCTCGCACCATCAGGTCGCACAGATCACCGGCGGGAAGGGCGACCTGGAGCTCGTCGATGACGAAGCCGTTGCGGCGTTCCATGATCTCGATGCCGACGAGATCTCCCCGCACGGCACCTATCCGCGACGCGATCGCACCGAGGGCGCCCGGCCGATCGATCATCCGCACGCGCACCAGAAAGGTGTTGTCGGTACTGATGTCCACCATGGCTACGAGCCTAGGGCCTCAGTGTGAACGCCGTGTTTCGGGGCTGCGAACCTCTCACTGTCAGGCGCCGTCGAGGACACGCGGCGCCCTTCAGGCGCCGTCGAGGACATAGCGGGCCCCGGAACCGCCCCGGCCAGCCTGATCTCCGGGGTTGAGGACCCGGCAGTGGGTCAGCGACAGGCAGCCGCACCCGATGCACCCGTCGAGCCGGTCGCGCAGTCGTTCCAGGAGGGCGATCTCCCGGTCGAGACGGGGGCGCCAGGAGCTGGCGAGCCGGGCCCAGTCGTCGTCGTCGGGGGTTTGGTCGTGGGGAAGCTCGTCGAGGGTGGTCCTGATCTCGTCGAGGCTGAGGCCGATGCGCTGGGCGAACTGCACGAACGACACGCGTCGCAGCACAGCCCGGCGATAGCGGCGGTGCCCGGCGTCGTTGCGTTCCGCCGAGATCAGTCCCTGGTCTTCGTAGAACCGCAGGGCCGACGTGGCCACCCCGGTCCGTTCGGCCACCGCCCCGATCGTCAGCTCGTCGTCCATGGGTTCACGCTAGCGCCTCGGGCCCTTGACTTGAAGTGAACTTGAACCCCTACGGTCGGCTCATGAGACACCTCACGCTCGAGAAAGAAGCGGTGACATGACGACGACGACCCGACCCCTGCTCCCCGCTGCCCGCACCGACGACGACCGGGTGCTGGCCGCCACCCCCGACGGTCTGCGCGGTCCCGGCGTCGGCGACGGACTCCTACCCGGCCGGCGCATCACCTCGCTGGCCACCGACGGCGACGACGTCTGGCTCCTCGTCGACGGCAACGAGGTCCACCGCCTCGGGCCCCACGGCCACGGGGTCGTCGCCACCCTCGGGTCGACCAAGGGCACCTGCCTCCACGTGCACCGGGGGATCGTGTTCGTCGGCGCCGACCCGGCGACGTTGTGGCGGCTGCGGGGTGACCACCTCGAACCGGTGTCCGCCTTCGACGGGGCCCCGACCAGCGAGGCATGGCACACGCCCTGGGGCGGGCCGGCGGCGGTCATGTCGATGGCGTCGGCCGGCGACGACCTCCTCGTAGGGGTCCACGTCGGTGGCATCCTGCGCAGCGCCGACCTGGGCCGGTCGTGGGAGGCCACGATCGACCTCCACGACGACGTCCACCAGGTTGCGGTCGATCCGGCCAGCGGCAACCTGTGGGCCGCTACCGGAGAGCGGGGCCTCGGTCGGAGCCTCGACCGGGGTCGGACGTGGAGCTACCACGCCGACGGCCTCCACGCCACCTACCTCCTGGCGGTGGCGGTCGCCGATCGGGGTGTGCTCGTCGGCGCCTCCTCCGGCCATGCCGGAGCCGACGGGGCCCTCTACCTGTTCGACGGTGTCCGCTTCGAGCGGATCGTCGACGGGTTGCCGGAGCGCTTCGACGGCGCCATCGGGCCCCGCATGATGGCGGCGTCGGGGCCGTTGGCGGCCCTCGCCCTGCCCGACGGGTCGCTCCGGGTCAGCGTCGACGGCGGCCGCCGCTGGCGCCTCGCCGACCGGCCGGGGTCGGTCACCGAGGTGGCGCTACGTTCCGCCACCGGTCAGCGGAGCGAGGTCTCGCAATGAGCGGCATCTCGGCCCTCGCCGTGGTCGTCATCGTGGCCAGCAACCGGCCGGGTCGGATCGGTGGCCGGGTTGCGGCATGGCTCATCGACCAGCTCGGCCGGCGTGACGACATGACGGTCGACGTGATCGACCTCATCGACGTAGAGCTGCCCCCGACATTGGCCGCCGAGCCGGACGACACCGTCCGTGCCCATTGCGTCAGGCTGGATGCGGCGGACGCCTTCGTGGTGGTCACCCCGGAGTACAACCACGGCTATCCGGCGCAGCTCAAGCAGGCCATCGACGTGGCCCGGTCCGAGTGGTTCGCCAAGCCCGTCGCCTTCGTCGGCTACGGGGGCCAGGCCGGCGGGATGCGGGCCGTCGAGCAGCTCCGGCAGGTCTTCGCCGAGCTCCACGCCACCACGATCCGCGAGGTCGTCGGGTTCCACGGGGTCCACCACCAGTTCCAGGACGGCGTCCTGGCCGAACCCGATCGGGCCGAACAGGCGGCCAAGGCGATGCTCGATCAGCTGGCATGGTGGGCGACGGCGTTGCGGGACGCCCGAGCCGCCCGTCCCTACCTGGCGTGACGGGCGGTGGCGGCCCGAAGGCACCGTCAGTCGGCGAAGGCCAGGATCGGATCCTCCAGGTAGGTGACGAGGCGACGCACGAAGGCCGCCCCGGCCTCGACCGCCACGGTCCGGGCGTCGAGGGTGACGACCACGGTCGCCACCGGGACGGTGGCGACCCGGTCGTCGACGAGCCGCACCTGGGGGCGGGTCCGCCCGCACGTGACGATGACGGAGGCCCCCGGGCTCAGCACCGGCGTGAGGGCGTCGAGACCGAGGCCGCCGACGTCGTGGATCACCACCGACGGCGGTGGCCGGTCATCGGCCGCCGGGCCGGCGGGGGCGGGGGCTGCGAGGAGCGCCCGGTGGATCTCGTCGAGGCTGAGGGTGTGGGCGGCGCGGACGACCGCGGTGAACGGCGCGCCGTGGGCGTCGACCGAGCTGACCGAGAGGTCGCCCGTTCCCACTGCGCCCGGGCCCCCATCGACTGATGCGGGGCCGCCGCCGCCGTCGGCCAGGGCCGGTACGACCAGGCGGGCAAGGAGAGCGGCCCGCGACACGGGCCGGCCCCCGGCGCCGCCGAGCCGCTGTCCGGCCCGGTCGAGCTGGCCCGACTCGACCTCGACCGTGACCGAGTAGCTCGGCACCGTCGCGGCGGCGCCGATGGCCGTGGCTGACCCGGTCGTCCGAATGGCGCCGACGTCACCGGCGGGTGTGGGCTCGGTCGTGGTCTCCGCTACCGGGACGGGGGCGGGACCGGTAGCCGAACCGGTCCCAGCGGCGTCGTCGCCCTCGGCGGTGGACGGCGGCCCGTGCTCGGGGCCGAAGACGTGGCGCTGGACGTCGGCCCGGGTGACGAGGCCCCCGGCGCCGGTGCCTTCGACCGTCGAGAGGTCGACGCCGTACTCCCCGGCCAGTCGCCGCGCCAACGGCGACGCGTCTGCGTCCCGGCCGCCGCCCGGCTCGGGCCCGCCGGGCGGGTCGGCCTCGGCCTCGGGCCCGCGTCCGTCGGGCGGCTCGGCCTCGGCTTCGGGCCCGCGTCCGTTGGGCGGCTCGGCCTCGGGCTCGGCCTCGGCCTCCGGCTCGGGCCCGCCGGGTGACGCCACACCGATCACGAGGGCACGGGGTGGCAGTCGGTCACCGACATCGCCGCCGAGCGCCTCTACCGTGCCGGCGCAGGGCGACAGCAGTGTGCGGGCAACCCCACCTCCGCTGACCGTGCACACCGGCCGGTTGACCGTCAGCCGCTCCCCGACGGCCACCAGCCACTCGAGGATGACGACGCCACCGTCGTCGATCCCCTCCTCGGCCGGCAACAGGAAATCTCGTCGGTGCTCCGCCATCGCCGTCAGCCTACGACCACCCGTCGATCGGGTGCCCGGCTGACGGGATCGTCATTGGCGGCTGTGTCGGCGGCCACAGTACGGTCACGGCCGGGGTGGATCGACGGGCGCCGGCAGTCGAGGCTGCATCGCCGCCCCCGCCCACCCGACGTCGACCCGACCCTCGCCCGTGGAGGCAGCCATGACGACCATCCCACTCGACGGCCCTACCAACATCCTGCTGATCGAGGGTCTCACCATGCCCGAGGTCAAACCCGAGTTCCTGGCCGACGTCACCGCCGCCGCCCCCGACGGGTCGACCATCCAGGTGGCCAAGGGCATGAAGGAGGCATCGGCGATGGCGGCTGATGTCGAGATCATCCTCGGCATCCTCAACGAGCGGCTGTTCGCCGCCACCCCGAAGCTGCGCTGGCTCCACGCCATCGCCTCCGGCGTCGACTCGCTGATGTTCCCCGAGTTCGTGGCCAGCGACGTGATCCTCACCGGGGAGAAGGGGCTCGTGGGCGGCCACCTGGCCGACACCGGTTTCGGTCTGCTCCTGGCCCTGACCCGCCAGATCCACAGCGCCATCAAGCACGGGCCCGACGCCTGGGACCACCGGGTCGAGATGCGGATGAAGGAGATCGAACTCGAGGGGCTCACCATGGGCGTCGTCGGCTTCGGCGGCACCGGCCGGGCCATGGCCAAGCGGGCGGTGGCGTTCGGGATGAACACGATCGCCGTCGACGAGTTCCCGTCGCCCGGCGATCACGGGGTGGCCGAGGTGTGGCCCGCCAGCCGGCTCGCCGACCTGCTGGCCCAGTCCGATGTCGTCGCCATCTGCTGCCCCCTTACCCCCGAGACCGACCAGCTGTTCGGCGACGACGTGTTGGCCGCCATGCGCCCCGGCGCCTACCTGGTCAACGTGACCCGGGGCGAGGTCATCGACGGCGACGCCCTGGTGCGGGCGCTCGAGTCGGGCCATCTCGGGGGCGCCGCCCTCGACGTCGCCCCCGGCGAGCCGCTGCCCAGGGATCATCCCCTGTTCACCCTCGACAATGTCGCCATGACCCCTCACACCGCCGGGGCCAGTCAGCTCCGCGCCCCCCGCAACGTCGCCCGGTTCTGCGACAACCTGCGTCGGGCCCAACGCGGCGAGCCGTTCGAGGGCGTGGTCGACAAGCAGCTCGGCTACTGAGCGCTTACATGAGCCGGGCGCCGGCCCCGGTGACGCCGCCCATCCCGGCTTCACTGGACAGGGATGCCGCGCCTAACGTGGCGCCAGGGAAACCACATCCACTGGAGATCCGCCATGCGCCACTATTCCTGCGATTCCCACGTCGTCGAGGCTCGGGAGGTGTTCGAGGGCTTGGAGGAGCGCTTCGGCTCCAAGGCACCGCGCATCGAGAGCAACATCAACGGCCACCGGGGCGACTTTCTCGTCATGCCCGGCAACCGACCCATTCCGGTCGGTCGTCTCGGCATCGCCGGCAACCGGCTCGACGACCCGAAGACCGACGAGCTGATCGCCCAGGGCTACGAGGGCCTCAACCCCGGCGTCCGCGACTCGAACCAGCGTCTGGCCGAGCAGGAGCGCGACGGGATCGTGGGCGAGGTCATGTACCCGAGCTTGTCGATGTTCACCTTCGCCCTCCCCGACGACGAGGTGCGCACGGCGGCCTTCGAACGTCACAACGACTGGGTGTTCGACTACTGCACCCCGGCCCCCGAGCGGCTCATCGGGATCGGCTGCCTCCCCGTGCCCGACGTCGACGCCTGCGTGAAGGAGATCCGCCGGGCCGGTGCGAAGGGTGTCCGGGGCTTCGCCATCCCGTCGCATGCCCCCATCGAGAAGAGCTACGCCGACCCGGTGTACGACCCACTGTGGGCCGAGTTCTCCGAGATGGACCTGCCGATCACGATGCACATCTTCACCGGCACGACCTTCGACTGCGGCCTGCCCGCCCACTGGGGCACGCCCGGTGGCACCATCAAGGGCTACACGCTGGCTCACACCACGGTGGCCAACACCGTGATGGATCTGATCTGCGGTGGGGTGGTGGAGCGGTTCCCCAAGCTCAAGTTCGTGTTGGCCGAGTTCGAGACGGGATGGGTGGCCCACTTCAAGCAGCGGTTCGACCATGCCATCTACCGCACCCCGAAGTACGCCGTCGACTACCTGACCCTGAAGCCGTCGGAGTACTTCGACCGGAACTTCTGGGTCACGTTCGAGGACGACGAGGCCGGCATCCTCACCCGTGAGCTCATCGGCGTCGGCAACCTGGTGTGGGGCAACGACTATCCCCACCACGACGCCATCTGGCCCAACTCGATCCCGATCCTCGACCGGATCATGAAGGGCGTGCCCGACGCCGAACGCGAGCGCATGGTGTGGGGAAACGTCGTCGACCTCTACAACATCGACGTGGCCAAGCTTCCCGTCCCGGCCTGATCCGGAGCCGCCGGCTGGGGACCGAGCCCCGGCCGGGAGCAGCTGGTCAGTCGAACAGGTCGGGGTCCGACTCGACGAGTTCGTCCCACAGCGGCTGGAACGACAACCACCCGAACTCCGGGCTCCCGAGGCCGCGACGGGTGCCGAGGGCCGCCTCGTGAGGCCACTCTTCGGGTGTCCCCGCCGCCTGGGCCAGGAGCTGAACGTGGCACGCCTTGTCGAGACCGATGAACCACCAGGCCGCCTCGTCGACGGTCCGCCCCGTGGTGAAGAGTCCGTGACCCGTCTGGATCGCCACCTTCTTGTCGCCGAAGGCGGCGGCGAACTGGTCGGCCTGCTCGGCGTTCATGGCGATCCGGGGTTCGGTGATCACCGCCTGATCCTCGTGGAAGACGCACATGTCCTGGGTGAGGGGCTGGAGTGGGCGGCCGAACGTCGACCACGCCGACCCGTACGTCGAGTGGGCGTGGCACACCGCGGAGATCTCGGGCCGGGCCCGGTGGACGGCGGCGTGGAGCAGGAGACCGATGGGGTTGACCGGGCGGTCGCCGACGAGGATGTTGCCCTCGTGGTCGGCCTGGACCAGGTCGGACACCCGGATCCGATTGAACGAGACCCCGAGCGGGTTGGCCCACAGCCGGTCGTGGTACTCGGGGTCGCGCACCGTCACATGGCCGAGGAGGCCCTCGGAGAACCCGGCGCGGCCGAACACCCGGCACACGCCCGCCAGCCGCTCCAGCGAGTGCCGCCGCTCCTCCTCGACCGAGTCGAAGGTCGGGGGCCGCCGGGTCAGGAACCGGTTGGCGGTGGCCTGGGCATCGTCGGTCGTGGTCATGACCACAGTCTGCATGTGACCGGGTGGAGGCGGCCACCTAGGCTTGGTCCATGTCGGAACGAGCGGAAGCGATCGAGGCGACGATGGCCGACATCCGGACCATCGAAGCCACCCATGGGGTCACCAGGGACGCGGTGGAGCGGATCCGCGACCGCCTCCTCGAGCTGACGGCTGACCGGTCGTTGTTCTCCCTCGACGCCTACCCCCCGCCCGGTGATGACGACCAGCTGAAGAGCTGCCTCTACCGGCTGTCGCAGGACCCCGACGACCGGTTCGCCCTCTACGCCAACGCCTCGCGCGGCGGGGTCGGCACCCCGGCCCACAACCACACGACGTGGGCGGTCGTCGTCGGCTTCGAGGGTCAGGAGCTCAACCGGTTCTACCGCCGCAGCGACGACGGGGTGACCCAGACCCACGAGCACATGGTCGAGGCCGGCACCGGGGTTGCGATGCTGCCCGACGACCTCCACTCGATCCACATCGACGGGCCGGCCCTCAACTTCCACTGCTACGGCCTGGCCCTCGAGCGGCTCGACGAGCGGGTGTTCTTTGACGGCAAGCGGGGTGAGTGGCGGGTCTTCAACGCCCACGGCGACATCCGCGAGGCCCGCTCCGGCCTCGCCTCCTGTTGACCGGGCCAAAGGCGGTCACGGCCGCCGAGCTGGCCGGCTGGCTGACCGACGGCGACGAGCTCGCCCTCCTCGACGCCCGCGAGCAGGGCTCGTTCAGCGAGGCCCACCTGTTCCACGCCGCATCGCTGCCCCTGTCGCATCTCGAGTTGTTGCTCGATCGTCTCGTGCCGCGCCGCTCGACCCGGCTGGTGTGGTGCGACGGCGCCTCGGAGCTGGCCCGCCGGGCCGCCGACCGCTCGATCGAGCTCGGCTGGACCGACGTGTGGGTCCTGTCGGGCGGGATCGAGTCGTGGGCCCGGGCCGGCTACGAGCTGTACTCGGGGATCAACGTCCCGTCCAAGGCCTTCGGCGAGCTGGTCGAGACCACCTTCGGGACCCCCCACATCTCGGCCACCGAACTGCAACGGTTGCTCGACGACGGGTCGCCCGTCGTCGTGCTCGACTCCCGACCGATGGGCGAGTTCCGCCGTCAGAGCATTCCCACCGGCATCGACTGCCCGGGAGCCGAGCTCGTCTACCGGGTCAAGGAGGTGGTGACCGACCCCGACACCACGGTCGTCGTCAACTGCGCCGGTCGCACCCGTAGCATCATCGGGGCCCAGTCGCTCATCAACGCCGGCCTCGAGAACCGGGTGCTGGCGTTGGAGAACGGCACCATGGGCTGGCAGCTCGCCGGGTTCGAGCCGGCGTCGGGCGACGAGACCCACGCCCCCGACCCCGGACCGGAGGCGGCGGCGTGGTCGTCGTCGGCGGCCCGCCGGGTGGCGGAGCGGTTCGGGGTGGTCGAGATCGATCGGGCCACGCTCGACGAGTGGTCGGCTGACGAGCACCGCACCACCTACCTGCTCGACGTCAGGACCGATGCCGAGTTCGAGGCCGGACACCTGCCGGGCAGCGTCCACGCCCCGGGCGGCCAGCTCGTGCAGGCCACCGACGAGTACGTGGCCACCCGCAACGCCCGGCTCGTCCTCGTCGACGACAACGGGGTGCGGGCCACGATGACGGCGTCGTGGCTCCGCCAGCTGGGCTGGTCCGACGCCGTCGTCCTGGCCGGGGGTATCGGCGGCCCGAACGTCACCGGCGCCCTGGCCAAGGGCAAGGTGGCCCGCAACGACCTGGCCCGGGTGACGGCGCCCATGATGCGACCGCCGGAGCTGGCCACCCGCCTCGACGCCGACGCCGACTCGATCGCCGTGGTCGACATCGGCACCAGCACCAAGTACCAGAACCGGGGTCACATCCCCGGCTCGTGGTGGGGGATCCGGAGTCGCCTGGGCGACGCCAGGATCACGATCGGGGAGAAGCCGACGATCGTGCTGACGTCCACCGACGGCACCCTGGCCAAGCTGGCGGTGGCCGAGGTCGCCGCGTTGTGGCCCCACGCCGAGGTGTTCGCCCTGGCCGCCGGCAACAAGGGGTGGCGTCACGCCGGCTACGAGATGGAACAGGGCCCCGGTCGGCCGACCACGATCGCCGACGACGTCTGGTACAAGCCCTACGACCACGACGCCGACGTGGCGAGGCAACGGATGCAGGAATACCTCACGTGGGAGGTGGCGCTCGTGGCCCAGGTGGCGCGGGACCCTACCGTGAGCTTCCCCTCGTTCGGCTGAGCGACGTGGCCGGGGCGGTCCCGCGGGCCATGCGGGCGATCGTCCACGACCGCTACGGCGGGCCGGAGGTCCTGCGGTCGGTGGAGGTGCCGGTCCCGTCGCCGGGTTCCGGGGAGGTCTTGGTCCGGGTGGTGACGACTTCGGTCAACCTGTCGGACTGGGAGTGCCTCACCGGGTCGCCGCTCTACGCCCGGATCGGTGGGTTGCGCAGGCCGGCCCGTCCCACGTTGGGTTCGGACATCGCCGGATGGGTCGAGGCCGTCGGTGAGGCCGTCACCCCCTTTCGGGTCGGCGACGAGGTGTACGGCGACAACCTCGGCCTCAAGGGCGGGTTCGCCCGGTACGCCATCGCTCCGGAGACGGTGCTCGCCCCGAAACCGGCGGAGCTGACGTTCGCCGAGGCGTCGACCATCCCCCAGGCCGGCCCGATCGCCCTCCAGGGAACGGCAGGCGCCACCGCCGGTGACCGGGTGCTCGTCAACGGGGCGGCGGGGGTTCGGGATCGTTCGCCATCCAGCTGGCCAAGCGGGCGGGAGCCCACGTGACCGGCGTCGACAACGCCGGCAAGCTCGCCCACATGACATCGCTGGGGGCCGACGCAGTGATCGACCACCGCCGGACCGACGTCACGGCCGCCGGTCAGCGATACGACCTCGTGCTCGATCTCGTGGCTTACCGATCGGTCGTCGCCTACCGCCGGATCGTGGCCCCCGGTGGGCGCTACCGCTGCGTCGGCGGGTCGGTGTCGACGCTGCTCCAGGTGGCCACGATCGGCACCGCCGTCGGCCGGCTGACCGGTCGACGCCTCGGTGTGCTGGCCGTGCGGGCCGGGCCCGAGCACTTCACTCCCGTGGCCGATCTCTGTGTCGCCGGCGAACTCGACGTCCACATAGACCGCACCTTCGGCCTCGACGACGTGGCCGAGGCCCTGGCCTACGTCGGCGACGGCCGTGCCGTCGGCAAGGTGGTCGTCGAGATGTGACCAGCCGGGGCCCGGTGACACCGTCGGCAGCCCAGGGTCCTCACCGAGCTACGACCGCGGTCGTCTGCCCTCAATCGAGGGGGCTGGCGCACTCGGCGGCGATGCTGGCGACCGAGGTGTCGCGCCGGGGCTGACGGACCTCGTGGCGGTCGTAGCCGTTGGTGACGTAGCCGAGCGACAGCCCGGTGGCGGGGTCGGCCCATGCCAGCTGGCCGCCGGCCCCGTTGTGGCCGAACGCCCCCGGCGACACGGTGCGGCCGAGACCCCGCAGGTTCGACTTGCCGTCGTCGCCGGCCAGGATCAGACCGAGGGAGCGGTTGGCCGGCACCCCGAACGGGTCGGGCAGGGTGTTGCGGACGTTGCCGGTGGCGTCGGCCAGGATGGCGTCGTCCCAGATCCCGGCCGAGTTGTGGAGCAGCTGCTGGTAGAACAGGGCCAGGTCACGGGCCCGGGCGAACCCGCCACCGCCGGGCACGCCGACCTCCCGTTGCTCCGGGTCGTTGAAACGGAGCACCACATCGTCGGTGACCTCGGTCGACGGCAGCTCCCGCACCCCGAACGCCGCCTCGAGCTCGTCGGGTGTGGCCGGTTCGCCCACCAGCCGGAGGTCGGCGATGTCGTCCTGGGCGTCGCGGGGGATGCCGACGATGCGGGGCAGCCCGGCCGGGGTCGTGATCCGCTCCTCGACGACGTCGCGGTAGTCTTGCCCGGTGACGGTGTCGATGATCTCGGCCAGCACCCAGTGGGCCGCCGTGGGGTGGTACTCGTAGCGGGTGCCAGGCTCCCAGTTGAGCCGCCACGACGCCATCTTCTGCTTGCGGCTGGCCCGCTCGTTCCACGTGGGCGGACCCATCGGCGCGTGGGGGAACCCGGAGGTGTGGAGCATCACCTGCTCGATGGTGATGTCGCCCTTGCTCTCGGCCCCGAACTCGGGGAAGTACTCGGTCACCCGGTCGGACGGGTCGATCGTCCCGTCGGCCATCAGCGTCCACATCACCGAGGCCACGAACGGCTTGGTGGCGGAGAAGATGCAGTAGCGGGTGTTCAGGTCGGCGTCGCCGAACACCTCCTCGGCGATCACCTCGCCGTCGAGCGCCAACGCCACCTGGACCGACGGGAGGAGGCCCTCGTCGACCTCCCGTCGCGCTCGGTCCATCAGTGCCGATACCTTCGCCTGGTCGATGCGGTCAGCCATGACCAGACGTTACGCCCCGCGCTGGCCGAGATCCCAACGCCGGCGGGCGGCGGCCCGGCCCCGTTCGCACCAGGACCGGCGTCCGGGTTGCACGACCCGGGCAACACCGGGCCCCCGGTTTCGGTTCACCTCTGGCGGGTAGTGACGGCTACGCGAGAGGAGGTCGACATCGACATGCAGTTCCGCGAAGGTACCGAGGTCCGGTCGGCGTCGGGCGACAAGCTGGGCGATATCGAGCGTCTGGTCGTGGATCCATCACGGGACACCATCACCCACCTCGTGATCTCGAAGGGGTTCCTCTTCCCCGAGGAGCGGGTGGTCCCCGTCGACATCGTGGCCAGTGCCGGTGCCGACGAGGTGCTACTCAACACCACGATCCAACTCGATGAGCTTCCCGTGTTCATCGAGACGCACTACATCGACCTCGAGGAATCGGCCCAGCGGTCTCACCCGACGGCTACGACGGCCCCGTTGGCGTGGGGCTACCCGTTCTTGGGCGTCCCGGCCATGTACCCCACCTATCCGGCCGGAACCGCCACCGAGGTCACACGCAACGTTCCCGAGGGTTCCACCGTGGCGTCGACCGGTTCCTCGGTCATCACCACCGACGGGGAGGACATCGGCAAGGTGAAGGCGGTCGACGTCTCCGATGCCGGGGACATGGTGGCGATCGAGGTCGACCCGGGATGGTTCCGTGACGAGCAGACTATTCCCGCCCATTTCATCCGTGATGTCGGCGAAGACCGGGTGCTGCTGGCGGTGGGGTCGGCGACGGTCCGCCAGCTCGAACGTTGATCGCCGCCGACCGCGTGCACCAGGCGAGGGGCCGGGTCTCGGCCTTCGCGGCCCTGCTCGTTCTGACGCTCGCGCTGGCAGGCTCGCCGGCTGTCGTTCCGGCCGCCGCCCAGGGCCAGGCGGAAGTCAACCCGGGTGGCTCGGTCGATGCCGTCTACCGTGATCTGTTGGGGCGGACGCCCGAACCCGAGGGCCGCCAGTACTGGATCGGGCTCCTGGAGGACGGCGAGCCACCCCGGGCCGTACTGGCCTGGATCGGCAACTCGCCCGAGTATCGCCACCACACGGTCTCCGGCGCCTACGAGCAGGTCCTGCGCCGGACTCCCGACCCCGGCGGCCTCGATCACTGGGCCGGCGCCTTGTGCGACACCCTCACCCTCACCGATCTCCAGGCCCGACTGTTGGCGTCGGAGGAGTACGGCGAACGTTTCGGGAGCGGCACCGCCGAGGGGTTCGTCCAGGCCCTGTACCGGGACCTGCTGGCTCGGGAGGCGGAACCCGACGGTCTCCGCTACTGGACCGGCCTGCTCGACGACGGAGAGGACCGGTTCGCTGTCGCCCTCGCCCTGCTCCGTTCGGCCGAGTCGCTCCAACGGGAGGAGCTGGTGGTGGTCGAGGCCTCACCGGCCGGCGGAGCCGGGGTCGACGCGGTGGACACGGTGCGGGTGCGCGTCGACGCCGACGTGGGCTCCGGCAGGAACCTCGGCCCCCGTGATCGTGACCGTCCTCGGCTATGACGGCGAGACCGTGGCCCGGGCCGATTACGAGTTCACGCTCGAGGTGCGTCGTCAGGTGGTGTCCAGTTTCACCACGCCCCTCGAGCCCGGTGAGCGCCGCAACAACAACATCCACCGGGCCGCCGACTACATCGACGGCGATGTGATCCCGGCCGGTTGGAGCTACTCGTTGAACGACGGCATCGGTGAGCGGACCGAGGCCCGGGGCTTCGGCCCCAACGGCTACATCGACGAGGTCGGCAACATCATCAGCGTGACCGGCGGTGGTGTCAGCCAGATGGGCACCACGTTCCTCAACGCGTCGTGGCTGGCCGGGCTCCGGCTCGACGAGTTCCGCCAACACACCATCTACTTCGAGCGCTATCCGATGTGCCGTGAGGCCACCCTGGCCTGGAACCTGCTCGACGTGGTGGTCACCAACGACACCCCCTACGACCTCACCATCGACACGTCCTACACGTCGTCCTCGGTCACCGTGGCTCTGGTCGGGGTGCGGTGGGCCGAGGTCGACTCGTGGATCGGCGAGCCCTTCGACACCGGCGGCGTCGGAGGGCCGTTCAGTATCCGCTGCGGGCGCACCGTCACCCGCCCCGACGGCACCAGCTCCGAGGACGCCTACCTCTGGCGCTACAACGAGGGCTATCCCGGCTGAGCGGTCTCCCGCCCGGCTGAGCGGTCTCCCGCCCCGGCTGAGCGGTCTCCACGCCCTAGCTGGGGGGCGACGGCTCGTCCCGGATCGCACGAGTCTCGCCCTCAGCCGGGGGCGGCAGCCGTGCCGGTTCCCGTCCCACGACGAGGAACCAGGTGACGGCGGCGGCGAGCACGGCGGCGTTGGCCATCATGGCGGTGGGTATCGAGGTGGCGTCGGCCAGCGCCCCGCTGAGCACCGGCGACAGCACCAGACCGAGGTCACCCCACGTGCGGTACAGGCCCATGGCCGACCCCCGGAGTTCCGGGGGGGCGATGTCGGCCACGAAGGCGGCCGGGGCCGGGCCGCTGACCCCCGTCCCGACGGCGGACAGGACGAGTCCGAACACGAACCAGAGCTCGCTGCCGGACAGGGCGGTCAGCACCACCCCGGCCACGGCGACGTAGCCGGGCGGCACGATCGCCGGTTTCCGGCCGAACCGGTCGGCCACCCAGCCGGCCGGGCCGATCAGGACGAGACCGACGATCCCGAGGCCGGTGAACAGCAGGCCCAGGTCGCCGGTGTCGAAGCCGAACCGATCGGCCCCCACGAGCGGAACCAGGGTCTGGCGGTAACCGGCCCTTATGCCGAAGATGGCGAAGCTGACGAGGCCGACGGCCACGAACTGGGGTGACGTGAGGAACGTCCGACGGGCCCGTGACACCTCCGACGCCGGGATCGGATCGGCCGGGTCGTCGCCATCGGGGCCGCCGGTCTCAGGTAACCGGAGGGCACCGTAGACGGCGGTGAGGAGGGCGCCGATGCCGACCACGATGAACGGCGCCCGCAAACCGTAGGCGGCGGCGAGGAGGCCACCGACCGCCGGCCCGACGCTGACCCCGACCAGCAGCGCCCCCTGGTTGGTGGCGATGTAGCGGCCCCGCTGATGTTCGGCGGCGATGTCGATCAGGTAGATCTGGGCGCCCGTCATGTAGAGGGCCGACCCGGCGCCGGCCACCAGCCGCCATGCCAGGAGCACCCAGATCGAGGGAGCAAGTCCGGAGCCGATCATGCCGACGGCGGTGACGATCGGTCCACCGATCAGGAGCAACCTCCGCCCGTAGCGGTCGGCCCACAGCCCCGCCGGCACGTTGAGGGCCAGCCGGGCCAGCCCGAAGGAGGTGAACGTGAGACCGACGACTGCGGTCGACACCCCGAACCCGTCGGCGTAGAGCGGGAGGACGGGTGCCACCACGCCCTGACCGGCCATGACGAGCACCGTCGAACCGCAGATGACGAGCAACCGCTCGTCGGATTGGAGTCGCTTGACCGCCTCGACTGCGGCCGTCAGGGTTCGGGCCACTCAGTGCCCGGTCCGCCCGCCGAGCATCTCCCGGAGGGTGGCGGCCGAGAAGCCGGGCTGCTGGCTGGCGGCGATGATGCGCCCCTCGGCGGCGGCGATGGCGGCGGCGGCGGCGGGCACGTCGCGGGCGACGTCGACGGGGACGATGACCGCCCCGTGACGGTCGGCGTGGATCAGATCGCCGGGGCGGACGGTCATGCCATGGACGGTGACGGTGACGGCGTGCTCGACGATGCGGACCCAGGCGTGGGACGGCCCGGCCATGCCGGCCAGCATCTGGAACCCTTCGGCGGCGTCGTCGAGGTCGCGGATGCTGCCGTTGGTGATGACCCCGAGCGACCCCAGTCCTTTGTGGATGTTGGTGTTGACCTCACCCCACCAGGCGCCGTAGCCGGGCACGGCGTCGAGGTCCTCGATGACGGTGATCGTCGGCCCCTCGCCCTGGCCGATGTGCTCGTAGTAGGCGAGCCGGGTCTCGGTGTCGTCGGCCGGCGAGCGGTCGGAGGGCTGCATCGAACGGATCGTGCCGGTCCGGGCGTAGCCCACGATCGGCGCCAGCTCGGGGCGGGGGCAGAAGAAGGGGTTGACGGTGTAGCCGCTACCCCGCCGGTCGGGAGCGACGACCTCGAGCGCATTGCACACGGTGGGGGTGTCGAGGGCCCGGAGGGCGTCGAGGTCGGCGTCGGTCAGCGGCTCGGTCATGGCGACAGTTCACCCCCGTCCAGCGACGGCGGCAAGCCTGGGACCGACCGGTACCGGGGGGTGAAGCCGAGGGGCGCTGGCTGCGGCCGGCTGTTCGGTTGTCAAGTTGCTGTCGAGGCCGTCCCACCGGTGGCAGCGGGGTGTGCTCGACCCGAGCGGGGTGTGCTCGACCCGAGCGGCACCAAGGTGCAGATGCTTCGGGCCGTGACCTGACCGGCCACCCGGCCGACCGTCGGCCAGGACGGTGACCTCGACCCCCACCCGCTGGTTGGCGAACGACGGGGTCGTGTTGGCCCCTCGAATCAACAGCCCGGTGAACGCACGGGCCAGGATCATCGGTGCCGTCTCCGGCCCGCCGCCTGGGATCTCGCGGGGCGATCTGTCCGGATCGAGCAGGACATCGGGGGTCCTCACCGACGACGATCCGGCCGCCCCCCCGCCCCCGCTGGCCCCGTCGGTCCCGTCGAGCTCGTCGTTGCGCCCGGCATGCTCACGGCGGCTGCGATCGTCGGTGTCCGGATGGGGGCGGACAAGGCGCCGATACTCGCTGTCGAGCGCCGCTCGTGCCGCAGCGCCGTCGAGGGCGGGCAGCCAACCCGAGACCCGGTAGCCCCGCCGTTCCCGGTCGGGGGAGATGCGCACGAAGGCGTCACGCCGGGCCCGTTCGGCCGCCCCGGACCCGTGATCGGCTCGGATACGGTCCCTGACCCGGTGGAGCCATCGCCGGAAACTGTCCGGACCGAGCCGGACGACCACGCCGGCCATCTCGTGGTCTCGTTCCTGCATCGCCGCCACCTCGTCGGCGGTAAAGCCCTCCAGGGTGCGAGCCAACCCGTCGAGGTTGGCTGCGCCCACGTGGCCGGCGGCCACCGCGTCTCGAAGCACGGGGAACCCCGCCGCCGCTCGTGCCCGTTCGGCCTCGACCCGGGCCGTCGCCTCGGTGACCGAGCCCTCGGCGGCCAACGCCACGTCGGCCGGCGGACCCGACCCGGCGGCTGCCAGACCGTCGGCGGCCTCGGCCAGCGCCAGCCCAACCGCGTCGCAACATCGCTGCAGCCGCCGCCACCCCGCCATCGCCCCGGCCAACGTCTCCGCCGACCACCCACCACCGGCCGACCGGGCCGAAACCCACGCCCCCCACCGCATCACCGCCGACGCCAAATCATCGACCGACTCCCGCCCGACCGCCGCACCCACTCCCCTCCGACCAGTCCCGTAACCAACCGTGCCGTCGACCGTGCGCCTCGCTGAGGGTCCTGCTGTGCTCGCCGCCATGATCACCATGGCCCCAAGTTTGACGACCAGGTGTGACAGTGAGACGAACACATGTTCGACGCATCGTCCACCGCCCGACGCCAGCCAGGTGGCAACACGCTCCGCCGCCCTCCGAGGCAAGGGTGCAAGGTTCGTCACCCGGCGGTGAAGCCGCCGCCGAGGCCGATCAGGTCCTTGAGGCTGCCGAACGCGGCAGTGGGGAGGGCCTCGACCGGGGAACCGGACAAGTCGATGTTGCGAGGTTCGAAGACCCTGTTCGGTCCGGTGGCGTCGACGACCACGTCGTGGCGCACGTCCAACCGGATCGGTCCGGCCGAGCTACGAGACCTGCGGGCACCCGGCGGCGACGCGATGGGTCAGCCGGCGGCGAAGCGGGTGCCGAGCTCGTCGATCTCGGGGAGGCCGATGATGTCGGTGAATCCCCCGAACGTGGGGAGCGAGGGCAGGGCCTCCACCGGGGTGCCACAGGCTTTGATGGTGGCCAACACTTCCTGCATGGCCCGGGTGGCGGCCAGCAGGGTGCTGATGGGCATGATGATCATCCGGTAGCCCAGCTCGGCCAGCCGGTCGTGGGTGAGGGGTGGGGTCTTGCCCCCCTCGGCCCAGTTGAACACCAGCGGGATGCCGGCGAGCTCCGTGGCCACCCGCTCGATCTCGTCCTCGCCGGTGAGGGCCTCCACGAACAGCACGTCGGCCCCGGCCTCGGCGAAACGGCGGGCCCGGTCGAGGGCGTCGTCGAATCCGTGGGGGGCCCGGGCGTCGGTGCGGGCGATGAGGACGAGGTCGGGGTCGTGGCGGGCGGCAACGGCGGCCCGGATCTTGGCCACCATCTCGGCGGTGGGCACGACCTGCTTGCCCTCCATGTGGCCGCACCGCTTGGGCATGACCTGGTCCTCGATGTGGAGCCCGGCCACGCCGGCCCGCTCGTACTCCTGCACGGTACGGATTACGTTGAGCGGGTTGCCGTAGCCGGTGTCGGCATCGGCCACCACCGGCAGGTCGACGGCGGCGCAGATGCGGCGGGCGTTGTCGACCATCTCCCCCAACCCGAGGAGGCCGACGTCGGGCCGGCCGATGAGCGAGGCGGCGGTGCCGAACCCGGTCATGTAGACGGCGTCGAAGCCGACCTGCTCGATGAGCCGGCCCCCGAGTGCGTCATAGCAGCCGGGCAGCAGGATCGGCTCGGGGCGGGCCAGCAGGGCCCGGAGGGCGGCCGGCCCCTGGGGCCGGGAACGGAGGAGATCAGCCATGGCCCCACCCTAGATCGACCCCGCCGTGGGGTTGCCGGGGTCGCCCGGTTCGACGGGGTGGCCCGGGTCGACGGAGCGCCCGATCGGCGGGATCGCCGGTGACGGGTACGGTCCCGGCCCGGGTGCCAAGGTGGTGTCATGAGCGATTCGACTGTGCCCCCCGCCTCGCCTCCGCCGCTGCGCTGCGGCTTCGTCCTCCCCGGCGGCACCGCGCCGCAGCAGCTCGAGCTGGCCCGGGTGGCCGAAGACGCCGGGTGGGACGGGGTCTTCGTGTGGGAGACGGCGTTCGGGGTCGACGCCTGGTCGTTGCTGGCGGCGATGGCGGTGGCCACCGAACGGGTCCGGCTCGGCACCCTCCTCACCCCCCTTGCGTGGCGGCGGCCTTGGAAGGTGGCCAGCCAGTTGACCACCGTCGACCAGCTCTCGAACGGGCGTGCGATCCTCTCGGTGGGCCTCGGCGCCGTCGACGACGAGCTGGGCCAGACGGGCGAGCCCACCGATCGAAGGCATCGGGCCGAGCTGCTCGACGACGGTCTCGCCATCATCGACGCCCTCCTCGCCGGTGACCGGGCCCATCGCGGCACCCACCACACGGTCGACCTCGACCGGCCCTCCCTCACCGGGGCCGCCGACCCGGTGCAACGCCCCCGCCCCCCGGTGTGGATCGTGGGGCTGTGGGGGGCGCCGCGATCGATGCGGCGGGTGCTGAGGGGCGACGGCTACCTGCCGAACCTACGGGGCGGCCCCAGCTCGCCCGACCGGGAGCAGGTGGCCGAGATGCGGGCATGGCTCGACGAGCATGGTCCGTCGGGGCGGACCCTCGATCTGGTGTGCGAGGGTCAGACACCGGCCGACGATGCCACCGCCGGCACCGAGACGGTCACCCCGTTGGCGGCGGCCGGTGCGACGTGGTGGATCGAGAACCGGTGGGGCGACGACCAGCACGGGGCGGCCCGCCGGGCCGAGACCCGGGAACGCCTGGAGGCCGGCCCCCCGTCGGTCGCCGCCTCCGGAGGGGACGACCGTGGGTGACGTCGCCGACGACTACCGGCGGGCCGGGTTCAACCGTCGGCTGGGCATGGGGGCGCGGCCGGCCCTCGTCGTCGTCGACATGTGTCGGGCCTACTTCGAGCCCCACTCGCCGTTGTACGCCGGGGTACCGGCCGTGGCCGACGCCTGCCGTGAGCTCGTCGTCGCCGCCCGGGCCGGCAGGGTGCCGGTGCTGTGGACCCGGGTCGAGTACGAGCCGGGAGGCGGTGACGGCGGGATCTTTTACCGCAAGGTCGCCGCCCTCGCCCTGTTCGATCGGGGTGGCGAGCTGGGCCGCTGGCTCCCCGACCTCACCCCCGCCCCCGGTGAGGTGGTGGTGACCAAACAGTACGCCTCCGCCTTCTTCGCCACGTCGTTGGCCGCCACCCTCACCAGCGCCAGCATCGACACCGTCGTCGTGTGCGGGGTGTCGACCAGCGGCTGCGTCCGGGCCACCGCAGTCGACGCCTGCCAGCACGGCTTCGTGCCGCTGGTGGTGGCCGACGCCTGCGGCGACCGCGACCCCGACGTCCACCGGGCCAACCTCTTCGACCTCGACGCCAAGTACGCCGACGTGGTCGATCGGGCCGAGGTACTGTCTGGCTTCCATCGACTCGAGCGGCGCTGACGGCGCCGCCTCGACCCAGGAGCGGCCCCCGTGGATCTCGGCATCTTCATCCCCATCGGCAACAACGGCTGGATGATGTCAGCCAACGCTCCGCAGTACATGCCGAGCTTCGAGCTCAACCGCACCGTGGCCGAACGGGCGGAGGCCGCCGGGTTCGACTTCCTGCTCTCGATGGTGAAGTTGCGGGGCTTCGGCGGTGCCACCCAGTTCTGGGACCACAACCTCGAATCCTTCACCCTCATGGCCGGCCTCGCCGCCGTCACGTCCGAGATCGAGCTGTTCGCCTCGGTGGCGCTGCCCACCCTCCACCCGGCCATGGTGGCCCGCATGGCCGCCACGATCGACGACATCTCCGGCGGCCGGTTCGGCATCAACATCGTGTCCGGTTGGAACCAGTCGGAGTACGCCCAGATGAACCTGTGGCCCGGCGACTGGTACTACGAGAAGCGCTACGACTACGCCACCGAGTACGTGTCGATCATGCGGGAGCTGTGGGCCGAGGGCGTCAGCAACCACCGGGGTGACTACTTCCAGATGGACGACTGTCGCTTGTCGCCCCCGCCCCGCAACGGTTCGGTGCCGCTCGTCTGCGCCGGCCAGTCGGATCGTGGCATGCAGTTCTGCGCCGAACAAGGCGACGTCCAGTTCATCATCGGCACCGACGACTTCGACGTCGTGCGATCCGACGCCTCCCGACTCCTGGCCGCCTCCGAGGTGGCCGGGCGTGACGTCGGTGTCTACGTGCTGTTCCAGATCACGATGGGTGAGACCGACGCCGAGGCCGAGCAGAAGTGGCAGCACTACCGCGACGGGGCCGACCTCGAGGCCATCGCCTTCATGACCGGGCAGGCCAGCCTCGACACCGCGGGGGCCACGGCGGAGAAGATCACCGAGATGAAGGGCGCCTTCAACCTCAACATCGGTCCCATCGTCGGGAGTCACGCCACCGTGGCCGCCCGCCTCGACGAGGTGGGGGCCATCCCGGGGGTGAAGGGCGTGATGTGCGTGTTCGACGACTACCCGTTGGCCACCGCCGAGTTCGGCGAGCGGGTCATGCCCCTGCTTGCGTCGCGTGCGTCCTGAGCCCGGCGGTCGGGCTCAGGACGCCACGGCGGCGGCTCGGGGCGACGGTTCGGGCCTCGAGCTGAGCGCCGACCACAGGGCCCGGTAGCTCGGCCAGACGTAGCCCTCGGTGACCCAACCGGAGGCCACGAGTTCGCGGTGCAGGGCCGGCAGGTTCCGGCACGGCACCCCCATGTCGACGTGGTGGGCCAGGTGCCAGCCCACCCGGTAAGGAACGAGCCAGAACCGGGCCAGCGGTCCCTGGCGCACGTGGTGGGTGGTCATGCGGCGGTCGTCGGAGCGGGTCATGCCACCGTGCTCGGCGATGGCCCGCAGCCGGTTGAGGACCCGCCACAGGGTCAGCCACGGGAGGAACCACAGGAACAGCCACAACTCGGGCCGACCGACGGCGACGGCAACGGCGAGGAGCACGGCCTGGGCGCCGAGGATGCGGACGGCGACGGGCCGCGTCCGCTGGTTGCGCACCCCCCGCAGCAGACCGGCCAGGATCTTCCACCCCGACTGTCCGGTGGCGTCGCGGATGAGCTTGCGCCGCAGCGACGACCGGGTGATCGGGAAGTTGGCGTAGAGGGCGGTGTCGGGTTCGGCCGGGCCCAGCTCGTCGCGGTGGTGGTCGAGGTGGCCCCGCCGGTACAGCTCGAACGGGACGAGGGCGTGGTAGGAGAGCAGGTAGCGGCCGACGAGATCGTTGAGGCGCTTGTCGGTGAACAGGGTGCGGTGGACGGCCTCGTGGCCGAGGATGTTGAACCGCACGATCGCCCGGCCCATGAGGAGGAAGGCGGCGACGTAGGCCAGGGGGTGGGCCAACCAGGCGGCGAGGGCGACGACGCCCACCGTCTCCGTCCACAGCCAGGCCACGGTGAGGGCGTTGCGCCGGTCGGGGATCCGGCGCAGCTCGGCCCTGATGGGGGGAACCGCCCTGCCGTTGGCCAGGAGCCGATCGGTCGGGAGGACGTCCGGCAGCACCGACGAGTGGGGCACCATGCCCCCGAGGGCGTCGGACACCACCTGGCCGTCGGTGGGATCGGGAAGCGGCACCATCCCACCACCCTAGCCATCCACCGCTCCCCGGCGAAGTGCCTCCCGGACGGGTGCGCCGTCAGGCGGTGGGTGTCGTCGGGGCGGTGGGGGCGGTGGCGGTCGTCGAGGTCGCGGTCGTGGCGGTGGCCGACGGGGCGCCGGTCATGGCCGCGGGTGCTGGCGGACGGTCGGTGCCGACGAGGTCGGCCGAACCGAAGTCGACGTCGCTGGCCGTGGCGTCGGTGAAATCGACGGCGGTGAACGTGGCCGCCCCCACGTTGCACTGGCGGAGTGAGGCCCGATGGAAGCTGGTGTCGTCGACGCGGGCCCCCGTCAGGCGTGTGTCGTTGACGGTGGCGCTGGCGAAGCTGGCCCCGTCGACGACCGATCGTGACAGATCCACCGACGACAGGGTGGCCCGGGTGAAGGTCGTGCCGGGCCCGACCGAGACCCCGGTCAGGTCGGCATCGGTGAGGAGGGCGTCGTCGAAGCTGACGCGCCCCAGCGCTGCGTCGGCCATGGACACGTCGGTGAGGTTGGCCCGACGGAAGCTGGCGCCGGTCAGGGCCGAGCGGTCGAATGCGGAGCCACGGATCGTGGCCCGCTCGAACGAGGTGTCGGCCACGACGGCGTCGGCGAGGTTGCAGCCGTAGAGGCGGGTCCGAGCGAGATCGCACGCCGACAACTGGACGTCGTCCAGCCTGCAGCCGTTCAGCACGGCGCCGGCCAAGGTGACCTCGTCGAGGCTGGCGCCCACCAGCCGCACCCCGCTGAGGGTGGCGTCGGCCAGGTCGAGGGCGTGGAGGCGGGCGCCCGACAGGTCGAGATCGAGGAGGTGGACACCGGTACCGCCCCGGGCCGCGGTGTCAGCGGCCAGGGCCTCGTTGCTGCGGTCGAACAGCTCCCGGTTGCGGGCCAGGATGCCGAGGGCGGTCACGACATCGGGATCGGCTCCCGGTCGCACCGTGACGGCGGCGAGGTCGGTCAACCGTTCGCGCACGACGGCCACCAGGAACTCGTAGGTGGAGGCGGCGAACCGGCCCTCGAAGTCGACGGCGAGGCCCTCCATCGCCAGCAGGCCCACCTTCCGCAGCGCCGCCGAGCGGCCCGACGACTGCAACACCGCCTGGGCGAAACGGTCCGACCGGAGATTCTGCTCCGCTACCACGAGCTGGCGGTCGGCGGCCTGGCGTTGGAGCGCGAGCTGGTCGTTGACGGCGGCCAGGTGGGCCGCGGCCACCGCCGCCCCCCGCTCGGCGACGGCCAACCGTTGCCGGCCCGACCAGAACACGGCCAGGGCGATGGCAGACAGGCCGCCCCCCAGCACCCATCCGACGACGGCGACGTCGGCCACTACCATCGTCAGTGGCTCGTCGTCACCGATCGAGCGGTAGCGGGCCACTCCGACAGCGAGCCCCACCACCACGACGGCGAGGCCGGCCAGGGCGAGGGCGACGGGCTCCAGCCGTCGCCGCGGGGGCGTCGGCTCGGACGTCGACGACATCGGAGACTCCATGGGTCCGCCACTTCCCTTTCGAGCGACTGCATGACGGCCGACCGCCCCACAGCCGGCCGTCATGACGTCTGTCGCCCCAACAATCGACACCGTACAGAGCCGGCAGCGTAGCCCGCCTGAGCAGATCCTCACCGGGCGGGTGGGTCGCCGTCCCCAGGTCAGGTGCCGGAGGCTCCCGGCGGACCTCACGATGACACTCGGGGAAGGTGTGTGCCGATGGCGACGAAGGCGGCGGCCACGGCCATGTCGAGGGCGTCGAACTCGGCAACCAGCACCTGGCGGGCCCGCACCAGCGCCTCGTCCGGGCGGTCGCCCGCCACCAGCCGGCGGTGGAGCTCGACCATGAGGCGGGGCACGGCCCTGGCGTCCGGCACGACGGTCATCGGGGCCACCACGGTGCGAACGCCGACCTGGAGCAGCGACGCCGCCGTGCCCAGCAGCTCGTCGCCCCGATGGACCGACGCCCGGGCGGCGTCGCAGGCCGAGAGGATCACGGTTCGGGGGGCCGACCGGAGCGACTCGATGTCGTACACGGTCAACGGTCCGTCGTGCAGGGCGAGGGAGGAGAACATGGGGTTGTCGTGGCGGAACCGTCCGTGGGCGGCCAGGTGGACGATGTCGGCCCACTCCATGGCCCCGGCCACGGCGGGAACGGTGGCGGCCGAACCGACCAGCACCGTCGGATCGGGGTAGAGGGAGCGCAGGTCGTCGACCTCCCGCTCGCCGCCCGGCAGGGCGGTCCCGCACGCCAGTACGGTCCGGGCCCGGGCCCCGTGTCGGCCGTCCGCAGGGACGGCACCGGCGGCCCACACCGACGCGCTCGGGGTCACCGTCACCGGCCGGTCGGCCAACCTGGGGAGGAGGGCGAACGGGAGGCGCTGGAGAGGGCCGGTGGGAACGACCACCACCCGAACGTCCGGGGGGAGGTCGAGCGGTGCCAGGAGCAGCTCGTCGAGCCGGGAGGCCGAGTCGGCCAGGGCCCGGCTCGTCGCCTGGCGGACCCGGTCCGGGCTCCGGCCGTAGGCCAGCCGGGCCAGGGCCGATCCCGCCTTGTCGACGAGGTCGGCCACGAGGTCGGTGGAGGCCAGCCGGTGCGTCTGCAACCGGTCGGCGGTCACCGTGACCGCCCGGAGCTCCGACCCGACGACGACGAGCTCCACGAGAAGGTCCTCGCCGAGGAGCGCACCGAGCGCCTCCGCGTCGACCGGTCCGCCATGGTCGGGGCCGCCGCCGTTCGTGGCCACCTGGCGGCTGAGGTGACGGATCTGGCGCTCCAGCCGGGCGATCGTGCCGTCGACACCGTCGTCGTCGAACGGGTCGCTGGGGCCGGCGGCAGCGTCGGCGTGGGCCTGGCGGAGCTCGACGAGGGCCTCGGCCAGCCGACTGCCCGGTCGGGGCTGTTCCGGGGGCTGGCGGATGGCGCCGGCGTGCCATCGTTCGGCCCATCGCAGCACCTCGGCCGGGGAGTCGTCGTCGAAGGCGAGCCGGAGGCCGAGCTCGGCCAGCCCGGAGGCATTGATCGAGGCGTGGGCCCGCAGCTCGGTGGAGCCCAGCATCGAGCGCCGTTCCTCCACGATGTCCATACCCCGGGCCAGGGCCCGGGCCGCGGCCGGCTTGTCGCCGTCGACGAGGTGGAGGGAGGCGGCGGCCAGCCAGGCGTCGGCCCTGACCGACGACGAACCGGAGTCGCGGGCGGCGGCGGCGAGGGTGAGCTGGTGGCGGGCCGTGTCGGCCCGGCCGAGGGCGAGGGCCGTCCGGCCGGCGAACGTCCTCACCTCGAGCGCCTCCCGGCGGCGGCCGCTGGCATCGAGGGCGTCGGCAATGGTGACCGCCCGGTCGAGCAGCACCTCGTCGGGGGTGGCGATCCGCGCCGCTGCCGCCTGGAGTCCGATGTACTCGGCGGCCGCCACCCACGACCGTCGATCGCAGTGCTCGAAGTGGTCGGCGGCGGCGGTGGCGTGGCGTTCGGCTCCGGCGTGGTCGCCCTCGGCCAGCCGGGCCCGGGCGAGGAGGAGGACCGCCTCGCCCTCGGCCAGCCGGTTGCCGGCCGCTCCGGCCAGGGCGGCCGCCCGCTCGGCCGCCGCTGCGGCCTCGGCGTAGAGGCCACCGTTGAGCAGCACCGACCCGTGATCGGTTTCGAGGGTCACCATGACCCGGCGGGGCGAGCCGAGGGCGGCGTAGCCGGCCCGGGCCTCGTCGAACCAGGCCAGGGCGGCGGGGAGGTCGCCCTTGCGATCGGCCACGAAGCCGAGGTTCTGGGCCGCGCCGGCGCTGATCATGCGTTGCCCCAGCCGGTCGGCCAGCTCCCGGGCCCCGAGACAGTCGGCCTCGCCCCGGTCGAGCTCCCCCGAGACGATCAGGGCCACACCCCGGTTGATGAGGAGGCGGGCCCGGGCCATCTCGTCGCCCCCATCGGCCAGGTGAGGGAGCGCGGCATCGAGGTGGGCGATGGCGGCCTCGAGGTCACCGACGTGGAGGTCGACGAGCCCGCGCTGCATCACCAGACGGCCCCGCGGGCCGCCGGCGCTGGCGTCGGCCTCGGCCTCGTCCAGCAGGGCCCGGGCACCGGCGGTGTCGCCTCCGGTGAGGCGGAGCACCGAGAGGCTGACGCGGATGTCGGAGGCCAGGGCCGCCAGCCCGGCGGCGAGGGCGATGGCCAGCCCGTCCTCCAACGAGGCGGTCGCCCGCTCGACGTCGTCGAGCTCGCTGGCGGCCCGGCCCATGGCCCACAGCGCAGTCGCCCGCTCCTCGTCGGTGGCCGAGGAGTCGGCGAGGATGGCGCGGGCCTGGCCGATGGCGACCGTCGGTGTGCTCTGGACATTGTCGAGGGCGCTGCGAGCCCTGTTCACGGCGCGACCTCCCGAACCGACTATGTTCGCTGCGACGGTGGTTGGTCGATTGTGTCACGCCCGGCCGTGGCGTCGCCCGAGGCGGGACGGGCGTCACAGCGTCGGTGTCACGCGGTCGACGTATCAGGGGGGCGGCGTTGCGCTCAAGTGAAGCGAGGACACCACTCCCGTCCGAGAGAGGGAACGACTGACGGTGGCTGTGGACAAGAACGTCGAAATGGATCGCCCCTGGGACCCGAACTGGCTCTCACGGGTCGGGTTCGGGACGGGCAGTGGCGGTCGGCCGTTCGTCTACGAACCGAACGAGCTACTCCTCACCCCACCCGGTCTGGAGGCGCTGCGGCGGGTCGTGCCCGAGGGAACGGACTATCAGGTCGACGACTCGATCATCCCCGAGGAGCTGTTCCTCGTCGTGTTCGCCCCCGGCTCGGGGGTCGACGTGGTGTCGGTCGCCCGCCGGCTCCGCTCGCTCGGGGTGGAGGCCCAGGTCAACCACGTTTTCTTCGCCGATCCGGTGAAGCTCGACTCGTTCACCCGGGCCAACCCGGTCACGTTCGCCAACCCCGTGACGTTCGCCAACCCGGTCACGTTCGCCAACCCGGTGACGTTCGCCAATGCCGGTCTGGGCACGGCCGGCGGGTGCTGCGCCGACTGCTTCGGGACCTACCAGGCACCGGTCACGCCAGCCGAGGCGCCGACCCAGACCCTGGCCGTGGGGTGCGCCCATCCGGGGCCGCTGCCCGCCCCGGTACCGGCCCACGCCAGACTCCAGGTGCGGGTGTACGACACCGGCCTGGCGTTCTCCGACTTCCGCCCCGCCTTCGTGGGCGGGGTCCAGCCGGTCGCCGAGGGGGTCGACGTCGACCGACCCGACGAGGACCGCAACGACGAGGTCGACACCGCGGCCGGCCATGGCACCTTCATCGCCGGGATCATCGACCGCATGGTTCCCGGGGCCCGCATCCGGGTCGACCGCGTCCTCAACACGTTCGGGGTCGGCGACGACGCCTACATCGCCAAGCAGATCGCGGCCCTCGCCCCCCACCAGTTGCCCGACGTGTTCAACCTCTCGTTCAGCGGTTACACCGAGGACGACCGGCCCCCGATGGCGATCACCCGGGTCCTGGAACACGTGATGGCCCGTGGTTCGGTCGTGGTGGCCTCGGCCGGCAACAGCGCCAGCTACCGGCCGTCGTGGCCGGCGGCCCAGCCCGGCGTCGTATCGGTGGGCGCCCTCGGCCCCGGCGGGCCGGCGCCCTTCACCAACTTCGGTCCGTGGGTTCGGGCCTGTGCCCCCGGCATGGACATCGTCAGCAACTTCTTCGTCCCCGCCGGAGGCGACCCCAAAACGCTGCCGACCGACGGGCGGGACGGGCACTTCGACGGGTGGGCCCGGTGGAGTGGCACGTCGTTCGCCGCCCCGATCGTGGTCGGCGCCCTGCTCCAATGCTGCGTCCGCCATGCCTGCACCCCCGCCGAGGCCGTGGTCCGCATCATCGACGAGGCCCACCTCTACCGTCATCCCGCTCTCGGCACCGTCGTGAACGCCCACCCATGAGCGCGTCACCGTCGATGCCGAGGCCGCAGGAGGCGACCCCTAGGATGGCCGTCGTGAACAGCGACCTGGCCACCCTCGTCGGAGCGGCGCGTGACGGCGACGAGGGAGCGTGGAACGAGTTGGTGGCCAGATTCGCGGGGCTGGTGTGGCACGTCATCCGCGGCTTCCGTCTCCCCGACGCCGTCGGCGAGGACGTCTACCAGACCACGTGGCTCCGCCTGGCCGAGCATCTCGACCGGATCCGTCAGCCCGACAGCCTCGGTGGGTGGCTGGCCAGCACGGCCCGCAACGAGTGCCTGCGAACCGTCAGGGTGGGAGGGCGGGAGAAGCTGCGCGACGACTTCGAGATCGACCTCGTCGACCATGACGCCCGGGTCGACCAGGGCGCCATGGACGAGGCCCGTGACGAGGTCCTGTGGCGGGCCTTCGGCTCCCTCTCGGAGGCCTGCCAGCGTCTGCTGCGCCTCCTCATCGCCGATCCACCCCTCTCCTACGAGCGGGTGAGCGAGCTGCTCGGCATGTCGATCGGCAGCATCGGACCCACCCGGGCCCGATGCCTCGACAAGCTCCGGTCATCCCGGGGAATGCACCTGTTGGGACAGGATTGATGAACGCTGAGACCTCCGACGACCTCGACGACGACCGCCTGCTCGACGAGCTGCGGACCGCGGTCAACGCCTTCGATCCCGTGCCCGACCGTCTGATGGCGGCGGCCCGGGCCGCCTTCGTGTGGCGCACGGTCGACGAGGAGCTGGCCCATCTCCAGTTCGATTCGCTCGCCGGATCCGACGAGGTCCTCGTCCGCACCGGCGGGTCGTCGGTCCACCTGTCGTTCGCTACGTCCGGGGCCTCGGTCGAGATCGAGATCGGCCCCGAGGCCCTCCTCGGTCAGGTCGTGCCACCCGCCATGTCGATCCGGCTGGTGCGGGCCGATGGCGGGGCCGACATCCAGTCGTGCGACGGCGAGGGTCAGTTCCGCTTCCCCCGACCGGTGTCGGGCCCGGTGCGTCTGGTGGCCACCGTCGAGGGGGGCGACATCGTCACCGAGTGGTTCACCGTTTGAGTCGCGCCGCAAGGAGGCCGGTCGCCGCCCGTTCGCCGGTCAGTCGGCGGTGGTGGAGCCCTGGCGATCGAGCAACCGGCGGACGGCGGCCACCAGGTCGTGGCGGGGCACCGTGTGCTGCACGTCGGCGGCGTTGAGCCACTCGTCGCGATCCTCGATGCCCTGCGACACCTCCTTGCCATAGAGGAGGTCCTTGAGGACGACGGTGCCGGCACCGAACTCGTCGCTGCCGGCGATCACGGCCACCGGCGACCGGCGCCGGTCGGCGTACCTGAGCTGGTGGCCAAGGTTCTTGTTGCCGAGGAAGAGCTCGGCTGCGACGTCGGCCCGGCGTAGCTCGGCCACCATCGCCTGGTAGTCGTTCAGCCGTTCCCGGTCCATGACGGTGACGACGATCGGGCCCCCGGTCGCCCCGGGGTCGAGCTTGCCCAGTGCCCGCAGGGCGGTCAGCAGCCGGTCGACACCGATGCTGGCGCCGCACGCCGCCACCTCCTGGCCGGTGAAGCGCTCGACGAGGTCGTCGTAGCGCCCGCCGCCGGCCACCGAGCCGAAGGTCGGCTGGTCGTCGCCGCCGATCTTCAGGACGGCCTCGAACACCGGTCCGGTGTAGTAGTCGAGGCCCCGCACCACCGTGGGGTCGATCTCGACGCGGTCGGCGTCGAGACCCATGGCGGTGAGCAGCCCGTCGATGGTGGCCAGCTCGTCGATTCCCTCCAGCCCCTCGGGCTCGTCACCGACGAGCGTCCGGAGCCGGTCGAGCACCTCGGCCCGGGTCCCGCCCCCGGCCGACACGAAACCGATGACCCGCTCGATCTGGGCGTCGTCGAGGCCCACACCGGGCGTGACGTCACCGCTCTCGTCGGTGCGGCCCGGCCCGAGCAGCAGGCGCACCCCGTCGATGCCGACCCGGTCGAGCTTGTCGATCGAGCGGAGCACGTGGGCCCGCACGGAGGCGGCGGCCGCCGACTCGTCGGCGCCGGTGTCGTCGCCCACGACGGCGATGCCGGCCCCGTCGAGCACCCCGTTGAGGACCTTGCGGTCGTTGATCTTGACGACATAGTCGCCGACCCCGATCCCCAGGGTCTCCAACGTCTCCGACAGCAGGGCGCACACCTCGGCGTCGACGGCCATCGAGCGGCTGCCCACGGTGTCGAAGTCGCACTGGTAGAACTGGCGGAACCGTCCGGGCCCCGGCTTCTCCTGCCGGTAGACGGCCCCCACCTGGTAGCGGCGGTAGGGCAGGGGGAGCTCGTTGCGATTCTGGGCCACGAAGCGGGCGAGGGGAGCGGTCAGGTCGTAGCGGAGCGCCACCCACTCGTCGTCGTCGTCACGGAAGGCGAACACCCCCTCGCCCGGTGCGTCGATGTCGGGCAGGAACTTGCCGAGGGCGTCGACGAACTCGATCGCCGGTGTCTCCAGGGGCTGGAAGCCGTAGCGACGGTAGACGGCCAGGATGGTGTCGATCATGGACTGACGCTGGAGGACGTCGTCGCCGGCGACATCGATGAAGCCCCGGGGGAGCCTGGCCTTCGGCCGGTTCGGTTTCTTGCTCACGGTCTGTGCCTGCCAGCTCGGGGCGCTCACCACCCGAAGAATTGTGTACTGCCGATGGGGCTTGAACCCATGACCTCCAGATCCACAATCTGGCGCTCTAGCCAACTGAGCTACGGCAGCGTGACGACCCTCGACTCTATCGAGGTCATTCCATCATGCCTGCCCCGGACCGCCTCGTGCGGGCGAATTGGGGATCGGCGCCGGCTTCGTCCGCCACCCGCTCGGCCCTGCGGTCCGTTACGGTTCTGGCGCTGGACGTCGGCGAAAGGACGGTGGCGACGAGCATGGGGTCGCGAACGCGACGGATGGCGGCGGGACGACCGACGGCCCGGGCGGTGGCGCAGTCGGTGGCGGTGGCTCTGGCGCTGCTGCTCGCCGGGTGCGGCGACGACGATGGCGACACCGCCACGCCGGGGGCGACGGCCACGGTCACCACCGCTTCCGGGGCCGTCGGTGGCTCGGGCGACAGCGGCGAGGGGGCGGCCACCCCCGCTGGCGACGACGGTGATGACGCCGGGGCGGCCGACGCCGACGGAGCCACCACCACCACCATCACCACCACCGCCGGCACCGTGGAGGCCGAGGTCTCGGGCGCCTTCGAGCGCTACCGTCGGGCCCTCCTCGACCGTGACGGGAACGAGGCGGTGACGCTGGCCAGCGCCGGAACCATCGAGTGGTACGACTCGCTGCTCGTCGTGGCCCGCCAGGCCGAACCGGAGGACCTGCTCGACCGGATCCCGCTGGGTGACGCCATCACCGTGGTCGCCATGCGGGCCAACCTCGGCGACGATCTGCTCGAGGTCTCGACGGGTGAGGAGCTCTTCGTGCGCGGCGTCGACGACGGGCTCGTCGGCGACGACGTGGCCTCGCTCCGCTTCGACGAGATCGTCGCCGGCGATGTCGACGAGGCCTTCGGCGTGTTGGACGGGCTCGAGGTGGCTCGCTTTGCCCGGGAAGACGGCGACTGGCGTTTCGACATGGTCTACACCATCGAGACCAACTTCAGCGACGACAACGAGGTCGAGGTCCTCGCCGCCCTCACCGGCACCAACGGCTCGTCGCGGCGCGACCTCTTCGAGCTGCTGGCCGCCGCCTACGGCTCCACCTGGGAGGAGCTGGGCCGCCCCCTCGGTTGATCGGAGTCCGGATCGAGCCCGGCCCCGTGGCCGGTCAGATTCGGCAGGCGTGGATGGTGGTGGTGAGGATGGCCTTGGCTCCCAGTTCCCAGAGCTCGTCCATGATCCGTTGGGCGTCCCGAGCGGGCACCATGGCCCTGACCGCCACCCAGCCCTCGGTCTGCAGCGGTGACACCGTGGGCGACTCCAGCCCGGGCGTGATCTTCGCCGCCGCCTCCAGGTGCTCGGTCCGGATGTCGTAGTCCATCATCACGTAGCGGCGGGCCACGAGCACGCCCTGGAGTCGGCGGACCAGCTGGTCGACCTGGGGATCACGACGTACCCCGCTGCGGTGAATGAGGACCGCCTCGGAGTGCAGGATGGGTTCGGCCACCACCTCGAGCCCGGCCTGGCGGAGGGTGGTGCCCGTCTCGACCACGTCGGCCACGACGTCGGCCACGCCGAGCCGCACCGACACCTCGACCGCGCCGTCCAGGCGGATCACCTCGGCCTGGACGCCGAGATCGGACAAGTGCTTCGCCACCAGGATCGGGTAGGAGGTGGCGACCCGGAGATCGTTGAGGTCATGCTCGCAGGTGACGACGCCGGGCTTGGCGGCGAACCGGAACGTGGAGGCGGCGAAGCCGAGGGGAAGGATCTCGTCGGCCGGCGAGCCCGAGTCGAGGAGGAGATCGCGGCCGGTGATGCCGACGTCGAGACGGCCCGACCCGACGTAGACGGCGATGTCCCGGGGTCGGAGGAAGAAGAACTCGACCTCGTTGTCGGCGTCGACGAGGGCCAGATCGGCCTTGTCCCGGCGCTGGCGGTAACCAGCCTCGCCCAGGATGGCCGAGGCCGGTTCGGCCAGGGACCCCTTGTTGGGTACTGCCACTCGCAACATCTGCCTGTCACTCTCCGTGTCCAGCGGTACCAAGGTGCCGCCCGTCCGTCCCCAGGGTAGAGGCTCCGGGCACCCCGTCGATCAGCGGCGATGCGATCCCGGCCACGCCCGGTCGGCGGCGCCACTCGCCTACCCTGACCGGTCATGGAGTACTCGTCGTTGGTGGATCGGATCGACGCCGAGAGCGCCGGCGGCTGGGGCACCCTGTTCGAGGCCTGGGAGGCCCGGGACCGGGGCGAGGACGTGATCATCCTCAGCATCGGCGATCCCGATTTCGCCACCCCGGCCCCGATCGTCGACGCTGCGGTGGCGGCGCTGCGGGCCGGCGACACCCACTACAGCGAGTTCCTGGGCCGCCCCCGGCTGCGGGAGCTGGTGGCGGAGCGGTTCTCGTCGTCGACGGGGCGGACGTGGACCGCCGACAACGTCGCCATCACCGCCGGCACCCAGGGAGCCCTGTTCTCGGCCGGTATGTGCCTGCTCGATCCCGGCACCCGCATCATCGGTCTCGAACCGATGTACCTGACCTACGAGTCGACGTTGCGGGCCGGCGGGGCGGAGCTGTGCCGTGTGGCCCTCGACCCGGCGCGAGGCTTCGCCCTCGATCCCGACGCCCTGGCCGCCGCCGTCGACGAGCGGACCCGGGCCGTCGTCATAACCACCCCCAACAACCCGACGGGGACCGTGGCCACGGTCGACGAGTTGGAGATGGTGGCCGACCTGGCCCGCCGTCACGATCTGTGGGTCATCGCCGACGAGGTGTACGCCGAGTTGGTCTACGAGGGCGAGCACCGCTCGATCGCCGCCCTCGACGGGATGGCGGAGCGGACGGTGACGGTGTCGAGCCTGTCGAAGTCGCACGCCATGACCGGGTGGCGGGTGGGTTGGGCCATCGGCCCGGCCGAGCTGATCGACCACTTCTCCCGCCTCAACCTGGCCATGCTCTACGGCCTCCCCGGTTTCGTCCAGGCGGGCGCCATCGAGGCGCTGGCCAACGGCGACGAGGGCCTGGACGCCATGCGGGTGACGTACCGCCGTCGTCGCGACCTCGTGGTGGCCGAGCTGGCCAAGGCCGATGACCTGCCGGTTCTGTCACCGCGGGCCGGCATGTACGTGATGGTCGACGTCCGGTCGTTCGGCATGACCGGCGATGCGTTCGCCTGGGCCCTGTTCCGGGCCACCGGGGTGTCGGTGGTCGACGCCGGCTCGTTCGGCCGGCCGGCCGAGGGTTGGCTCCGGCTCGCCTTCACCGCCGGCGATGACGAGCTGCGGGAGGGGTGCCGTCGCCTGGTCGACTTCGTCGCCGGTCTGGAGCGGCGGGGCTGACGGCGACGGCCGACCATCGGCCGACCATCGGCCGTCCTACCGGCCGTCCTACCGGCGGGCCTGTCGCTCAGCCGCTCATCGTCAGGCCGCCCGACACGCTCAGTACCTGCCCGGTCACGAACGAGGCGGCGTCGCTGGCGAAGAAGAGGACGGCCCCCACCAGGTCGTCGGGCTGGCCCAGCCGGCCCATGGGAATCGAGCGGCGGAAGGCCTCCCGCAGCTTCTCGGGGTTGGCGGCCGCGTCGACTACCGTGGCCAGGAGGGCGGTGTCGGTCGGGCCGGGGCACACGACGTTGAACGTGATGCCGTGGCGGGAGTGCTCGCGGGCGAGCGTCTTCGACAGGGCGACGAGTCCGGCCTTGCAGGCGGCGTAGACCGCCTCGCCCGACGACCCGACCCGGGCCGCGTCCGACGACACGTTCACCACCCGGCCGGCGCCCCGCTCGACCATGCCCGGAAGCACGGCGTGGTGCATGTGGAGGGCACCGACGAGGTTGATGTCGATGAGCCGCGACCAGTCGTCGGGCTCGGTGTCGAGGAAGGGAACGAAGAGGTCCCAGCCGGCGTTGTTGACGAGCACGTCGATCGGCCCGAGCTCGGCGGTGATGCGCTCCACCGCGGCGTCGACGCTCGCTCGCTCGGTGATGTCGCAGGCGACCGCAACCGCAGTGGCGCCGACGTCGGTGAGGGCCGAGGCGGTCGTGGTGGCCGCCTCCTCCAACCGGTCGAGCACGGCCACCCGCGCTCCCTCGGCGGCGAAGCCGGCGCACACCGCCCCACCGATGCCGCCACCTCCCCCGGTGACGACGACGGTACGGTCCTCGAATCGGCTCATGGCGTTTCCTTCCGGAGCGTTCCTGGCGAACACTCTTTAGCCCGAGCCCGCTCCCGGCGCCAACGCGCCCCCCGCCCTGCCGATCCTCCATCGGTCACCGACCGTTGACATCGGCGGCCGTCACCGACCGTTGACATTGGCGGCCGTCACCGAACGCCGGGGTCCCGGCTCTGGCGTCCCGGTGGTCATGTCACGAGGACGGCTCCCCTTGGGCCTCGCCACCATCGACCAGGTGATGGAGATACAGGGAGCGGACGGCCAGGGTCCCCCGCATCTCGGCCAGGGCCTCGTCGAAGAACTCCTCCCGATAGGTGGCGTCGGTCATCGCCGCCACCGAGAACTGGAGGGCGGAGAAGGCGGCGAGGAAGCCGACGACCCGGAGCAGCGCCACGCTCATCACCACCTCCGTGCCGGCGATCTCGAACTCCCACAGCGCCTGGGTCGGGCCGACCTCGCCGAGGGAGGTCCAGGCCACGATCGTCTCGGCCCGCACCGCGAACATCCCGAACACCACGTAGAACAGCCCGATCAGTGCCGAGACGAGCACGATCTGTACGGCCAGGTTGAACAGGACCACCGAGATCACGTTGATCCGGTGGGCTCGCGACAGGTGGGGGCCGTGTCCGTCGCCCCGGGGGGCGGTGGCCACCGTGAGGGGTGAGCCGGCCCGGCCGGCCAGCTCGCAGACCTGCCCCCACGACTCGAAGCGGGCGACGTTGGCTATCTCCCGCGGCACCCGGAGGGCGAGGAAGGCCACCGCCACCGCCAACAGGAGGCCGACGGTGATGGCGAACGACACTCCCGTGAAGTCGAGGGCGACCTGCCACAGCTCGGCGTTAAGGAACAGGAAGGCGGAGAACACCAACACGAACGGGAGGGCCCGACCGAGCAGGGTGACGACCTGGCTGAGGTGTCGGAACGTCTGGCGCACGGCCCACACCATGGTCGGGACCATGCCGAATCCGACCACGACGTAGACCACGGCCAGCAGAACCAGGTTGGCCACCACGACCCCGCCGGCGGTGACCAGCCCCTGGCCGAACACGAGGGCGGGGATGGCGGGAGCGGCGACGAAGGTGATCAGCTCCAGCAGACCCACGTTGTCGGGCACCTGGAGGGCTCGCCGGCCCCGGGCGACGTTGACCCCTGTGCCCACGGCGACGACGATGGCGGCGCTGGAAACCGCCACCGCGGCTTGGGCCCAACCGGTGAACCGGTCGCCGAACGTTCCGACCACGTTGAAGGCGAAGACGACGAGCAGGAACGGCAGGGCTCGGTTGAAGACCCCGGTCGATGCGCCGTAGCCGTGGATGAGATGGGGTAGTCCCTGGTGGACGAACCACCGCTCGACGGCCTTCCGCTCGCCTTCTTCCACCGTCCGTCCCCGCTCAGCGGCCGGAGGCGACCACGGCCATCACCGCACCCACCACCAGAGCAAGCGCCACCACGATCAGGGCGAGCAGTCCGAAAGCCATCGCCCGATCGTAGTGGGGCCGCCCCTGCTCCGAGTTCGTCGTCGGGATTGGCAACAGGCATGGCCAAGATTGTCTAGGCTCCGCTTCGGCTCCGGATCGCCGGGGCCGTGCCCGGAGGGAGCGAGGAACATGGACGTGACGCACCAATCGCGACCGAGAGGTTGGCGCCGATCGATCGCCGCCTGTCTGCTGGCGGCGACCGCCGTGCTGGCCGCAGCCGCCACCCCAGCCGGCGCCGGGGCCGATGGTGACCGCAGGGGCGGTGGCCACGGCGGCGACGACCAGCGGCGGCCGGCCTTCACCCTGACGATCCTCCACAACAACGACGGTGAGTCCAGCCTCTTGCCCACGGTCGGCGACGACGGGGTGGTCTACGGCGGCATCGCCCGTTTCGATGCCAAGGTCCAGCAACTGCGTCGGTCTGCGCTACGCGATCGCGACAAGGGCGAGGCCTCGAAACGGGGGGTCGTCCTGTTCAACTCGGGCGACAACTACCTCCCGGGCACCACCCTCCAGGCATCCCAACAGGAGGGGGCGCCCTTCTACGACGGGGTCGCCGTCCGACTCCTGGACTACGACGCCCTCGGGGTCGGCAACCACGAGTTCGACTTCGGCCCGGCGTCGTTCGCCCGGTTCGTGGAGACGGTCGGCCGGGGCACCCCGTTCGTGTCGGCCAACCTGGACTACTCGGGCGAGCCGACCCTGGCCCCCCTCACCCGCCGGTCGTTGGTCGCCAGCGCCGTCGTGAGGGAGCGCGGCGAGCGGATCGGGGTCGTCGGCCTGACCACGCCGTCACTACCGACGATCTCGTCGCCCGGCGGGGTCGTGGTGCGGACCGAGCTCGCCTCGATCGCCCAGGCCGAGATCGACGCCCTCACGGCCCGCGGCGTCAACAAGATCGTGCTCATGACCCACCTCCAGGGCCTCGACTCGGAGATCGCCCTGGCGGCCGAGCTGCGCGACGTCGACGTGATCATCGGGGGCGGAGGCGACGAGATCCTGGCCGACGCCGACGACGAGCTGTTCCCCGGCCACGCCGACGACATCGTCGGCTCCTACCCCCAGGTCGCCACCGACCTCGACGGCGAACCGGTGCCGGTGGTGACCACCCCCGGCAACTACCGTTACGTCGGGGCCCTCCAGGTCACCTTCGACCGCGACGGTGAGGTGCTGGCCTGGGACGAGGACGACTCCGGCATCAAGCTCGTGACCGACACCGGACCGGAGGCCGTGGGTGAGACCCGGGCCCAGAAGCGGCGGGTGGAAGAGCCGGTGGCGGCCTTCGTGGCCGATCTGGCGGCCACGATCATCGGCCGCTCCGAGGTCAACCTCGACTGCGAGCGGCCCGAGGTCCGGGGCGCGGAATCCAACTGCGGCAACCTGCTCGCCGATGGCCTCCTCGCCAGCGCGCAGGCCCGGGCCGCCGACTTCGGGGTCGACACGCCCCAGGTCGCCATCCAGAACGGGGGCGGTATCCGGGGCGAGGTCGATCAGCCGGTTGGCCCGATCACCGTGGCCGACACCTTCCGTCTCGCCCCGTTCGGCAACTTCGTGGCCGTGGCCGAGGACGTACCGGCCGAGACCCTGCGCCAGATCATCGAGGAGGGGGCGATCGCCCTGCCCGCTACCGGCGACGGGGGATTCGTCCACCTGGCCGGGGCCACCGTGGTCATCGACCCGAGCTTCCCGGCCCGGGACGCCGATCAGAACACCGGGGTGCAGAACGCGCCGGGTCAGCGGGTTCGTTCCCTCGTGCTCGACGACGGCACCGTGCTGGTGGACAATGGGGTGGCGGCGGACGTCACGGTCGATGTGGCGGGGCTCAACTTCTCGCTCGGAGGCGGCGATGCCTACCCGGCCGTTCCCTTCGTCAACCTGGGCGTCACCGACCAGCAGGCCCTCCGGGACTACATCGAGGGACCGCTGGGCGGCGTGGTGACCGCCGCCGCCTATCCGCCCGGGGGCGAGGGCCGCATCACGATCCTCGGCTGATGCTCGCCGATCGCCGGTCGGGGTGATCAGCGGTGCTCGTCAGAGGTAGCGGTAGACGTCGACCGGGGACAGGCCCCGGTCGACCAGGGCGACACCGAGCCAGTACAGGAGCTGGGACATCTCCTCGGCCAATTCCTCGTCGCTTCCGTACTCGGCCGCCAGCCACACCTCGCCCGCCTCCTCCAGCACCTTCTTGCCGATGAAGTGGACGCCGGCGTCGAGGGCGGCCACCGTCGACGAACCCTCGGGCCGCTCCGCCGCCCGCTGGCGCAGCACCTCGAACAGCGAGTCGAACGTGTGGTGGTCGTCGGCCATCGGGTCAGGATGTCAGCTCCGGGCCGTGATGCCACCGGTGGTGTCGAGCCCGCCCCGCCGTGAGTAGGGTCCGCTGACATGACGATGCTGATCAAGGGTGGCACGGTCGTGAGCGCCACCGGCACCACCGAGGCGGACGTCCTGGTCGACGGTGAGATCATCGTGGCCCTCCTCGCCCCCGGCAGCGATGTGGCCTCGTCGGTCGAGCGGGGCGACGCCGAGATCGTCGACGCCACCGGCATGCTGGTGGTTCCCGGCGGGGTCGACGCCCACACCCACATGGAGGTGCCGTTCGGGCCGACCCGGGCATCGGACACGTTCGAGACCGGCACCCGGGCCGCGGCCTGGGGTGGTACCACCACCATCATCGACTTCGCCGTCCAGACCAAGGGCCAGGAGATCCGGCCGTGTCTCGACACCTGGCTGGCCAAGGCCGACGGGGCGTGCGCCATCGACTACGCCTTCCACATGATCGTCGGCGACGTCGACGACGCCTCCCTGGCCATGATGGACACCCTTGTCGACGAGGGCATCACCAGCTTCAAGCTGTTCATGGCCTATCCCGGCGTCTACTACACCGACGACGGGCAGCTCCTCAAGGCCATGCAGACGGCGGCCGGCAACGGCGCGGTGATCATGATGCACGCCGAGAACGGGATCGCCATCGACGTCCTGGCCGAGCAGGCGGTGGCCCGGGGCGAGACCGACCCCGTCCACCACGGTTACGCCCGCCGGGCCGAGCTGGAGGCCGAGGCCACGTTCCGGGCGATCCAGCTGGCCACGGTGGCGGGGGCGCCGCTCTACATCGTCCACCTGTCGTGCTCCGAGGCCCTGGAGGTCGTGGCCCAGGCCCGGTCCCGGGGTCGCAACGTGTTCGCCGAGACCTGCCCCCAGTACCTCTACCTGAACCTCGAGGACCATCTGGGGGCGCCAGGTTTCGCCGGTGCCGGCTATGTCTGCTCCACCCCGCTGCGGACCCGGCACGAGCACCATCACCGCGATCTGTGGCACGGGTTGCGGATGAACACGCTGAGCGTGGTGGCCACCGACCACTGCCCGTTCTGCATGAAGGGCCAGAAAGATCTCGGCATCGGCGACTTCCGGGCCATCCCCAACGGCATCGGCGGCGTCGAGCACCGCATGGACCTCATGTACCAGGGGGTGGTGGCCGGCGAGCTGACACTGCCCCGCTGGGTCGAGCTGTGTTCCACCACCCCGGCCCGGATGTTCGGGTTGTACGGCCGCAAGGGGGTCATCGCCCCCGGTGCCGACGCCGACATCGTCCTCTACGATACGGCCGCCTCCACCACCATCTCGGCCGCCACCCATCACATGAACATGGACTACTCGGCCTTCGAGGGCACCGTGGTCGACGGAGGGGTCGACACCGTCATCAGCCGGGGTCGGATCCTGATCGCCGACGGCGACTATCACGGGTCGACCGGCCACGGTCGCTACCTGCGACGGGGCCTGTCCCAATATCTGCTGTGAGGGGCCGGCGGGCTACCGTCGGGGCTCGATGACCTCAGCGCTCCACGACGCCATGGCCCTCACCGTCGTCGGCGACGGTGTCCTCACCGGTGACATCCCTCTCGGTTGGGACGTGGGCGATCGGCCGCATGGTGGCTACCTGCTGGCCCTGGTGGCGGAGGCGATGGCATCGGTGCTGCCCCAGTCCGACCCGGTGACGATCGCCGCCTCCTACCTGGCGGTGCCGGCGTTCGGCCCGGCGGAGCTGCGGGTCGAGACGGTGCGGGTGGGCAAGCGGCAGAGCACCGCCTCGGTCAGCCTCGTCCAGGACGGCGTCGAGTGTGTGCGGGCCACCGCCACCTTCGGTACCCTGCCCGACTCGGTGCCCGAGCAGCCGGCCGGACCGCTCCGCCGCCCGGTCCTTCCGCCCCCGGAGGCGTGCCTCGAGCCGGCGGTGCTGACGACGGCCGCGGGTGCGCGCATCCGCCTCCACGAGCGGATCGGCCTCCGCCTCGGTCCCGACACCGGCTGGGTGCGCGACGCACCCCGGGGGGTGGCGGAGATCGGCGGCTGGCTCCGCCTGGCCGACGGCTCGCCGGCCGACCCCGCCGCCCTGCTCGTGTTCTCCGACGGGATGCCCCCGTCGATCTTCGAGGCCACCGGCCGTGACGTGGGCCACGTCCCGACCCTGCAGCTGACCACCCACCTCTTTGCCCGCCCTCGTACGGCCTGGGTCCAGGGGCGGTTCCGGACGACGGTCCGCAACGGATCGTTCGTCGACGAGGACGGTGAGCTGTGGGACGCCGACGGCAATCTGTTGGCCACCACCCGCCAGCTGGGTCTGCTGCTCGGCTGAGCGGGCTGGGTGGCAGCCCGCCGGCTTTCGACCATCTTGGGGGCGGGGCCATGATGTCGCAGTGACCACGACCGCCCCCACCGGGTTGACCCCGAGCCAGCTCCGGTGGCTGATGTCCGGCCTGCTGATCGGCCTGTTCCTCTCCTCCACCGAGCAGAGCGTCGTCGCCACCGCCCTGCCCACCATGGCCGGCGAGCTGGGCGGGGCCAACCGCATCGCCTGGGTCGTCTCGGCCTATCTCCTCACCTCCACGGTCTCGACACCCCTCTACGGCAAGATGTCCGACCTGTTCGGTCGGCGGATCGTGTACCAGACGTCGATCGTGGTCTTCCTCGTCGGGTCGGTCCTGTGTGCCCTGGCACCGACACTCAACCAGCTGGTGGCGGCCCGGGCCGTGCAGGGTCTGGGGGGTGGCGGCCTGATGTCGTTGGCCTTCGTCATCGTGGGCGACGTCGTCTCGCCCCGGGAGCGGGGACGCTACATCGGGGTGTTCACCACCGTGTTCACCCTGTCGTCGATCACCGGGCCGCTGTGGGGTGGTCTCCTGGTCGACGGTCCGGGGTGGCGCTGGGTGTTCTGGTCGGTCGTCCCACTCTCGGCCGTGGCCCTCGTGGTCGCCAACCGGGGGCTGCGTCTGCCCTTCGCCACCACCCGTCGTCCGATCGACTGGGCCGGGATCGCCCTGCTGGTGGTGGCGGCCACAGGGCTCATCCTCGTGCCGATCTGGGGCGGGAGCACCTACCCGTGGAGCTCCTGGCAGCTCCTCACCACGGCGGGGATCGGGGTGGCCGGCTCCGCCCTGTTCGTGGCCCAGGAGGCGAGGGCGGTCGAACCGATCATCCCCCTCCGTCTGTTCACCGACCGCACGATCGTCGCCGTGTTCATCATGGGTTTCGCCCTCATGGCGGCCCTCCTGACGGTGACCACGTTCATGCCGTTCTTCCTCCAGGTGGCGACCGGCGTCTCGGCCACCCGTTCGGGGCTGCTGCTCACCCCCCAGAGCATCGGGGTGAGCCTGGCCGCCACCCTTTCGGGCCTGGCGGTGACGAGGACGGGCCGCTACAAGTGGACGATGCTGACCGGCTCGGGTCTCGCCGTGGTGGCGCTCGTCGGTCTGACCACCATCGACGCCGACACCGGCGCCCTCGGACTGGCCCCCCTGCTGTTCTGCCTCGGTGCGGGGCTGGGGCTGGTGTTCCCCAACCTCACGTTGTCGGTCCAGAACGCCGCTGCGGTGCACGACCTCGGCATCGCCACCTCGACGTCGAACTTCTTCCGCAGCATGGGCGGGGCGTTCGGGGCGGCGGCCGCCGGCGCCATTCTCACCGCCCGGCTCGACGAGGCCCTGCTGGAACGACTCGGCGCCGATCGGCTGTCCGAGGTGGGTGGGGCGGAGGGCCTGATCCGCTCGCCCCGGGTGGTGCGCGGGCTACCCGAGGAGCTCCAGAGCGTGATCGTCGGGGCGGTGACCGACTCGGTCGTGGGGGTCATCCGGTGGGCCGTCCCGATCATGGCCGTCGTGTTCCTCGTGGCCGCCCTGGTGCGGGAGTCGCCCCTTCGCACCAGCTCCACCATCGGCGGCGACGACCAGGAGCGGGCCCGCTCCTGACGGCCCCGCCCCCTCCGCATCGACGCCACCGTTCCCGCCCCCGGCCGGCGTCGTCCCCTCCGGCTCAGCCCGCCCTCGGCCCGGTCCGACGCTGGTCGGGGCCGCCCGGCCGGCGGCCCTGACGGGGATCGAACGGAGGTGCGGGGTGGCGGGCCCGCTCGGCGGCGTTGAGCGTGAGGGCCCACAGCAGCCCGGCGAGGGGAAAGGCGGCGGCCAGGGCGATGGCGACCGGTCCGTGGGCGCCGGCCAGGAGACCGCCGATGAAGAAGGCGGTGCCGGAGATCGTGGCGGCGGTGATGCCGAGCAGGTAGGCCAGGCCACGCCACCGCCGAGGGTCGCGGCCGGGGTCGGCGCCCTGGTCGGTCCACCGGTCGGTGGGCCGCCGTCCTCCCCGTCCACTGCGAGGTCGGCCGTGTTCCCAGATGTCGCTCATCGGGACCTCCTCCGGCACCCCCGCCCAGGGTGCCCTCGCCGTCTCGAACGCATCGACGTCGGTGCGTTCTCATGCGGATTAGGCCGCCGCTCGATCCCGTTGGAGGCCCGTCACGGAATCGTCGACTTCGGGGCGTGGCGGATCGCGGGGCGCCGTGGTCACCGTCGAGTCTCGAGCTCGTCGAGACAGCGGTGCAGGATGCGGAGGCTGGCCTGGGTCGCCCGGTCGGCAGCCAGGTGGGTGAGGCGACCGATGCGTTGGCCGACCGGGGCCCGGAGCAGATCCAGCGAGGTCTGGAACGCCACGCTGATGTAGCCGTCCCCGCCGTCGCTGCGGGGCTTCTCCGACTGGTAGAAGACGAGCCAGTCGGCGTCGGGGTCGGCGGGATCGCCCATCATCAGCAGACCGGCGCCGGCGAGGAAGGAGAACGGGGGGTCGTCGTCGACGACGACGACGTCGTAGAGCGTATTGGTCGAGATCAGGGTGATGAGATCGCGGAGGTGCTGGATGCGCTCCTCGACCGGCACGGTGAAGTCACCGAACATGGCGCCGTCCTCGGAGCACCGGCCGTCGACGACGTACTGGTCGAGTGCCGAGCGGGGGATGATCTCGATGGTGCGATGGCTCTCGATCTGTTTGAGGAAGTTGGCCAGGCGCCGACGTCGAAGCTGGAGATCCTGCTTGACCCAGCTGGGCCACGTCGAACGGCTGTGCGGGGACAGGCCGTGCTTGTCGAGGATCCGGGCCTCGTAGGGCTTGAGGGGGGCGCACAGCGACGACAGGCCGTACTTGACCAGGACCCTCGTCCCGTCGCGCTGCTCGGCTTCGAGGATCGCCTGGTCGACCCAGACCCGCCCCTGATCGACGGCGAGGCTCGAGCTGGGGTCGGTGACATGGAACGCCTCGTCGGCCTCGGCGATCAGGTTGTCGCCGTAGTCCTGGAGGACGCCGAGCACCCGGCCCGGGTCGCGGTGGACCACGGCGGCGTCGCCGATCCAGGTCAGCGGACCGGTGGGGTACACCTCGAGGGCGGCGATGTTCTCGATGACGAGGTAGTCGGGCACCCGGGCCGGGGCCTCCCTGCCGCTCAGCCAGTAGACCGAGTAGTCACCGGCCAGCTCCATCAGGGCGATGAACCGCTCGAAGGCGACCCAATGGTCCATCGAGCACATGATCTCGTTGGCCAGGAGATGGCGAATGCTGCCCCCGGCGTCGGCCAGGCGCTGGATCTGCAACGGGAAGAGCTGGCTGTAGGTGTCGGGCGGGCCGACCAGGTTGCGGGTGAAGCTGCGTTGCGGGTTGAGCTGGAGGACCTGCACCGACACCGACCGCCCGTCCTTGCGGCTGAGCTCGATCGCCTCCTCCATCAGGGCGCAGGCCGCCCGCAGCACGGCGACCCGACCGCGGACCACGGTGCCGTCGAGGAGGTCGGGTCCGTCGGCCAACAGCTGGGTCAGCGGCTGCTCGAGCGAGGCCGGGAGCAGCTCGGGTCGGGGGAGCGAGTAGGCCGGATCGTCGGCCCCATCGTCGACGTCGACGTCGACGATGGGGGCGATGGCCGCCGCGTCCCGCCCGTCGAGGTCGACCCCGCCCCCGACCGCGGCGCCGACCCCGACCCCGGCGCCGACCCCGACCCCGACCCCGCCCTCGACCCCGACCGCGGCGTCGAGGAGGGGGGTGGCGGTGCCGGGGCGGGGGCGGCGGCTCAGGATCTTCGATCGGAGGTCGTGGAGATCGGGCCGGTCGAGGACCATGGCGTAGTGGCCCACCGTCTCCGACGTGGCCATCCTCCGGCCCGCTTCGGCGTCGTAGTAGCGGCTGAGGCCGCCGGTCCGTCCCGGCGTCGCCCGCTGCGCCAGCTCGACGACGGTGAGGCCGCCCTCGTCCCGGGCTGCGGCCAGGGCGCGCCCCAGCTCCAGGCGTGATTGCTTCGACACGGGCACGGCGGCCCCCTCTCGGTCTCGGCTCACAGGGATCGGCGATGACGGCAGCATCCCCCCGATTGCGGTCAACCCTAGGCGATGCGTCACGCATTTGCGTCACTCACTTTCGGAATCGTCATTGCGTGACGCAACAGCTGCGCAATAGAGTGCGTGGCACGGAGCGTTATGTCGACAACTAGTTCGACTCTGGAACCAGTGGGGTCGGGCGGGCGACGACGGTCCTACGAGCGGAGGACAGGAGCAGTGGCAGCCAGAGGATCCGAGAAGGGGGAACACGGATGACTGGTCAGGAGCATCTACCCGGTCGGTGGATCGACATCTCGTCGGCCGAGGAGTACAGCCGTCTCCTGCGCCTGGCGAGACGGAGGCTGGTGGGCAAGGAGCACCATGCCGAAGACGTCGTCCAGCGGGCGTTGATGAAGTGGGCGGCGATCCCAACCCACAAGCGGGGCGTGGCCCGCATCGAACAGGTGATCAAGAGTGAGGCCTACTCGTGGCTCAGGAGCGAGAAGCGGGCGACGGCGCGAGACACCGCGGTCCACACCGATCCGTCGTCACCGATGGCCGGTGACCGGTTCGGCACCGTCGACGATGAGCGGATCGTGCTCATGCGGGCGATCGTGGAGACTTGCCGCCGGCATGGGATCACGGTTCGACGCAGCGACGTCGAGATTCTCGAACTGCTGATGGCCGGCTACTCGCTGTCCGACATCGTGCGGGAGACCGGGCTCTCCCGTCACGAGGTGCGGTCGTCGAGGCGGATGTGGAAGGACGTGATCGGCCGCATGGACCTCCGGTTCGTGCCACGACCGTCGCCGGCGGTGGAGGGCGGGTGAACGGCAGGCGACCAGAATCGGAATCTTTTTCCACCAGCGGCCGCCAAGCGCAGTGAACGGCGGCGTAGGAGTTGCCAACGACAGCAGCGGCCGGTCGACCCGGATACAGCGATCCGGCTAGACCGACCGCTCCCATCCGGCAGGCGTGGCGAACTGGCTGAGAGAGGTGACGATGAGGTTCCATCTTTGGCGCCGGGCCGCAGGGAGGCCGGCCCCTTCCCTGTTCACTGGTCGCTCGACCGGCGACGAACCGGTCGACTTGGATCTGTGGCTCGAGCTCACGGCGACGTCGGCCGGTGCAGCGGTCGACGGTCTTCGTCCCACCGTCCGGGGTCCCGACGCCGAGGAGCTTCGGCGCCAGCTCCTCCGGGCCCTCGACGACGAGGAGGCGTCGGTGGTTCCCCCCACGGCCGACGATCTGACCCCCGAGGAGTGGCACGCCCTGCCATCGCGCCATCGCCGCCGCTACCGGTGGATGGCGCGGCGCCGCCTCGATCCCCGGCTCGTTCCCATCACCACGACGAGCACCGCCGGCGGCAACGGCGCGGTCAGGGCCCGCTGAGCACGGCCCGCTGAGCACACGGCCCGCTGAGCACGGCCCACTGAGCATGGCCCTCTGAGCATGGCCCACTGAGCATGGCCCACTGGGCATGGCCCACTGAGCAGACTCCGCCGAGCCGTTGCGTGAACGGCTGGCGCCCTCAGACGTGGCCTCCCTGGCCGCCGTCTACGGCGAGGGCAGCCCCGTTGACGTAGGAGGCGGCGGGCGAGCAGAGGAAGGTGATGACGGCGGCCACCTCCTCGGCGGTGCCGTAGCGACCGACGGGCACGGTGCTGCCATTGCGCTCGATCACGGCCTCGGCCGTCGTGCCGGCGGCCTCGGCCACCTCCGCCGCCGCCCGATCCCACATCGCGGTGTGGATGAGTCCCGGGAGCACCGAGTTGACGAGCACGCCGTCGGCCCCGTACTTCCCGGCCAGCGCCTTGCCGGTGGCCACCATGGCCGCCTTGGTGGCGGCGTAGTCGACGAGCGCCGCCCCCGGGTAGAAGGCGGCTCCGCTGGCCACCATCACCACTCGGCCCCAGCCCTGGGAGCGCATGTGGGGCAGGCAGTGACGGGTGCAGCGGACGGCCGACAACAGGTTGAGCCGATGGAGCGACTCCCAGTCGTCGTCGGTCATGTAGAGGAAGTTGCGCGACGGGGAGGCCCCGACGTTGTTGACGACGATGTCGGCCGCCCCGATCTCGGCCTCGGCCGCGGCCAGGAATCCGTCCACCGCCTCACCGTCGGCCATGTCGGCCACCCGGCCCCACACCGACCCCGACCCCGACGCCGGGCGGTGGGCGGCCCGGCGCTCGACGGCCTCGGCGTCGCGGGCACAGAAGGCGACCGCTGCCCCGTGATCGGCGAGCATGGCGACCACGGCGGCGCCGATGCCGGCGCTGGCCCCGGTGACGATGGCCCGCCGCCCGCTGAGATCGAGATCCATCATGTCGTTGCGTCCCCCTGATGACGTGCGCTGTGGTCGTGACCGCGGGCGGTGCCCGTCGGCTCAGTCTCCCGTCCCGGGCACCGTCACGCCACCCCGTGCCGGTGCTCGGGCCGTCCGCCGACCGCGACGGTCCGCCGCTGCTCTGGCGGCCCGGATCGTTCGTGCCGTAGCGTCGGGGGATGGAATTACGCGGCGTTCACCATGTCTCCATCAACGTGAGCGATCTCCCCGCCACGCAGTCGTTCTACACCGACGTACTCGGCCTCGACGTGCTCCCACGTCCCGAGCTCGGGGTCGATGGCGTGTGGCTCGGCTGTCCCGACGGTCGTGAGATCCACCTCATCGTGCAGGACGTCCCCGACAACGCAGGACAACACTACGCCTTCGAGGTCGACAACGTCGACGGTGTAACCGAGCGGCTGGCCGGGGTCGGCCACAAGGTGTCGAAGGCCAGCGAGATCGCCGGCGTGTGCCGGCAGGTTTTCTGCAAGGACCCCTCGGGCAATCTCGTCGAGTTCAACGAACGGCTCTGAGCCGACCGACCGAAGACCCGGCGCCCACCGGGCCTGCCGGCGCGTCCGGTGGCTCGAGGCCGCCGGGCCGCTGGGACGGCGACCGGGGTCAGCGGGGGATCAGCCGCCGAGGCCGCGACGGGCGGCGTCGAGCTCGTCCTTGATCCATCGCCGGGAGATGGCGGTGCGGGAGGCGAAGCCGTTCGAGCCGTGGAACGCTCCGGGGTAGACCCGCAGCTCCACCGGCACCCCCGCCTGGAGCATTCGTTGGGCGTAGTCGATGTTCTCGTCGAGGAACAGGTCGAGCGATCCCACCGGCAGGTAGGCGGGGGGTAGTCCCTTCAGGTTGGTGGCCCGCGCCGGCGCGGCGTAGATCGGTACCTCGCCTCCCTGACCGGACTGGCCGAGATAGGCGGCCCACCCCAGCCGGTTGGCCTCCCGGTTCCACACCCGGGGATCGGTGATGGCGTGGCTGCTGTGGGTATCGTTGCGGTCGTCGATCATCGGATAGACGAGATGCTGGTAGCAGATCGCCGGACCACCGGCGTCACGGGCCCGCAGGGCGAGGCCGGCGGCCAGGCCGCCCCCGGCGCTGGCCCCGCCGATGGCGATCAGGTCGGGGTCGACCCCGAGATCCGACGACGACGATGCCAGCCACACCAAACCGGCGTAGCAGTCGTCGAGGGGAGCGGGGTACGGATCCTCGGGGGCGAGGCGGTAGTCGACGGAGACGACGAGGGCACCGAGGGCGGCGGCCCACACGGCGCAGCGGGAGTCGTCTTGGTCGGCGCTGCCCATGACCATCCCCCCGCCATGGATCCAGTACAGGGCCGCCGCTCCGGCGGCCAGCCCCTCGGGGCGATAGATCTTGATCCGCACCGGCGGGTCCTCCGGATCGTGGCCCGGCACCAGTTCCTCGGAGATAGCCACCTCGGGTGGCAGCTCCACGGCTGGCATGGCCTCGAGGGCGGCCTCGAAGCGCTGCCGGGCCGCGGGGATGTCGCGCAGGTCCAACAGGTCGGCGGGCATGGCCCGCAGGACGGACAGGTGCTCGGCGTCGAGGTAGTTGGTCAGGTCGAGCTCGGCCACCATCGGGATCCCCTTGTCGTCGTCGTCGGTCGGTGTCTCACCTCACCACGACCAGGCGGGCGGGCTCAACTCGACGGGCCAGCGGGAGCGTTCCCGACCACGTGGCCGACCCGGGTCAGCTCCCAGGCCCGGCCGACGGCGGCGTCGTGGACGCGGTAGGACGCCATGGACCCGGCGTACCCGGGGCCGGGGTGTGGGTACACCCCGGCCCGCTCGGTCGGCAAGCCGCCGGGCGCCGTCAGGACTGGACGGCGGCGAGGGCGGCGTCGTAGTCGGGCTCGTTGGCGATCTCCGGCACGAGCTGGGTGTATCGCACGTTGTTGTCGCCGTCGATGACGACGACGGCCCGGGCGCACAGCCCCTCGAGCTTGCCGTCGACCAGGCCGACGCCGTAGGCCACCATGAACTCGGGGTTCTTGAACGTCGACGCCGTCTTGACGTTCTCGATGCCCTCGGCTCCGCAGAACCGGCTCTGGGCGAACGGCAGGTCGGCCGAGACGCACAGCACGGTCGTGTCGTCGAGACCGGCCGCCTTCTCGTTGAACGCCCGGACGCTGTTGGCGCAGGTGGGGGTGTCGATCGAGGGGAAGATGTTGAGCACGATGGTCTGACCGGCGAGGTCGGTGGTGGAGATCGAGCTCAGGTTGCTCCCGGTCAGCGTGAAGGCTGGTGCCTGGGAGCCGACGGCGGGCAGATCGCCGCTGGTGTTGACCGTGTTTCCACCGAGTGCTGTCTGGGCCATTGGGATGCAACTCCTTCGAACGGTTACGGGCGCCCTCCCGGGGCCGCCTCGGGCGCACCCTACCGCGTCAGTCGTCGGTCACCTCGATCGTGACCGTGGCCTCGCTGCAGCGCCCGTGGCGGTCGCACACCCGGTAGACGATCACGTCGACGATCGGGTCCGGGCCCGCCCGGTAGAACAGCTTGAAGGTGCCAGGCCACGGGCGTCCGGCGTCCCACTGGATCCATGTCCGGGCCCGTGCGGCGCCTCCGCCCACGATCTCCAGGCGGTGGGGTCCGGCCCGCCGGTCGAGGTGGTCGTTGGCCAGGACGTCGATGGCCACGAGTCGCCCCGCCACCACCGTGTCCCGGTCGTCGACGGCGACGGGCCCAGCCGTCTCCGCCGCCGGCACCGTTGTCCCGGCCGGCACCGTTGTCCCGGGCGGCACGGTGCCGGGCGGAGCGGCGGGGGCCGCCGCGGGGGGCGGAGGAACGGGGGCGCCCGTGGTCGGGACGGTGGCGGGGACCGTCGACGGGGGCGCCGCCACCGGTGGTGTCGCCGGCGGCCGGGAGGGCGGCGCTCCGGGGGCGGGGATGTCCTCGGGTATTCCGGACGGCTCGGGAGCGAGCGGACCGCCGGCCGTCGCCTCACCGTCTCCGCCGTCCGTCGGGCCCGGCTCCGGAGCCGTCGTCGTCGCCGTGGCGTCGCCGGTGGAAGCGGCCCGGCCGGCGCCCGGGTCCGAGAGCAGCGCCGGCAGCGCTCCGACGCCGTCGAGCGTCGGCCGGTCGGGTGGGATCAGCTGGCCGAGAGCCGGCGCCACGTCGGCGAAGGACAACTCGGTGGGGGGCGTCACCGGGCCGAGGGCCAGGGTGCCCCCGATGGCGAGTACGGTGCTCGACACCACCCCGCCGCCGGTCGAGGCCCAACCCGACGTCCTGATCAGCTCGAGCAGCCAGCCGAACGGGCCGCAGCGCCAGGGTGGGGGGAGGGCCGTGGTCACGAACGCTCGCACCACCGTCGGGTCGAAGTGGCTCCCGGCGCACGCCACTAGTTCACGGCGGGCCGCCGCGGGGGCGAGGGGCCGCTTGTACGAGCGGACCGAGGTCATCACGTCGTAGGCGTCGGCCACCGCTACGATACGACCGGCGAGTGAAATGTCGGCGCCGTGGAGTCGACGGGGGTACCCGGCCCCGTCCCACCGCTCATGATGATCGCTGGCGGCCCCCGTCCACCCGCCGAGCCACGGCTGGAGGGCGGCCATGATCTCCTCCCCGGCGGCGGGATGCTGCTCGATGATGGCCCATTCCACGTCGCTCGGTCGGCCCGCCTTGTTGAGGATCGACGCCGGCACGGTCAGCTTGCCCACGTCGTGGAGGAGGGCGCCCCAGGCCAGCTTGGCCCGCTCGTCGTTGGCCAGACCGAGCTCGGCTGCGATCATGTCGCTGTAGGCCCGGACCCGTTCGGTGTGGCCGCGGGTGGCCCGGTCGTGGTGCCCGACGGTGGCCAGGAGCTCGACCGCCCGCTGGGCCGACCCGCCGATGCCGCCGGTGTCGTCGAGGCCGCGGCGCCGGACGTCGACCGACCGGTCCCGCAGCCGCGACACGGTGCCGGTGCGCAGCGCGACGGCGAAACGGGACGGGGCCTGATCGGGGAACACCAATGTCAGGTCGAGGAGGAAGGCGAGGGGGAGGAGCCGTCGGGCCACCCGATCGACGGTGGCCGACACGACCAGCCCCAACGGGGCGGCCTGGAACACCCACCAGGCCAGACCGAGCCGGCCCGCCGGCCGGTAGAACCACGGCGAGGCGAGGTGGACGGCGAGCCAGGTACAGAGCAGGGGTGCGACCGCCACCGCCACCCGGATGGCGGTCGCCGCCGTCGGTGTCGCCCGCCAGGTCCGCGACGGAGCGGCGTCTGTGGCGGCCGGCTCGGTTCGGGATCCGGTCACCTCCCGAACATCGGACGACGGGGCGGTCCGGGCGCAGATGATGAGTCGCCCACCGCCGTGGGCCATCGGCCCCACCGGGCCGGGGGCAAACTCGCGGTGCGTTCCGGGCGGGGTGGGCCAGTTAGGTTTGGCCGATGGCCTCCACCGCTGCTGACATCGGGCTCGTCGGACTCGCCGTCATGGGCCAGAACCTCGCCCTCAACCTGGCCGACCACGGGCTGACGGTCGCCGTCCAGAACCGCACCGAACAGGTGACGTCCGACTTCGTGGCGGGGCCGGGGGCGGCCCACGCCGCTGCCGGCAGTGTCGTCGCCACGTCGTCGTTGGACGACCTGGTGAGCCGGCTCCCGCGACCGAGGCGCGTGCTCCTGATGGTGAAGGCGGGAGCGGTGGTCGACACCGTGGTCGACCGGCTCTCCCGCCTCCTCGACGAGGGTGACGTGATCATCGACGGCGGCAACTCCCACTTCGCCGACACCGCCCGCAGGATCGAGACGCTGGGCGAACGGGGCGTCCTCTACGTGGGAACGGGCGTGTCGGGGGGCGAGGAGGGCGCCCGACACGGCCCCTCGATCATGCCCGGCGGCTCACCGGAGGCCCGTGACCTCGTCATGCCCGTGCTCGAGGCGATCGCCGCCCGGGCCGACGACGGGGCCCCGTGCGCCGCCTGGCTCGGCCCCGGCGGCAGCGGGCACTTCGTGAAGATGGTGCACAACGGGATCGAGTACGGCGACATGCAGGTGTTGGCCGAGGCCTACGCCCTCCTGGCCGGCCTGGGCCACAGCAATGCCGAGATGGGGGCCGTGTTCCAGCGGTGGCGTCACGGGGTGTTGTCGTCGTATCTGGTCGACATCACGGCCGAGATCCTCACCACCGTCGACGGCGACGGTCGACCCGTCGTCGATCTCATCCTCGACGCCGCCGGCCAGAAGGGCACGGGGCGGTGGACGGTGGGCAACTCGCTCGAGCTCGGCCAGCCCCTGACCCTGATCGCCGAGGCGGTGATGGCCCGCCAGCTCTCGGCCCTGATCGACCTGCGGGCATCGGCATCGGCCACCCTCGGCGGTCCCGACGGGACGCTCGACGGCGACACCGTCTCCCCCGACGACATCGAGGGCGCGGTCTACGCCGCCAAGATCGTGTCGTACGCCCAGGGTTTCATGCTGCTGGCCGAGGCCTCACTCGAGTACGAGTGGGGCCTCGACCTTGGCACGGTGGCGTCGTTGTGGCGGGCCGGGTGCATCATCAGGGCCGATTTCCTCGACGACATCACCGACGCCTACCGCGACGGCGCGGCCGACGCCAACCTCCTCCTGGCCCCATTCTTCGCCGAGGCCCTCGCTGCTACCGAGGGCTCGCTGCGGCGGGTGGTGGCGGCCGGTGCCACGGCCGGCCTGGCCCTGCCGGCCTGCTCGTCGGCCCTTGCCTTCTACGACGGGATCCGCCGTCGCCGGGGCCCGGCCAACCTGATCCAGGCCCAGCGCGACTACTTCGGGGCCCACACCTACGAACGGGTCGACCGGTCCCGGGGCGAGCACTTCCACACCGACTGGACGGGCGCGGGCGGCGCCACCACCTCGAGCAGCTACCAGGCCTGACCGGCACCACCGCCCCGGATCGGCTCGAGCCATCGACGTGAGCGTTCGGCCCGACGACTGACGCCGGGCCGACGATGAGCGCAGGGCCGGTGGCCCGGGTGACCGTCAGCGGCCCGCCAGCTGATTGAGCATCTCGGTCCGCACGGCCGGCTCGGCCCCGGCGTAGAGGGACAGAGCCCGGGCATGGGCGGCGGCGTCGCCGCCGACGATCCGATCGATGAGCTGCCGTTCCGCCACGAGGGAACGAGAGGGGAAACGACGGTGCCGGCCGACTCGGCCCACCCCGGTGGTGGGTCGTCGGTCCCGGCGTCGGTTCCGCAGTCGGTTCCGGCGTCGGTTCCGCAGTCGGTCCCGCCGTCGGGTCAGAGCATGCCGACGAGCAGTTCCCGGGTGGCGGCCCGCTGGTCGCTGGAGCCGAACTCGGAGGCGGCGAACGTCGTCACCCCGATGCCGGCCATGGCCGCGATCCGCTCGCCCACCTCGTCGGGCCCACCGATGATGGCCAGGTCGGCCGGGCCCTCGTACCCCTCGCGGTCGAGCATGGCCCGGTAGGAGGGCAGGGTGCCGTAGATGGCGAACGATTTGGCCGCCCGCTCCCTCGTGGCCCGGTCGGCCTCGGCCGAACCGTCGGTGACGCATACCGGGAAGCCGGCCACGATCTCCGGCTGGGCCCGGCCGGCCTCGGCGGCGGCGGCGGCGATGGTGGGGACGCTGTGGGTCTCGATCGTGCGGGGCCCCGTCATCCAGAGGATGGTGCCGTCGGCCAGGCGGCCGGTGACCTTCAGCAGCTGCGGACCGAGGGCGGCCATCATCACCTTGGGGGCGGGGGCGTCGACCGTGATGTCGGCCCTGGTCGTGATCGACTCCCCATCGAAGCGGACCTTCCTGTCGTGGAGGAGCGGCATCAGCACCTCGAGGTACTCGCGCAGGTGGCGGATCGGCTTGTCGAACGACAGCCCCCACGACCCTTCGACCACCGGCTGGTGCGACGGGCCGATACCGAGCACGAGCCGGCCGTCGATGGCGCCGTTCACGGTGAGGGCCTGCTGGGCCAGCATCTGGGGATGGCGGGGGTAGGTGGGGACGACGGCCGTGGCGAACGTGATGCGGCTCACCTGCTGGCCGGCGACGGCGATGGCGGTCAGGGTGTCGAGCCCGAACGTCTGAGGAACCCACAGGCTGTCGAAGCCCTGCTCCTCGGCGGTGGTGGCCAGTTCGGTCAGCTGGGGGATGGAGTCGACGAAGGTGAACAGCCCGATGCGCATGGCCCCATCTTGGTCCATGACGCCGCGGGGTGCATTCCGGCGGCGGTCGGGCCCCGGGTGGGGTTCGGGGCCGACGGTCGGGGTGTGCCGTCGGGGTCGAGGCCGAGGGCGACCCCCGGGCACTCAGGAGGTGGCGGTGGTGCCGCCGGGGTCGAGGCCGAGCCGGGCCCGTCCGGCGGCCCGTCGGTGGATGGGCCGCCCGGCGGCGTGCTCGACCGCGGTGTGGGTATCGCGCCACACCCGCTCGAGGCCGTTGGCTCCCGAGATGGCGTTGGTGCCGGCGGCGTGGAAGCAGCGGTCGGCCACCCGGACCGCTTCGTGCATGGCGTGGGTGATGGCCAACTGGGCCCGGGCCACCCGTTCGGGCAGGTCGCCGCCCTCGCCACACAGGGATCGCCACACGGCGTCGATCGACTCGATGCAGAAGGCCCGGGCGGCGGCGGTGATGGCCTCGGCGTCGGCCACCGCGTCCTGCACCTCGGTCCGCTCCCGCAGCGGTGTCGGCGAGCTGGTCGACGACCGCTCGCCGAGGGCCACGAGGGCGTCGACGGCGGCCCGGGCCAACCCGATCGCCACCCCGGCCGTCGGGGTCCACATGAGCACGTTCATGGCCCGGGGGTCGTAGAGGGGTTCGGGTCGCCGCTCCACCCAATGCCGGGCTCCGATCCGGCCCCGGGGCACGAACACGTCGTCGATGACGAAGTCGTCGCTGCCGGTGCCCCGCATGCCGACGACGTCCCAGTTCGACTCGATGCGGCCCTCGTCCACGGGGATCAGCATCGAGCGGGCGGTTCGGGAGCCGTCGTCGACCTCGACGAAGGAGGTGGCGAGGAACCAGTTGGCGTGGCGGACACCGCTGGCGAAGTTCCAGTGGCCCTTGACCCGGTAGCCGTCGTCGGTCCGTACCGCCTCACCGAGGGGTCGGGCCGAGCCGGCCACGTGGATCGGGCCCGAGGTGGTGGCCGCCATCTCGTCGAGGGCGACGGGGTCGAGGTAGGGGAGGAACATGGTGGTGGCGGCCGACACCTGGATGCACCAGCCGGTGGAGCCGTCGGCCCGGGCCATCTCCTCGCTCACGGCGAAGGCGGTCAGGGGATGGACCTCCGGCCCGCCCACGGCCCGGGGTAGGAACATCTGGAAGATCCGGGCCTCGGTCAAGGACTCGACGAGCGCCGGGGGGAGGCACCGGTCACGCTCGATGATGGGAGCGGCGGCCCGCACCTCGGGAGCCAGGTCGCGCGACGCGGCGAGGATCGGATCACGTTCCCAGGGCTTGGTGGCGTCCCCCATCGCCTCCAACCTAGGCGCGCCCACCGGCCCAGACCCCATGGAGCGGTGTCCCACCGCGGCGCGACTCGCGCCGGTCACCCGCGCCGCCGGTTGTGGCCCGGGTTGTTCCCGGAACTGGGAGCGGTGCGGGCCAGAACTGGGAGCGGTCCGGGCCGACCCGAGGATCGGGCACGGTTGCCCACCGGGGGTGGAGCGTCGGGGTTGGGCCTATCGACCTACACTCCGTGGGCGTACGGGTCGTCCATTCGCCCCTACACCCGCCCGGCGTCGGCGCCGATCGAGAGGACGACCCTCCGAAAGGACCCGATGACCGCCACCGACGCGCCCACCACCCCCCGAGACATCGTCGGCGAGGACCTGGCGTCGCTGACCAGGCGTCTCGACGCCGTCTTCTCCGCCATGAGCGGCGACGACCTGCTCATCACCGGCGGGGCCGGCTTCCTCGGCTACTACCTGGTGCAGGCCCCGCTGGCGTGGAACGCCGCCAACCCGAGCCGGGATCCGGTGCGGGTCAGCGTCCACGACAACTTCCTGCGGGGGGTGCCCGACTGGCTCGGTTCACTCGACGACCCGGCCCTGCGGATCGTGACCCGCAGCGTGCTCGACCCCATGCCGGAGGGGGAGCCCCGCTTCGACTGGATCATCCATGCCGCCTCGGTCGCCTCGCCCATCTACTACCGCCAGTACCCGATCGAGACGATGGACGCCAACGTCGACGGCCTCCGCATGCTCCTCGACCACCTGAAGGACCGGGCCACCGCCGACCACCCGGTGAAGGGATTCGCCTTCTTCTCCACCAGCGAGATCTACGGCGACCCCGACCCCGACCGCATACCGACCGACGAGACCTACCGGGGCTCCGTCAGCTGCACCGGCCCCCGGGCCTGCTACGACGAGTCGAAGCGCTACGGGGAGACCCTGTGCGTCAACTTCGCCCGCCAGTACGACCTGCCGATCGGGATCATCCGCCCGTTCAACAACTACGGCCCTGGCCTGCGGATCGACGACGGGCGGGTCCTGCCCGACTTCGCCCGTGACGTCCTCAACGGCCGCGACGTGGTGCTGCTGAGCGACGGGTCGGCCACCCGCACGTTCTGCTACGTGGCCGACGCCGTCACCGGCTACTACCTGATCCTCGGCAACAGCGCCCGGTATCCCGGCGAGTCGTTCAACGTCGGCACCGACCGGCCGGAGATCTCGATGCGGGAGCTGGCCGAGCGGGTCACCGAACTCGGTCGCAAGCTCTTCGACTACGACGGTCGGGTGGTGCTCGAAACCTCCGACGACCCCGAGTACCTCACCGACAACCCCAACCGGCGGTGCCCCGTCATCGACAAGGCCCGCTCCCTCCTCGGCTACGAGCCCGAGGTCGGCATCGACGACGGCCTCGAACGGGCCCTGATCTGGTACGAACAGCAGGACGAACGATGAAGCTCTCCGTCATCGGCACCGGCTACGTCGGACTCGTGTCCGGCGTGTGCCTGGCTCACGTGGGCCACGAGGTGTCGTGCGTCGACATCGATGCCGCCAAGGTCGATCGCATCAACGGTGGCCACTGCCCCATCCACGAGGACCGTCTCCCCGAGCTGCTGACCGGCGTACTCGGCCCGCGCTTCTCGGCCACGACCGACCTGGTGTCGGCCGTCCACGCCACCGACATGACGCTCATCGCCGTGGGCACCCCGTTCGGGGAGGAGCGCATCGACCTGGCCCAGATCGAGGCCGCGGCCCGGGCCGTCGGCGAGGCCCTCGCCACCAAGGACGGCTACCACGTGGTGGCGGTCAAGAGCACCGTGGTGCCGGGGACGACCGAGACGGTGGTGCTACCGATCCTCGAGGCGGCGTCGGGCAAGTCGGCGGGCGCCGACTTCGGGGTCGGCATGAACCCCGAGTTCCTGCGGGAGGGGGTGGCGGTGGCCGACTTCCTCAACCCCGACCGGATCGTGGTCGGCGGTATCGACGACCGCACCCGCCGGGTCATGGCCCAGCTCTACGATCCGTTCGAGGACACCGACGTGATCGCCACCACGCCGAGCACGGCCGAGATGATCAAGTACACGGCCAACTCGCTGCTGGCCACCCTGATCTCGTTCTCCAACGAGATCGGCAACATGTCGGCGGCGGTGGGGGTCGACGTGACCGACGTCCTCGCCGGCGTGCACCTCGACCACCGCTTCTCTCCCCTCGTGGCCGAACCGGTCGCCGCCGGGGCCCGGGTCCGGCCCGCCATGCTCACCTACCTCTACGCCGGTTGTGGGTTCGGTGGCAGCTGTTTCCCCAAGGACGTGAAGGCGCTCGCCGCCCACGCCGAGGCGGCCGGGGTGGCCATGCCCGTGCTGCGGGGGGCCCTTGCGGTCAACGAGCACCAGCCGGCACGCCTGGTGGAGATGGTGACCTCGCGCCTGGCGGCGCCGGCCCGGGTCGCCGTGCTCGGTGCCGCCTTCAAACCCGGCACCGACGACATCCGTGAGTCGCCGACGCTGCGGGTCGTCCCGCCCCTGGTCGACGCCGGCTACGAGGTGGTGCTCCACGACCCGATCGCCCTCGACCCGGCCCGGGCCGAGCTGGGCGACGGGCTGAGCTACGAGGCCGACCTCGGCATCGCCCTGGCCGGGGCCGATGCCGTCGTGCTCGTCACCTCATGGCCGGAGTACGGGTCGCTGGCCAAACATCTGGGCGACACCTCCCCGCTGGTGGTCGACGGGCGTCGCTTCCTCGAGCCCGGCGACTTCGCCAACTACGTGGGCGTCGGCTTCCCCGGGGCCTGACCACTGACCACTGACCACTGACCACTGACCATTGAGCGGCCTCGGACTCAGCCGGCCGGCTCGTAGGTGATCGTGAGCTCGTCGCCGGTGCCGTCACCGGCCACGTCGTGGTTGGCGCAGTCCTCGTTGGCCACGAACGTCTTGGGTCGCCCGTCGTCGTCGAACACGACGGCCTCGGCGGCGTCGATCATGGGAATCCACTCGAACCCGGCCTCGATGATGTACTGGGCGAAGCAGCCGGGCTGCTCGGCCGGGATCACGACGAACGGGTCGGCGGTGCTGGGGTTGTCGATCTCCACCCGGATCCCTTCGTCGGCGGTGGCGGCCGACGCCTTGTTCCGATCGTTGGCGGGGCCGCCGTCCCGGGGGTCGTTGCCGTAGCCGTCGGGGGCGGTGATGTGGAGGGTGGCCCCGCTGGGGCAGGGCCGGGTCTCCTCGTAGCCTGCGGGGAACTCCGCCCCCAACCCGTCGAAAACACACTCGCCGTCGGTGGCGGCACCGTTGCCGTTGCCGTTGCCGTTGCCGTTGCCGTTGCCGTTGCCGTTGCCGTTGCCGTTGCCGTTGCCGTCCGAGTCGGTGTCGCTGGCGTCGTGATCAGGATCGGTGGCAGCGGGGGAGCCCGCAGTGGCGGACGTGTCAGCGCCACCGTCCGCCGAGGGGGAGTCGACGGACGTCCCGCCCGGCGAGCTGACGACGGCGATGCCGGTGGCCGACCCGTCGTCGGTGTCGCCTGCGGTCGCGACCAAGATGACGAGGCCGGCGATGGCCGCCACGGCCACGGCGGCGGCCACGAGTGCCGCACGGGCCAGCCGATCGGACGCTGTTGCGGAGCGATGCACGGGCACGACGCGATCTCCTTCGCTCCATCCTCGTCTACCTGCACCCCAGACCCTAAACCCCGGGGAGCCCGGGGTGGTGACTGTCGAGATCCGAATCCGTGGCCTCGCGCACCGCCATTCGAAGGATCCTGGATGCCGGCGCTCAGAGCCGTCGGCTGAGCCTCACCTCGTCATCGCCCACACCGTCGCGGTGGGCTATCCGGGCGAGGACCCGCTCACCGGAGCCCGGCCTTGTCGAGCATGGCGATGAGGGTGGGTCGGCGGCGGTGCTGCTGGCGCAGGTCCGTGATCCTGGTGCCGAGATCAGCGAGGCGTCCGGCTGCGGTGGCGGCCCGGTGGGCGGCGGTGAGATGTCGGACCGCCTCGCGGTAGGCACCCTTGCCGGTGACGACCAACGCATCGTCGGCCAGCCGAAGGTACACATCCAGTGCGCCGGAGGGGTCGGTGGGTTCCCTCGCCTCGGCCAGGCGTTTCCATTGCGAACCATCGGGCGTTCCGTCCCCGGCCGTCGCCAGGGACCAGGCTTCGTCGATGTCCCCGTCGGCGAGCAGGGCGTCGATGAGGGCGCGAAGGTTGCTGGAGGCGAGGACGTGGCGGGCCTCGGAGCGCTCGACGTCCCAGATGTCCTGGGCACGCGCCGCCGCCTGCAACAAGGCGTAGGTCGCAAAGATCGGCGTCCGCCGGTGCTGCTCCCGCCGCAGAGCCAACACACCGTCGGCGTCAGCGGACCATCCATCGGGCCAGCTTGACCGGGTCGGCCGCACCGGACGCGCGGCTGATTCGGTGCAGGTCGAGGACGCGTCGGGCGAGATCACCGATGATGCCGTCGGAGTCATCGGCCCGCAGGATCACCTTCACGAGGTGCCCGAGGGGGCGCTCCAACAGCACGACCAGCTTGGGGGGAGGGCTCGGTGGCGACCGCCTCGGTGAGGGCGTCCACCACCGGGGCGGCCTCCCGCGCCCACGCCGACGACTCGCGGTACCCGAGGTGCCGGCGTGGGCGCAGGCCGCGATCGACTTCGGCCCGCAACACGCTGAGGCGCTCCCCGTCGCCGGCGGCGGCCAGCCGAACCGCCCGGCCGACGTCCTCGTGGGCCTCCGCCGCGGTCACCAGCAACCGCCGGACCGCAACGTCGTCCAGCCGCTCGACCGCCTCTTCTACCGAAGGTTCCTCGACTCGGCTGACGGGTACCACCCGCTCGACGCTATCGGCGACCCGCACCGTCGGGTCGGCAGTCGCGTCCCTCCGGCGCTCGAGCGGAGCCGGGTGACCGCCGGTCCGTCGCCCGCATGTTCGGCCGTCGTCCAGGCGGTGCCGTGGTCTACGCTCGATGGTCGATGGATGGTTTCCCGGGGGTCCGGACCACACAGGCGGTTGGAGCTCCGGGAGCTGCCGCCGCCCTGGCGTTGGGTTTCGGCGAGCTCGGTCCCAACGGTCTTCCGGTCGACCGGGGCGAACGCCAGACCTTCGGTGACCCGTCGCTGCTCGACGATCTCAGGGGGTGACCCCGGTGGCCCGGGGCGACCCATGACCAGCGAGCGCCCCGACGCCGCCGCCGACGACGCCCCGGCCCTTCCCGATCCGGCGGAGGTGCTGGCCGGACATCCCCTCACGGCCTCGTTGCCGTTGGAGGTCCGGGCCCGCCTGGCCGTCGGGGCCAGAATGCGGGCCCTGGCCCCGGGCGAGGTCCTCGTGGAGGAGGGCTCCCCGGGCGACGCCGCCTTCCTGATCGTGACGGGTCGGTTGACGGCGTCGGTCGGGGGGCGGGCGGTGGGCACGATCGGGCGGGACGAGACGGTGGGGGAAATGTCGCTCATCACCGGCGCCCCCCGATCCGCCACCGTCACCGCCCGCCGCCCGTCGGTCGTGCTCGTCGTCCGTTCCGCCGACTTCGCCGCCGTGCTGGCCGACCACCCCGAGGCCCACCGGTCGCTGACCCGCCAACTGGTGGCCCGCCTCGACAACACCCTGCGGGGACGGGGCGACGCCGCCGGTCACGCCGCGGTGATGGCCGTGGTCGGCGGTGACGATCCGGCGGTCGTCCCCGTGGTCGACGTGCTCGTCTCGGCCCTGGCCGACGGCGGGGCCGACGTGGCCCGACTCGGCGCCGACCGCCTCGACGAGCTGGCCGGTCTCGAGGTCGACCACGACGTGGTGGTCGTCGCCGTTCCCCGGGCCGACGTGGCAACCCTCGTCCCCCTGTTCGACCGGGTGGTGGCGGTGGCCCGGATCGGTGCCGCCCCGGCCCACCTCCCCGACGGCCTCACCGACCTGATCGTGGTGCACCCCGATCGGACCGTCGTTCCCGCCGGAACCCGTCGCCTCCTCCGCCCGGCCCTGGCCCCGACACCGCTCGACGCCGACCCGCTCGCCCATCACCACCTCCGGCTCGGATCGACGGTCGACGCCGCCCGCCTGGCCCGACGGCTCCTGGGTCGGGAACGGGTGCTGGTGCTGGGTGGCGGCGGCGCCCGGGGCATGGCCCACCTGGGCGCCTACCGGGCCGTCCACGAGGCGGGGATCGAGCTCGACGCCGTGGTCGGGGTGTCGGCGGGCGCCATCTTCGCCGCCTGCATCGCCCTCGACTGGTCGCCCGAGGAGGCGGTGGAGCGAAGCTCGGCCATCCTGATCGACGCCGGTCGCCTGGTCGACTTCACCGCCCCCCTCGTGGCCCTCAGCTCCGGTCGGCGGGTCACCGAGGCCATCCAGAACGGGTTCGGGATCGACGTCGACCTCGAGGACCTGTGGCGGCCCCTCATGTGCCTGTCGGCCGACCTCACCACCCTCACCGTCCGCTACCACCGCCGTGGACCGCTGTGGCGGGCCCTGCGGGCCTCGGTTGCGGTTCCCGGGGTGTTCCCCCCGCTGATCGAGGGGGAGGCGGTCCTCGTCGACGGGGGTGTCGTCGACAATCTGCCGGTGACCCCCGCCCGCCTCCTCTATCCCGGGGCCACGATCATCAGCTCCGACGTCGGTCGCCGCAACGAGCCGATGATGACCGTCGAGCTCCCGCCCGACGGCATCGTCAGCGGCTGGCGGTCGCTGTGGCACCGCGTCGGGCGACGACGTCAGACACCGACGCTGGTCAAGCTCCTGTATCGCCTCACCGCCCTCGGCGGTGGAGCCGCTGACCTTGTCGAGGGCGACATCCATGTGTGTCACGAGCTCGAAGGCGTCGGCATGTTCGACTTCGCCCGGGCCCGGCCCGCCATCGAGGCCGGCTACCAGCAGACCCGGGCCGTGCTGGCCGCCGACGATCGGGTGGCGACCCTGATGACGCGGGGTCGGGTGGTCGACCGCAGCGCCGATCTCCGCCGCCGGTGACCACGAACGCCCAACCGAACCGACCCGGTGTCGTCGAGCGGTGACGTGTGGCGCGCCGGCCCGGCTCGTCGTCAGCCTTGCCCGGTGCCGGGTAGTCGATTTGTGTCGCAGCGTCGAAGTCGGCGGCGCCGATGAGCCGTCTCACCCACGAGCGCAGGGTGCCGGGGGCGATGGTGGGGGGACCGGCGGCCCCGGTCACGACCGCATCGGGGGCGAGCCGATCGAGCACGGTCCGGTACAGGAGCATCTGCAGCAGACCCCTCGAGTCGGTCTCCGGTGGCGCCCATCGCCCTCGGCGGCGAGACTCTCCGCTGGAGATGGTCCGGACGTCGACGGCGGACCGGTCGAGATGGCCGTCGGGCCGATGAGGAGGATGGATCGATGGGTGGACGACTCGACGGGAAGGTGGCCGTGGTCACCGGGGGCAGCAACGGCATCGGGCGGGCGTGCGCCGAGCGGTTCTCGGCCGAAGGGGCCATGATCGTGATCGCCGACCTGCTGGCCGAGCCGGGCCAGGCCGCGGTCGACGCCATCAACGAGGCCGGCGGCGACGCCTGCTACGTCGAGCTCGAGGCGGCCAGCCAGGAGGCGAACCGGGCCATGGCCGACGCCGCCGTCGAGCGCTACGGCACCATCGACGTGGTGGTCACGGCGGCCGGGGTCAGCAGCGGCGACTACACCTCGGGCGACCTCGAGGGGGGGCTCAAGCGGTTCCAGCAGGCCGCCGAGGCCAGCGCGGTCAACCCGGCGGCCGCGCTTACCGAGCTCGATCTCGACGACTGGCGCCGCGTCCTCGACGTCAACCTCACCGGCACCCTCCTCGCCATCCAGGCCACGGCTTCGGTCATGCTGGCGCAGGACCGGCCGGGTTCGATCGTCACCATCGCCTCCATCGCCGCCGTCGATCCCCTGTGGGGCTCACCCAGCTACCCCGTGTCGAAGGCCGGGGTGTGGATGCTGACCAAGAACGCCTCCCGCACGCTGGCCCCCCTCGGGATCCGGGTCAACGCCATCGGCCCCGGCTTCATCGAGACCAACATGACGGCCGTGCTCGATCAGATCGACGAGTACAACCAGTTGATCCTCGGCAACACCCCGATGGGCCGTAAGGGCACGCCGGCCGAGATCGCCAACGTGGCCCTGTTCCTGGCCAGCGACGAGGCCAGCTATGTGACGGGCGAGCTGATCCACCCCGACGGTGGCTGGTTCACCGGCTGATTCCTCCCAGCAGGGTCGTCCTGCCCGCGCCGGGCGACGACATCGCGTTGACGACACGTACCCCGACAGCGCGGAAGTCGTGTCGGTTGGCCTTGGCGGTCCGCTCGTTCTCGCCGAGGATCCGTTCGAGGACGTCGACCCGTAGTCCTTCGGTCTCGGGCAACCTCGGATCCGCGGCCGGCTCATCGGTGACCTCAGCAGATCCTCGGTAGCTGTTCACCCAGCGGCAGGTCGACCACCCGGTTCGTGCCGAGCGGTGTGCGCGCCACCACCACGCCCGGGTGGGCGTCCACCACCCGGCCGATCACCCGTGCCTCCCGCCCGTGCTCGTGGCGTTGCATCGCCGTCATCACGTCATCCACGTCCGACGCCGCCACGAAGGCCACGAGCTTGCCCTCGTTGGCGATGTTGATCACCTCGAGGCCCAGGAACGAGCATGCCGCCGCCACCTCCGGTGGTACCGGGAGCGACGCCTCCTCGAAATCGACGCCGACCTGGGCGCACGCCGCGATCTCGCACAGTGATGCGGCGAGGCCACCCCGGGTGGGATCGCGCAGCACGTGGAGGTCGGGACACGCCGCCACCATCGCCGCCACCAGGCCGTTGAGCGGGGCCGAATCGCTGAGGATCTCGGTGCCGAACTCGAGACCCTCGCGCCGCGACATGACGGCGACAGCGTGCATCCCGATCGGGCCCGACACGATCACCACATCGCCGGGAGTGGCCCGCGACGGCCTGATGTCGACACCGTCCGGTATGACGCCGACGCCGGCCGTGTTCACGTACAGGCCGTCGGCCTGCCCCGCATCGACGACCTTGGTGTCACCCGTGACGATCGGAACCCCGGCGACGCGTGCCGCGGCGCCCATCCGCTCGGCGATCGCCCCGAGCACGGCCAGCTCGAGCCCCTCCTCGATGATGAAACCGGCGCTCAGCGCGATCGGTACCGCACCGCTCATCGAGACGTCGTTGATGGTGCCGTGAACCGCCAGATCACCGATGCAGCCACCGGGGAAGAACAGGGGTCGCACGACGTAGGAGTCGGTCGAGAACGCCAACCGCCCGCCCCCGGACCCGACCTGGAGCGTGGCCGCATCGTGCAGCTCGGTCGCTTCGTCGCCGCCGAACGCCGGGAGGAAGAGGTGCTCGACGAGCTCGGCCGACAGCTTGCCGCCGCCGCCGTGCCCGATCACCACCCGATCGTGGTCGCGCAGGGGCAGCGGGCACGACCAGTTCTCGAAGTCAGGGTGGGAAGCGGGCTCGGCCAACGGTCAACCAGCGTCGATCCGCACCGGCAACGGGGCGAGTCGGCGGTACTGGAAGTAGGCGGCGCACGCCCCCTCGCTCGACACCATCGTGGCCCCGAGTGGGGTGCGAGGCGTGCACTCGATCCCGAACGCGGCGCAGTGGTTCGGCCTGATCAGCCCCTGCAGCACCTCGCCGCTGCGACACAGGGCCGACTCCGGGGTATGGAGCTCGCCGACCTCGAACCGTCGTTCGGCGTCGAACGCGGCGTAGCGGGCGGAGAGCCGCCAGCCGCTGGCGGCGATCTCGCCGATGCCGCGCCACTGGCGATCGCAGGTCTCGAACACATCTTCGATCATGCGCTGGGCCGCCACGTTGCCCTCGTCACTGACGACCCGCCGGTAGGCGTTGTCGAGCCTCGCCTCGCCGGCTTCGAGTTGCACCACCACACGCCGGATCCCGTCGAGCACGTCGAGCGGTTCGAATCCGGTCACCACGATCGGCAGTCCGAACTCCTCGACGAGCGGCTCGTACTGCCACGTGCCCATCACCGAGCAGACGTGACCGGCGGCGAGGAACCCGTCGACCCGGCTGAGGGGCGACCGGGCGATGGCGGCGATCGCCGGTGGCACCAGCACCTGGCTGACGAGCACGGAGAAGTTGGCGAGGCCACGCCGGGCGGCCAGGTGCACGGCCATGGCGTTGGCCGGCGCAGTGGTCTCGAAACCGATGGCGAAGAACACCACCTGCCGATCGGGATGCTGTTCGGCGAGCGCCACCGCGTCGAGGGGTGAGTAGACGACGCGCACGTCGCCGCCGAGGCTCTTGACCTGGAACAGGTCCCGCTCGCTCCCGGGCACGCGAAGCATGTCGCCGAACGAACAGAAGATCACCCCCGGCCTCGAGGCGATCTCGAGCGCCTTGTCGATCATGCCCAGCGGCGTGACGCACACGGGACAACCGGGCCCGTGGATCAGCTCGATCCGGTCCGGGAGGAGCTGGTCGATCCCATTGCGGATGATCGAATGCGTCTGCCCCCCGCACACCTCCATGATCGCCCACGACCTGGTGGTGACGCGCCCGATCTCGGCGAACAGGCGCTGTGCCAGCTCCGGGTCACGGAACTCGTCGAGGTACCTCATGGCGTCCCTCCGGTGACCCCGAGCTCCTCGTCGAGGATCCCGAGCTCGCGGAACAGGGCAAGCGTCTCGAGCGCCGAGGCCTCGTCGACCCGGGAGATGGCGAAACCGACGTGGACGATGGCGTAGTCGCCGACCTCGATGTCGGGCAGGTAGGCGAGGCAGATCTCCTTCCGGATCCCGTCGAAGTCGATGGTGGCCATGCGAGTGCCGCGCTCGTCGCGAACGTCGACGATCCTGCCGGGGACTGCCAGGCACATGTCAGATCGGCCTTTCTGCGGGGATGGGGTCGGTGGCGCCCCGATCGACGGGGTCAATGGAGGGATCGGCGATCGGGCGATGCGCAGCCACGTACGCCTGACCGAGCGCCAGGCCGCCGTCGTTGGGCGGGACGAGGCGGTGGGTCAACGGGACGAGACCCACCTGCGACAGCCGATCGACGCACATCGACATTAGCAGGGCGTTCTGGAACACGCCGCCGGCGAGCACGACATGCTCGATGCCCCGGTCGGCACGCGCCTCGGCGGCGAGCTCGACCACGAGCTCGGCGACCGCCAGGTGGAAGGAGTACGCCAGGTCGGGGCCCGCCGTCCCGGCCCGGCGAGCGGACACGATCGCCCGGAGGACCGGCGCCCAATCGATCCTCCCGGCGTCGACGGTGAACCGGGTGCCGTCGTCGACCCGTGGCGATCGCTCGGCGGCCACCTCGAGGTCGATCGCCGCCTGGGCCTCGAAGCTGATCCGGTGCCGGAGCCCGATCAGGGACGCAACGGCGTCGAACAGCCGTCCCATGCTGGAGGTGGGGACGCAGTTGAAACCGGTCGCCAGCTGGCGCTCGAGCAGTTCCCCCTCGACACCGTCCAGCTGCTGCACGGGCGGGAGGTCTCCGTTCCAGCCGATGCCCGCCGCCGCCAGGTGGGCGAGCGCCACCCGGTACGGGTTGTGGATCGCAGCATCGCCACCGGGCAGTGGCACCTCGGCGAGGTGCCAGGCCCGTTGCGCGGTGGCGGCGTCGGCGATGAGCACCTCACCACCCCAGATCGTCCCGTCGGCGCCGTAGCCCGTACCGTCGAAGGCGAACCCGACCACCGGCTCGCTCGGGTCGAGGTCGTGTTCGGCCATCACCGCCGCCACGTGGGCGTGGTGGTGCTGGACCTCCACGATCCGGTCGGGGTGGTGGCGGCGCGCCCACTGGGCCGTGGCGTAACCCGGGTGCGGATCCACCGCCACCACGTCGGGCTCGATGGCGCACAGCGACTGCAGCTGCTCGACGGTGTTCTGGAACGCCTCGAGCGTGGCCAGGTTCTCCATGTCGCCGATGTGCTGGCTGACCCAGGCGTGATCTCGTGACGACACGCAGATGGTGGTCTTGAGCTGTCCGCCGACGGCGAGGACCGAGCGTTTCCCGCCGGTCCACGGGATCGGGACCGGGGCGAAGCCGCGCCCCCGGCGGAGGGGCAGGAGGGCATTGCCGACCACCCGCACCACCGAGTCGTCGCAGGGCACGTGGATCGGGCGGTCGTGGCCGAGGACGGCGTCGCTCAACCCCCCGAGCCGGGACGCGGCGTCGTCGTCCCGATAGGCGATCGGCTCGCCACTGCGGTTGCCGCTCGTCATCACGAGCGGGGGCATGCCGCCGGCCATCAGCAGGTGCTGGATCGGGGTGTGGGGCAGCATCAGGCCCACCAGGGGGTTGCCCGGCGCAACCAGGGCGCAGAGCCGGGTGTCGCCCCGGGCGCGTAGGAGCACGACCGGCCGGGCCGGCGAGACCAGCTCCGCCGCTTCGGCGGGGCCGACGACGGCGAGCTCGCACGCCGCCGCCAGGTCGCGCACGAGGACGGCGAATGGCTTGTCGGGTCGTTGCTTGCGATGGCGGAGACGGGTGACGGCGTCGGTGCTCGTGGCATCGCAGGCCAGGTGGTAGCCGCCGAGGCCCTTGACCGCCACGGTGAGACCGGCGCCCAGCGCCTCCCTGGCCCGGGCCATCGCCGCCTCCCGTTCGCTCGGCGGGTCGCCGTTGCCCGACCGGAACACGAGTGTCGGGCCGCAGTCGTGGCAGGCGATCGGTTGGGCGTGGTGACGGCGATCGGCCGGGTTGGCGTACTCGGCGGCGCACGCCGGGCACATCGGGAAGCCGGCCATGGTGGTGGCGTGCCGGTCGTAGGGGAGGTCGCGGATGATCGTGAACCGGGGACCGCAGTTCGTGCAGGTGATGAAGGGATGAGCGAAGCGCCGATCTTCGGGATCGAACAGCTCGGCGAGGCAGTCGTCGCACACCGCGGTGTCGGGTGGCACGAGGGTCCGGGCTCCCCTGAGCCGTTCGCTGGCGGCGATCCGGAAGCCCCGGCCGATCGGTCGACGGTCGATCGCCCACGCCGTCCGCACCACCCGCTCGACGTGGGCCAGAGGCGGGGCGTCGTCGACGAGGCGTCGTTCCAGCTCGTCGAGCGCGGCGGGACTGCCCACCGCCTCGATGACCACCCTCGACGAGTCGTTGCCCACCGACCCGTCGAGGCCCAGCTCCTGGGCCAGCCGGTACACGAACGGGCGGAAGCCCACGCCCTGCACGATGCCGGTCACCTCGAACCGTTCCCCGATCGAGTCCGACGCACGTTGCGAGGGGGCGGGGGGCGCTGGGTGTCGTGTCCAGCTCATGTCTGGCTCGGGTCGGGTGGTGGGTCGAAGGGGGTGGGGTCGCAGAACCGCTCGATCACGTTGGCCGTCATGTGGGCGATGTCGTTGTCGTAGCCGTTGCGGGCGAGCGCCCCGAACCACGAGATCGACCCGACGGAGAACACCGCCCCCCCGTTCGGCGTCTCGTAGAAGACGATGTCGGAACGGACGTAGGGGTCGGGGCTGGCGTAGACGACCGACCCCTCGAACTCCTCCTTGGTCCGCACCATGTCGGGCCCGAACTCGGTGGCTGAGGCCAGGATGACGGCGTGGGCCGGCGACCCGAGCCGGGGATCGTAGCGATCGAGCTCCTGACCGGCCGCCCCACCTCCGAGACCGGAGGTGCCGATGCGGCCGTCGACGATCTCGACCCCCTCCCAGATCCACGCCGCCCGCCCCGCCCCGTCGTCGGGCTCGAGGGTGGCGGGGTCGACGACGTAGCCGCACGCCCGCTCGAAGCCCTGGGCCGCGAACCCGACGCCGACGAGCTCGTTCGGGGCCCGGCCGAGACGGCGCCACATGCCCCCGTACTCGCCGGTGAAGGCGTGGTAGCTCTCCCCGTCGCCGGTCTGCCAGTTGCGGACGCCGTCCTCGGCCCGGCGGAGCTCCATGGCCCCCGGCCACGCCGCGTTGAACGCCACCCGCCAGTAGAAGCCGTTGCCGCCGAGGTAGGCGAGGCGACCTCCGTTGCGCTGCCAGGCCTCGAGGGCGTCGAGCATGGCGGTCGACCAGTACTCGGGATGGGAGCACGTCACCACGGCGGCGTAGGGGGCGATGGCGGCGAGGCCGTCGTGGTGGAGGTCCTCGTCGGTGATGACGTCGTGACCGACCCCGAGGTGTTCGAGGAAGGCGTTGATGTCGGTGTCGGGGGTGAAGTTCCAGCCGTCGGCCCCCGGCCGGAGGTTGAGCACCGGTCGGAGCCGGGAGCTGAACATCACCCCGCTCCCGTCGGGGTGCTTCTCGTACATCGAATGCCCCAGCTCCGGGTGGCGCCGGACGTAGTCGTGCTCCGGCCGGAGCCGGGCCCTGGTCTGGATGAAGTCGGCCCCCTCGAACAGCATGCGATGGTTGGCGTAGGCCAGGTAGGTGGCGGTCGACATCAGCAGGGCCACCTTCGCCGTCGGCGTGCCCATTGCGGGCCGCACGAAGAACGGCACCCGGTCCTCGCCGTGATCGGCCCGCAGTCGGAAGGCGTAGATACCGCTCGGCAGATCGGTGGGGATGGTGGCGGTGACGGTGGGCGACCAGCCGGCGTCGTACAGGTCGTCCTTGTGGAAATGGACGGCGTCCCATTGGCCGGGGTCGTCGGTCCACCGCTGGTGCGTTCCGTCCCAGGAGGGGCCGGTCACGGCCCGGGTGGGGAGTTGGTGGAGTTGGGCGTGGCGGCCGTGGCCGGACACGTCGACGAGGGTCCTGCCCCCCATGTCCTGGCCCAGGTCCCAGCGCAGCAGCCGGTTGTCGACCGCCAGCTGGGGGCGGGCGATGCGGCCGTCGAGGTTGCCCCCACCCTTGGCCGGCCCGGCCAGCACCATGCGGCGGAGGGGGGTGGGGGCGAGCGGGGCCGCCATCTCGGCGGCCGACGTGGCGATCTCGAGCAGGTCCCGGCCGGGGGAGGCTGATGGCTCGGTGGTGATCGAGCTCCGTACGATCCCGTCGGCCAGGTCGGCCTCGACCTCGACGTCGTACCAGCGGCGGTTGGCCAGCGGGCGGGAGCGGAGGAGAAGGTCGGCGCCCGCCACCCGGGCTCGGAGACGGCCGCCGTCGTCGACCACGACCTGGAGCTGGAAGCCCCCGTCGCCGGCGATGGTCAGGACCGTCTGAGGCTCCTTGGGGCGGGTGAGCTGCAGGGAGAAGGCGAGGCGGACGAGAGCGGTGGCGTGGATGCCGGCCAGGTCGACGGTGGCGTAGGAGCCCGGACGGAGGGGTTGCTCGGCCAGGTCGACGGTGGACGGGACGTCCAGGGCGATCTCCGACTCGGCGAATCCGGGGCCGGCCTTGGTGGGATCGCCGCAGCTGAGTCTGACCACCGACAGCTCGGCCGGCCCCGGAGTGTGGGACGAGGCGTGGAGCATGATCGACTCGCCGGCCCGTAGCGACCAGCGATCGCAGTAGCCGGTGATCGTCTTCGGTTCGTCGTCGGCGCGGCCGGGTTCGCCGGCAAGGGTCGGAGCCATCGGCTCACTCTGGCAGCCGGCCCACCGCCGCGCTAGCCGGTCGTGGCAGGACGTAGGCAACCCGGCACGGCCTTCGGAGGCGGTCGGCGTGTCACTCGGCCACGTTGGAGGACTCCTTGCCGCTGCGGCGGACTACGATCCCGAGCCCTGTACTCGATCGATGCGGGGCCCGCGCCGTGGGGATGGAGCCGGCGACGTTGCGATGCGCCATCGCGCGCTGCTCCCGGCTGGCCGAGCACGGACGCACCCCGGTGGAGGCGGTGTCCGCGCTCTCGGCCGGGGCAGCCGCCCTCGAGATGGTCTCGCCCGATCGGATGCGGTTCCGTGAGCTGCTCGTCACCCTGATGCGGCGCCTCCCCGGGCCGGGGGTCAGCACCCTGTTCACCCTTGAGCTAACGGTGCTGTTCGGCCTCAGCCGGGTGGGAGCCGTCCAACGGATCCGTCAGCCGGCGTCGGCCAGCTCGACGTCGCCGCCGGACCCCTTCACCGTCACGGGGTGGGTCAGGGCCGTAACCGGCACGGGCAGCGGCACCGGGGGAAGGCTCTCGGTCTCCGCTTCGAGTGACTGCAGCCCGCCTCTGGCGATGGCCCGGAGGGCGCCGACCAGCGTGCGGTGGGTCTCCTCCAGCTCCATGACCTTGCCGTTGAGTCGCATCAGCACCCGGTCGTAGTCGACCCGGGCCGATTCGAAGCGCTCATCGAGCTCGGTCTGGCGTCGGTCGAGGGCCTCCTCCTGCTCCGCCAGCACGACGCGGGCCTGGGCTAGGGCCTCGGCGTCGGCCTGCGACCGCCGCTCGGCGATGGCGGCGTCGGCCGTGCTGCGCCGGGCCCTGATCTCCTGCTCGGCCGCCGCCCGCAGCTCGATCAGGTCGAGCTCGACCTTGGCCCGTCGTTCGGCGATATCGGTCTCGGTGGTGGATTGCAGCTCCGCCATCTCGGCGTCGGCCGCGGCCCGTCGTTCCGCGATCTCCGCATCGGTCGCAGCCAGGAGCTCCTCCCGGGCCCTGGCCGCCGCCGCCCCCTCCTCGGCCGCCGCCTCCCGCTGTCGCTCGACGTCGCCCGACGCCCACTCCAGCTCCGCCACCCGGGAGCTGAGCTTCTCGTTGAGGCGATTGGCCTCGACCAGCTGCTCCTCGAGCGCACTCACGTGACGGTCGACTTCACCGGTGTCGTAGCCTCGCCGGACCACCCTGAACAGCTCGTCGTCCTTGTTCATCTTCGTCTCCGCCAACGATTCGTTATCGGATCGTACCCGCCGGTAGGCGCATGCGTGGAGCCGAGGGCGGCGGCCGCGTCATCGTGGCCGCCTCACCAGGTCGAGGAGCCGGCGAGGTCCGAGGGTGGTGACCCCGGGCGATAGCCGCCGGAGCAGCCCCCGATCGGCGGTGACGACGATGTCGCCGGCCACGGCCATGCCGGCGATGGTGTCGTCGGCGGCGTCGCGGCGCGATGAGCGGGCGAACCGGACCGACAGGTTGCCGCCGGCCAGTTGGGCCACCTCGTCGACGATCGCCCCGTCGAACACGAGGACCACCTCGTCGTCGTGGGTCCAGCACCAGCGGGCGATCTCATCGGTGAGGCGGGCCATGGCCGCCGGCCGGTCGTTCCACCAGCCGTCGGGCCGGGATCCCATGACATTGTTGCCGTCGACGACCCACCGCTGGTTCCCGCTCAGGCGATCGCCCATGGTCTCGTCACAGTCGCGGCCGCCGGTCATGCTGTATCAGGAGCGGACGAGGGTGCCCACGGTCGAACGGTAGCAGCGACCCGGGAGCGGCCCGCACCGCTGCGGCGGTCGACCGGCGGTCGGAGTGCTCTATCGTGGGGCCGACCTGAAAGGGCGGCGCCGTGAGGGAGCGAGGGCGTGACGATGGTTGATCTCGGGATCGAGCACCTGAGCGACGCCGTCGTGATCGGCCAGGGCGGGGCTGATGCACGAGCCGCCGCCGACGCTGGCGCCGCCATCGTGACGGCAGCGGGGTCGGCCCCACCCGAGACGGTGGTGGTGGCCGAAACGGAGGTCGCTCCGATCGCCGACACGGAGGTGGTGGCTACGACCGGGGTCATGGCCGAGACGGGGCGGACGCCGACCGCCCACCGTCGGGCGATGCCGGCGGTCTCACCCGGGGACGGCGCGCCGGCACCCACAGGCTCGTTGTCGGACGGGGCCGGCACGAGCAGGCGTCGTTGGCCGGTGCTGGCGGGGCTCGGGGTCGTGGTCGGGTTGGCGATCGTCGCGCTGGCGCTTTTGACGATGGGCGGGGGCGGGGCGTTCGAGGTGACCGACGAAACCCTGGTGTATCGCGGCCACCGCGACGGCGTGGTCGGGCTCGACCGGCTGCCCGATGGCCGCATCCTGTCGGCCAGCAACGATCACACGGTGCAGCTGTGAATCCGGACGACACCGGCCTCCTGCTGTGCGCCCCGATCTGCGGTTGTGCTGTGGTGGCGGGCGTCAGGGTTCGATGAGCGCCACCGGCCCGAAGGTGTCGACGGCGGCCAGGAGGGCGTCGAGCACCGTTCGGTCGCCGTCGACCGTCGCCCCGTCGACGATGCTCGGATCGTCGAGGGCGGCCAGGAGCTGGCGTCGGGTCAGGCCGACCGTCACGTCGGCGTCGTGGCGCCGGCTGTGCGGGCTGTGGTGGATGGCCGAGCGGCTGAGGCCGATCACGTGGTCCTCGTCGACGTCGACGAGGTGGAGGTTGACGACGGCGGTGGCCAACGAACAACGACCCGGGTCGAACCGGACACCGAGCACGTCGATGATCTGTTCGGCTGTCATGGCCCCCGCCATGTCGCGGGTGGGGATACGCCCCTCGCGGGGGGAGCCGTGGCGGAGCTCACGGGCACCCATGAGGTAGGCGTTGCGCCAGGTCGCCGACTCGGCCTGGTAGCCGAGCTGCTCCAGGGCCTCGGCCTGCAGATGGCGGGCCCGAAGGTTCGACGGGTCGGCGAACACCACGTGGTTCACGACCTCGGCCACCCATCGGTAGTCGCCCTCCTCGAACGAGCGGCGAGCCCGGTCGAGGACGGCGTCGGCGCCGCCCATGGCCTCGACGTAGCGGGTGGCGGCCTCCGTCGGCGGCAGGGGATCGAGGTGGGCCGGGTTACCGTCGTACCAGCCGAGATAGCGGTTGTAGACCGAGCGGGCGTTGTGGGAGACGGTGCCGTAGTAGCCCCGTACGTGCGACTGATCGAACTCGGCCGGGAGCTCGAGGGCGGCGGCGATCTCCGTCGGGACGAGCCCGTGGTTGGCGAGCCGCATCGTCTCGTCGTGCAGCCAGCGGTAGACGTCGCGCTGCAGTTCCAGGAAGCGGCGAACGTCGTCGTTGCCGAAGCGGGGCCAGTGATGGCTGGCGAACAGCACGTCGGCGTCGCCCCCCCACATCAGGAGGGCCTCGTGGATGTACTTGCTCCAGGCCAGGGCGTCGCGGGTCTGGGCCCCCCGGATCGGGTAGAGGTTGTGAAGGGTGTGGGTGCAGTTCTCTGCCATGCACAGGGCGCGTTTGTCGGGGAAGTAGAAGTCCATCTCGGCCGGGGCCTCGGCGTCGGGTGTGTTCTGGAACACGACCCGCAGCCCGCTCAGGGTGAGCTCCTGGCCGGTCTCGGCGATCGTCTCGGTCGGCGCGATCAGGTCGGATCGGGCCAGCCCCATCGCCGACCCGAGCCCGGCGTCGACATGGCCCCGCGGTCCGGGTGGGAGCAGGGGGCCGAACTGGTAGGCGGCCCGCCGGCCCATGATCGGTCCGGCGATGACGAACTCGTTGACGACCTCGGCCAGGAACCGGTCGGGGGCCACGATACGCACGTCGCCGGCATCGACCGCCTCCTGGGAGGTGATGCCGAGGATCCCGCCGAAATGGTCGACGTGGGAGTGGGTGTAGATGACCGTGGTGACGGGGCGGGCCCCGAGGGTGCGGTTGGCCAGGTCGAGGGCGGCGGCGGCGGCCGGGGCGTTGGTCAGCGGATCGATGACGAGCCAGCCGTCGTCGCCGGCGAGGAACGTGATGTTGGCGATGTCGTAGCCCCGGACCTGCCAGATCCCGTCGGCCACCTCGAACAGGCCGTGGTTGACGTTGAGGCGGGCCTGGCGCCACAGGCCGGGGTGGACGGTGTCGGGGGCCTCGGCGCTCCGGGTGACGAAGCCGTGGTTGGCCACGTCGAACACGACGTGGCCGGGGTGGTCGTGGCCCATCGTCACCCGCCCGCCATCGATCTGGGCCAGCAACCCCCGGGTGGCCCTGGCGGTGTCGCCGGGGTCGTCGAACGAGATGGCGGCGGCGGCGTTGGCGGCCCTCGTGGCCGCCGTGGCGTCGGCCGGCTCGGGCGGGGGCCCGGGCGACACGGGCGGCACGGGCGGTGGCCCCGACGGTGCTCCCGGCCTCGGGTTCATCGATCGAGCCGGGTGAGCACGAGGTCGGCGAACCGCCGGGCCCACGACACCTGATGCTCCGGAGTGGGGAGGAACATCAGCTCGTCGAGCCCGGCCGCCTCGAGGTCGGCGATGGTGGCCACCACCTCATCGGGCGATCCGACGATGCAGGTGGACCGGATGAGGCTCTCGGTCATGAACCGGGCCTCGTCGGGACGGAGGAAGGTGCAGTGCCCGTCGTGGATGCGGAGGTGCCGGACCGGTTCCGGGGTCTGTTCGACGAGCGCCGAGTACTCGTCCCAGATGGGCTGGAGGTGATGCGGCGGCTCACCCCCGTACTGGCGGATCTTGTCGTACACGTAGTGGAGCGACGACACGACGTAGGGGCCGTGCTCGGCGATCACCCGGTCCGACGTGACCTCCTCACCGGGGTCGAGGAGGACGACGTTGGTCAGGCTGACGACCGGGAACGGGTCGGGGAGTGCCCGGCCGTCGCCCTCCGCCCCCCTGCGGGCCGTCTCCAGGGCCCGGACGATGGCCCGGGGTTCGGGCGGGAGAGACGTGACGAGACCGTCGCCGTAGCGCCCGGCCAGGGCCTGCGACTTCGGTCCGAACCCAGACACGTAGATCGGGATGGGGTCGTCGAGGTTGACGTAGCCCCGGTCGGCCATGAGGAGGCGGGTCGGGGCCGTCTTGCCCCGGAAGGTGTAGTCGACCTCCTCACCGTGGAGGAGGGCCCGGATGACCCGCAGCTCCTCGCCGTACTTGGCGATGGGGAGGGGCTTGTGGTCGAGGAAGCGATGGGCGCTGTTGCCGGCACCCATGCCGAGGAACGTGCGGCCTGGGGCCAGGGTGTTGATGGAGGCGATGCTGTGGGCGGTGACCGGGGGGATGCGGGTGCCGGCCACCGACACACCGGTCCCCAGGCGGATCCGTTCGGTCCGCTCGGCGGCCAGCGCCAGGTAGGCGTAGCAATCGCCCCAGATCATCTGGCTGTCGGGCACCCACACCGCATCGAAGCCGAGATTCTCGAACTCGATGACCTGGTCGACGTCGCTCAGCCTGGTGGTCACGCACATCCCGAAGTCCATGGCCAGACCCTAGGTCGCCGGTGGGACAGCCCGCCCGCCGGCGCCGCTCAGCGCCACGACCCGGCCTCCGTTCCGGGCGCGGTCCGGCCGCCGATCGGGCGGGGAGCTCAGCGGGCCTCGGGTCCCGAGGTGGTGCCGGGTGCGGGCCGGACGTCGGGATTCGTCGAGTCGGGGCCAGCGACGTCAGGGATGGTCACGTCGGGATGCGGACCGCGGTCGGGACCGTTGTCCGGGGTACCGGCGCCGGGGCTCGTGCGGTCGGGTGGCGGTGGGGTGACGGCCTCGGGCCGCGACATGTCGTCGGCCGGGACATCGGGCGTCGGGTCGTCGGCCCGGGTTGTGTAGACGCCGAGGATGTCGGCGGCCAGGTTGAGGTTACGGGGGTCGACCCAGAGCTCGTAGGACTCGGCGTCGAGCTGGGGCGAGGTGCCGAAGTCTCGCCGCCCCCGACGCAGCGCGTGACCCACGCCGTACCAGATGGCGCCGGCGATCGTGCCGACGACGAAGTAGGTGAACACGATCGACACCGTCGACGCGCCGTCATCGCCGGCGAAGATGGCGAACAGCCACCCGAGGAGGGTGCCGAACCAGGCGCCTGCGATCGCCCCTTCGATGGCGGCGTTGACGACGGTGCGGCGGCCGGTCACGTACTCGATCCTGCGCAGCCCACTCCACACGATGGATACGGTCGACACGGGAAAGCCCTGGTCGGACAGCGTGTCGACCGCAGCCTGAGCCTGCGCGTAGTCGGTGTAGGACACGAGTTTCACCGGCGGGGAGGGGGCTGGCTCGGCGGTATCGGACGGATCGGAATACATGGTCAGGTTGTACCCTGGTGCCGCCGGACGTGAAACACGGCGGTGGCGGGTTGTCAGCCAGCGGCGGCCAGGAGCTACTGACAGGCCTGCTCGCACTCGCGGCACGCCTGGGCACATCGCTGGCAGCAGACGTGGTCGTGGGTGCTGCACTCCCGGGCGCATTCGGCGCACTCGTCGTACTCGAAACGCTGCTCGTTGACGGCGAAATCGAAGTCGTGCACGAGGTCGGGGATCTGATCGAGATCGTTCTTCAGCCCCACCAGGAGGCCGCGCTCCCGGGCCGCGGCGGCGAGGAAACGTCGTCGGCGGAGAAGATCGAGCATCGGGGAGCACCGTCACCGCCGAAGGTGTCATTGGGGTCGCATTCTGGGTGGAATTGCCCATCGCCGCCGACCGTCGCCGCCCCGTTCGGTACCGTCGGGTCCTTGTCGCAGCAGGCAGTCTGGGGAACGGGTCGATGACGATGGTGCCGCCGGAGGGCGGGTGGACAGATCCCTATGGCAACCGGCAGCACGGCGCTCCGCCGCCCGGCTGGTGGCAGGCCAGCGATCACCGCTGGTATCCGCCGGAGTCGCGGGTCGATCGACCATCCGAGCCGCCGTCCCTCCAGCCGACCCGCCCCGCCTCCTTCGCCGCTCAGGCCCCGGCGGTCAGTCCCTGGGGTCCCGGTGGCGGGACCCCAGGCCCCGTGTCGCCGGCGTCACCGGCGGGAGGTGGTCGTCGGGTCGTCGTGCTGGTGCTCGCCGCCGCCGCCCTCGTCGGCGCCCTCGCCGGCTTCGTCGCCCTCGCCCTTCGCAGCGGTGACGCGACCGAGCCGGTCGCGGCCGGGAGCGGCTCCAACGTCACGGCCAATGTCAACAACGGCGGCGACCGGGACACTACGGAGGGCGGCACGGGGTCCACCGCCGCTCCCGTCGTCGGCGGCGCAACCGATGCCGACGGTGACTTCGTGTCCTGCACCCGGGTCGACAACGAGTACTACCAGCTCGAGCTGGTCAACGGAGCCGCCACCACCTCCGACTACTCCCTCAGCATCGCCTTCATCGACGACAACGGCGGGCGGGTCGGTGACACCTTCGACTACGTGGCGACCGTGCGCCCGAACGAGCGGCTGCTCGAGCAGCGGTTCGCCCTCTTCGACGCCGATCCGTGGTCGTCGTGCGAACTGCTCGACATCGAGCGCTTCGAGACGACCCTCGACCCCGTCGCCCTGGGTGACGCCACCTGCGAGATCACCGGGGAGGGCGTGTTCAACGACATCGAGTCGTCGGTCACGGTGGTCAACAGCACCAGCGAGGACAACGACTACGACGTCACGGTCGCGTTCGTCGACACCGACGGTGTGCGGATCGGGTCGACCCTCACCTTCATTCAGCGGGTCAGGCCGGCCGAGTCGGCCAAGAAGGATCTCTTCGCCGGTGTCGACTACGCCGACGATCTGCGGTGCGAGGTCGTCGGGGTGACCCGTAGCCCGTCGTCCTGATCGCCGTCCCGACCCTCACGGTCGGGGTCGCTGAGTGTCACGGTGATGCCGAAGACGGCGGGCAGGTTGACGTCGAGGAGCACGGGGTCGGGCGGACGGCGGCGCCAGGCCGCCTCGACCCCGGCCCCGCTGTTGGCCAAAACGAGGTCGTCGCCCCGCTGCCGCAGTGCCCGCCCGGGACGCGAACAGGGCATGGGGGCTGGACCGAGCCGGGGACGTGGATTTCCGCAGCGGTGTCGGCGCTGTCACCGTAGGTCGGGCCACGGACCGACAACGAGCGGGGCCACCGGGGCCGCATTCGAGAACGTCACACCCCCCCCATCTAGCATCGGAGGCGACAGGGCTCGGTGAGCAAGACGCCGGTGAAGGAGACGCCATGACCGACGATGTGACGATGGGAAGGGCGACGGGCGCGGCGTCGGAGACCGCTGAGCGGGGGGGCCGTCCCGACCACGAGGTGGTGGTGATCGGCGCCGGCGTCGGCGGCATCTATCAGATCAAGCGGCTCACCGACCTCGGCATCGACGCCATCGTGCTCGAGGCCGACGAGGATCTCGGGGGCACGTGGTACCGCAACCGCTACCCGGGGGCCCGCTTCGACTCCGAGAGCTACACCTACGGCTACTCGTTCTCCAAGGAGCTGCTCGACGAGTGGCACTGGAAAGAGCGGTTCTCCGGTCAGCCGGAGAACCTGCGCTACCTCAACCATGTTGTCGACAAGTTCGATCTGCGGCGTTACATGCGCTTCGACGCCCGGGTGTCGTCGATGTGGTTCGACGACGAGGCCGACGTCTGGCACGTCGTCCTCGATGGTGGCGAGGAGCTGACCACCCGGTTCGTGATCACCGCCCTCGGTCTGCTGTCCATTCCCACCCTCCCCCGCTACGAGGGGATGGAGCGGTTCCGGGGCGAGTCGTTCCACACGTTCCACTGGCCGAAGGAGCCGGTCGATCTCACCGGCAAGCGGGTGGGGGTGATCGGCACCGGCGCCACCGGCATCCAGGTCATCGCCGAGATCGCCGACAAGGTCGGGCGGCTCGAGGTGTTCCAGCGCCGTCCCAACTGGAGCGCCCCGCTCAACAACGCACCGATCTCCGACGAGGAGATGGCCGAGATACGTGGCCGCTACGACGAGATCTTCGAGACCTGCGCCCGCACCCCCGGCGGCTTCGAGCACGAACCCGACCGGCGGGGCTTCTGGAACGTGTCACCGGAGGAGCGGGTCGCCCTGTGGGACGAGCTCTACGACACCCCGGGCTTCGCCATCTGGCTCCGCAACTTCCGTGAGATCTTCTTCGACGAGGAGGCCAACACCGACTTCTCCGAGTACATCGCCGACCGCATCCGCCAGCGGGTCGACGACCCCGAGGTGGCCGAGAAGCTCATCCCCCGTGACCACGGCTTCGGGGTGCAGCGGGTACCGATGGAGACCAACTACTTCGAGGTCTACAACCGCGACAACGTCGAGCTCGTCGACGTCGGCGAGCACCCGATCGAGCGGATCACCGAGACGGGCATCCAGACCGCGGCGGGCCATCACGAGCTCGACGTGATCGTCTACGCCACCGGCTTCGACGCCATCACCGGCGCCTACGACCGGATCGACATCGAGGGCATCGACGGCCGCAAGCTGGCCGACGAGTGGCGGGAGGGGCCGTCGACCTACCTCGGCATGTTCATCAACGGGTTCCCCAACCTGCTGATGCTGGCCGGCCCCCAGAGCGGGTCGGCGTCGACCAACTTCCCCCGCGGCATCGAGACGTGCGCCAACTGGATCACGGAGTTCCTCGAGTACATCTGGAGCCACGACCACACCCGGTTCGAGGCCTCGGCCGAGGCCGAGGAGGCGTGGACCGACCACGTGAAGAAGATGTACGGCATGATGCTGATGCGCAAGGCCAAGAGCTGGTTCACCGGCTACAACTCCAACGTCGAGGGCCACGAGCACGGCAAGATCCGCTACTTCGTCTACAACGGCGGGGCCCCCAAGTACGTGCAGAAGATCACCGAGTGCGCCCACGACGACTACGCCGGCGTCGACTTCGCCTGACGGTGGTCTCGTCGGGCCGGCCGTCGGGTCAGGCCAGGAGGTAGTCGACGAGGGTCTTGGCTGGAACGGGGTTGGTTCCCGCCTCGATGCTGCGGTGCCGCTCGGCCACGGGCTCGGCGAACTGGTCGTCGGTGAAGATCCAGAACCGGTCGTGGCGTATGGCGTCGACCACCAGCTCGGCCACCTCGGCCGGTGGCTTCTTCTGGGCCATCAGCTCGCGGCCGGCGGCCCGCTCCCGTTCCCGGGCGTCGGCGTCGTCGGGTCCGGCCACCGGCCGCGTCAGGTGCTCGGGGCGGTTGCGGTCGGCGTCGAGCAACCGGGTGGCCACGAACCCCGGGCACAGCACCGACACCCCGACGGTCGAGCCGGCGTGGACCAGCTCGTTGCGCATCGTCTCCGACAAGGTGACCACGCCGTGCTTGGCCACGTTGTAGGGCCCCATGAACGGGAGGCTCAGGTGGCCGGCGATCGAGGCGGTGTTGACGACGTGGCCGTCGCCGTGTTCGAGGAGGTGAGGGAGGAAGGCCTCGCACCCGTGGATCACACCCCACAGGTTCACGCCGAGCACCCACCGCCAGTCGGTCAGGTCGAGGTGGCCGATCGGGTCCCGCACGCCACCGACGCCGGCATTGTTGCAGAGCACGTTGATCCGGCCGAAGCGCTCGATGGCGGCGTCCCGTAGGGCGATCACCGAGTCGGGGTCGGCGACGTCGGTCTCGACGGTGAGGACGGCGTCGGCCCCGCCAACGGCGGCGAGCCGCTCGCCCGCCGCAGCCAGAGCGGGGGCTTCCACGTCGGCCACCACCACCCGCATGCCCTGGCCGAGGAAGGCCTCGGCGAAGGCGTAGCCCATGCCGCTGGCGGCACCGGTCACGACCGCCGTCCTACCGTCGAGTTGCTCCATCGTGTGCTCCCTCGTTCGCTCGGCGCCCAGTCTGACGCAGCGCCGCCCGCAACCCGGAAATCGTCGTGACGCCGCCCATTGTCGTGGTGGGCGGGGACACCTCGGTCCGTGGTTCCGGTGTCGGCTTAGCGACAGGCTCACAGGTCAGGGGTCGGAGGTCGAGGACGACGGGGGCGTGGTCGGAGGCCCTGACGCTGCCCCGCTCCTCGGTGTCGATCCACACGCTGCGGACGCGCCCGGCCACCGCCGGGGAACAGAGCCCGGATCGCTCAGGCGTGGCGCGGTCACCGGGACAGCATCGTCCGACCGGGCCCCACGAGCGGTCAGCGGCCGCGATCGAGGGCGGTGGACGACATCCGGGCCGGGCCCCCGGACAGGCCGGCCGGGCTCCCGTCGGCCCGCCAGCACGCCGCCCCGTGCCGCAGGCCATCCTCGTCGATGAGCACGCCGTTCATCCCGCCCGCCACCTTGTCGACCACCTCGACCCCGTGGCCGAGGCGTTCGAGTCCGGCGACGAGCTCGGTGAGGTCGGGGAACGTGTCCTCCACCAGCACGGTCGAGCCCCGGCCCATCGTCCACACCCGGGGGGCCTCGACCGCCTGCTGGAGGCTCATGCCGTGGTCGACGACGTTGAGGATGGCCTGGGTGACGGCGGCGAAGATCCTGTTCCCGCCCGGTGTCCCCAGGGCGAACCAGGGCTGCCCGTGGCGCTCGACGATCGTGGGCGACATCGACGACAGCACCCGCTTGCCGGGGGCGATCGAGTTGGTGCGACCGGGAACGGGGTCCATGAGCGCCATGCAGTTGTTCAGCATCATGCCGGCCCCGGTCACCATGGTCCGGGCCCCGAACAGGGCGTTGAGGGTCTGGGTGGTGGCGACGACTCCGCCGTCGACGTCCACCACCGTGAGGTGGGTGGTGCACGACCCCTCCCCGTCGGTTCGGGGGGCGCCGCCGGCGGCGAACTCGGTGGCCCGGCCCCCGGCGATGTCCCGCCGGCGGGCGTCGGCGTAGGCCTTGGACGTCAGCCACTCGACGGGCACGGTGACCGTCTCGGGATCGGCGAGGTACTCCGTCCGGTCGGCGAAGGCCAGCTTCAAAGCCTCGATGAAGTGGTGGACCCCGGCGACCGACCCGAAGCCCATCCCGGCCACGTCGAACCCCTCGAGGAGGTTGAGGATCTGGACCACGTGGGTCCCACCCGACGACGCCGGTGGCATCGAGGTGACCCCGAAGCCCCGGTAGGAGCCCCGCACCGGTTGGCGCCAGTGGGTGCGGTAGCCGGTCAGGTCGTCCCTGGTGATCCACGGGCCGCCGCCCATCAGGCCGTGCACTGCGGTGCTGGCGTCGGCCCGTTCCATCTCGGCCACGAGCAGGTCGCCGAGCTCACCGGCATAGAGGGCGTCGGGGCCACCGTCGGCGATCGTCCGCAGGGTGCGGGCGTAGTCGGGCTGGTGGATGCGGGTGCCGTGGGCGAGCCCTCGCCCGGCGCCCCCCGGGGTCCACACCGCGGCCGCTGCCGGCTGCTCGGCCAGCTGGGGTGATTCGGCGATGGCCTGGGCGAGGTAGGGGGAGACGACGAAGCCGTGCTCGGCGTAGCGGAGGGCGGGGGCCACGGCCCGGGCCAGCGGGACGGTGCCGTGGGTCCGCAGCATCTCGCACCATCCCGCCAGGGCGCCGGGCACGGTGGCGGCGAGATGGCCGACCGTGTTGCGATCGGCCACGGTCTCGTGCTCGAGGCTCCCGGGCACCGGTTCGAACATGTCGGGCCGGGCGGCGGCGGGCACGGTCCCGTAGTCGTCGAGTGTCACCACCGCACCGGCTGCGGTCCGGTGCACGAAGAAGCCGGATCCGGTGATGCCCACCATCATCGGCTCCACCACCGTGAGAGCGAAGAGGGCGGTCACGGCGGCATCGACGGCGTTGCCTCCCTCGGCCAGCATCTCCAGCGCCGCAGCGGAGGCCAGCGGGTGATTGGTGGCGACCGCAGCCTGGCTGGCGACGACGGGCTGCTTGTGGGTGTGGGTGTGGGCGGGTGCCGCCCCCGGTTCGACCATGCCGGAACCGTAGCGACCGACGATACGACCCGCCGCTCCCTGTCGCCCTCGCGGAGGTCGGGTCGCCCCGGCCACCAGCGTTCTGTGGCACCCGCCACTCTAATGAGTGAGTACTCACTCGTTCGAGTACGGTTGCCGGGTCATGAGCCCTTCCGGCACCGCACGACGTGCCTCGCCGCTGCCTCCCGAGGAACGGCGCTGCGCCATCATCGACGCCGTCGTCCCCCTCCTCATGGACCGGGGCGACGCCGTCACAACACGCGAGATCGCCCGCGCCGCCGGCGTGGCCGAGGGAACCCTGTTCAAGGTGTTCGCCGACAAGGACGAGCTCGTGGCCGCCGCCGTCGCCGCCGCCATCGACACCGCCCCGCTCGAGCACGCCGTCGCCGAGGTGGCGGCCGGGGACCGGGGCGGCGACCGCCTCGTCGACGTCATCGAGGTGCTCCAGCAGCGTTCGCTGCAGATGTACCGCCTCATGTCCACCGTCGGCCACCGTTACCACCCCGGCAAGCCCCGCCCGATACCGCTCAGCTCGGCCCTGGTCGCCTACTTCGAGCGGGCCGGCCTCCCGCTCCGGGTCGAGCCGGTGCAGGCCGCCCAGATACTTCGCTCGCTCACCTTCAGCCAGAGCCACCCGTTCCTGGTCGACGCCCCGAGCAGCCCGGCTGCCATCGCCGAGCTGTTCCTCCACGGTGTCGCCGCCCGTAACGACGACGCCGACCCGATGCCCGCCGTCGACCCCACCCCGACCTCGAGTGAGGAAACCACGTGAAGCTCCGTCGACTGCTCGCCAGTCACCTGGGTCCGTACCGCAACCTGCTGATCGTCGTGCTCGTCCTGCAGGCGGTGCAGACCACGGCCACCCTGACCCTGCCCGCCATCAACGCCAACCTGATCGACAACGGTGTGTTGCCCAACGACACCGGCTACATCCGCTCGGCCGGTGCCTGGATGGTCGGCATCTCGCTCGTCCAGGTGGTGTTCGCCGCCGCTGCGGTGCGGTTCGGGGCCAAGGTGGCCATGGGCTTCGGTCGCGACGTCCGCCGCGACGTGTTTCATCAGGTGACCGACTTCTCGGCTCGCGAGGTCGGGCGCTTCGGCGCCTCGTCGCTCATCACCCGCATCACCAACGACGTCCAGCAGATCCAGATGCTGGTGGTGCTGGCGGCCACGATGATGATCTCCGCCCCCCTCATGATGATCATCGGGGTGATCATGGCGCTGCGGGAGGACGTGGGGCTGTCGGTGGTGTTCGCCGTCGCCGTACCGGTGACGGTTGTCGTCCTCGGTCTCGTCGTGGCCCGCATGGTGCCGGCGTTCCAGCTGATGCAGGCACGGATCGACCGGATCAACCTGGTCCTGCGGGAACAGATCACCGGAATCCGCGTGGTGCGGGCCTTCGTCCGGGAGCCGGAGGAGACCGAGCGCTTCGCCGCCGCCAACCGTGAGGTGACCGACGTCGCCCTCCGGGCCGGGCGGCTGATGTCGACCATGTTCCCCACCGTCGGCCTCGTCATGAACCTGTCGTCGGTTGCCGTGATCTGGGTCGGTGCCAGCCGGATCGAGTCGGGTGCCATCCAGGTCGGCTCCATGGTGGCGTTCCTCACCTACGTCATCCAGATCCTGATGGGGGTGGTGATGGCCACCTTCATGATCTCCATGATCCCCCGGGCCGGCGTAGCCGCCGATCGGATCGTCGACGTGCTGGCCACCGAGTCGACCGTCCGTCGCCCCGTCGACCCGGTGACCGACACCCCCGAGCGGGGCACGCTCGAGTTCCGAGACGTTGGCTTCGCCTACCCCGGGGCCGAGCGGCCCGTCCTGCGGGACGTCTCGTTCCGGGTGGAGCCGGGCCGGACGACGGCAGTGATCGGCAGCACCGGCGCCGGCAAGACCACGATGGTCAACCTCGTGTGTCGCCTGTTCGACGCCACCGAGGGTTCGGTCCTGGTCGACGGTGTCGACGTGCGTCGCCTCGATGCCGATTTGCTGTGGGGCCGGATCGGCTACGTGCCCCAGCGGGCCTACCTGTTCGCCGGGACGGTGGCGTCCAACGTCCGCTTCGGTCGGCCCGAGGCCACCGACGACGAGGTGTGGGCGGCGCTCGAGGTGGCTCAGGCCGCCGGGTTCGTCCAATCGATGCCCGAGGGGATCGAGTCGCCGATCAACCAGGGCGGGACCAACGTGTCGGGCGGGCAGCGTCAGCGGCTGTCGATCGCCCGGGCCCTGATCACCGACCCCTCCCTGTACGTGTTCGACGACGCCTTCTCCGCCCTCGACCTGGCCACCGACGCCCGGCTGCGGGCGGCGCTCGCCCCCCGCACGAGGGAGGCCGCGGTGCTCGTGGTGGCCCAGCGGGTGTCGACCATCCGCGACGCCGACCAGATCATCGTGCTGGAACACGGCGAGGTCGTCGGTCGCGGCCCCCACGACGAGCTGGTCGAGACCTGCGAGACCTACGCCGAGATCGTCCGGTCCCAGCAGGGCCAGGAGGCAGCAGCATGAGCGACGGACCGAACGGGGCCGACGCCACCAACGGGGCCGACGGGCCGAGCCGGCCCGATGGGGCCCCTGGGGCGAATGGACCCCACGCCACGAACGGGGCCGCCGACCAGCGTGCGAGTGCGCCCAACGGCCGCGCCACGAACGGGGCCCGGGGGCGTCCGGGCGCACCCTCGGACGACGAGGTCCTGGCCACCACCGGCAACGAGGCCCGCCGGGCCAGCTTCGGTCCGGGCGGGGGGGTCGGCATGCCGGTGGAGCGCAGCGCGGCATTCGGACCGACCTTGCGGCGCCTGGGGCAGATCCTGGGGGCCGAGACCGGCCGCCTGATCTTCGTTCTCGTGCTGGCCCTGGCCGGGGTTGTGCTCGTGGTCATCGGCCCCCGCATCCTGGGACACGCCACCGACATCGTCGTCACCGGTGCCCTCGGTGACGGCATCGATTTCGGCGCCGTCCGCACCAAGCTCCTCCAGGCCGGTGGCGTGTACCTGGTGGCCTGGGGTTTCACCGCAGCCCAGGGATGGATCCTGGCCGGCGTGGTCCAGCGGTCGATGTACGGCCTGCGGGAGCAGGTCGAGCGCAAGATCAACCGGTTGCCCCTGTCGAGGGTCGACCGCATGCCCCGCGGCGACCTCCTCAGCCGGGTGACCAATGACATCGACAACCTGGCCCAGAGCCTCCAGCAGACGGTGAGCCAGATCGTCACCAACCTCCTCCTCATGATCGGCGTGGCCATCATGATGTTCACGATCTCCCCCATGATCGCCGCCCTGGCGCTGGTGACGGTGCCGGCCGCGGTGTGGCTGATCAAGTTCATCGGGGTCCGGGCCCGTCCCCGGTTCATGGCCCAGTGGCGCCACACCGGCAGCCTGAACGCCCAGGCCGAGGAGGTCTTCACCGGGCACGCCATCGTGAAGAGCTTCGGACGCCAACGGGAGGTCGACGAGCGGTTCCGGGCCGAGAACGACGAGCTCTACGACGCCAGCTACTCCGCCCAGTTCATGGCCAGCCTCATCCAGCCGGCGATGCTGTTCATGGGCAACATCCAGTTCGTGCTCATCGCCGTGGTCGGTGGGTTGCGGATCGCCACCGGCGCCATCTCCGTGGGTGACGTCCAGGCCATGCTCCAGTACGTCCGCAACTTCTCCCAGCCCCTCACCCACCTGGCGTCGATGGCGGCCACGTTCCAGTCGGGGATCGCCTCGCTGGAGCGGGTCATCGAACTGCTCGACACCGAGGAGCTGTCGCCCGAACCCGAGCCCGATCCGTCGGCCCCGCCGGTGCGCGGCCGTATCACCTTCGAGCACGTCGACTTCTCCTACACGCCCCACAGCCCCCTGATCGAGGATCTGAACGTGGTGGCCGAACCGGGTCAGACGATCGCCATCGTCGGTCCCACCGGCGCCGGCAAGACCACGCTGGTCAACCTGTTGATGCGGTTCTACGAGCTCGACGGGGGTCGGATCACCCTCGACGGGCGGGACATCGCCACCCTGCCCCGGGCCGAGCTCCGATCGAAGATCGGCATGGTCCTCCAGGACACCTGGCTGTTCGGGGGAACGATCCGCGACAACCTGGCCTATGCCCGCCCCTCGGCCACCGAGGCCGAGATCATGGAGGCGGCCCGCATCAGCTACGTCGACCGCTTCGTCGACGCCCTGCCCGATGGCTACGACACCGTGATCGACGACGAGGGCGACAGCATCTCGGCGGGGGAGAAGCAGCTCCTCACGATCGCCCGGGCCTTCCTGGCCGACCCGTCGATCCTGATCCTCGACGAGGCAACGAGCTCGGTCGACACCCGCACCGAGGTGTTGATCCAGGAGGCGATGAACGCCCTCCGGGCCCAGCGCACCAGCTTCGTGATCGCCCACCGGTTGTCGACCATCCGGGGGGCCGACGTGATCCTCGTCATGGACGGGGGGAGGATCGTCGAGCAGGGCAACCACGACGAGCTGATGGCGGCCGACGGCGCCTACGCCCGCCTCCAGCGGGCCCAGTTCGAAGGCCAGCTCACCTGACGCCGGCCCGCCGCCTGGGTGCTGGAGTCCGCCGGCTCACGCCATCCGGCCGATCAGCGCCCGGGGCAACGGCGTCGCCCGTCGCCTCAAGTGGTGGGGTCGGTGACCTGGCCGGCGAAGAGGACGACGCCAGTCGGGGTGTGGCGGACAACGTAGAGGTAGGGCTTGTCGGCCGCCACCACCAGCTCCGGATCGGCCGCTCCCGACTCGTCGAAGCCGATGGCGGTGGCGGCCGCCGCCTCGGTGCCGATCTCGTCGACCGAGATGTCGGCCCCGTGCACGGCCCCGTCGATGAACACCCCGGGACCGATCCCGGGGTAGTTGCCGGGGGCGGCGCCGAGATCGGTCAGCCACGGCAGGAGGTCGATGGTGGTGGCGGTCTCCCACTCCGGCAGGTGGAGCTCGTAGGGCCCGGCGGTGAAGGCGCCGTCGATCTCGGCCAGCAGATCGGTCGACAGCCGATCCCGGACCTCGGCGAAGCGACCCTCCTCGGGCACGATCAGCAGCAGGGCGAAGTCGTCGCCCAGGTAGGGGAGCTCGGCCCCCACGAACCCGCCGCCCCGACCCCGGGGCCCGGGCTGTTCCCGGTCGACGAGGTAGGTGACGTCGACCGTCGACCCGTCGAGCCTGGTGAACGGCGCCACCACCTCGCCGTACTTGCCGAAGATCGATCGCCACTGGGCCTTGAAGTACACCGCATCGGTCAGGACGAGCACGGTGTTGCCGTCGATGAAGTTCTCGGGGAGCAGCTCGGGGATCAGGTCGTTGGTCTGCTCGGCGACCCAGGCGTTGATGCGATCACGGGACTCGTCGGGGGCGCCGGTGTCGATCGTCTCCACCCCGGCCCCGTGCTCGGCCGCCAGCAGGTCGATCCAGGCCTGGTCGGGGGCCGCCGTCGTGGAGGGCCACAACCGGCCGGCGAGGTCGACTATCGGGGTCGGTTCCCCATCGAGGGCCTCCGCCGTGCCCTCGCTGGCCACGAGGGCGGCGTCGAGGGCGTTCCACGCCCGGTGGGCGTCGACACCGTCGGGGAGACCGATGGCGTCGTCGATGGCCCGGCCCGTCTCGTCGTCGGCCGCGGCGCGGGCCATGAGGAGGGCGTGACCCACGCTGAGGGGGCTGTAGACGGCGTCGTCGGCGACGGGCAGCGTGCGGAGCAGATCGAAACCGGCGTCGTTGAAGCCGGCCACCAGGCTGTCGACGGGGGCGTCGGGGTCGACCGGCGCCCGGTCGACGTCGGCCGACGGGGCGACCGTGTCGGAGGGCCCACCGCCGGCATCGGTCGTGGCATCGTCGGTGCAGGCGGCGACGCCGACGAGCAGGGCGAGCAGTACAACCATCCGTGCGACCATGACCCTACGACGTTCCCCCAGCGGCGCTGGTTCCCCGGTTACCTGGACGTCTCGCCGCTCGGGGGTTCGATCGCCGGCAATGCCTCTTGCTACGGTTCAACCAACGCCCGATTCGTCGATGGCGCAAGGAGAGATAGCTCATGACCGACCAGGCGATCCAGCTCGATGAAGGCCCCGGTTCGGCGGCGTTCGACTACGACGCCATCGTCATCGGGGCCGGCGTCGCCGGGATCTACCAGATCAAGCGGCTCGTCGACCTCGGCCTCCGGGCCACGGTGCTCGAGGCGGGCAGCGACCTCGGGGGCACGTGGTACTGGAACCGCTATCCCGGCTGCCGGTTCGACTCCGAGAGCTACACCTACGGCTACTCGTTCTCCCCGGAGCTGCTCGACGAGTGGCACTGGAAGGAACGGTTCTCCAGCCAACCGGAGAACTACCGCTACCTCTCCCATGTCGCCGACAAGTTCGACCTCCGTCGCCACATGCAGTTCGACGCGACCGTCACCGCGGCCCACTACGACGACGACCAGCGCTCGTGGACCGTGGCCCTGGACGACGGCCGCACCCACACCACCCGGTTCCTCATCACCGCCCTCGGTCTGCTCTCGGCCGCCACGCCGCCCCGCTATCCCGGGGTCGACACGTTCAAGGGCCAGTCGTGGCACACCTACTACTGGCCGCACGAACCGGTCGACCTGGCGGGCAAGCGGGTGGGCGTGGTCGGCACCGGGGCCACCGCCATCCAGTTGATCCCCGAGGTGGCCGAGCAGGCCGAGCACCTCACCGTGTTCCAACGCCGTCCGAATTGGGCCGCTCCGCTCCACAACGGCGAGATCAGCGATGAGGAGATGGCCGAGATCCGGGCCCGCTACGACGAGATCTTCGAGATCTGCAGCACCACGCCCGGTGGGTTCGAGCACCAGCCCGACCGGCGGGGCTTCGACAGCCTGAGCGCCGAGGAGCGTCGGGCGTTCTGGGAGGACCTCTACGCCAGGCCCGGTTTCGGTATCTGGCTCGGCAACTTCCGTGAGACGTTCATGGACGAGGAGGCCAACGCCGAGCTGTCGGCCTTCATCGCCGAGAAGATCCGGGCACGGGTCGACGATCCCGAGCTGGCCGAGAAGCTGATCCCGAAAGACCACGGCTTCGGGGTGCAGCGGGTACCGCTCGAGACCAACTACTTCGAGACCTACAACCGCCACGACGTCCGCCTCGTCGACCTCAGCGAGACCCCGATCGAGTGCATCACCGAGACCGGTATCCGCACCACGGCGGAAGACGTCGACCTCGACGTCATCGTCTACGCCACCGGCTTCGACGCCATGTCGGGTGCCTATGACCGGATCGACATCCGCGGGGCCGGTGGTCGGCGGCTGACCGAGACCTGGGCCGACGGGCCATCCACCTTCTTCGGGCTCATGATCCACGGGTTCCCCAACCTGGTGATGCTCGCCGGTCCCCAGAGCGGTTCGGCGTCGTCGAACTTCCCTCGGGGGATCGAGAAGGGCGTCGACTGGGTGACCGACTTCCTGGTCCACCTGAACGAGCAGGGCCACACCCGCTTCGAGTGCACCGAAGAGGCCCAGGAGGCGTGGACCGAGCACATGCGCGACATGTACTCGATGATGTTGATGCGCAACGCCAAGAGCTGGTTCACCGGTTACAACTCCAACGTCGACGGCCACGAGCACGGCAAGACCCGCTACTTCGTCTACAACGGCGGCGGGCCCCGCTACTGGCGCAAGCTCGACGAGACCACCGGCGACGACTACGGCGGCATCGAGCTGGCCTGATCCCGAACGCGCTGGCCCTCGTCCCCGGTCAGGGGTGATCAGACCCCGCAGCCGAGGTTGCCGTCGGTCTCGACGGCGTGGACGTCGCTCCAGGTCACGACCGCGGTTCGGGGCCGGTCGACATCGACGTGGTTCTTCCGTTCGACCGCTCGGCCGGTCACCGCCCCGCTCGGGGATGGGGCGGCATGATTCTCTCATTGTTTTCTCATGCTCGGGGCGTCGGGTGTCGATCATGATGGCGGCCATGCCCTGCGTCCTCATCGTCGACGACGACCGCTCGATCCGGGAGTCGCTCGAGCGCGCCCTGCGTCTCGAAGGGTTCGACGTGGTCGTCGCCGCCTCGGGTGAGGCGGCGTTGGAGGGGGTCGACCGGTCGGCCCCCCAGGTGCTGGTGCTCGACCTCGGCCTGCCCGGCATCGACGGCATCGAGGTCATCCACCGGCTCCGGGGCGACGGCAACGACGTGCCCATCTGTGTCCTGTCGGCCCGCGACGAGATCACCGATCGGGTCGTGGGGCTCGAGGCCGGCGCCGACGACTACCTGGTCAAGCCCTTCGCCCTCGTCGAGCTGGTGGCCCGACTGAACGCCCTGCTCCGTCGCCGCCCGGACGGCGACGCCCCGGTCCTCACCGTCGGTGATCTGCGGGTCGACGTGGCCCGCCGCCGGGTGACCAGGGCGGGGGCGTCGATTGAGCTGACCAGGCGCGAGTTCCACCTCCTCGAGACCTTGGCCCGTAGTCCCGGTATCGTCCTGTCCCGGGAGCGGCTCCTGGAGCTGGTGTGGGGTTACGACTTCGAGGTCAACACCAACGTGGTCGACGTGTTCGTCGGCTACCTCCGCCGCAAGCTCGACGCCCACGGCGGCCGCCTCATCCACACCGTGCGCGGCGTCGGGTTCGTGCTGCGACCATGAGCGGGCCGAGGTGAGCCTGCGGCTGCGGGTGGCGCTGCTCACCGCCGTGATCAGCACCATCATCATGGCGGCCGGCGGGGTCGCCCTCCTGGCCGCCTTCCGAGCCGATCAGCGGGCCGCCACCCGGGCCGTGCTCGATCAGCAGTTCGACGTGCTGGCCGAGCCGGCGGTGACGGCCGTGCGGTCCCGTCGTCCCCGTCTCGGATCGGTGATCGAGAACCGCCTCCTCGCTCCCGCCGTGGTCAGGGTGTGGGTCGATGACACGCCGGCGCTGTCGGTCGGGGCCGAGGGCGTCGACCTGGGCCCGCCGTCCGACCGGGAGCTCACCTACGTCGGCGACCACGCCGTCCTGGTGGGGGTGGTGGAGCCCCGCCTCGCTCCCGCCGCCCCCACTCACACGGTGCAGGTGGCGGTGTCGACGGCCGACGCCGAATCGATCGCCACCCGGCTCCGGCGTCGCGTCGTCCGTCTCGTGGCGATGGGTGCGGTGCTGTTCGCCGCCGGGGGGTGGCTGGCGGCGGCGGGGGCCCTGCGTCCGCTCTCGCGCCTGCGCGGGGTGACGGAGGAGGTGGCGACGTCGGCCGACCTGTCGCGCCGGGTCTCGGTCCCGGGTTCTGCCGCCACCGAGCTCGACCGGCTGGCGGCGTCGTTCAACCAGATGATGCGCCGGCTCGAAGAGGCCGACGAGGGGCGCCGGCGGGTCCTCGACTCCGCCCGCTCGTTCGGCGCAGCGGCCGCCCACGAGCTCCGCACCCCGCTCACCAGCCTGGGCACGAACATCGAGGTGTTGGCCGCCCATCCCGATCACCCCGAACGGGAGCGGGTCCTCGAGGCTCTCGTGGCCGACCATCACCGCATGGCCCAGCTCCTCGACGGGCTCAGGGTTCTGGCCCGGGGCGACCTGGCGGGCCCGGAGCTGTTCGAGACCCTCGACCTGGCCGACGTGGCCGAACAGGCGGTGCTCGACGCCCGGCGGCACCATCCGGGCGACGAGGTGGCGTTCGCCGCCCCCGACGGTCCGGTGACCGTGACCGGTTGGCGGGACGGGCTGCGGATCATGGTCGACAACCTCGTGGCCAACGCCCTCGTCCACGGCCGCAGCGCCGACGGGGTGGCCCGGGTGCGGGTCGAGCTGGACGAGTGGGGCGACAGGGTCCGGTTGACCGTGACCGATGCCGGGCCCGGTATCCCGGCGGCCGAGCGGACGGCCGTGTTGGAACGCTTCGTGCGGGGTGAGGGGGTGACCGGTTCGGGCTCGGGCCTGGGTCTGGCCATGGTCGATCAGCAGGCCCGCCTCCACGGCGGATCGCTCACGATCACCGACGTCGACCCCGACGTCGAGGGTGGCGGCGCTTGCCTTGTCGTCGAGCTGGCCCGCCCGACCTGAGCGCCGTCATCTTCCTCAGAGCGTCCTCACGGTTGTCACAGAGATCCCACAGAGCGCCGACCGACGATGGAAATCGAGACCGACAGCGACGAAGGGAGCGTCTCATGGGTAGCTCGATATGTGTGGCGGCGGCAGCGGTGGCGGTGGCGGTAGGCACCTTGCTCGCGGTCCCCGGAGCGGCCGGCGCCGCCCCCGGGGCGGCGACCGACATCAGCGTCACGACCACCGTGACCGACACCGCCACCGGGCAGACCGGTGGTGCCGCTGTCGACGACCGGCTCGACCTGGCCTGCGCCCGGGTGGCGCCGACGACGGAACGGGTCGAGCGACTCCTCGACCGCATCGGGGGCGACGCCGACGTTCGGGGCTCGATCCTGTGGCTGGAGACGAAGGCCGGGGAGGCCCGCCGGGAGGGACGTGACGACCGGGCGGAGCTGATCGAGGCTCGGATCGACATCAGGACCAAGCGGGTCGACGTGCTGCAGGCCTGGCTCGAGTGGCTCGACCAGGCGGCCGCCTCGTGCGCCGACCGATGAGGCAGGGGGTGACGTCGAGCCTGGCGACCGCCGTCGTGGGCCTGGCGCTGGCATCGACGCTGATCGGGTGTGGGCATCGCGCCGGCGAGGGCTCGCAGCCCTCGCCCCGCGGCGTCGTCGAGCAGGGTGATGAGGAGGTCGGGAAGGGAGCACTCGTGCTGGACGAGGGCGTCGAGCAGAACGAGGTCGGAGACGGGGCCGACGTCGAGATCGAAGTTGAGCAGCTGGAGGCGGAGCTCGACGAGCTCGACCGGTTGCTGGGCGAGACCGAGGACCTCGTCGACGAGGGGTTGCCGTCGACCGGGTGACTACCGAGCGGTGTCCCCGCCCTCGGCGTGGGGGTCCGTGTCGGTCCCCTCGAGGTCAGCAGCGGGCCGGGTCGAGCATGGCGTCGGCGAGCTCGCCGGGCCGGGCCCGGTCGGCGACCCGCAGGCGGAGCGGCGCTGTAGTACCCGCCAGCTCGGTCTACTGGCACCTCGCCGACAAGGACGCCCTGTTCGCCGAGGTGATCCAGCAGAGCTTCGACCGGTGGTGGGCCTCGATGCCGTCATGGCAGCCCCCGCCCGACGAGAGCGAGCGGCTGGGGTGACGCGGTCAGGCCGGTCGCCCCAGCTTGGCCGCCCCGTCCCGGCGGGTGCCATACTCCGACGGGCAACCGACACCGGAAGGGGAGCAGATGAAGGTCGCACGCTTCGAGGACGGACAGGTCGTCATCGACGACGAGGCGGTGCGTGAGCCCCGCCAGGACGAGGCCCGGCTGCGCATGCACACCGCCGGGGTCTGCCACTCCGATCTCCACCTGGCCCGCGGTCACTGGGAGGGCATGCCGTCGGTTGGCAAGCTCGGTCATGAGGGCATCGGCGTGGTCGAGGCCTTGGGCCCGGGAGCGGATCGCTTCATCGACGTCGGCGACCGGGTCATCGTCGGGCTCGGGGGCAGCGGCGGCGGCTACTGGTGCGGGGCATGTGAGTTCTGTCTCGGCGGTGAACCCCGCCTCTGCTCCCAGACCAGGGGGATCATCGGCACGTTCGCCGAGCAGTTCAACGTCTACGCCAAGTCACTGGTGAAGCTGCCCGACTCGATCGGCGACGAGGAGGCACCCCTGGCCTGCGGCGGCCTCACCGCCTACGGGGCGGTGAAGAAGCTGTGGAAGCACGGGGTGCTGCCCGGTCGTCGGGTGGCGGTCATCGGTGCCGCCGGGGGCCTCGGCCACTACGCGGTGCAGATCGCCCAGGCGTTCGGCTACAAGGTGGTCGGGGTCGACGTCGGCGCCGACCGCCTGGAGTTCATCGAGTCGTTGGGGGCCGACGTGGCCGTCGACGCCAGCGAGGCAGCCGAACGGGTGCGTGGCGAGATGGGCGGCGTCGACGCCTGTCTCGTGTTCGCCGCCCGAATGGCCGGCTTCGACCTCGGGTTCCAGCTCCTGCGCCGGGGCGGCGTCTACGTGGCGGTGGGGATTCCGCCGGCCAGCGAAGGTCCGATCCAGCTGAAGCCATGGGACTTCTTCCGGATGGGCTACACCGTCATGTACTCCGCCGTCGGCAACGTCCAGGACATGCGGGAGCTGGTCGACATGGCCGCCGAAGGGAAGGTCAAGAGCCACATCGGCCGGGTCGGCCCGCTCTCCGAGCTCCCGGCCATGTTCGATGAACTCGACGCCGGCGCCTACGTCGGGCGGGCCGTCATCACCGACCTCGCCGGCTGAACTCACGGCGGGACCGGTGACCCGACGGGTGGGCGCGCCAAGAGCGAACCCCATCGGGCTGTCATCACCGATCTGTCCGGCCAAGCCCACGGCGGGCCGTCTCGGCTCCGTCGAGCGAGGTCGGGGCCGCCTCGCTCCCGTCGAGGGCAAGCCGAACCGCCTCGGCCAGGGCGGTGACAGCGGCCGGGTCATGGGGATCGTGGAGGGCAACGACGAGCTGATCGACCCCGGCCGCCCCGAGCCGGGCGATCTGGCCCGCCACGGTGGTCGGCGTCCCGCTGAGCGCCCGCTCGACAAGGCCGTCGACGTCCTCACCCACCCGGTCGGCACGGACCCGGTGGAGGAGCCGGCCATGGTCGCCGGCTGTGGGGGCCACGAACCCGTCCACCTCGAGCGAGAGGCGGAGGCCGCACCGGTCGGCGTCGCAGCGGTGGTCGGTCCGCATTTCGGTCATCGACTGGGCGGTCTGGTGCGAGAGCTCCCACCAGTCGGCCCACCGGTGGGCCACTTCGATGCCCCGGGGTCCGGTGGCGGCGATCGTCACGGGGATCGGGGGATGCGCCAGCCCGAGCGCTCCCAGGGAGCCGTCGGGCCCGGCCCACAGCGCCGTGGCGGCACCGAGGAACGCCTCGAGGTGGGCCAGACGGTCGGCGTAGGGGCCGTAGTCGATGGCGTGCGGGTTCCACCACCGGCGCCCGTAGGGGGCGGCCGCCCCCACCCCGGTACGGAAATCGAGGCGGCCCCCGCTGGCCACGGCCACCGTGGCCGCCTGCTTGGCCAGCAACAGGGTGCTGCGGTAGGCGGGGAGGACGTTGGCGATGACGGGGCCGAGGCGGATGGTGGTGGTGAGGGCGGCCACGTGGGCCAGCGTTGTCCAGCAGTCGAGGTTGAGCGGCCCCGGCGACTCCCCGTAGTACACGGCGTCGAGACCTTCCCGTTCCGCCAGCCGGCAGGTTGCGGCCACCGCGGCCAGATCCGAGCCCCACAGCTCGAGCGCGATCCGTACCCGGGCCGGAGGGTCGGTGTTCGTTTCGATGGAGGCGACAGCCACCCGACGATCCTAAGCTCCGATCATGTCCCCGATCGCCCACAGGGGCGCCACCGCCGATCCGGCGCCGCCCCATCGTCGCCACCTCGTCATGATCCTGAACGTGGCCCTGGCTGCGTTGGTGTCGGCGTGTGGGCTGCTGCAACAGACGGAGTTCGGGCCCGATGATGAGCTGAGCGATGACAGGATCGGCTTCCTGCGGGGGATCGGCGTCCTCGAAGAAGGGGAGACGGTCCGGTACTTCTCGTCGTCGCTCACGTTTGCCGAGTCCGGCAACTTCGTCACCGACCGCGGCGTCGGCGCCTACTGGCTCGAGGGGGCCGGAGAGCAGCAGAGCGTCGAGACCGCCCGGTTCGACGAGGTGGCCTCGGCGACGTTGACGTACGGATCGGGTCAGACACCCCACGACATCCTGATCACCCGTCTCGACGGCTCGCAGTTCCACCTCTACGTGTCGTCGGACACCGAGTTCGTCGACGCCTTCAGCGCCGAGATCCAACAGCACCTGACCGGCCCCTGAACAGTCATTCCGCTCGCCGCCGAGGGCGCAGAACGTCGACGCCGCCCTCCCGACGCCGGGTCAGGACAGGTCGATCGAGCGGAGTTCGGACCGGTGCCCGCCGACGTGACGGGCCGGCGTGAGGAGCGCCGAGGGGGGAGGTGCCGCTGGCGGTCGCCACCAGTGGCGGCGCCGACGTCGATGGGCCAGACTGCGGTCATGATCTCCGTACACATCCTGTATCCCCGGTCCGACGAGAGCTCGACGTTCGACATGGACTACTACACCGCCACCCACATGCCGATGCTGGCCGATGCGCTCGGCGACGCCTGCGAGGCGTGGGGCGCCACCGCGGTGGCGGACGGTCCGTGGCAGGCGATCGGGTGGGCCCGGGTGGAGAGCCAGGACGCCTTCAATGCCGCCATGGCGGAGCATGGGGCGGCGATCATGGCCGACGTCGCCAACTACACCAACGTCGCCCCCGAGCTCGTCATCGGCACCATCGCCCGCTGAGCCCCCCACTCGGCGCCGGACCCCGCCGTTGCGGGGGACGGCGAACGTGACGCCACCGGACCGGCGTGGAACGATTCGTCGATGAAGCCGCTGGACCGCGTCCCCTCCACCGGTGGGGCCGAGTCGACCAACGCCCTCACCGTCCGCAACTTCCGGTTCCTGTGGTTCAACAACATCGCCTTCTTCCTGGTGGCCAACGCCGAACGCTTCACCTACGGCTGGCTCGTGCTCGAGGGCCTCGACCGGGGCGAGCGCGAACAGGGCCTGATCGTGTTCACCCTGGGCCTCCCCGCGGTCTTCATCACCCTGCACGCCGGCGTGTGGGCCGATCGGCTCGATCGGCGACGGCTCCTCATGGGGACCCAGCTGGCGGGGGCGTTGGTGATGGCGGCGACGGCGTTGCTCGTGGGGAGCGGGAGGGCGACGCTCGCCTCGGTGGCGGTGGTCACGTTGGTCGCCGGGACGGCGGCGGCGGTGGGGGCCCCGGTGAGGGCATCGCTCGTCCCGGCCCTCGTCCCCCGGGAGAAGTTGTACAGCGCCATCGCCATCAACGCCCTGGCCATGACGGCGTCGATGATCGTGGGCCCGGTCCTCGTCCGCCAGGTCGGTACGGTCTTCGACTTCACCGGCGCCTTCTGGTTCCTGGCCGGGCTCATGGTGGTGGGCGTCGGGTTCCTGGCGATGCTGGACGTGCCGCCCCACGAGGTGCCCAGCGCCCGCCGGCCGGTGCGGTCGGAGACGATGGCGGCGTTGCGTCACGTGTGGAACGATCGGGCGTTGCGCAACCTGTTCGGCCTGTTGGTCGTGGCCAGCGTCACCGTCAACCCGGCGGTGATGGTCACCACCCAGGCCCACGTCAAGGAGGCGCTGGGTCGGGACTCGGGCGATGCCGCCATCGCCCTGGCCCTCATGGGTGCCGGGATCGCAGTGTCGTCGATGGTCGTCATGAAGAAGGGCGACATGGCGAACAAGGGCGTCCTGTTCCAGCGGGCCGTGATCGTCGGGGCTTCGATGACCTTCCTCATCGGACGCTCCACCAACCTGACGATGCTGGCCGCCTTCTCGTTCTGCATGGGCCTGGCCGGCGGCTTCTACATCACCATGAACCAGGGGCTGATCCAGTCGAACACCCCCCAGCCGCTCATGGGTCGGGTCATGGCCCTCTACGCCCTCACCCAGGCCGGCATGATGCCGTTGGGGGCCCTCGTGCTCGGCGTCGTCAGCGCCCGGGTGGGCACGGGCAACGCCATCAGCGGCGCGGCCACCGTGGCGCTGGCGGTGTTCGTGTGGGTCTACGTGCGAAACGCCGAGCTGCGGCGCCTGGCCTGAACTGATCGGGGTGGTTTCCGATGGCGGCCGACGGATTCGACGCCGGTCCCCGGCGACGAGCTCGACGCCGCCGCCCGCCAGGTGGAGGAGTTCCTCGACGCCCTCGGCGCGGGCGACATCGACCGAGCCGTCTCCTACGTCGGTCCCGTCTCCGAGGAACGGGCGGGTGGCGCCGCGGTCCTCGGCCGCGGCCCAGGCCACGTGCCCCGAGCGGTCTGACTACTCGGCCTGCCTGGCCGACTGCTGGGTGCGAGCGTCCCGTACCGTCTGCGGGGGCAGCAGGGCGGATCGACCCGGAAGCCTCGGGCCCCTCGGAGGGTTGCCTTCGCATGACGACGACCACGATGCATGCCCGGGACCCACGACTCGAAGCTCGGGCCGTGGTGGGCCCCGACCTCGAGCCTGCGGTGCTCGAACCGTCACCGCCGGCGGTGACGATCGGCCCCTGGTTCGCCGATGATCCCATCGCCGGGACGGACCCCGACCGGCCTCTCCTCCTCCCGGCTGGCCACGGAGCGACCGACGCCCCGAACTGGACCACGTGGCTGGCCGCCCATCCGGAGCACACCGACTGGGCGGCCGAGCGGTGGCTCGCCGGCCCCCGTCGGCTCCCCCCGACGCCAGCGGCGCTGGTCCCCACCCGGCGGTCGTTGCATCGTCTCGCCGCCTACGTGATCGCACCGGCCCGCCACGCCGTGACGGGCAAGTTCGGTCTGCGCTGGTCGCTGGGTGGATTCGGCACCCCGTTCTTCGGTGACGACCGGCAGCTACGGGTGGAGGGTGATCGTCTCGTCGACCAGCGGGGCGGGGTGGCCCGGTCGGTTCCGATCACGACGCTGCGAGCGGCGTCCGAGTTTCTGGGGGTCGCCGTCGATGCCGAGACCGCTGCGGAGCACGACACGCCCGCCGTCGGCGACATCGACGCCCCACTCGTTGTGGACGAGACGGCGTCCCGGTTCCTGGGCCCCTGGTTCGGTATGGCGTTCGCCGCCCTGGAGGCGTTCCGGGCCGACGTGCGGTCGGTCGACCCCAGCCGGCCCCAGCTGTGGCCGGGCCACTTCGACCCGGCCCTGGAGGAGGGTGACGAGGATCATCGAGCGAGCTACGGGGCGTCACCCGGTGACGATGGGATCGACGAGCCCTACCTCTACGTCTCGGTGTGGTGGCCCGACCGGCTCGGTGTGTCCCGTGACGACGTCCCGTTCTGGGATGCCCCGTCGTTCACCGGCCGGGTCCTGCGAGTCTCCGAGTTCCCATCGGGGGATCCGGTGGAGGTGGCCGCCTCGTTCTGGGCCGAGACCCGCGATGCGTTGCAGGAGGCGCCGGGCCGGTCGGACGGCTAGCTACATGTTGCCCACCTCCCGGAAGTCCTTGCGGATGTCGACACGCTGCTCATCGTCCATCGGTGATCCGTCTTGTCGCCGCGACCGGTTCCTCCCCTCGCCGAGATACACCCCACCGACGAGCGGGCGTCGATCCTCAGCGATGACGTGATCGGCGACCGGACCTTCAAGACCACGAGCGCCAGCGACCTCCCGCACCTCGGCTTCATCGTTCGGATCGCCTCCAAGGCCCGGTTCGTGCGCGTGGTGAAGGGCCGGATGGTGACCACGAAGGCCGGGCGCGACCTCGGACGAGACCCCCTCGCCGATCTCGAACGCCTGGTGGCGGCCATCGACGAGCTGGGTGTGGTGACCGCCCGCAGGGCCGGCGGCCGCTACGCCTGGACCACACTCGCCCCGTTCTTCGACGATCTCTTCGTCCCGATGGCCTCGCTGTTGCTCACGGCCCATGAGGTGGCCTTCGACGACATCGTCGAGCGGGCCTTCGAGCAGTTCGAGGACGAGGTCGAGGTGAACAACCCGCACTGGGACGAGGACTTCAGGCGCAACTTCGTCGAGAGCGAGATCCGTGCCGCCATCGTCACCCTGGAATCGGCCGGCGTCGTCACCTGGGACAACGAGACCGAAACCCGACACGGCACCATCAGGCGGGTGCGGGGAACGGTGGCGCTCACGCCCGCCGGGCGGTGGGCGCTCCATCGTCATCTGGCCGAGGCCCACGACATCGACCTGCCGGTCGCACGGCCCGCCCGGTTCACCGACCTCGACTTCGAGGCCATGATCGAGGCATGCGAAGCCACAGCGTCCGACGACGTGGCCCACGTGATGCGCGAGATCACCGCCTGGACCGAGCAGCGGGGCGACGACGCCATGTCGGAGCTGGTGCTGGCCGCCCGCACCACCGACGACCCTGCGGTGCGGACCATGGCACTGGCGGTGCTCGGCGAACAGTTCGGTCCGGAAGCGGAGCCCGCTGTTCGCTCCCTCCTCGACGACACCGGCTGTCGCGGGGCGGCGCTGCTCTGGCTCGTCGATCATGAGTGCGAACCACCGGAGATCCTCCTCGACCCCGACCCCGCCGTGTTCGTCGACGTCTTGGCGCTCGTCCTCGCCAGCCGGGGCCCGCATCACATGACCGACGTCTTCGAGCACGTCGGGAGCCACGACGACCAACTCTCATTGCTGCGGGAGCTGTGGCAGCTACCGTCGCCCGCCGTCGGTGCGGTGCTCACCTCCCTGGGACGGAGCCATCCCACGGCCCGGATCGCCAAGGCGGCCCGCAAGGCGGCGATGCAACACGCCAGCCACGAGGCCAATCGCCGCCGCTGACCGACCAGACGACGGGCCCGGTCCGGACCGACCGGCGCCGTCACGTTCGAGGACAATCACCGAACCACCCGCGCTCCGGAGCGGGAAGGGGTCGACGTTGACGCAAGGTCAACCCTTCACAGTGGTCTCATGACCACAACACCAGCCGTCCGTCGCCTCGCAGGCGGCCGAGGTCCGCCGGTCGATCAGCCTCGCCGGGCAGTTCGCCGCCGTCGACGAGATCCTCACCGGGCGCGAGAACCTCGTGCTGATCGCCCGCCTGCCGTCGGTGGCTTGCTGGAATTCGAGTGTTCCGGCTTCGGTGTTTGGTCCGAAGATGCCGTCGACAGCGAGGCGGGTGTCGGAGCCGGTGAGGCCGAACCAGACGTTGAGTCGGTCCTGCCAGAACGCCACTGTCTCTCCTCGGTCGCCGCGTTCGACCGTGGTGCCAGCGGGATCGGAATCGGCTTGAGCGGCTGCGGGGACGGGCGAGGTGAAGGCGAGCACGAGGAGCACGGTGGTGATCGTGCCGAGGATGAGCAAGGCGCGTCGTCGCATGGGAACCTCCGGGTCGGCGTAGCGGATCGAGAAGCGATATGTCCTGTATCGGCCACTACCCCGTCCGGCGAATTCTTGTACATGTCGTCCGATAGAGGCTGCCCGCGGCGCCCCCCGATGCGCCCCCTCATCGGACGTTGGGGATCGCCGTGGTCGGCCTGGCTTCACGTCGCTGGTGAACCACAAAGGTGTCGCAAAGGCCCGCAAGGGAGGCTCCGGTCGTGTGAAAAAGGGCCAATGGATCGACGGAGACGATCGGTGGACGGGGACGGGGGCCGCGGCCCCTGGGTTCGGTGGCAACGAAAGGGTGATGACATGACCAGCAACCGACAGTCACCTGCCGCGGAGACCCCTGGCGGGAACACGAGCGAGAGCAGGAGCGGCAGGAGCAGAAGCACGAGCAGGCGATGGCTGGCGGCCGTGGCCGTGGGCGCCACCGCGGCGGTGGTGGGGTTCGGCTCACCGGCCACGGCTGGACGGGAAGGGCGGGTGCAGAAGGCCGACATCATGGATCAGGGGGGAGCATCGGTCGCCAAATCCCGTGGTGCTGTCGCCGTACGAAGCAGGGATGGGACTTCGTCATCGAGTGCATCACGATGTCGGCCCCGTGCTCGATCGGGCGGATCAGGTACGGGGTGGCGAAGGTGGCGTCGACCATGAGGGGCAGGCCTTTGGCGTGGGCCACGTCGGCCACCGCCGCGATGTCGAGCACCTCGAGGCCGGGGTTGCCGAGCGTCTCGGCCAGCACCACCTTGGTATGGGGGGTGATGGCGGCGGTGAAGGCCTCGGGGGAGCGGGGGTCGACGAACGTGGTGGACACGCCGAAGCGGGGCATGGTGGGGCTCAGCATGTTGTAGATGCCCCCGTAGAGGTTGCGGGAGGCCACGATGTGGTCGCCGGCCGATGCCAGCGTGGCCAGGGCCAGATGGAGGGCGGCCTGACCGCTGGCGGTACACACCGCACCCACCCCACCCTCCAGGGCTGCCATCCGCTCCTCCAACACCGAAACGGTCGGGTTCGAGATCCGGCTGTAGAGGTGACCGGGGATCTCCAGGTTGAACGGGGCCGCGGCGTGATCGGTGTCGGGGAACTGGAACGACGTCGTGTAGTAGATGGGCACGGCCCGGGCCCCGTCGTCGGATCGGGATGTTGCCCGGCGTGCAGGCTGAGTGTGTCGAAACGCAGCAAGTCGGGTGCCACCATGGCCCGCCACCCTAATCGGGCCGGGCCGTCACCGGTCCGGTTTGATGGTCGTGCAGGTACCTGCTGTGTCAGATCCCGACATACATATGGCAGGTCCTTTTGCCCGTCTCGGCCGGAGCCCAGCACGTCCGCACGGTGTTAGGGTCCGCGCGTTTTTTGACCGCGCGTTGTAGTGTCGTGGTGTGGAGGTCGGCGAGGAGGGTCTGTCTGAGTTCTTCTCGGTGACGTTGCCGTTGTTGGACGAGCGGCAGCGGCGGTTGGTTGCCGCTGCGGTGGTGGCGATGTTGGGTCGGGGTGGTCAGGCCCGGGTGGCTGAAGCGACGGGGATGTCGCGTAACACGTTGATTGCGGGGGCCCGGGAGCTGGCGGGCGGGGCTGGCCCGTCGGAACGGGTGCGGCGTCCGGGGGCTGGTCGTAAGCGGGCGATCGATCTCGACCCGGAGCTGCTGGTCGTGCTGGATGGTTTGGTCGAGCCCGAGTCTCGGGGTGATCCGATGTCGCCGTTGCGGTGGACGTTGAAGTCGACTCGGGTGTTGTCCCGGGAGTTGGCCCGCCTTGGTCATCAGGCTGGGGCCAACCTGGTCGGTGATCTGTTGCATTACCTGGGTTACAGCCTGCAGGCCAACGCCAAGGTGACCGAGGGAGCCCAGCACCCTGACCGCGACGCCCAGTTCCGGTACATCAACGACACCGCCGGTGATCACCTGACGGCCGGGCAGCCGGTGATCTCGGTTGACTGTAAGAAGAAGGAGCTGGTCGGGGACTACGCCAACGCTGGCGTCGAGTGGGAACCGGAGGGTGAGCCGACCAAGGTCGGGGTCCATGATTTCCCCGACCCGGAGATGGGCAAAGCCATCCCGTATGGGGTCTACGACATCGGCGGGAACGAGGGCTGGGTCAACGTCGGTGACGACCACGACACCCCCGCCTTCGCTGTCGCCTCGATTGCCCGGTGGTGGGAACGGATGGGCCACACCCGGTACCCCAACGCCACCCACCTCATGATCACCGCCGACGCTGGCGGGTCGAACAGCTACCGGTCCCGGATGTTCAAAGCCGAGCTGGCCACCCTGGCCGCCACCATCGGCCTCGTCATCACCGTGTGCCACATGCCTCCCGGCACCTCCAAGTGGAACAAGATCGAACACCGGCTGTTCAGCTTCATCTCCATGAACTGGCGAGGCCGGCCCCTCACCACCTACCGCACCGTCGTCGAACTCATCGCCGCTACCACCACCACGACCGGACTACGGGTCCAGGCCGACCTCGACCAGGGCTACTACCCCACCGGGCAGACCATCAGCGACCGAGACTTCAACGCCCTCCCCGTCACCCGCCACGACTTCCACGGCGACTGGAACTACACAATCAACCCCCCATAACCGCTCAACTAAATACGCCACGGGCCCT
>JBHJNQ010000023.1:0-47407 GCA_050330635.1 Acidimicrobiales bacterium | reverse complement strand
ATCATCACCACACGCACCCGGAATCACAGGCCCCGATCACTCGGGCCCCACCACCGCACGCCACCAGCTGTCTACATCACCCACCACCCACAACGGTGGACCCGCTAAACAAGTACCCTCGGCCAGGCCGAACGCCCGAATCGTTGGCGGTACGGGTTCCCTCCCGGCCCGGCCCCGGACACCGACCGGGCGAGCCTCCGAGAGGCTCAGGGCGAACGTTCGAGCCGAATTCACCGATCGGTGGCCGGTCGGCCATCCGGCCGTCACGGCGCTCCCATAGCGTGCGTCTCGACCCCGACCCAACGTGGGCGCGGGCCGAGTGAGACGTGAGAGGCGCATCGAATGCGACGTAAGAACGTGCGCGCCCTGGTGGCGCTACTGCTCGCACTGGCCGTGGTGGGCGCTGCCTGCAGCGACGACGCCACCGAGGCCAGCGAGCCGATCGAGGCGAGCGAGACCACCGAAGCGAGCGGCACCACCGAGGCAGCTGACACCACCGAGGCGGGCGAGACCGGCGAGGAGGGCGACGCCGCCACCGACGGTGAGGCCTTCGACCGGACCGGCTGGCCCGAGTCGATCACGTTCGGCGCCGTGCCGTCGGAGCAGGCCGCCACCCTCGAGACCAGCTACGCCGTGACCCTCGAGATCCTGGAGGCCGAGCTCGGTGTCGACATCGAGTTCTTCCAGGCCGCCGACTATGCCGGGATCGTGGAAGCCCAGGTCGCCGGAACGATCGACGTCGCCCAGTACGGACCGTTCTCGTTCATCATCGCCGAGAACAACGGCGCCGACATCCAGCCGGTCGGTGTCATGACCGCCGGGCCGGACGTCGAGCCAGGCTACCGGGCCTACGCCGTCACCCAGGCCACCAACGAGGAGATCAACGGCCTCGCCGACTTCGCCGGCCGACAGGTCTGTTTCGTCGACCCCGGCTCGACCTCCGGTTTCCTGTACCCTTCGTCGGGCCTCCTGGCCGAGGGCATCGACCCGCAGTCCGGCGTGACAGCAACCTTCGCCGGCGGCCACGACGCCTCGGCCATCTCGGTGGCCAACGGCACCTGCGAAGCCGGCTTCGCCTTCGACTCGATGATCACCTCCATCCTGATCGACAGCGGCGACGTCACCGGCGTGATCGACGCCACCGGCGAGGGTGAGGACGTCGGCGAGGAGGCCGATGCCAACCTCAAGATCGTCTGGAAGTCGCCGGTCATCGCCGGCTCCCCCATGGCGATCAACAACCAGCTACCCCAGTCGTTCATCGACGCCTTCACCGAGGTCATGACGACCAAGGTCAACGAGGACTGGGCCTCCGAGAACGATTTCTGCGAGCTCGGCAGCTGCAGGTTCTCCGACGAGGACATCTGGGGCTACACCTACAGGGACACGACCTTCTTCGACGGGGTGCGCCAGGTGTGCGAGGAGACGAAGTCTCCCGCCTGTCTCGAAGGCTGATCCCGCTCCTCGGCCCGACGGCGTCGCCGTCGGGCCGAGGGGGCTCCGGCGCAGCCGTTCGAGGCGGAGCCGGTGTCCGACTCGGTGTAGTTGCCGACGCCGAGGGTGAAGCCGACCACCGACCCATCGAGGAGCACGACATGACGACCGACACGGTGATACGGGTCGAGGGACTCACCAAGACCTTCGACGACGGGAAGGTGGTGGCGCTCGACAACGTCGAGCTCGTCGTCCCCGCCGGGCAGTTGGTCGTCGTGATCGGCCTCTCGGGCTCGGGCAAGTCGACCCTGCTTCGGCACCTGAACGGGCTGATACGGCCGACCGACGGACACGTCGAGGTGCTCGGGGTCGACGTGGGAAGCGCCTCCCGGCGAGAGCTGCGCCTGCTACGCCGACGGGTCGGGTTCGTCTTCCAGCAGTTCAACATCGTGGGGCGCCTCACGGCGATGGAGAACGTCCTGGCCGGTGCCTACGGCCGGGTCCGGGGCCCCCGCTTCGGGGTGATGACCTGGTCGAAGGCCTTGCGCCGTGAAGCGCTCGAGTACCTCGATCAGGTGGGCCTGGCCGACCGGGCCTACCAGCGCACCGACACCCTGTCCGGTGGCCAGCAACAGCGGATCGCCATCGCCAGGACGCTCATGCAGCAGCCCGAGATCGTCCTGGCCGACGAGCCGGTGGCATCGCTCGACCCCGAGATCTCCGGCCAGGTCATGGACCTGCTCTTCCGGGTGACCACCGAGGCCGGCTTCACGGTGATCACCTCGCTGCACCAGGTCGATCTCGCCCTCGGCTGGGCCCAACGGCTCGTCGGCCTGCGCGACGGGGCCGTCGTGCTCGATAGAGACGCCTCCGGCCTCACGACCGACGAGGTGATGGCCGTGTACCGACGGCTCGACCCGACCGGCGAGAAGGCCGACGAGTACCGCCTTCCCGCCGTCGCCAGCGACGCCCTCGTGTCGTGACCGCGGTCGACACCCGCCCGCCGTCGCCGCCGGCCAGCGACCCGGACCAGCGACCGGTCGGCATCCGGCCGCCCTGGACCCGGACACGGATCCAACTCGTCGTCATCGCCGCGCTCTCCCTGGTGATCTCGGTCTGGGCCATCCGCCGCATGGAGATCGCACCGGGCCGTCTCATCGAGGGCTCGGAGAACATGTGGCGGCTGTTCTGGGGCATCGACCGACCGAGCGGGATCTGGCCGCCCCGGGTCGACGAGCTCGAGGCCATCGTCGACAAGACGGTCGAGACGATCTTCATGGCGATCCTGGCCACGCTGATCGCCGCCGCCCTGTCGTTTCCCCTCGGTTTCCTCGCCGCCCGCAACACCACCCCCCACCCCCTGGCCCGGGTTGTGGCCCGCGCCGTCATCGCCGCCGCCCGTACCGTTCCCGATCTCATCTTCGCCGCCATCTTCGTGCGGGCCTTCACCATCGGGCCTGCGGCCGGTGTGCTCGCCATCGCCCTCCACGCCATCGGGATGCTCGGCAAGCTCCTCGCCGACGCCATCGAGGAGGTCGACGACGGCCAGCGGGAAGGCGTCGCGACCACGGGCGCCGGCTGGTTCCAGCAGATGGCGACCGGTGTCCTGCCCCAGGTGACACCGTCCTACCTCGGGGTCTGTCTCTACCGGTTCGACATCAACTTCCGCTCGTCGACGATCCTCGGGCTCGTGGGGGCCGGAGGCATCGGCGAACTGCTCAACCTCTACAAGGGTGCGTTGCGGTGGGACCTGTTCATGGGCGTCGTGCTGGGGATCATCGCCACGGTGCTCGTCGTCGAATGGCTCTCGGTCACCGGCCGGCGCCTGATCCTCGGTGCCGACCAGGCCGGGGCCACGCGCCGGTCGACCAGGCTCGGCCGTACCCGTGAGCTCCTGGGCCAGACGGTGGTCACGGTCGGGGACTTCCGGCCGGTCGCCGGCGCCGACCACCCGGTGGCCGACGAGCCTAAGGCGATCGGCGAGCCCACGGCGATCGGCGAGCCCACGGCGATCGACGGGCCCACGGCGATCGACGGCGTGCCGCTCAGCCCGCCGTGGACGCCCGAACGGCGTCGCCTCGCCCTGTTCAGTGCCGGCATCGGGGTGCTGGCAGTCGCCAGCATCTGGGTCTCCGGCGTCTCGTGGTCGGCGATGGCCAACGGCCTGCGGCCCGACTTCGGGGCGCCAGCGCCCGGCGATCTCCCGTCGGTGTGGTACATCGCCCAGCGTCTCGTCCCCCGCGATCTCAGCTGGTGGACCCCCGATGTGCGCAGCGCCATGTTCGACACGATCGCCATGGGCATCGCCTCGACGGCGATGGGTCTTCCTCTGGCCATGGTCCTCGGCTACCTCGGTGCCCGCAACGTCGCCCCCAACCGGGTGATCTACGCCCTGTCGAGGCTGGTGCAGGTACTCATGCGGGCCGTCCCCGAGGTGGTGATCGCCATCCTGCTGGTGTCGGCGGTGGGGCTCGGCGTGTTCCCCGGTGCCGTCGCCCTGACGATCGGTGTGGTGGCGGTGGGAGCGAAGTTCTTCTCCGACGCCATCGAGGTGATCGACGAAGGCCCGCGGGAGGGTGTGCGGGCCACGGGGGCGACCAGGCTGCAGGAGATCTCGACCAGCGTGACACCGCAGTTCGTTCCCAACCTGGTCGGCAACGGGCTCTACCTGCTCGACATCATGATCCGCTCGTCCACCGTGGTCGGCATCTTCGGTGCCGGCGGCATCGGCTTCTTGATCTTCCAGGCCACCCGACTCCTGGCCTGGGAGTTGCTCGGAGGCCTCCTGCTGATGATCTTTGTCGTGGTCTTCGTCATCGAGCGACTGTCGGACTGGGTCCGTGCCCGACTGATCTGACCCTGTCCCAGCGTCCTAGCGGCCAACTGGCCTGGCGGCTGCTCAGTGGACGGCCGGCGCATCCTCGTGACGGGGACCGATCGGGAGACGAGCCACGACGGCCACGACGATGAAGCCGAACACGATCCCGAGCACGGCCGACACCAGTGTGTTGACGACCCAGCCGAGCACGCCTCCGACGAGGGCGACGTCGTGCAACGCCTCGTCGAGGGAGTGGACCAGGTCGTAGGGGCCGTGCCAGCCGAGCTCGTCGGTTCCCACCAGCCGGATGTGCCCACCGACCCACAGCATCGCCGCCGTGCCGACCGCCGACAGGAGCGCGAGCAGCTTGGGCATGCCGACCACCAGTGACCGCCCGATCCGGGTTGCGGTCGACCGGCCGGACTGGACCAGGCGCAGCCCCACGTCGTCCATCTTCACGATGAGGGCGACGAGGCCGTAGACGATGGCCGTGATGAAGACCGCCACGACCACCATGATGATCGCCCGGGACACGAATCCTTCGTCGATCACTTCCTTGAGGGCGATGACCATGATCTCACCCGACAGGATGAAGTCGGTGCGGATGGCGCCCGAGATCGTCTTCGCTTCCTGCTCGGGGCCGATGACCACCGCCGGCACGTCGACCTCGGTGTCGTGGTGACGGCCGAACTCGTGGTGGAGCTTCTCCGCACCCTCGAAGCAGAGATAGATGCCGCCGAGCATGAGGACGATCTCGACCAGGACCGGGGCGAACTCGCTGAGGATGAGCGCCGCCGGGAGGATGAACAGCAGCTTGTTGCGGAGCGACCCGGTGGCGATCCGCCTGATGATGGGGAACTCGCGCTCTGCGGCGAGCCCCTGCACCTAGCTGGGGGTGACGGCGGTGTCGTCCACCACCACCCCGGCGGCCTTGGCGCTGGCCCGACCGGCGGCCGCTCCCACATCGTCGACCGACGCTGCCGCCAGTTTGGCCAGCGCCGCCACATCGTCCAGCAGGCCAATGAGGCCACCACTAATATCGTCACTCCGGTGGTCCGATCAGGATCTGCCAGCGTACAGAGCCTCACGGCGCCTCTTCGATACAGACCGTGTCGGCGACGTGATGCGGGGCCTGCACCGCTGATGCGCTGCAGGAGAACACCGTCGCCGCGGGTTCACCGGCCGAGTACGGCTCGACGGCTGTTTGTCGACGTCATGAAGAAGCGCTGGGGCCAGTCGTCCCACTCGTTGCATCGGTAGCGAGCGATCCACGAGCTCGAGTCCGAGCGGCACTCCAACCGAGTCCTCCGGTGGACCGGTCACGGCCGAGACGAGCAACACGTTGCCGGCGGTCGGCGCGGCGGCCGTTTCGGCCGGTGGGCACCGGGTACCGCCATCAATCGGGCATCATCGAGATGGTCGACGGCGGCCTCCACCAGCGGCCGCCCGACCCACCCGACGAACAGGAGCGACGAATGGGACTCATCCGCAAGACCGCCTCGATCGGCACAGTCGGCCTGATCAACTTCCGCAGCACGAAGGAGCGGCTCCAGCGTGAGCAATTGGCGAGCGAGCGAACCCGTGAGGCGTTGACCAAGGCCGAGGCTCAGGTGGAAGACCTGCGAGCGAAGGCCGAATCGGCTGACGATCGGGCCACCAGGGCCGAGCTGGATCTGCTCGCATCAGAGAAACGGGCCCGGCGACGCCGTCGATGGGCCCAGCGTCGACAGGGGATGAAGGGCGCCGCCGACGACGCCGCCAACCTGGGACGACGGGCCCGTCGGAAGCTCCGCAAGGAGGCGAAGAAGGCCGAGAAGGCCGGGAAGGCCGCCCGGCGGGTGAAGGACAAGGTCACCGAGTCCGTGACCTGAGGGCGTGACCTGGGGGCGTGGGCCCGAGGGGCGATTCCGCACCGACGCTTGATCAGTCGGCCGCCCTGGGTTAGAGCAAGGGGTGATGACCTCCACCGGCCAGATCCGCAACGTCGTCCTCGTCGGCCACCACGGCAGCGGCAAGACGAGCCTGGCGGAGGCCATGCTCTACCGGGCGGGGGCGACGAGCCGCCTGGGGCGGGTGGAGCATGGCACCACGATGCTCGACGGCGACCCGGAGGAACGGGCCCGCAAGCAGACCCTGTCGCTGTCGGTGGCCTCGTTCGACTGGGGCGACCACCGCATCAACCTGATCGACACCCCGGGCGACGCCGACTTCGTGGGCGACGCGGTCATGGCCCTCGAGGTCGCCGACGTCGCGGTGTTCGTGATCGACGGGGTGGCCGGGGTCCAGGCCCAGGAGCGGCTGCTGTGGCGGCGGGCCGAGCAGCGGGGGCTTCCCCGACTGATCTTCATCAACAAGCTGGACCGCGACCGCGCCTCGTTCGACCGCACCCTGGAGGAGACCCGGGCTGCGTTCGGCTCCCACGCCGACCCGGTCGACCTTCCCATCGGCGAGGAGTCGGCCTTCCACGGGATCACCGACCTCATCACCGACCGGTCCTTCACCTACGACAGCGGGACGCCGGTGATCGAACCGACGCCGGTGGAGCTCCAGGCCCGCGAGCGGGCGGAACACGAACACCTGGTGGAAGAGATCGTGGAGCTCGACGACGATCTCCTGGAGCGCTACCTCGACGATGGCACCGAGCCCTCGCCGGAGGAGGTCGACCGGCTGCTGCACGAGGCGGTCGACGCCCAAGCGGTCTTCCCGGTGCTGTGTGGCTCCGCCACCGCCCCGATCGGCGCCGACTACCTGGGCGACTTCATCTGTCGGGTCGGCCCCGCTCCCGGCGACGCGGGGCCGATCACGGTGACGGCCGGAGCCTCGACGGTGGCCATCGCCCCGGATCCCGATGGCGAACCCCTGGCCTTCGTGTTCAAGACCGTCTTCGACGACTTCCTGGGGCAGCTGTCGTTCGTCAAGGTGTTGTCGGGACGCATCCGGGCCGGTGACACACTGGTCAACAGCAGGACCCGGGCGACGGTGCGCATCAACCACCTGGCCATCCTGGCCGGCCGGGACCATCAGTGGGTGAGCGAGGTCGTGGCCGGTGAGATCGCCGCCGTGGCCAAGCTCGGCGACACCCTCACCGGCGACACCCTGGCCCCGCAGGGGCTGCCGGTGGCCGTGGTTCCACCGCAACTGCCCGGACCCAGCTACGGGGTGGCGATCTCGGCCGCCAAGCGGTCCGACGAGGGGAAGCTCATCGACCACGCCCGCCGGCTCACGGTCGAGGATCCGACGCTGCGCCTCCACCACGACGACGACACCGGCCAGACGGTGCTGCGCGGCCACGGCGAGACCCACCTGCAGGTGGCCCTGTCGCGCCTGGCCCGCCACGGTGTCGAGGTGGCCATCGACGAGGTTCGGGTGGCCTACCGGGAAACCCTGGCGGGTCCGGTCGAAGTCGAAGGCCGACACAAGAAGCAGACCGGAGGCCACGGGCAGTTCGGCGTGGCCCGGGTCCGCTTCGAGCCGCTGCCGACCGGGTCCGGGTTCGAGTTCGGCAGCGAGGTCCGGGGTGGGGCCATCCCCACCGGCCTGATTCCCGCCGTCGGGGTCGGCATCGAGGAATCGATGGCCCGTGGCGGGCGCTACGGCTTCCCCCTGGTCGACATCCGGGCCATCTGCGTCGACGGGAAGCAGCATTCGGTCGACTCGTCGGAGGTGGCGTTCAAGATGGCCGGGGCGCTGGCCCTACGCCAGGCGATCGACGAGGTCGGGGTCGAGGTGCTGGAACCGGTCAGCGAGATCCGGGTGTCGTTGCCGAGCGAGGTCCAGGGCGCGGTGCTGGGCGACCTGAACGCTCGCCGGGCGAGGGTGACGGGCACGAACTCCGGCGGCGCCGACGGCATCACCATCATCGACGCCCTGGTCCCGACGGCCGAGATCACCCGCTACGCCATCGACCTGCGGTCGATGACCGGGGGAATGGGCAGCTTCGAGGTCGAGCACCACGGCCACCAGGTCATGGCCGACGAACTCGTCCGGCGCTTGCCCGCCGGCCGGGCGGCCGACGACTGAACCGACGGAACGGTCAGCCGGAGACAATCCTGAAAATCTGGCGGCACCGGTGTCCACGCCGGGAGGATCACCATGCGCTCCTGGCAGGCGGCCAGCTCATGAGACGCCACAGCCGTCTGGCCGGGCGCACCGTTGTGTGCTCACCCGACTGTGGGTCGTGACCAACGTCGTCCCTGCCGGGAATCCCGGGCGCAACGCACGGTGACGGACGAGCAGTGCACTGTCGTCGACGACCCCTTCTGGCGCCGAGCCCCCGGGCCGGGCAGGTGAGGTTGCACCGAACGGAGGTCGCCATGGGTCCAGCCAGAAGACTCGGGAATCGGTTCCGCCGCACGAGCAGCCTCGCCGCGCTTGCTCTGGTCGCCACCGTCGTCGTCGGCAGCCTAGCCGCCTCGGCCGCCGCCGACGGCGCAGGCGTCGGCTTCGTGTCGTCGGCGGACGATGTCGTGTTCGCGCCCGACCCTGCCGCCGACGGCGCCTCCACCGGCCGGTGGACTGCGGACGTGATCGTCTACAACGGGAGCGATGCGGCCCACACCATCTGCTTGACGACCGACACTCCGCAAGACCCGGACGAGACGATCCTGGTCGCGCCGGCCTGCCGGGTTGCGACCGCTGGCGCCACGCAGCGGTTCGTGCTCACGATGGCCGAGGTGGATGCCTCGCCTCCGAACAGGTCGAGCGCTCCATCGACGGGTGTTCGGTACGGGATCGACGCCGCTGGCTCGGTGCGATGGCCGGCCCTACAGTTCCACCATGAGCACCGAGCCCAGCTACCTGCCCCTGCTCCGCCGGATCGCCAACGCCGAGTGCAACGCCGAGCGGTACCTGACGGCGTGGGCCGATGCCACCCCCCGGGCCGACGTCCGTGCCGTGATCGCCATGGTGGCGATGCGTGAAGCCGAGCACACCATGGCGTTCCAGAAGCGGATCTGCGAGCTGGGATTCGACGTGACCATCGAAGAGGCCGCCGACACCGCCGAGCGGACCGCCATCGCCGCCGCCGACCTGACCGACCGGGAGAAGTTCGAGAAGCTCGGCCTGGGAGGGCGGCCCGACCCGTCCGTGCCCGACCGGTGGGCCAGCTACTTCGACGACAGCACCATCGACGTCCGAACCGGTGAGCTGCTCGGGCGGTTCATCGCCGAGGAGCGCGACAGCGTCCGCATGCTGGCCGACTGCTGCGAGGCGTTGTGCGCCGAGGAGGGCTCGGCCACCACCGGCGGAGCGGACACCGAGGACCGCCTCGGCCGCATCGAACGGATGCTCGAACGCCTGGTGACCCGACTCGAGGGGTCGGGGCCTTCGATCACCGAGGCCGAGTTCCGTGAGGGCCTCCGTCGCGACGGCTACGACGACGAGATCCGCATCACCGACTACGACCCGAACACCCCGGCGGGCGAGCTGCACACCCACGACTTCTCGGCCCGCTTGTACGTCCTCAGCGGCGAGTTCATCCTCCAGCACGACGACGGGCCACGCTCGCTCACCACCGGTCAGTGCTGTGACGTCGAGTCGGGCATCCGCCACGCCGAATCGTCCGGCCCCCAGGGGGCCAGGGTGCTGGCCGGACTCAAACACCACTGAGGCAACGCCACTGAGGCAACACCACTGAGGCGTCTCCCGCCTCGGCCTGGGGCGGCCCAGTGTCACGATCGTCGACCGACCGGTCGACATTCGTGGCGCGTCAGGTTACTCGGCCCGCCGGCGGATCCTGTTGCTGTGGGGGCCGCCCGGCGGCGCCAAGTCGACCATCGCCACCTGCCTCAAGCGGGGGCTGGAGGCCTGGTCGAACACCGACGACGGGGCGGTCTACGCACTCGCCGGCTGTCCCAAGCACGATGAACCGCTCCACCTGGTGCCCAACCATGGCGAGCCCGACGGTCCGACCCTGCGCGACCGACTCCGCGACTACACCGGCGTCGACGTCGAGGGCGACCTGTGCCCCGTCTGCCGGTTGCGGCTCGACACCGAGTTCGACGGTGACCCGGAACGGTTCCCCATCACGCGGATCCGCCTGTCGGAGAGTCGCCGGATCGGCATCGGCACCTTCGCTCCCTCCGACCCGAAGTCGATGTCGACCGAGCAGCTGACCGGCGGCGTCAACTTCAAGCTGTTGGAGACCTACGGGTCTGACGACGACCCCAGGGCCCAACGAGGCCCTTCGGTCCCGGCTCTACCCGGTCGCCATGCCCTACACAACGTGCGGGTCAGCGACGAGGCCCGGATCCACACCAAGCTGCTGGCCCAGTCGGATCACGACTTCCACATCGATCCCCAGCCCATCGCCGCCGCCTCGTCCATCTCGGTGATGACCTGCCTCACGGAGTTCCCCAACCTGTCATCGGTGGAGAAGATGCACCTCTACGACGGGCGGGAGACGGGCGAGTTCAAGCTCAACCAGGTGTCGGAGATCATGAAGGGGTCGCGACGGGAAGGCCTGGAGGGGATCGATCCCCGCTTCGTGATCGATGCCCTGTCCCGGGCGGTAGCCGGCACCGAGCACGACGCCGACCCCTTGGAACCGGCCGAGCCGCTCCCGGGTGCCGGGAGCCGACCGTGCCTCACCGCCGTCATGGCCCTCCGGGCGCTGCGGAGCTCGATCGAGCGCTCCCAGCAGATCGACGAGGAGGCCAAGAAACGCTACCTGGCACTGGTGACCGAGGCCCGCCAGGAGATCGACCGCAACCTCAAGGACGAGGTCCGCCGAGCCTTCGTCCCCGCCTTCGCCGACACCGCGCAGGAGCTGCTGGAGAACTACCTCAACCACTGCGAGGCCTACTGCACGAAGCGCACCGTCCAGGACCCGGTCACCGACGAGGAGATCGAACCCGACGAGAAGCTGCTGCGGGGGGTGGAGGAGATGATCGGTGTCACCGACAATGCCAAGGACACCTTCCGGGCTGGGGTCCTCATGCGGATCGGCATGTGGATGCGCAAGGGTCGGCCGTTGGCCCACAACTCCGACGATCAGCTGGGACAGGCCACACTACCGAGCTCGTGTTCATCGCCCACCACGAGACGGCGATGGAGTGCACCGAGCAGGAGTTCTTCACCAGGGTGGAGTCGGGAGGTACCCGCTGCTCGTCGGCCTACGAGCTGATGCTCGAGATCCAGGCCACCCGCTATCCGACGGTCGACTGGAACGTCTTCGTCGCCCATTGCTCCGACGGCGGACAACTACCCCCAGGACGATGCCCGCCTCCTCGACGCCGTGCGGGCGGCGCTCGACGTGGTCAACCTCGTCGGCTACTGCCAGATCAACCACGGGCCCCGCTACCAGTGGGCCGGCGTCCGACTCCACACCCTTCTCGACGAGCTCCGCCACGAACGGCCGGTCGCATATCGGGTCGAGCAGGACACCGAGATCTGGGGGGCGTTGCGCACGATCTTCGCCCCCGAACCCGACGAGGTGTTGACATGAGCGGCGGTGCTGGCGGGGCCCGGCGCCCTGACCACGTCGCGCGGAGGACGCCCCTACACCCTGCACGACCTGCAGGACCTCGACGACCGGTGCCGGGAAGCGGCCCGATCCATCGGGCTCGACGTGCCCGAGATCGTCTTCCAGCTGGCCCCGGCGCCACGGATCTACGACATCGCCGCCCGCGGCCTCCCCGGCCGCTAATCCCCACTGGCGGTTCGGGCAGTCCTACGAGCGGATGCGCACGGCCCACGACGTCGGCGCTTCCCGGATCTACGAGCTCGTGCTCAACACCGACCCGTACCAGGCCTACCTGCTGGAGGGGAACTCGTGGGTGGCCCAGCTCCTGGTCATCGCCAACGTCTACGGGCACTGCTGGTCCTTCGCCAACAACGGACACCTGTCGAGCGTCGATCGGAAGTACCTGCATCGGGCCCGGGCCGGAGCCCAGCGGATCGAGGACCACGCCCGCCGTCACGGCCGCGTCGCGGTGGACGACTTCATCGACGCCGTCCAGGCGGTCGCCATCCACGCCCCGTCCCGGCTCGTGTGCCGGGCCGACCTCACACCTCCTCCTCCCCCGGACCCGGGACCCTACAGCGATCTGTTCCCCGACGAGACCGCAGCCGCACTCGATGGGCACCGGGCCGCCGTCGAGGCATGGCACAGCCGGACGCCCCGCCAACCGGAGGCCGACCTGTTGGGGTTCGTCCTCGAGCACGGCAGCCACCTCACCGACTGGGAGCGTGAAATCATCTCCGTGCTGCGGGAGGAGGCCGCCTACTTCGAACCGCAGCGCCGGACCAAGATCGCCAACGGGGGGTTCGCCTGCTGGGTCCACACCCAGATCGTCCAGGCCATGGATCTCGGCACCGACGAGTTCCTCGAGTTCAACCGGCTCAACGCCGAGATCGGTCAGCCCCATCCCCACCAGGTGAACCCGTACAACGCGGGGCTCGAGCTGTGGCGGGAGGTCGAGCGGATACACGACGCCCCGACCGACGAGGAGGCCGTCCGCTACGCCGGTACCGGTCGCCTGGGCGGCCACGAGCGGGTCCTGGAGCGCGGACCGTGTATCTGGAGACGGTTCGTCGCAGCGGGGACGGCCAGGTGTCGGCGTGGTACACGTGCCGGCCCGGCCAGGAGATGGCCACGGTGAGCACCTCCCGACCCAACGGGTCCACCGGAGCGTGACACCGATGGCGCCCCTGGCGTCAGCGATCACCACAGCACCTCGTACTGCTACGGCTCCGCCAGCCTGGTGCCGATGACGCCGCCGGCGGTCAGCACCGCCAGCTCGTCGGATGACAGTCCGAGGAGCCCGCCCAGCACCTCGTCATTGTGCTGGCCGAGCAGGGGCGCGGGGCGGCGGTGTATCGGTCCGTCCACGCCCGGTAGGCGGAAGGGGCAGGTGGCGACGAACGAGTGGCCGTGCACGGGATGGTCGACGGGTTCGAAGAAGCCACGGTGGAGGAGTTGTTCCATCTCGAGGTTCTCGGAGGGGTGGACAACGGGGGCGCAGGGGATGCCGGCCGGCCAGAGCGTGTCGACGATCTCGGCCGCCGGGCGCTCGGCACACCAGGCGGCGAGCTCACGGTCGAGGTCGTCGTGGCGGGCCATCCGGCCCGCCATCGTGTCGAGGGCGGGGTCGGCGGCCCACGGTGGGTCGCCGAGGATGGCCCGCAGCGTCCGCCACTGCCCGTCGGTGGCGACGGCGATCGACACCCAGCGGTGCCGGCCGGCCTCGTCGTCCGGGTCGGCGGTGGCGTAGCTGTTCTGCGGCGCCGCGACCAGACCGCGGTTGCCGGTGCGGTCGAGGCGGTGACCGTTGGCCGATGCCTCGATGACCTGCTCGGCGGCGACGTTGAGAGCCGACGCCACCATCGGACACTCGACGAGGCGTCCCTCGCCGGTGCGGCGGCGCTCCTCGAGGGCGAAGGTGAGGGCGATCAGGGCGTGCAGCCCGGCGCCGGGGTCGCACGGCCCGAACAGGGCGCCGGGCCGGTGCTCGGGGAACCCGCTCAGCCACGCCATGCCCGAGACCTGCTCCATAGTCATGGCGAACCCGGTCCGGTCGCGCCAGGGGCCGGTCAGGCCGAACGCCGGCATCCGCACCATGAGCGCCGACGGGTTGGCGGCCCTGATGTCGTCCCACGACAAACCGAACGAGTCCATCACCCGGGGGGCGTTGTTCTCGACCACGATGTCGCAGTCGGCGACGAGGCGGCGGGCGAGGTCACGGCCCTGCTCGTCGTCGAGGTTGATCGTGACCCCGCGCTTGTTGGTGTTGGTGGCGTGGAAGTAGGGCGACCGCTCCCACCAGCGGTCGGTGGTGCGGGGGTGATGATTCATGAGCCGGGCACCGTCGGGATGGTGCGTCGACTCGACGTGGATCACGTCGGCCCCGAACATGGCGAGGAGGTGCGACAGGAACGGTCCGGCCCAGAACGACGTGAAGTCGGCCACCCGCAGCCCCTCGAAGGGCAGGGTCGGCGATGGCGCCGCCGGTGCGTCCCGCACCGGTTCCGACGGCCTGGCCTGCCGGCGGATCCGGGCCCCCAGGTTCGGGGCGGGCTCGACCTCGGCGACACGGGGGATCGGAGGATGCATGCGGAACGGCGCCGCCGGCTGGAGGAACCCACCGTCGGGGTTGGGCTCGTAGAACGGCTCGCAGGCGAAGTGGGTCATCCGGGGGATCGTCTCGCCGTTGCCGACCTCGATGGCCGGGATCCGCCGCTGGGTGGCCAGTTCGACGATCTCGGCCGTGGTGCGCTCGGCGCACCAGGCCTCGATCACCGGGTTGAGCTCGTCGCAGCGGTCCGAGCGGGCCGGGACGGCGTCGAGCGTCCGGTCGCCGGCCCAGTCGGGCCGATCGATCATCTCGCAGAAGCTCCACCAGTGCTCGAGCCGGTTGACGACGGCGAACCCGACCCAGCCGTCCTTCGACGCCACCACGTCGGCCACCGGGGCCCGGTAGCGGCTCGGCCAGGCGCCGTCGGCCTGGGTCATCGAGGTGTGGGGATTGAAGAGCTGGGTCATCATCACCGCCTCCAGGGCCGACACGTCGAGCACGCCCCCTCCCCCACCGACGACGAGGCGACGGAGCCCGATCACCGTGGCGGCGGCGGCGAAGACGCCGACCAGGTACTCGCCGTGTTGCCCGCCGGCCGACATCGGCGGCCACGCCCGAGCGCCGCGCAGGCCCGGGGCCCCGGACAGGGCCTGCAGGGTGAACTCGGTGGCCACCCGATCCGACCAAGGCCCGTCGAGGCCGAACGGGGTCAGGGAGGTGACCGTGACACCCGGTGCCGCCCGCTGGAGCTGGTCGAGGCCGACGGGAGCGTCGGGCTCCCAGGTGATGGCGTCGAAGCCCGGCGCCCAGGTCAGCAGCTCGGCGAGATCGTCGGCATCGGCGGGGTCGACGACGACGCTGCTGCCGCCACCCGAGAGCCAGGAGAACAGCGGGCCGCTTCCGGTGGGCGGGATCGGCGAACCGGTGGCGCTCCAGGCCCGAAGGGGATGCCCGGCCGGTGGCTCGGCCCGGGTGACGTCGATGGCGCCGGAGCCGAGCAGGTGGCTGCAGTAGGCACCGGCCAGGGAGGTGGTCAGATCCAGCACCCGGAAGCGCTGGCGGTCGGTGTCGTCCATCGATGATCTCCCCTCGTGATCATCGTGTCTCCTGCACCACGGGGTCGTCCAGCTGCGTGTCCCCCAGCGGCGGACGCTCATGGTCCTTCCCCTAGGTTGACCGCCACCTCGTACTGCCGTAGTTTGCCCTGAACCAAAAGGCCGGCCCCGGGAGGGGTTCGGACGATCACATCGAAGAGTCACCAAGGGGGACAAGATGGGGAGTCGGAACCGAGCGTTCCTGGCGTTGCTGTTCGCATTCTGCGTGTTCGCAGCGGCGTGCGGGAGCGGCGACGACGATGCCACCGGCGACGAGGCGACCGAGGTCGGCGAGGGCGAGACCACCGACGAGGGCTCGTCGGACGACGCCGAGGGAACCGATTCCGAGGACGACGAGTCGGAGGCGGCGCCCGCCGGCGACGTCGACCGGGACGCCACCCTGGTCTACGCCACCTCGTTCGTCACCAACAGCCTCGACGTCCCCAACGTGGGGACCGACTTCTCGTTCCACTACGTCAACGCGATCTACGACACGCTCGTACGTCGCCTCGACAGCGGCGAGCTCGTCCCCGCCGTGGCCACCGAGTGGGAGGTCGCCCCGGAGGCCATCACCTTCACCATCGCCGAGGGACGGACCTTCCACGACGACACACCGCTCGATGCGGAGGCCGTCAAGGCCAACATCGACCGGATCATCAACTGCGAGTGCCGCTTCGCCCCGCTCCTGGAATCGATCGAGTCGGTCGAGGCGGTGGACAACCAGGTGATCCTGAACCTGGCGACGCCGGCGGCGTCGTTGCTCGAGGTGCTCTCCGACATCCCCGGCATGCTGGCCAGCCCGGCCAGCTTCGGCAATGACGACCTCGACGTCAACCCGGTGGGTTCCGGCCCCTACACCGTCCGGGAGTACACCGACGGGGGGGTCAAATACGACCGCTGGGACGGCTACTACGACGCCGAGAACACCCTGCACGCCGCCGTCGAGATCCGCAGCATCCCCGACGACAACACCCGGATGTCCGGGCTCCTCTCCGGCGAGATCGACGCCGCCATAGCCCGGCTGGGCCAGCTCGGCGAGGCCGAGGCCGGGGGCCTCAACATCGAGATCGGCGTCCAGGCCCAGATCTACCAGCTGGCCCTCGAGACCGACCGGGAGCCGCTGGCCAACCCCGACGTCCGTCGGGCCATCAGCCACGCCATCGACCGGGAGGCCATCAACCAGGGCCTCTACGACGGGAACTGCACCCCGTCGGTGCAACCCTATCCCGAGGGCTTCCCCGGCCATGCCGCCGGGGGCACGGTGGAGGAGTACGGGGCCTTCGATCTCGAGCTGGCCCGCCAGCTGATGGCCGACGCCGGCTACGCCGACGGCTTCTCCATCACCATGGGGGCACCGGCCATCACCAACTACACCAACCAGTTGGAGATCTACCAGGCCCAGTTGGCCGAGATCGGGATCACCGTCGAGGCCATCCCCGACGAGGGCCGCACCTTCGTCGACCGGCTCGTCGCCGGCGAGTACGACTCCTGGCTCGGCCCCAACACCACGGCCCGCCCGTCGACCATCGCCTACTGGACCAACTACTACGCCCCGGGTGGCGCCCGGAACGCCGGCGGCTACGAGCTCCCTGGTGTCGACGAGCTCCTCGCCAGCGCCGAAGCGGCGCCGACCCTCGAGGACCAGGCCCCGATCCTGGAGGAGATGGTGATGACGAGCCTCGACGAGGGCGCCCGCAATATCGTGGTCTGCCTCCCCCAGATCGTGACCGTCTTCAACGACAACATCAGCGGGGTGGCGGTCTCGCTGGTCGGGGGTGGCGGCATCCGGGACTACGCCAAGTCGAGCGGGTGACGACGCCATGGCCGAGCTGCTGCCCCGCCTGCCGCAACTCCACTTGACGCAGCTTCACCTGACGCAACGAGGGTCGCGATCGTGAGCGCCCGACTCCTCCTGCGGCGGCTGGGCGGCTCGGTCACGGTCATCATCCTCGCCAGCATCATGGTGTCGTTGATGGTCCATCTCGTGCCCGGCGACGCGGCCTCGGCGGTGGCCGGCGACAACGCCACGCCGGAGCAGATCGAGGCCGCCCGGGTCAGGCTCGGCCTCGACCAGCCGATCTGGATGCAGTACATCGACTGGGTGGGGAGCGCCCTGCGGGGTGACTTCGGGCAGTCGTTCACCACCAACCGACCGGTCGCCGGCATGATCCGGCAGGTGTTGCCGGCCACGCTCAGCATCACCCTGGCCGCCGTCGTGATCGCCGTCATCATCGGCGTGACCCTCGGCGGCCTGGCCGGCGTGCGGCGGGGTGTGACCGACCGGGTCACGTCGCTGGGAGCGAGCCTCGGCATCGCCATGCCGAGCTTCTGGGTCGGCATGCTGCTGGTCACCTTCTTCGCCCTCGAGCTCAACCTCTTTCCCGTGCTCGACTACACCCCGCTGACCGACGACCCGCTGGGGTGGCTCCACCACATCACCCTCCCGGCGCTGGCCCTCGGCCTGGGCATGTCGGCCGAGGTGGCCCGCCAGACCCGGGGCGGGGTGGTCGACGTGATGGCCCAGCCCTACATCCGCACCGCCCGGGCCAAGGGCACCCCCGGTGGTCGGCTCTTCACCCGCCACGTCGTCCGCAACGCCGCGATACCCGTCATCACCGTGCTCGGCCTCCAGATCGGCCGCCTGCTCGGCGGGGTGATCATCATCGAGCAGGTGTTCGCCATCAACGGTCTGGGGACGATGGCCGTCCGGGCGGTGACCGACCGCGACTTCCCCGTCATCCAGGCCTACGTCGTGCTGACCGCGGTGATCGTGGTGACGATAAACCTGCTGGTCGATCTGTCCTATGGCTGGATCAACCCCCGGGTCCGGACCGAGGAGTGAGCCGATGACGCTGGAGACCCCACCCTCCGCCGAGCCGTCCCGCATCGATGTGGGCATCGACGGCCCGGTTCTGGCCGACACCGACGGCTCGGGGCCCGGCCTCGTCCCGGTCCGGACCCACAAGTCGGTGTTCCGGCGACTGCTCGGCAACCGGGGGTCGGCGATCGCCGGTGGCTTCCTCCTGTTGCTGGCGATCTCGGCCCTCTTCGCACCGTTGCTCGCCCGTCACGACCCGAACGAACAGGATCTGCTGAACGTCCTCCAGAGTCCGAGCGGCGAGTTCCTGTTGGGGACCGACAACAAGGGTCGTGACGTGTTCAGTCGCATCCTCTTCGCCGGTCGCGTCGCCCTGATGGCCCCCTTGCTGGCGGTGACGGTCGGGGTGGTGCTGGGCGTGCCGGCCGGCCTGCTCGCCGGCACCGTCCGGGGCCGCATCGACCGGGTCATGGGCCGGTTGGCCGACGCCATCCTGAGCATCCCACCCCTGGTCCTGGCGCTCGCCATCGTGGCCATCCTCGGGCCGGGCCTGACCAATGCCATGCTGGCCATCGGCATCGTCTACGCCCCCCGCCTGTTCCGGGTCACCCGGGGCGCCACGATGTCGGTCAGCGAGGAGCTCTATGTCGATGCCAGCCGCTCGATCGGCTGCTCAACGCCTCGGCTGCTGTGGGCGCACATCCTGCCCAACATCGCCGGCCCGCTGCTGGTCCAGATCACGCTCATGATGGGGTTCTCACTGCTGGCCGAGGCGACGCTCAGCTTCCTCGGCCTCGGCATCCAGATCCCCAACGCCAGCTGGGGGAGCATGCTGCGCGACGCCTACCAGGACAAGTTCCGGGCCCCGTACGCCGTCGTTCCCCCCGGGATCGCCATGACGCTGACGATCCTCGCCTTCAACACCCTGGGCGATGGCCTCCGCGACGTCGTCACCGCCAGGAGGCGCCAGTGACCGACCAGGACACCCCCGTCCGAGGCCCGTCCCGGATCGCCCGGCCGACGGGCTCGCCCGTACTGTCGGTGGAGCACCTGACCGTCGACCTGGAGGGAGCCGACAACCAGCCCGGCCTCGTGGGCGACGTCTCGTTCGAGGTCTACCCCGACCGGACCCTGGCCCTCATCGGCGAGTCGGGCTGCGGCAAGACGATGACCGCCATGTCGATCCTCGGCCTCCTCCCCGTCGGCATGCACGTCAGCGCCGGCCGCATCATGTTCGGCGACCGGGATCTGCTGACCCTGCGACCTCGGGAGCTCCGGGAGGTCAGGGGGAGCGGCATCGGGATGATCTTCCAGGACCCGATGAGCAGCCTCAACCCGACGACCCGGGTCGGCGATCAGATCGTCGAGGCCCGGCGGCTCCACATCGACGAGCCGAAGGCCGTGTCGGCCAAACGGGCGGTCGAGCTGCTGGAGCAGGTCGGCATCCCCAACGCGGCGAAGCGGGTCGACGCCTACCCGTTCGAGATGAGCGGTGGCATGCAGCAGCGGGTGATGATCGCCATGGCCATCGCCTGTGACCCCCAACTCCTCATCGCCGACGAGCCGACGACGGCGCTCGACGTCACCATCCAGGCCGAGATCCTCGACGTGCTCGCCAGCCTCCAACGGGATCGGGGCATGGGCATCCTGCTCGTCACCCACGACCTCGGGGTCGTGGCCGACTTCGCCGACGACGTGGCCGTCATGTACGCCGGCCATGTGGTCGAGTACGGCCTGGCACGCGACGTCTTCCACCACGCCCGCCACCCCTACGCCCGTGGTCTGCTCGACTCGATGCCCCAGGGCGCGACCCCGCGGTCCCAGCTGGCGGTGGTACCGGGGCGGGTCCCCCTCGCCGGCCAGTTCCCCGTCGGGTGCCGGTTCCAGGCTCGCTGCCCCCACGCCGAGCACGACTGCCTCGACCCGGCCATGTCGCTGGTCGAGGTCGCTCCCCTCCACCAGACGCGCTGCGTGCGGGTCCAGCGGGGCGAGATCGAGCTGACACCCCGTCTGCCCGGGAGCAGAGACGATGACTGACGCCACGATCGACACCGCGACCGCGTCGGGTCCCGAGCCCGAGGGTGGCCTGTCGGACGTGGTCCTGCGGGGCGATGCGCTCGAGAAGCGGTTCCCGGCGGCCCGCAACCTGTTCGGGCGGGTCACGCAGCGCCTGGTGGCCGTCGACGGGGTCGACGTGGAGCTCCGGGCCGGGGAGACGCTGGGGATCGTCGGGGAGAGCGGTTCGGGCAAGACGACCCTGGGGCGGATGCTGGCCCACCTGATCCGGCCCGACGGTGGCACGGTCAGCGTGCTCGGGCGCGAGGTCGGTACCAGCAAGGACGATCTCCGCTGGTTGCGGCGCAACATCCAGATGATCTTCCAGGACCCGTACTCGTCGCTCGATCCGACCAAGACGATCCGTTACACGGTCCGCGAGCCTCTCGTGGTGCAGCGCATCGGCGATCCGTCCGAGCGCGACGACCGGGTCGACGACCTGCTCGAGCAGGTCGGGCTCTCACCGGCCTTCGCCGAGCGCTACCCCGACGAGCTCTCTGGCGGGCAACGCCAACGGGTGTCGATCGCCCGGGCCCTGGCCCCCAACCCGCCGATCCTGATCGCCGACGAGCCGACGTCGGCCCTCGACCTGTCGACCCGGTCGGAGATCATCAACCTGCTCCTGCGGCTCCAGGAGGAACGCTCGCTGGCGATGGTGGTGATCAGCCACGACTTCGCCACCATCCGCCACCTGTCGCATCGGGTGGCCGTGATGTACATGGGACGGGTCGTGGAAGAGGGCGACGCCGAGCAGATCGCCGGAGACCCCGACCACCCCTACACCCGGGCCCTCATGTCGGCCGTTCCCGGCGTCGACCCCGACGAGCGGCGACTGGAGACCCGGATCGTCCTCAGCGGAGCCCACCCCAATCCGGCCGATCTGCCACCGGGGTGCCGGTTCCAGTCGCGCTGCCCCGAGGTAATGGACCGCTGCCGCAGCGAAGCGCCGCCCGTCGTCGAGCCCGACCCGGGCCACCTCGTGGAGTGCCACCTATATCAGCCCGTCTAGCTCGCGTCACCTCCACGGGGCGGGAGCGGCGAACGGCTGCTCGCCGCCGGTTCGCCGGCGGACCCCGGCGACGGGCCCCGATAGTATGCACCATCGCATACTCGGGCTACCATCGGAGTATGAGCGCGAGAAAGCAGCGATTGACCGTCACCGTCGACACCGAGCTGTTCCACGCAGCTCAGCAGGCCGTTGAGTCGGGCGAGGCGGAATCGATGAGTGGCTGGGTGAGTGCAGCGATCGAGGACAAGATCCGCCGCGACCACAAGCTCCGTCTCCTGGCCCTGGCCATCGCCGATTTCGAGACCGAGTTCGGCGTGATCACCGCCGAAGAGATCGCCGCACAACAGCGCCTCGATCGCGAGCAGGCGACCGTCGTCCGCGGTCGACGGCTCACCGCCGGGCCCGAGGCCGGGCCGGCGTGAGTCTCGTGCTCGACACCGGCGCGCTCGTGGCGCTCGAGCGCAACGAGCGTCGAATGTGGATCCGATTGAAAGCAGCGCAGCTCGATGGCGACCTACCGGTGACGCACGCCGGAGCGCTCGGCCAGGTGTGGCGAGGAGGTGCCCGCCAGGCCCAACTCGCTCGGGCTCTCATCGGCATCGACGTGCGACCGTTGGACGAGCAACTGGGGAGACGAGCGGGACAACTCCTGGGGGTCGCCGGCATGGCCGACGTGATCGACGCTGCCGTCGTCGCCCTCACCCAGGACGGCGACGAGATCGTCACCTCCGACCCTCGCGACCTCGAACAGCTCGCTGGTGCCTACGGCCGACACATCGAGCTGGTCCGCCCCTGACCCGCCAGATCCGGACGTTGGGCCCAGCAATCTTCTTCCATCTCATGCCCTATCGCGACCTGCCTGCCGACTTCGAGGAGCGGTACGAGAGCGTGTGGGTCACACCCCCCAACCAGGAGCTGTGCGATCCGGTCAAGGTGGCCCAGTACTACCAATGGAACCTCGACGAGCTCGAGCTGGCCGACCAGCTCGGCTTCGATGGTCTCGGTGTCAACGAGCACCACCAGAACGCCTATGGCTTCATGGCCTCACCAAACCTGATGGCGGCCGCCCTTTCCCGGCGGACGTCGTCGAAGAGCGCCATCCTCGTCCTCGGCAACACGCTGGCGCTCTACTCGCCCGCCCTGCGAGTGGCCGAGGAGTTCGCCATGCTCGATTGCATGACCAACGGCCGCCTGGCCGCCGGCTTCCCGGTGGGAACGTCGATGGACGTCAACCGGTGCTACGGCATCACCCCCACGGAACCCGGCCCCGCTTCTACGAGGCCCATGATCTCATCATGAAGGCGTGGACCCAGCCCGGGCCGTTCGCCTACAACGGGCAGTTCAACCAGCTCCGCTACGTGAATCCGTGGCCCCAGCCGCTCCAGAAGCCCCATCCCCCGGTCTGGTTGGCCGGTGGCGGTTCGGTCGAGACCTGGGAGATGGCGGTCAACAACAACTACACCTACTCCTATCTCAGCTTCTTCGGCTACCACTTCGCCAAGCGACTCATGGACGGGTTCTGGGAGACATCGGAACGCCTCGGTGGCACCTTCAATCCCTACCAGGCCGGGTTCGCCCAGCAGATCTGTATTGCCGAGACCGACGCCCTGGCGGAAGAGCAGTACCTCGAGCACGTCTCGTATTTCGTCAACAAGTGCCTCCATGTTCCTGACTACTACTTCGAAACTGCCGGCTATCGAACCCGGCGCAGCGCCGAATTCGCCATCAAGTCAGGCCACCCGGGCGAGATCGCCAAGATCGCCGTGCTGGAGAAGAACTGGAAGACGCTGGTCGACACGGGCATGATCATCGCCGGTAGCCCCGACACCGTGGCCGAGCGGCTGATCGACGCCTGCCGCCAGCTGCGGGTCGGCAACCTCATCGCCCTGCTCCAGATCGGGTCGATGCCCCACGAGCTGACCCGTCAGAACATCACCCTGTTCGCCGAGAAGGTGATGCCCCGGATACGGGGGCTGTGGGCCGACGAGGGCTACCAGCACAACTGGTGGCCCCAGGGCGCCGAGCAACCCGCGGTGGCGACCGCGGTGGGAGACTGACATGACCACGCCCGACGAAACCTACATCGATGTCAAGAACGGCGCCTTCAAGATCCGGGTGCTTCGCGCCGGCGAGGGCGAGCCGCTGGTGTTCATCCACGGCGCCGGAGGCCTGTTCTGGGATCCGCTCCTCGATGGCCTGTCACAACGGTTCGCCGTCGTGGCGCCCGAGCACCCGGGTTTCGGTCAGAGTCAGGGTCTCGAGCACGTCCCCCACATCTGGGATCTCGTCCTCTACTACAACGAGCTGCTCGACGAGTTGGGCCTCGACCGGGTGATCCTCGTCGGGCACTCCTTCGGGGGCATGGTGGCGGCCGAGTTGGCGGCCAACAACCCGGAACGGGTCGAAGGGCTGGTGCTCCTTTCCCCCATCGGCTTGTGGCTCGACGATCACCCGGTCCCCGACATCAGCGGGATCCCACCGGACGCCCTCCCCGGCCTCATCCTGGCCGACCCCGAGGGCCCGGTGGCCGCCATGTTGCCGGCCCCCGATCCCAACGACCCCGAGGCCATCCTGGTGGCGGTCAACAGCCTCAGCTCGATCCTCCAGTTCATCTGGCCATTGCCCGACAAGGGACTGGACCGGCGGCTGTACCGGGTGAAGGCGCCCACCCTGCTGGTCTGGGGCGCCCAGGATCGGTTGGTCGACCCCGCCTACGGCCCGGCGTTCGCCAGCCACCTGAGCGACGCCAAACTCGTCGTCATCGAGGGTGCCGGTCACCTGCCACATCTCGAACAGGCCGACGCCGTGGCCGGTGCGGTCAACGAGTTCCTGGCCTGACGGGAACGAGCGCCTCCAGAGCCGATCTTCTGCGCCTTGCCTCGGGGCTCTCAGCCCTGAGGCCAGGTGGGCATCGCGTGATGAACCGCCAGGTGGGGGCCGGCTACGCTCTGGCCCAATCGCTCACGAGCAAGGGGGAAGGCGTCATGAAGACCAGGGCAGCCGTGTTGTACGGAACGAACCAGCCGTGGAAGGTGGAGGAGATCGAGCTCGATCCACCCAAGGCGGGCGAGGTACTGGTCAAGACGGCCTTCGCCGGTCTCTGCCACTCCGACGAGCATCTGGTGACCGGCGACCTGGTGCCGCCGCCCGAACTGCTCGAGCACCTCCCGGGCGGGACCATGTTCCCCATCATCGGGGGTCACGAGGGTGCCGGCGTGGTGTTGGAGGTGGGTGCGGGGGTGACCAAGGTCGTCCCCGGTGACCACGTGTCCTGCTCGTTCGTGCCGGCCTGCGGGATCTGCCCACCGTGCGCCAAGGGCATGCAGAACCTCTGCGACCTGGGGGCCCGCACCTTCGGTGGGGGCATGATCACCGACGGAACCTACCGGGCCCACAACAGCGAGGGCACCGACCTCAACGTCCTGGCCAAGCTGGGCACGTTCGCCGAGCACATGGTGCTCTCCGACGCCTCGGTGGTGAAGGTCGAACCCGACCTCCCCCTCGACGTCGTGTGCCTGGTGAGCTGCGGGGTCGCCACCGGCTACGGCTCGGCCGTCAACCGGGCCGAGATCCGGGCGGGTGACACCGTGGTCGTCGTCGGCTGCGGGGGGATCGGCTCGAACGCCGTCCAGGGGGCCAAGGCGGCGGGAGCGGCCAACATCATCGCCGTCGACCCCGTCGCCTTCAAACAGGAGAAGGCCATGGAGTTCGGGGCGACCCACGCCGTGGGCTCGATGGCGGAGGCCATGCCCCTCGTCAACGAGATCACGTGGGGCCGGATGGCCAACGCCACCATCCTCACCCCCGGGGTGCTCTACGGCGACCTCATCCAGCAGGCCATGGACCTCACCACCAAGGGCGGCACCGTCGTGGCCACCGCGGTGGCGCCCATGACCCAGGAGGACGTCAAGCTCGACCTGGCGATGTTCACCCTCAACCAGAAGCAGATGCGGGGCACGATCTTCGGCTCGGCCAGCCCCAACAACAGCATCCCCGAGCTGCTGATGCTGTACCGCCAGGGCAGGATCAAGCTCGACGAGCTGATCACCCGCCGGTACTCCCTGGACGAGATCAACGAGGGCTACCAGGACATGAACGACGGCAAGAACATCCGCGGCGTGATCGCCTTCGACTAGGACGAATCGCTGGATTCGTACCCCCGACGTCCATCCTCGGCCACGTCGGAACGCCCATGGGCCGACCATTTCGGCGCGTCGCTGATCGGGCGCCGGGGGCCGCCGTGATCGACCGAGTCCGCCGAACACGTCGCCGCGCCGGCTCGGCGATACTGGGTGGATGAGCAGAGAACCGGTCGATGGTGTCGCCTTCTCCCATGTGCCCTGGCAGTCGACGGCTACATTGTGGGGCCCCCAGTCGGACAAGCCCGCCGACCTCGACATCGAGGGCTATGGACTGGCACGGGTGCTGTCACGCGACACCGACAGCGGCGCCATCAGCCTGTTGATCAAGGAACCGCCCGGGTGGCACACGGCCGCCGCCGAGGCCCACTCGGTGCTCCAGGAGGACATCCTGCTCGAGGGCGACTGCTGGTACGGCGAGCAGCACTTCGAAGGTCCGACCTATTTCTGCTTCCCGCCGGGCCACGCCCACGGACCGATGTTCACCGAGACGGGTGCGCTGTGGCTCGTCACCCTCGCGGGTGACTTCGACGTGACCTACAGCAGCGACGTCCGGGCCGAGGACATGTCGTGGTACCCGAGGACGCGTGCGTCCAAGACGACCTGAGTCCGGGGCCACCCGAGTCCCACATGACGGGCCCACATGCCGGGCCCACTCAGCCCCACCGATGCAGCGTGGCGGCGCGCCAGCTGGTTACATCGGCACATGGAGCCGGTCAGCGAGACGGTAGAGCTCGGCGACGCCAGTATTGCCACGACCCGATGGGGACACGACGCTCCCTCGATCGTCATGCTGCACGACGGCCTGGGTTCGGCCGCGCAGTGGCGTGGCGTGCCGGCGGCGATCGCCAAACGAACCGGGCGTACGGTTTTGGCCTACGACCGCCCCGGTCACGGCGGGTCGACGCCAACGCCGACCGGACCATGGCCCGACGACTGGCTCGTTGAACAGGCCGAGCTGCTGGGCGCGTTGCTGGCCCATTTCGGAACTGAGCGGCCGGTGCTGGTGGGGCACTCCGATGGTGGCACGATCGCACTTATCCGGGCCACGACCGACGCATCGATCGCGGGCATCGTCGCAATCGCAGCGCACACGTTTGTCGAGCGGGTGGCGATCGACTTCATCCGAGAGCTGCGGACCGATCCGGCGCCGGTCATTGCGGGCCTGGCGCGTCATCACGCCGAACCCGTTGCGCTCTGGGAGGCCTGGAGCGGCGCGTGGACCAGCGATCGGCTGGCCGGCTTCGACATCAGGCCGCAGCTCGGCTCGATCGACGTGCCGGTGCTCGTCGTACAGGGCGACGGCGACGAGTACGCGACGATGGCCCAGCTGACCGACACCGCTGCGGCGATCGGCGACAACGCCATGCCGAAGCTGCTTCCCGATACCCGCCATCTGCCGCACCACACCACCCCCGATGTCGTGGTCGAGCTCGTGCACGACTTCGTCGCAACTCATCTCGACGACAGCGATGACCAAGGGCTTGACGCGAGGCCCCGAGCAGGCCGATAATTACTTCGGCGTTTACGTCGAAACAATTCACGAGGGGAAGCTCATGCCCGGAACCGCTGCCACGCTCGATCCCGAAGCCAAGGTCTGGGAAGAAGGCGACCCGGACCTGCCCGACGAGTTCCGCGAGCTGCTGGTGCGCATGCTCAGCTATCACATCGAAAACAGCACCAACCCCCACTTCAACGAGCTGATGACGATGCTGTGGGACCGCTGTATGACGCTTCCGCCGAACGAGGCGAGCAAGTCGGCGCTGACCAAGCTGATGCAGCAAGAAGTCGAGCACGGCATCATCACCGCCAAGATCCTGGCCGGGCTCGGCGTCGACAAGGTCGACCGGCCGATCGAGCAGTACGCGTTCCGGCTGCCGATGGACACCTTCTGCGACCTCGCCTACTTCCATGGCCTGATCGATCGGGTCGGCGTCTACATTGGCGAGACGTGGGAGGGGGTGCCCTACCGCCCGCTGGTCGAGGTCGCTCCCCAGCTGCACAAAGACGAGCTGTTCCACTGCACGCTAGGCCTGCGCAACCTACGCCTGGTCTGTGCGACCCCCGAGGGCCTCGCCGAGGCCAACGAGAAGATCGAGATCTGGTGGCCGGCGGCGCTCGACATGTTCGGCCGGTCGGATTCGGAGTTCACCGACGCCTATGTGCGCTGGGGGCTGCGCCAGAAGAACAATGCCGACCTGCGGCGCCAGTACATCGCCGAGACCCGCCCGCTGCTCGAGGAAATCGGCATCGACGTGCCGCCGAACCGCTGTAACCGGCGCTTCCTGTAGCTCGCCGCGCGGCCCATGCGGGAGCGTCCCGAACAGGTCAATCACGGATCACTCACGCTGCACGTCGAGCGTCCCGACCCCCGGGTTGCGCTCATCGAGGCAGCGTCGCCGGGTCATCGTGAGTTCTTCTACGTCGTCGCCGGCGACGTGAGCCTGACAATCAACGCGTTCGAGGCGAGCGATGGAGCTCATCCCGAGGCCCGCGTCCACGTGATCCGCAAGCCGTTCGACTGGGACATGACCCCGAAGGACGACCCGCCGTCGATCGGCGACGACCAGGACCTGTTGGTCAGGGTGTGGCAGATCCTCGGCCGAGACAGCTGACCCTCGACCACCACGTAGCGACCGCAACCAGGAGACCGCAACGATGGAGACAGCATGAACCTCGACACCAAAGGCCAGGTGCTCGTCGAGACCGAACTGGTCGTCGAGCCGGCGCTGCTCGCCCTGCTGGCCGACGCCATCGGCACCGAAACCGCCGCCCAGACGGCGGCAATGGTGCCGTTCTTCGGTCCGACCGCAGCGGGACAGGACTCGGTCGTCGCGCCGCTCGACATGGACCTGCGGCGAGTACTTCAGGGGGGCCAGAGCTACGAGTGGCATCGGGCGTTCGTGCCGGGCGAAACGGTCAAGCTGACGGTCAGCGTCGAGGACATCATCGACAAGACCTCGCTGCAGCTGGCCACGGTCCTCTCCGAGTACCGAGGCGCCGACGGCGAATTGATCCAGCGACAGCGCACGGTGTTCGTCGAGCGCCAGACCGCCGAGGTGCCGGCATGAGCCGCATCGAGCTCCATTCCGCCACCGCACGTCCGATCGGGCGCGACGACGTCGGCCGCTTCGGCGATGCGGTCGGCGACCACAACCCAGTCCATTTCGACGTCGAGTTCGCCAAGGCGGCCGGGTTGCCCGACACTGTGGTGCACGGGCCGTTCAGCACCGCCATCGTGATCGACCAGATCGTCGCCCAGGTCGGCGCCGAGAACCTGCTGAACCTCGACGTTCGGCTGCGGGGACCGGTCTTTCCCGGCGACGAGCTCACGATCACGCCCATCGACTTCGGCGAGGCCGACCGCGGCGTCGAGGTGCACAACCAGTCGGGCCAGCTGATCGCGACCGCGATCACGATCATCACCGGCGATCCCGACGCATGAGCCCGACGAGCCCGATGAGCCCCCCACCCGAATCCCAGGAGACCACCCATGACCTATGAGCATCTGCTCGTCGACGACAACGACGCCGGCGTGCGCACGATCACGCTCAACCGGCCCGACAAGTTCAACTCGTGGAACGCGGCCATGCGGGCCGAGATGCGGGCGGTTATCGAGGACACCGCGCTGGCGACCGGCATTCGCTGCGTGATCATCACCGGCGCCGGGCGGGCCTTCTCGGCCGGCGAAGACGTCTCGGAGATGGCCGACCTCACCGAGATGGGTACCCGGGGGTTTCGTGCTGTGGCCCGTGGCATCCATTCGGTGTTCGACCTGATCGAGGCGCTCGAGGTGCCCGTCATCGCCGCCGTCAACGGGGTTGCGGCCGGTGGCGGCTTCGAGCTCGCCCTGTCGTGCGACTTCCGGGTCGTCGCCGCCAACGCCCGCTTCGTCATGCCCGAGGCCAAGGTCGGGCTCATTCCCGGAAGCGGGGGTTGCTCGCGGCTGGTGCACTATGTGGGGCTCGGCCGAGCGAAGGAGCTGGTGCTGCTGAGCCGAGCGGTCAGCGCAGCCGACGCGGTGGCCATGGGGCTCGCCACCGAGACCGCTCCCGAAGGCGAATCGGTCACCGGTGCGCTGGCGCTCGCCGACGAGCTCGCCAACTTCGCGCCGCTCGCCCTCGGCATGGCGAAGACGGTGCTCAATACCTGCACCGACGTCGATCACGAGACCGGACGGCGTCTCGAACGCCTGGGTCAGTCGATTCTGAAGACGACCAGTGATCACGCCGAGGGGGTGGAGGCCTTCATCGAGAAACGCTCACCACAATGGCAGGGCCGCTGAATGGGTGAGTTCTGGAACGAGCCGACGCAGACCGCGCCGCGTGAGGTTCTCGACGCGATCCACCTCGAGCGCATCCAGCACCTGATCGCATGGGCGTACAAGAACTCGCCGTTGTACACCAGGCTCTACGACGAGGCCGGCATCAAGCCCGAGGACATCAAGACCTGGCACGACTTCCACCACCGCCTGCCGTTCACCGACAAACCCGACTTCCTGGCCGACCAGGATCGTAACCCGAGCGGGTTCGGCGGGCTTGCGCTTCCGCCCGAAGAGATCCAGATGTACTTCCACACCACGGGTACGACGGGTCGGTTTCTCAGCGAGGGTTTCACCCAGTTCGAGATGCAAAAGAGTGCCACCCAGTACATGTACTCGTTCTGGGATCACGGGCTGCGGCCCGGCGATTCGGTGTATTTCTGCTTCAACTTCGGCATGTGGATCGGCCTGTGGAGCATTCTCTGGGGATGCCGCAACATGAACCTGCGAATCCTCGCCGGCGGCGGCATGGACACCGAGGGCCGGGTTCACCAGATCATGCAACACCGGCCGAAGTTCGTGATCGGCACTGCGACCTACCTGTTGCACCTGACCGATGTCGCCGAGTCGCTCGGCATCGACATCAGCGACGCCGGCGTGGAGATGGTCGGCGGCGGCGGCGAGCCCGGCTTCTCAGTGCCGATGACCCGGCAGCTGCTCAAGGACCGCTGGGGCGCAACCGAGGTCATCGACGCATACGGAATCGGCGAGATGATGCACGTCGCGCAGAGCTGCCAGGCGTGGGGTGGCGGCGTCCACACCGTCGAGGATGTCATCTACAGCTACACGGCTGATCCCGAGACCGGGGAGCCGATCCTCGAGTCGGGCGAGGTCGGCGAGAACATCGTGACCAGTTACACCCACTTCTCCCAGCCGTTCATCAAGTACCGCAGCCACGACCTCGTGCGGCGCAACCTGGCGCCCGACCACGGCTGCGGCTGGACCTGGAACCACCTCGAAGGAGTCGTTCTCGGCCGCTCCGACTTCATGGTCACGATCAAGGGCACCAACGTCTACCCGACCGCGGTCGAGAATCTCATTGGCGGTGTTGGCGGGCTCACCAACCACTACGAGCTACACATCAGCCGGCCGTCGACCTTCGACGAGATGCTGGTCAAGGTCGAGGCAGCCGAAACGGCCGACAGCTACGAGACGATCACCGGGCAGCTCGCCGAACACCTGCATCGCAACATCGGGGTGCGGCTCGGCGTCGAGGTTGTCGAGCCGGGCACACTTCCCCGCTACGAGCTCAAGACGAAACGTATCTTCGACTCCCGGAGAGACTCATGACCGCCAACGATCCAACGAACACCTACATCGAGGGGATGGAAGCAACTCGCCACGACCTGCTGGCGCTGCGGGCCGGCCTGCTCGATCTGCGCCGCAGGGCGCCGACCCCCGGTGTGGCCCACGCGCTGCGACTAGCCGACACGTACCTGTTCATGGCGTTGGGCTACACGGGCCACCGCGACGAGCTGTTCCCCGAGGAGGGCTTCGCCGACCTGGGTGGCGAGCAGCTCCCGAATCTGCGCTGAACGGTGAGCGGAACCAAACGCGGCCGCGGGCGACCCCGCCAGATCGAACCGTCCGACGCCTTCATCGCCCGTCAGGCCGAGATCATCGATATCGCGGTCGAGGTGTTCCGCCAGCACGGCTTCGACCAGGGCACCCTCGATGACGTGGCGGCGACGCTCGGCACGGGACGGGCGAGTCTGTATCACTACGTCGGATCGAAGCCCCATCTGCTCTATCTGATCTTCGATCGGGCGATCACCACCACGTTGGCGCGGATGGACGAGCTCACCCAGATCGCCGACCCCGCCGAGCGCTTGCGGGCGCTGATGCGGCATCAGGTCGAGATCATCGTCGACAACCCGGCGATGTTCGCAGTGTTCTTCGGCGATCGGCCGGCGCTCGACGACAAATACGAGGCCGAGATCCGGCTCAAGGAGCGGCAGCTGCTGCGTAACCTGATCCAGGCGCTCGCCGCTGCCGACGACGCCGGTGTTGTCGCTATCGATGACCCGAGGCTGGCCGCCCAGGCGATCCTGGGTATGACGAGCTGGATCTACAAGTGGTTCGACCCCGACCGCGACAACCCCGACGACTTCATACGCACCTGCGAACAACTCCTCTTCCGCCGTTGAATGTTCACAGCGGGGTCAGACCCCGGTGCCCGCGAGATCCCGCTCCACACCCGCAACCCCGACGACTTCCGTCGCTCGACAACGTCATCGAGCTCAGACCCGTCTGACAGTGAGAGCGAGCCGAAAGCGGGGTCGAGGGGCGGCGACCCCAGACCAACGTACGAGCGCATCCCTGGAGCGCCCGGCTCTCCGCAGCGTGGCCATTCCATGCCATGCCATGCCATGCCAAGGCTCGATCCAGCTGGATACGAACCGCAGCGAGCCGCCCCAGTTCAGGAGCCACTGTCAATTCCGAGCACGGGAGTGCCGCAGCGGGCGAAAGGGGATGTGACGCCAGCGCGCAAGTTACAGCACCTCACGCCACGGTTCGAGCTTGGGGGTCAGTTCCGGCGTGCGGCAGCGGTCGAGTTTTGGCCCGGCGGCGTGACTCCCGGCTCGCTGCGGTCAGCAGTCGGCGAGAGCGCTGAGCGCACGACAGATCTCATCGAGTTCCTCGATCTGGAGCTCGCCGACCCGCTCGGTCAGAAACGAGCGCCGTATCGGCTGCAAGTTGTCGAACGACGCGACGCACTCCGTAGGGAGCCCATGCCTTTCCCCCAGGAGGACCTCGGTCGGAATGTGGCGAATCGTGCGAGTCACCGGGGCCACGATGATCCATGTCAAAACCGGCACGGCATCACGACGGGTCACGACCAACACCGGTCGGCGCTTGTCCTCGGCTTCAGCCCACCAGACCTCGCCCTGGGCCGGGACGACACTCACCACGGCTCCTCGGCGATCATTCGAACCGAAGACTCATCCGCCCATGCGACCTCCGCTTCGCTCTGCGGGCGCTCTCGATACCCGCGGGCGATGCGCGCCCCGATCTCGGCACGGCGACAACGATCCACGAGCTGTTCGAGACCAACCCGCACCGCTTCAGAACGACTCGCAACGACCCCAGCCTCGACGAGCTGATCCACCGCAGCCGCAAGATCATCATCCACCCGAGTCACTAGCTGAGCCATACACCGAGCATAGCTGTCTGCATTGCGTGAAGCACCTGATGACGCCCCTTCCCGAAGCGACGCCACGCCACGATCGCTTCCTCACCTACAAAGCATGACAGGTGCCAACCTGTGGGGCTCGGAGACGCGCGCGGGGGCAGCAACGCCGAGTTCCTCCTCGGCGCTGACACACCACCAGACACCCCAGTAGGGTCCGGGCCATGACCGTCGTCGAGTTCGAGCTGCAGGGCCACGTGGCCCACATCACCCTCAACCGCCCCGAGGCCCGCAACGCCATCAACCCCGAGGTGATGTGCCGCCTGGTCGACGCCTGGGACCAGGTGCAGGCCAACGACGACATCCGGGTTGCGGTCATCACCGGCACCGGGACGGTGTTCAGCGCCGGAGCCGACCTGGGTCGCCTCATTCCGCTGATCACCAGGAGCCGCCAACCCGAGGACGAGTTCGACCATCGGGTCCTGGCCGACAAGACGCTGGGCGACCGGGCGCTGCTGCGGGTGAACGACCTCGACAAGCCCGTCATCGCCGCCATCAACGGCACCGCCGTCGCCGGGGGGTGCGAGCTGGTTCAGGGCACCGATATCCGGGTGGCGGCCGACACCGCACGCTTCGGGGTGCAGGAGGTGCAGCGGGCGCTGTTCCCGGGGGGCGGGTCGACGGTGCGGCTGCCGGTGCAGCTTCCGTATGCGGTGGCCATGGAGTGGCTGCTCACCGGCGAGCTCGTCGACGCCGACCGGGCCTACCAGCTCGGCTTCGTCAACCGGGTGGTCCCGGCCGATCAGGTGATGGCCGATGCGTTGACGATCGCCGAACGCATCGCCGCCAACGGGCCTATCGCCGTCCGGGCCATCAAGGCCTCGGTCAAGGCCTGCATGGGCCTGCCCGAGCGGGAGGGCATGGCGCTGGAATCGAAGCTCAGCGCTCCGGTGTTCCGATCCCAGGACGCCATCGAGGGACCGCGGGCCTTCATGGAGAAGCGCACCCCCAACTACACCGGCCAGTAGCGGTACGACCAGGCGCCACCTGCCGCCGACGGCGACAGCGACAGCGACAGCGACGGCGGCGGGGCCGGACGAGTCTCCTGTCGTTCACCGCTCCCGATTTCGACGACGCCGAGCGACGCCGCTACGTTCCCGACCGTGACGTCGCATCGCTGCCCGACCTGTTGCCCCGGCCCCGATCGGGTCCTCGACCACGAACGACGTGTCGCCCACGTCCCGCGGGGGTTCCGGGGCCCACCCGAGTCGATGCACGGCGGCGCTGCGGCCGGGATGATCGCCTGCCTCGGCGACGCCCACCTCGCCGGACCCACCGTTCGTTTCAACGTACGCCTCCACGGGCCGCCACTGCTGGAGACCGACCTGCCGTACGTCGTCGAGGGCGACGACGACGGTCAGCGGCTGAGGTTCCGCTTCACCGGCGGCGGGGCCACGGTGCTGTCGGGCTGGGCCGCCACGTCGAGCGACGAGCCCGTGGTACCGGCGGCCACCGTGGCCGATCTGGCGGCCCGGGCCACGCTGAGCGACGCCGAACGCCAGCGGTTTGCCGATTCCGTCCGACCCGCCAACGAGGAGTTCTCGGAGTGCTTCGGTTGCGGGGCGGACAACGAGGTCGGACTCCGCCTCAGGACCCGACCGATCAACGATCATCAGGCCTGGATCGACTGGACACCCGACCGCCGCTGGGTCGATGGCGGCATGATCTCGGCGTTGCCGGCGATCGCCGCCCTCGACTGCACGTCGGCCATGCCGCTGCACGACCTCGGGGTCATGGAGGAACAAGAGACCTCGCTGCTCGGCACCTACGACGGCGAGATCCACCGCCGACCTCCCGCCCGCGCCGTCGACTCCTACCGCATCGTCACCTCCCCCCGCGGCCGCGACGGCCGCAAGGTCTACGCCGACATCGGCCTCTTCGATCCCGAGGGCAACGTCTACATCACCGGGTGCGCCACCTGGATCGTACTGGCCGCCACGTAGTGGCCGGGCGGGCGCAGCACGCCAGCGGTCGTGCTCGAGGTGATGCGCCATCGCCGGGCCGTTCCGTCGAGGACGGTCGTCTCCCGCCCCGGCAGTGCGCGCACCAGCGACGCCATCAACGCGCAGAGGTGCACCAGCCGGAGGGACTGCATCAGATCAGACCGCAACGCTGGCAGGTGATGGTGATGTCACCGTCGACCTGTTCGCCCCGCAGGTCGTCCTCTTCGCCGCAGTGGGCGCACACCAGGTCCGAACTGACCATCAACCCACGGTACCCCGCCGGTCGGCCCTCCCGGCGAGCCCGTACCGTCGCCCCGTGCCTCGGCCGCCCGGCGGCGCGCCATACTAGGTGGATGTCCGACACCAACGCTGCTCCCACCACGCCCGGCCCCCGGGATGCGAGCGAATCGCTCGCCGTGGGCCCGGCGCTCCCCACGCTCGACGCCGACGCTCACGTGCTGGCGCCTTTGCTCTCGTTCGCCGCCGAAGCACCCGACCGGCCGGTGTTCGCGGTGCGGGACGGCGCTGGCTATCGCGACATCTCGTCCGCCGAGTTCAGCGGATCGGTGCATCGGGTGGCGGCCGGGTTGCTCGCCGCCGGTGTCGAACCCGGCGACCGGGTGGCGCTGATGGCCAGCACCCGCCTCGAATGGTTGCTGTTCGACTTCGCCATCCTCGCCGCCGGTGGGGTCACGGTGCCGATCTACGACACGTCGTCGGCCGAGCAGATCCAGTGGATCGTCAGCGACAGCGGGGCGGTGCTGCTCGTCGTCGAGAACCAGACGATGCGGGAGGCCGCCGAGTCGATTCGGGGCGACATCCCCGGCTGCCGTGAGATCCTCGTCATCGACGACGACGCCGTGGCCGATCTCGAACGGCGGGGCGCCGGGATCGACGACGAGGCGGTCGGCCGGATCATCGCCGGGCTGGGGGCCGACGACCTGGCGACGGTCATCTACACGTCGGGGACGACCGGTCGACCGAAGGGCTGTGTGCTCAGCCACCGCAACCTGCGGACCAACGTCACCCAGTCCGGTCTCGCCGTCGGCCCGGCACTGCAGCCCGAGGAGTCGGGCATGCTGTTCCTCCCGCTGGCCCACGTGTTGACCAAGGGCTACGTCCTGTTCGCCCTGGAGCGTCGTATGCGGTGCGCCTTCGGCACCGACGTCGCCCACCTGGCCGAGGAGTTCCCCCTGGCCCAACCCACGGTGATCGCGGCGGTGCCCCGCATATTCGAAAAGGTGTACGAGGGGGCGCGCCAGAAGGCGGTCGCCGCCGGCAAGGGCAAGATCTTCGACACCGCGGCCGAGGTGGCGATCACCTGGTCGCAGCAACGCACGGCGGGCAAGGTGTCGCCGGTGGTCGGGGCCAAGCGGTGGCTCTTCGACAAGCTGGTCTACGCCAAGATCCGTGCTGCGTTCGGCGGGAAGCTCCGGTTCGCCTTCAGCGGTGGCGGCCCGCTGGGCGAGCGACTGACGCACTTCTTCGCCGGCATCGGGCTCGACGTCTATGAGGGCTACGGCCTGACCGAGACGAGCCCGACGCTCACCATCAACGCCCCCGGGGTGTGGAAGCCGGGCACGGTTGGCCGTCCCGTGGCCGGCACCACGATCCGGATCGCCGACGACGGCGAGATCCTGGCCAAAGGACCGCAGGTGTTCGCCGGGTACTGGCACAACGACGGCGCCACCGCCGAGGTGTTCCACGACGGGTGGTTCCGCACCGGCGACGTGGGGGCGCTCGACGCCGACGGCTACCTGCGGATCACGGGCCGCAAGAAGGAGCTGATCGTCACGTCGGCGGGCAAGAACGTCGCCCCGGCTCCCCTCGAGGACCGGCTGCGGGCGGGTGCCCTCGTCAGCCAGGCCGTGGTGATCGGTGAGGGACGGCCGTTCGTGTCGGCGCTCGTGACGCTCGACGAGCTCGCCGTCGAACGGTGGTGCGCGGAGCGGGGGCGAGAGGGGGCCACGATGAGCGAACTCGTCGACGACGCCGACCTGCGGGCCGAGATCCAACAGGTGGTCGACGCCGCCAACGCCTCGGTGTCGCGTGCCGAGTCCATCCGGGAGTTCACCGTCCTCCCCTCCGACTTCACGATCGAGTCCGACGAGCTCACCCCCACGCTGAAGGTTCGACGGGGCACCGTCGAGAAGTCACGGGCAGCCGCCATCGACACCATCTACTCCCGCTGACACCTCGTGGCCATCGACGGTGACCACCAGCGCGCCTCGCCGGAGCCGCGCCTCCACCGGCTCGCCGACGGGACGAGGGTGTCGGTGCGCCCCCTCGTGTCCGGTGACCGGGACGAGCTCGTCGCCCGCTACGGCGAGCTGTCGCCGCGGTCGCGCCGGCTGCGGTTCGTGTCGGCGCCGTTGCGCCTGTCGGATCGGATGCTCGACCACCTCGTCGACGTCGACTACGTCGACCGGCACGCCCTCGTGGCCACACTGGTCGACGAACCCGGAACGCCCAGCGTCGGCATCGCCCGCTATCTCAGGAGCGCAGCGGATCCGAGGTTGGCCGACGCTGCAGTCACGGTGCTCGACGCCCACCAGGGCCGCGGCATCGGCACCCTGTTGCTGAGCTCCCTGGTCGAGGCGGCGATCGACAACGGCGTCGAGGCGTTCACCGCCGACATCCTGTGGGACAACGCCGAGCTGCTCGAGGCGCTACGGTCGGTCGGCGCCCGGGTCGTGGCCGGCGAACCGGGCCTGGCGACGGTGCGGGTCGACCTGCCGCCGGTCCCCGGGAGGGTCCGGGGAACGCCGCTCCACGAGGTCATGCGGATGGCAGGCTCGGACCCGTCCTGAGTCCGCCGGGTGCGGGCTCGGCAGGTGCACGCCACGACGCCGGCCCGGTCCCGGCGCGTCGGGGCGTCGTCACGACGCCGCCCGGCTGGGCAGCAACGCTCTGGCCAGGACACCGAGCCCGACCACGATCAGCAGCACCGGGCCGGCGATGGCCAGCTGGCTCAGGCGGAAGCTCCACCCCCCCGCCGCTTCGGCCACGAACGCCACGCCCATCACGGCGAAGACCAGGCCGGTGATGAAGGCACCGCCGTCGTTCGGTCGCGCCACCCGCCGGTTCGGCGTCATCGCCGCACCTCGATCCGTCCCGCTCCCCCATCCACGTGCAGCTCCAGCGAACCGGCGCCATCCGGGCCGGCACCAGCCGGGCCGGCACCATCCGGGCCGGCACCAGCGGGGCCGGGGTCATCGGGCCCGAAGGTGCGGTGGACCGAGATCCCGTTGGCCGTCTCGTCGAACAGCACGATCTCACCGGCGCCGAGCGAGGCGTCCACGGTCACCACCGTCTCGGGGGGTACCACCACCAGCAGGTCGCCGGCCCCCACGCTCAGCTCCACCCGGCGGTGGTCCTCGAGGCGGAGGCGGGACAGGTCGAGGGTGAGGTCGCCCAACCCCACCCGGTATCGGGGCTCCAGCTCGGTCACCTCATCGACCACGTAGGTTCGCTCGCCGATGCCGCCCCGCAGTGCCTCGGGTGGCACCAGCGCCGAGAACACGGTGGCCACCGCCAGCAGGATACCGACGGTGATCAGGCTGGGATGGGGGCCCCGGAAGCTGCCGATCATGAGCCCTACCCCGACCGCCGTCAGCAGCGCCGGCAGCACCACCGAGGCCCGGAAGCGGGCCACGTCGAGCACGTCGAGCAGCCACACCGTCCCCAGCGTGATCAGGACGAGGCCGGCCACCAGCCGGCCGAAGTCGAGCCGGCCCGGTGGGGGCGGTGTGGCGGTCGCAGGGCGATCGTCAGCGGGTGCGGCGATCCCGGTGCCGCTGCCGGTGGCCGTCATCGCCGGCTCCCGGCGTACAGCAGGCCAACGCCGGCGCCGATCACGGCCAGCGGCCACAGCACGTCGTCGAACCACGGCACCAGGCGGTTGATCAGCAGGAGCAGCCCCACCGTGACCAGGGCGGCCCCGGCCAGCAGCGAGCCCCGGGCGGCGTGGAACTCGGGATGGCGACGAGCCGGGATCGCCTCGGTCTCCTCGGGTAGCAGGATCCAGGCCGCGATGTAGAGCAGCACCCCGCTGCCGCTCCCGAAGGCCAGCACCAGGGCGGCCAGCCGGAACCAGAGGGGATCGACGCCGAAGGCCTGGCCCAGTCCCCCGCACACGCCGCCAATCATGCGGTCCGAGGTGCTGCGGCGCAGCCGGGGCGGCCCGGCGTCACCGGATGGCGCATCGGGCCCCGGCGAGCCGGCTGACTCGTGGGAGGGTGCGGGAGGGACCGGGAACGGCTCCGATGAAACGGGCGGGGCCGGCTCGGCCGATGGGTGGGGTGTCTCCGGCTCGGCGGGAGTCATGGTGTCAGCGTGGTCGCGGCCCCGACGGTCGGCCAGTGTCCAAAGACCCGCCTGCAGGGAGTGGGACGGGTCCGGCCGCCGTCCGGGTTCGGTTCGGGGGTGGGGCAATCGATGGGCTCACCGGGTCGGTCGACTCCACCTCGCGGCGACACCGGGCGGGGTCGTCTCGATCACCTGGCGACGGCTCGATCACCTGGCGACGGCGCGCAGCAGCTTCGGGATGAAGCGGAACGGGAAGGCTCGCGCGTTGACCTCGTCGACCGTCCCGGTGGTGAGCAGGTCGAGCTCGGGGCAGTAGAACAGCCACGATCCGGTCGCCCCGGAGTGGCCGATCAGGTTGAGCGGCCGACGACCTGGCGCGTTGAGGCGCCCGATCTTGAAATGCATCGTCCCCAACCCGTAGTGGATGAGCGGCCATATGACCCGGTTGCGCCGCTTCTCCATCAACGGGTAGGTGCTGGGATCGGCGAAGAGCTCGCTGCCCCTGAGTGCTGCCAGGAACGTGAGGGTGTCGTCGGCGGTGCTGTAGAGATCGTTGAGCGAGGCCATGGCCTGCGGTATCTCGAGGGGTCGGCCGTCGGACCAGAGATCGGTGGCCGGTGGAGCAGGATCCAAGGGTTGGGAGTTGCCGGGCAGCCAGGTCTGCCGCAGATCGAGCGGCTTGATGATGCGCTGGTCGAGAGCGTCGGCGAACGAACCTCCGGTGATCTCCTCGATGATGGCGATCAACAACTGGAAGCCGGTGTCCGAGTAGCGCCCCTTGCGCCGTTCGGCGTCCGGGTCCTGGGGCGGAAAGTGATGGCGTATCTGGTCACGGGTGATGGCCAGCACGTCGTCGAAGCCCCAGGAGAAATCGACGCCACCGGCGATCTGGCGATACATGCTCGTACCGCCGTCGCGTTTGGCCTCCAAATAGTCGCCCAGCCCCGAGGTGTGGCTCAACAAATGGAAGACCGTGACCTGGGGCGTGTGGTCGACCGGGCCGATGCGGTGCAGCCCGGCGATCCGTTCCGACCCGAGATAGGTGGAGATCGGCGCACTCAGCTCGACCTTTCCCGTTTCGTGGAGCTGGAGGATGAGCGCGGCGATGTACAGCTTGGTCACGCTGGCGATGAAGAACGGGGTTTCTGGCGTCATCGGTGCGCCGTCGGCGTTTGCCGTCCCGGAGGCCCCTCGCCACCTGAATGTTCCGTCACCCCGTTCAATGCCGACGATGGCATGGCCGAACTTCGGCTTGGATGCGAGTCGCTCGACCAGGCGTTGCAGCCGAGCGACCGCCACGTCGGGCGCGTCGGTCTCGCTTCGATGGTTCATCGTTGTGGCCTCCTCACTCGGGTCTCGACCCCCGCATGAGATCGGAACCGTCCAGATGGCTACATCGAGCGTCGGTGCTCAACAGCCCCTGGGTGCAGGGCCGAAGGTCACCTCCGATGCATCGCAACCCCCGCCAGATCTGCCAGACCTGCCTGCCGGTGCAGAAGCAGCGCAGGTCGCGGGGCCGAGATCGGAACCGGCCCGATTGCCAAACAACAGGGGATGGCCTAGTGTCACATGTCACCTGCCAATTCGGGGCGTTAGTCGCCTCCAGCGCGGATTGACCGGGGAACGATGACCAGCCGGGGGGTTTCGTCAATGACCAGGTACAAGCGACCCGATCGCTGGTTGACGGCGTTGCTGGTGCTGGCGTTGGTTGCCGCGGCGTGCGGCTCCGACGGTGGCGACAGTCAAGAAACCGCCTCAGACTCCGACGACGGGATCACCACCGCGACCGTTGACGACGCCGACGGGGAATCGTCGTCGGAGATAACGATCACCAACATCGACGAAGAGGGGATGGCCAGCCTCGTAGGTCAGAAGGTGACCGCCGATCCATTGGGAGACCGCGGTCCGGAACCGTCGGGAACGTTGAGCTTCGGCTGGAACACCGGCTTCTCTCCCGTGTGGTTCGATCCGAGCGTGAACACGACGTCGGTGAGCCAGTTCGCGACCCAGTACGTGCTGCACGACGCGCTGGTGAAAGGCATGCCCGGGCGGGTGCTGGCCCCGAGCTTGGCCGAGTCGTACATGATCGCGCCCGACTTCCTCTCGGCCGAGTTCACCTTGCGCGAAGGGTTGACGTTCCACGACGGCTCACCGTTGACCACCGAGGACGTCGCGTTCACATATACCAACTACAAGGGCACGGGAGCGGAAATTCTTCAAGGCCAACTCAAAGAGATCGAGATCGTCGATGATCTGACGATCCGCTTCCACTTCAACACGCCGTTCCTCGACTTCTTGGTGCTCTACGGCTCAACCGCCACCGGCGCGGGCTGGATCCTTCCGAAGGACTACTACGAGCGGGTGGGGCCGGATGGCTTCCTTGCGGCACCCATCGGGGCTGGTCCGTTCAAGTTCGTCGAGAACCAGGACAACAACGTTATCGTGTATGAGGCATTCGATGACTATTGGCGCAAGAACCCCGGAGTCGAGACCCTCAACTGGCATGCCATCGCCGATAACGCCACCCGGTTCGCTGCGCTACAAACCGGGGAGCTCGACCTGGCCACCGTGTTCCCTGGCGATCTGCTCGATGCCATTCGGGCCGATCCGAATCTCGATCTGGTTCCGACCACCGGGGCCCCGTTCTGGTTGGAGTTCGTGGGCTATGAAGATCCGTCGAACCCGTTCCACGACAAACGCGTGCGTGAAGCGGTGAGCCTGGCCCTCGACCGGGCGACGATACAACAGGCAGAAGCCGGCGGCGGCGGGGGCATCGAGGGCCAGTGGATCCCCGAAGACTACTCCGGCGCTCTCCAGGTGGAGACGCCGTACGAATTCAACGTCGACAAGGCACGGGAGCTGATGGCCGAGGCCGGCTACCCCGACGGGTTCGATGCGGGAATGATCACGCCCCTTCTCAGCCAGCTACCGCTCACCGAGCGGGTCGTCACCATGCTGGCCGAGATCGGCATCACGCTCGAGATCAACCAGATCGACCGGGGTGAGTTCCTGGCCGAGATCGGGGCCGGCAAGGAGGGCACCCTCACGGGGGTGATCAAGAACATCTCGGGAGCGGGCGGCGACGCCTTCTCCCGCATCCGGAACTTCGCCACCTGCGACGGGCAGGCATCGCGGATCTGCGATCCGTTCATCGACGAACGGGTCGCGGCCTACGATGCCTCCACCGACCTCGCCGAGCGGCAGGAAATCTCGGAGGAGATCCAGCAGTACATGATCGACGAGCTCCACTTCGTATACGTCTATGACCTCGGACTCAATCACGGTCAGGGCCCGAGGGTGGTGGAGGATCCAAGTACGGTCTGGGCGCAGATCCCGCAGTACGTCTACCCGGGGCTCTGGGAAGACATCAACGTCACCGACTGAGCGAGGCCACCGCCGACCAGCCGCAGCTCGCTCGATCTCACCTGCATGACCGCCTCGATGGCTCTCGTTGTCGAACGTGGCTTCGCTGATCACGACCCTGATCGGGTGCTGAGACGAGATCGACGGCCGCCCGGTCGGTCAGCCGGGTGACCATGATCTCGCGGACCAGCCCCTCGCGCCGGTAGTCGAGCGGCGTTCAGCGTTCATCCAGACCGTCCGCCGCCGCGGCATCCAACCCCTGGCTCTCGGACCGGTGGTCGCCAACCTCCGCCGGACTCAGCCCATCGAGCGCGTCCCGAACCGACGACCACTACTCCTCACGACCAAGCCGATGCACGGCGTCCGCCACGACCTCGAGCATCGTGGTGCCTCGCTGCTCAGCGATGCCGGCGATCTCATCCCAGAGCTCGCTGGGAAGCCACAAGTTAGTCGTCGTCCTCTGAGGCGCCCCGTTGCCAGCCTGCCACGGGTGCCAAGCGATCGAGACGCCGACGCCCGCATGGGCGTTCCGGGAATCGGTAGCGACAACGAACTCCACGCCGACCACGGACGGTACCAGCGCCCGGCACCGCACAGCGCCCGCCGCGCAGCGCCCGGCACCGCCCGGCGCTCGGCGCCCAGCGATGTGGCGCCACTGCGCCTCGTGGAGGTCCTGCCCCTCGTCGACCACGACGTGACGGAAGGGTATGACCGAGCGGCGCCCGACGTAGCCGGCGACAGCGTCGGCCAGCTGCAGGTAGGTACGGGCCTCCCGGTCGGCCAGGAGCCCGGTGAACTCCTCGATCGCCTTCCACACGTCGGCTCGGCGCCAGCGGCTCCGGAACCCCGACTCGCGCCGACGCCTCGGTGTCGTACCAGAGCTCGTCGGACCGGAGGCCTGGCAGCACGAACCCGAAGTAGGCGAGGACCTCGTACGCCCAGAGCTGACAGTTCGCACCAAGGCGTAGTTCATCTCGAGAGACGTTCCCTGGGAAACGCGCTCCTGAGTACGGGACCGACCAGTACCAAACCGGCAGCGAAGCAAGGGGCCCGAGATTCACGCCTCCAGGTTGCCCTACAAATCGACCCCGCTCGAGTCAATCTCGGTCGAGGGAGACTCGGCGTCGAGGACCGTGGGAGCCGCCAGTCCAGCCGCTCGACAATGCCCAGCTCGTAAGCCCAGAGGCTGCAGCACCCCGGCACGAGTCGAATGCTCGATATCACACAAACATACGTTCGAACCATGACGGCTAACCACCCTCACGGTTTGCAGGGCAGATTGGCTTCTCTGGCGGTTGCAGGTGCCCGCAGCTACGAGCGACAGCGAACGGCTCGCCAGGTCGCCAGCAGCATCGTCCCTCGCACTGACGGCAACAGCATCAGCCCGGCCGGCTCCAGATGGTGGCGATCGGTAGCCCCCAGATACGTTCGGCCAGCCGAAAGGTGTGGGGGCCGGTGTGAAAGACGATGCCGGCGACGAAGTCGTCGCCCCGACGATCGCGAAGCCAGGCCAGATGCCGGGCATCGGCCGAGGGAGGCGGTGATGCGGGGCGCGGTCAGGGGCGGTGGGTTGAGGCGAGTTCCAGGAACTGCTGGGTTCGAGTAGCAGGGAGACCGTGATTCCGCCGCCGGAGGCACGTCAAGTATCCGACGAGATGGCCGCCATCTTCGCCACCGCGATCGAATCGGGGCAGGCCTCGGGCGAGCTGACCGCAACCTCGACCCAACCGCCACCTCGCTCGCCCCGCTCGCCCAGATGGAAGGCCTCATGCTTCTGGCCATAGTCAACCCGCCAGCCCGCCATCGTCAGCACCTTCGGGGCCGCCGCCGAACGACTTCTCCGCTGAACCGTGGGCGTGCCGCCTCGGCGGCGGGATCCATGTCCAGACCGGGTCGATCTCAGAGGATGAAGTCGATTGTGGTGAGCTCCTGGTCGTTGTCGACGAGGACCACCTTCTTCGACGCAATCCGCAACTGGCCGTCGCGCTCCACCAGGTGGTGGGTCACGCTGCCGCACCAGTCGACCCGGCGGCGAGCGCGCGACTCGGCCACCTGGACCGTGGATTGGACGACCCACTGCCGCTCCGGGCCGCTCGCGGCGGGCCGGTTCACGGTGACGCTGCCCACCAGGTGGGCCGTGCGGGGCGGCGGCTGCTGGGAGTAGGCCTTTCCGCTGGCGAGGCGCTCGACCCGGGTCTGCAGGCGGGCCCGGTTGTCGTAGATCAACGACACCTGCCACGCCGGATCGGTGTGCTCGCCGTTCGCAGGCACCCAGTACGTGCCATCGTCGGTCCACAGCTCGACCCATTCGCCGAAGCGGCGCTCATCGATCAGGCGGGCCTCCAGGAAGAGGAACTGCTCGATGCGATGATGCTCGATCAGCTCCTCCACGCTTCCGCTCACCGCACCCCCTCGCCGCTGTCCATGAGCTGGCGGTAGTGGCGCCAGAACCCGCGCATGGCTGTCTCGTCGAGCAACCGGCCGACGCCGTCGCCGTCGCGGCCGACGCCCCGCTCGAGGACGACCCATTCAGGTGCGCTGGCCCGCAAACCCAGCTGCAGGCGTTCCCAGACGGCGGCATCGTCGGGTTCCACCATGCCGCCCGGACCGAATCCTCCCTCGAAGCTGCGCAGAAGGCGCCGGTTCATCTCGTCGGGCAGGCCGACCCAAGCGATCGGCGTCTGGCGGTGCGTCATCTCGCCGACGGCCACCGGTTCGATCACGAAGATGCTCAGCTCGGCGATGAACAAGTTCGGGAACACGAAGCCGTGAGGCGGACCGTCCTGCAGCCGGGCGGCGGCTACCAGCGGGCCGTCACGCTCGGCCAGGAGGTCCAGGTGTCGACGCTGTCCGCCCTTGTAGGACTCGGGGGGACGCGGTGTCGACCGGGCGCGCGTGGGGCGGTGGTCGATCTCGCCGTGGCCACCGCCGAGGTTCCGGGCGACGGCGCCGCTCGCGTCGCTGAAGTAGTTGGCCGGTGCAGCGGCGACCAGACCGGAGGAAGCATGGGTGACCGGCGGGTGATAGAAATCGCAGACGTTCTCCGCCGCCATCTTCCAGTTGGCCCCGATCCGGTGGCGGAGCCACCCCGCCCGCAGTTCGATCTGGCCGACGGGCGACAGGTCGCAGAGGCGGTCGATCATCTCAATTGAACGTCCCAGGTGCTCCAGCAGCGTCGGGCCGTCGGAACCCCAGCTGGCGAACACGAAGCCCCGGTAGCTGTCGATGCGGGGCACGGGCGCCAGGCCGAACTGGCTTCGATCGAACGACGAACCGTAGCCTTCCTCGGCGGGAAGGCTCACCAGCTGTCCGCCGCTGTCGAAGGTCCAGGCGTGGTAAGGGCACCGGAAGTACCGGGACTGGCCCCCTTCGAGAGCACAGATCGTGGCTCCCCTGTGGGGGCAACGGTTCGAGAAGAGCCGGAGGGCGCCGGCGTCGTCTCGGGTCATCACCACGGGAGCACGGCCCAGCTGGCGGGTGACGAACTCGCCCGGCGACGCCACCTCGCTCTCGTGGCCGACGAAGACCCAGCCCCGGTGGAAGATGCGTTCCATCTCGGCCTCGAAGATCACGGCATCGACGTACAGCTGCCCCGACACCCGCCCCTCGTCGATCAGCTCGCTCCAGACAACATCATCTCGTTCGCGGCTTGCGGATTCGCTCCTGCTCATACCTCGTCCCCCAGGCAGTCAGCTCGGTGGAAACCCTACGTGAAGCCGTTGAACCATGTCAGCTCGTCCCCCGCCTCAGCACAGCTGATGCACTACTCGGCCCCCCACAGCCGCCGGCCCGGTAACGGCCAAGGAATTGCAACCGAACGGAGTTGGTGGAGGAGGAAGATCTGCGGAAATCTCCGCCGGCTGCCCGACCCATCAGGGCCCCACCGCACCCGAGGTCCGCATCGACGCGACCTCTTCGGAGCTGAAGCCCAACTCCCCCAGCACCTCGTCGGTGTGTTGACCCAGCAACGGCGCTGGGCGCCGTAGGCCGTTGGCGCCGTTGCTGAGCCGCCACGGTACGCCGGGCACGGTTCTCGGACCGGTGACCGGATGGTCGGGTTGTTCGAGCATCCCGATCGCGGCCAACTGCTCATTGGCGGTCCACAACTCGAGGGGCGCAACGGAGGGCATCGAGGCCACGCCCACCGCCTGTAGCTGCCGGCACACTTCCCAACGGTCCTGGCCGTTCAGCCACTCCGCGATCAGCTCGTCGATCCGAGCTTCATGGGTCTTGCGGCCGGTCTGGGTCGAAAAACGCTCGTCGTGGAAGCGAGGATCGTCGCTCCTGTCTTGCCTGCGGGCGGCCACCCTGGCCAAGGCCTGCCACTCGGCGTCGCTGGTACACGAGATGGTGACCCACTGGTCGGGCCCGGTGGGGTAGACGCCGTGCGGCGCCCACTGCGGGTCCAGGTTGCCGGTCGGCACTGGTGGCGCTCCGTCGACGAGGTACTGCATCCACAACTCGCCAACGGTGGCCCCGATCGCCTCGACCATGGCGACGTCGAGCCGGCTGGTCCGGCCGGTCCGGCGCCGGCAGACCAAGCTGGCCACGGTGGCGAACGCGGCCGTCAGCCCGGTGCCGGGATCACCGATCGCAACTCCGGTCTCAGCGGCCGTGGCCCCTTCGTAGCCGTTGGCCGCGTAGAGTCCTGCGACCGCCCCTCCGGCCGGCCCGTAGGCCATGTAGTCAGCCGACGGGCCCGTCTGGCCGTAGCCGGTGATGGAAACCACGATGATGTCGGGGTTGATGGCCCGGAGGTCCTCGACCCCGAACCCGAGCGCGGCCAGGGCCCCGACGGCGAAGTTCTCCACGACCACATCGGCCCGGGCCACCATGCGACGAACGATCTCGCGAGCCCGCTCATGGCGTAGATCGATGGCCAGGCTGCGCTTGTCGGAGTTGTAA
>JBHJNQ010000022.1:0-72918 GCA_050330635.1 Acidimicrobiales bacterium | reverse complement strand
GCAGCGGTGGTCGAGGTCAGCGCCTCGGCCGCAGCGTCGTCATCGACCCCGCCCCCCTGCAGCCCCTCCTCCTCGCCGGCGTCGGTGCCGGCGTCGTCATCACCACCACCACAAGCGCTGGCGATGAGCACCAACGCGAAGAACAACGCAAACAAGCGCGTAAGTCGGTACATAAGAGATCGCTCCCCTTGGGGTCAAGGCCGTCCACTCGGATGGCCGTGCAAGTCGTCACATCTTGTACGTCTTTGCCCCTGTGACACAATGCACAGGACGGTTACAAAGTCGCTCACCCTGTGTGGTGGGGCCGACACAAGACGTTGTGGTCGGCGCGACTCGCGACGCCCGTCCAGCCCGCCGGTGGGATCGGGACCTTCGCCACTGGGCCGCTCACCGTTCGGGGTGCATCATGCTCGTGCCCGCCGACGACCCGGAGGTAGCCATGACGCCAGGCCACACCGCGTGCCTCCTCGCCGACGTTGCGCCGCTCGTGCCCGGGCTGGCCCCGCGTCCCCAGCCGCCGTTCGGGCTCGACCCCTGGGGTGTTGGGCCGGGGGTCGTCGCCTCCGGCGGAGGAGCGCTGTCTCCGCCCGTTCGGGGGAGTTCCACCCTGGTCGTCGCTGGGAAACCGGAGGGAGGGCGGCCCGCCACGGGGCGTCGGACCACCGACGATCGACGACCCCTGGACGACCGACCCCAGCTGAGAGGAGGGCCATCGTGCCCGATGGGAGAGTGACACGTGTCGACACCGAGGCCGGGCGGGTCCACATCATCCGCCGGGGCCGGACCTGCATCGCCGAGCTGGGCGAGGTGGCGACCTCGGCCCGCGTCCACGGCGCCCGGGTACGCTACGAGCTTCGACGGGTCGACGGCGAGGACCGGGCGTTCGCCGTCCGTCTTCGCGCCGGTACCAGGACGAACAAGCGGCAGCGCCGCTTCGGTGACCTCGTCGGGGCCAAGCGCCCCGGGGCCAAGGTCCGCACCGCCACCCAGGAGGCCTACGGGATCGACGTCACCACCCAGCCGTTCCGGGTGGTGCGGGCCTGGCTCGACGCCCTGGCCGCCCACGACCTCGACGCCGCCGTGTCCCTGTGCGGGCCCGATGCCGTCATCAACGACGACGCCGGCCGTCACCACGGGCGGCGACGTGTCCACGCTGCCCTCGAGCGCAGCGGCTGGCTCGGCGCTGACGCCACAGGCGTCGACATGCACGGTGTCGATCAGCTGATCCGTGTCGAGCGCGGGGGTGACACCGCCGCCGTGGCACTGGCCCGGGTCGACCGGGGAGCGATCGTCGAGCTGTGGCTCGGGGCCGACCAATGGGCGGTCGGGGTCGACCAATGGGCGGTCGGGGCCGACCAGAAGGCGGTCGGGGAGGTGCCGGTCGACGTGGTCACCGTCGGGCCGGTCCCCGACGGCGTGGCCGAGGACGCCGTGGCCAGGTTGCGTCATCTCACCGAGACCGTCGCCGCCGGCACCCGCACGGGGCGGATCAAGCTGACCCAACCGTCGAAACCCGGAATCCCGGCGTCGGCCCAGGTCAGTGTCGAGATCGGCCACCGGGTTGTGCGGACCGAGGCGGCGGCGCCGGGGCCGGCCCAGGCGGCCGACGAGGCGTTGAGCCGGCTCCACAACAAGCTGGCCCACCACCACGAACCGCCGCGCCATCGCCGCTCCGGCGACGGCACCTGGCGCCATGGCGACACCCCGCCCGCCCGGCCCCCGTACGCCGATCGGCCGGTCGGCGAACGGGAGATCGTGCGCCACAAGTCATATGCGCCGGAGGAGCTGACGGTAGAAGAGGCGCTGTGGGACCTCGACCTGCTCGACTACGACTTCCATCTCTTCGTCGAACTCAGCACCGGGCTCGACCACCTGATCGAGCGTCGACCCGACGGCACGGCGGTCCTGCACCCCGTGACCGCAGGGCTGGACGTCTCCCGACCGGCAGAGGTCGAGGCGGTCGACGAGGACGCCCCCACCCTGCCGGTGAGCGAGGCCATCGGGATCCTCGACGGGACAGGTCGACCGTTCGTGTTCTTCGCCAACGCCGTCACCGGTCGAGCCAACGTCGTGTATCGACGCTACGACGGTCACTACGGGCTCATCACCCCACCGGTGGACGACGACGAAACCGTCGACCGCGCCACCAACCCCGCCGACGCCCCGATGAACGGAAGCACCTGACATGACCACGACGACCCACGACGTCAGCTGCCCCCACTGCGCCACCCGGAACCGGGTGCCGGTGGTGGCCGCCGGCAAGGCCCGCTGCGGCCGCTGCAAACGAGACCTCCCCCTCGTGGTCGACGTCGACACCGCCACCTTCGACCAGGTCATCGCCACCTCGACGCTGCCCGTGCTCGTCGACTTCTGGGCCGAGTGGTGCGGTCCGTGCCGCATGGTCGGCCCCGCCATCGAGCAGGTGGCGGGCGAACGGGCCGGCGCCCTGCGGGTCCTCAAGGTCGATGTCGACGCCCAGCCCGCGGTGTCCCGACGTTTCGGGGTGCAGGGCATCCCGACGATGATCCTGTTCCGGGACGGGGTCGAGGTGGCCCGCCAGGTCGGGGCCCAGCCCGCCGCCCGCATCGGGGCCTGGCTCGACGGAGCCGTCGGCGCCGTCCCCTGATCTGTCAGGTCGTCGACGCCGGCGCCGACACGGACGCCGTCGGCGGCCCCGTCGGTGGCCCCCCGGGAAAAGATCCGACGTTCAGCTACGGGGCAACGCCGACCAGGGGCGTTGGCGCTGCTCTGACTCGCCCGGCTCGCGGGGCAGGCCGAGGACCCGCTCGCCGATGATGTTGTGCTGGACCTCGTCGGTCCCCCCGGCGATCGACTGGGCCGGGGTGAACATGGCGTAGGAGTGGAACAGGCCCCGTGTCGGGGCATCGGCGCCCCACAGCATCCCGTCCGGGCCCATCAGCTCCAGCCCCGTGTCCCGGATGCGACGGCCCATCTCGGAGCCGACGAGCTTGAGGGTCGACACCTCAGGTCCGGGTTGACCGCCGGCCTTGGCCGCCGCCGCCGAGCGTTGACCCGACCACCGCGACGTGCGGCGGAGCTCGAGGATCCGCATCAGCCGCTGGCGGGTCACGGGGTCGTCGGCCCGGCCCGAGGCCCCCACCAGCTCGTCGAGCAGGCCCGTCACCCCGCCGCTGAGAGCCAGCGAGAAGCCGTCGACCGAATCGGCCTGGGCCCGGGCCACCTCGCCCACCGGCACCGTCAGGTCGAGATCGACGAAGGCGGCGCTGTCGCCCATGCCGGGGTTGCCGGGGTCACGTTCGTGGGACAGCGTCGTCATGGCCACGGCCCAGCCCTGGCCCACCTCGCCCAGCCGGTCGGCGTCGGCCACCCGGGCGTCGGTGAAGAACACCTCGTTGAAGGCGGCGTCGCCCGTCATCTCCCGCAGCGGTCGCACCTCGACCCCCGGTTGGTGCATGTCGAGCAGGAAGTACGTGATCCCGGCGTGCTTCGGCGCGTCGGGATCGGTGCGGGCGATCAGGATCCCGTAGCGGGCCCGTTGGGCCCCCGAGCTCCACACCTTCTGACCGTTGACGACCCACTCGTCGCCATCGCGGACGGCGCGGGTGCTCAGGCCGGCCATGTCGGAGCCCGAACCCGGCTCGGAGAACAGCTGACACCAGACCGTGGTGCCGTCGACGATGCCCGGCAGGTACCGCTGGAGCTGGTCGGGGGTCCCGTAGTGCATGAGGGTGGGGGCGACGAGGAACGTGGAGATCCCGTTGGGGGAGCCGTAGGCCCCCGCCTCGTGGCGGGCCCGGGCCACCTCCCGGGCGGCCGCCGACGGCAGGCCCCGACCGCCGTATCCCTCGGGCCAGGACGGGAAGGCCCAACCGGCGTCGGCCAGGTGACGCCACCAGGTGCCGAGGGGCAGGGCCGGGTTCCAGTGCTCGGCGAACCAGGCGGCGGCTTCGTCGTGGATGGCGTCGGGGTCGATCTGCTCGCTCATCCCGACATGATCGCACGGGCCGCCGGGCCCCCCGACATTGGCTCCGCCCCGGCCCCGCGACCGGCTGCCTGGGCGGATCCGGCTCCTCGCCGTGTCGTGCGCCGGCGGCGTCGGCCCCCAGGCCCGGGTCGCCCTCCTCCCCTGTGGAGCGGGCCAGCCGCTGCCCCTCGACCGCTGGTGGGCGGTCGGCGGTAGGCCGTCAGCGGTAGGTGTTGTTCGACGTGTGGTCGCCGGCAAGCCAGCGGCGGAGCTCGTCGTGGGCCACCGGCCGCCGCTCCGCCGCGATGGCGTCGGCCTCGGGGGCATCGACCGTCAGCTCCAACAGCATGCCGTTGGGGTCCTCGGTGTAGAGGCTGCGGCAGTAGCCGTGCTCCAGCACGAACGGCTCCGGTGTCCATCCGGCGTCGGCCAGGCGGCCGGCGACGGCGTCCTGCAGCTCGGCCGAGACCTTGAGGGCGATGTGGCGGAAGGGGGACGGGGTCAGCTCGGGATCGAACTGGCGCTGGTCCTCCTCGTCGGCGAACTGGAAGAAGGCCAGGGCGCTGCCGTCGCCGAGGCCGAAGAAGGTGTGGCAGTAGACGCGCTCGGCGCCAAACAGCTCGTCGGTCTCCGACCACGTGGCGATGAGCGGAAGCCCGATCAGGTCCTCGTAGAAGGCACGCGTCGCCTCCTGATCCTTGGTGACATAGGCGGTGTGATGCAGTCGGGCGGGCAGTTGATCGGCCATGGCTCCCCCTCGGTCGGGTCGGCCTCGCGGCCGGCGATGGTGACTCTGGCTGAACGGTAGAGGCCGCAGCGCCCTCGCGTGCAACCGTCCCCCTCGATCACCCGGAGCCGGTCGTGTGCCGGTCATGGCGGTCCGGCTATCACGTTCCCAGCCCGAGCTCGGCCCTGACGATCGCCGCTCCTTCCACCATCGCCGTCAGCTTGGCCCGCGCCGTCGAACGGTCGAGGAACTTCATCCCGCAGTCGGGGGCCACCGCCAGGCGCTCCGGTGGGACATGGGCCAGGGCGGCCCTGATCCGGTCGGCGATCGTCGCCGCCGTCTCCACCTCGTCGGTCCCGAGATCGACGACCCCGAGGACCACCGACCTGGGGGCCAGCTCGGCCGTCACCGCCGCATCGAGGCGCGGTTGCGCGGCCTCGATGGCGATGGCGTCGACCGGCACCGCCGCCAGCTCCGCCAGGAACGGGTAGCCACCCGACTTGTCATCGACGTAGGCGGCATAGCCGTAGCAGGTGTGGACCACGGTGTAGGCATCCACGCCCTCCACCGCCGCCGTCATCGCCTCCACCGCGAATTGGCGGGCCATGGCGGCGCCGGCCTGGAGGTAGGGCTCGTCGATCTGGAGCACGTCGATGCCGGCCGCCGCCAGGTCGCGCAGCTCGTCGCGGACGGCGGCGGCGTAGGCCAGGGCCAGGGCCCGCTGATCGGGGTAGTACTCGTTCTGGGCCAGCTGGCTGAGCGTGAATGGTCCGGGCACGGTCACCTTCGTCGCCCGATCGGTGTGGGCTCGCAGGAAACGGGCCGCCTCCAGCTCGATCGGCTCTCGGCGCTCGATCGGCCCCACGACGAGCGGCACGTCGCTCTGCGTGCCGACCCGGTTGGTGGCCGAGCCTACCCGTTCCTGGTCAACGCCCCCGAGGGCGGTGGCGAAGTGGTTGAAGTACGACTCCCGCCCGATCTCCCCGTCGGTGATGACGTCGACCCCCGCGGCCTCCTGATCGGCGATGGCGACCAGGGTCGCGGCCTCCACCGCCTCGGCCCGCATCTCGGGATCGACCAGCCACACGTCGTCGGCTCTCACCCGTGGCACCCCCTTGCGGACCAGGAGGTCGCGGTCGACAAGCCATCCGGGTTGGGGATAGCTGCCCGTCACTGTCGTCGTAAGTGCTCCGTGCATGGGGCCACTCTCGGGTGTGGCGGCGCCCGCCGCAACACCGGGACCCGGACCTAATCGCCGGTGAGCCCGTCGATCGACTGGCGGAGGAGGTCGGCGTGGCCGCAGTGGCGGGCGTACTCCTCGATCATGTGCACCAGCACCCAGCGCAGCGTGGTGGGGGGCTGGTCGGGCGAGCTGCGGGCCGGCCCGGCATCGAGGGAGGGGGTGGCGGCCACCGCCGCCCGACTGGTGGCCAGCGCCTCCTGGTAGTGGCCGACGATCTCCGCCGGCGTCCACTCGGCGGCGACGTGGAAGTCCCAGTCCTCGTCGTCCTCCCAGGGGGCGGACGCCCACGGCTCGGCCGGTTCGTTGCCGAGGAGGCCGTAGTTGAACCAGTTGTCCTCGACGAGCGCCATGTGCACGAGCAGCCCACCGAGGGTGAGGTCGGACGGGCCGAGGGTCCGGGCCAGCTGGGTCGCGTCGAGCCCCCAGGCCTTGCGCAGCAACACGGCCCGTTGATACTCGAGCATCTCCAACAGGGTCGTGCGCTCGTCGCCGTCCCGGACGTGGGACGGCAGCGGAGGTGGTGGGGAGTCGTCGAGCATGACCGGACCCTACTGGCCGGCGTCCGGTGGTCGCCCCGCCGGAACGGCACCCGGTCGCCGCCCCGGGGCCGGCCTCAACGGTCGCCGAGTCCGGCGGCGTTGTCGTCCTGGAGCAGGACCTCGCTGTAGTGGAGACCCTCGAGGTCGCCGGCGTCGTCGCCCAGCCAGTCGGTGATGGCCTCGTAGTTGTGCTCGCCTCGGTAGGGTGCCGGACCCCGCACCCCGGCCTGGGCCGCCGAGAACCGGTAGGGGGTGTTGGTCACCCGCCGCTGGCCCCCGCCCCGGTCGTCGACGGTGGTCAGCACCTGGCGGGCCTCGATCGACGCCTGGCGGTCGAAGACCTCCTTGTGGCCGAAGACGTTGCCCCAGGCCAGGTTGACCTCGTTGAGCTTGGCGATGAGGGACTCACGGTCGGGGAACGACATCAGCCACGCCTCTATTGCCTGGCGACGGAGCCTGATCTTGGTCTCCAGGTCGGCGCCGTCGGGGGTCGGGTCCTCGACGCCGGCCCGGGTGTTGAGGACCCGCCAGTACCATTTCTCGTCGCCCGCAAGCATGATCGGCCCGCCGGTGGCGTCGAAGACCTGACCACCGCCGGCCACGATCCGCGCTCCCTCGAGGGCGAAATGGGCGTAGTCGTCGGTGAAGAACATGGCGTTGAGCATGGCCAGGTCGACGTGTTGGCCGACCCCGGTCCGTTGGGCGTGGCTGAGGGCGGCGAGGAGGCCGACCATGCCGTGGAGCCCTGTGTAGGTGTCGGCGATCGACAGGGCGAAGTCGCGGGGCTTGTCGGTGCCGTCGACGAACTGCTGGCGCTCCAGCAGGCCCACCTCGCCGTGGATGATCGGGGCGTACGACGCTCGATCACGTTCCGGACCGGTCTGCCCGAATCCCGAGATCGACAGCATGACGAGCCCGGGGTTGACGGCCGAGAGCTCCTCCCATCCGAGCCCGAAGCTCGACATGATGCCCGGCCGGAAGTTCTCGACCACGACGTCGGCCCTGGCCGCCAGCTCCAGCATGAGCTCGGACGCCCCGTCCTTCGTCAGATCGACACAGATGCCACGCTTGCCGACGTTCTGCTGGGTGAAGTAGCCGGAGAGGTCGTTGACCTTGCGGCCCATGTTGCGGGTCATGTCGCCCTCGGGGGGTTCGACCTTCACCACGTCGGCTCCCAGGTCGGCCAGCATCCGACCGACGAACGGCCCGGCCAGGACCCGGGAGAAGTCGAGGACCTTGACGCCGCTGAGCGGGTACTCCATGGTTCAGCCCTCCGGAGGGGTCGGCCAGCCGGGGACGCCCTCGTCGAGCTGGACCCCCGCTGAGTTGAGGAAGCCGCTGACGACCCGGTAGCACCCGGCGGCGGCGATGAGGTGGATCATGTCGGGGACGCTGAAGTGCTTCGACGCCTCATCCCAGGCGCCGTCCGACACGCAATCGTCGGTGTAGAGGTCGTCGACGAGCCGCAGGATGGCGGCGTCGTCAGCCGACCAGTCGCCCTGTGGGATCGGGCGTGTCGTGAAGTAGATCTCGGCGTCGGTCAGCCCGGCGTCGCGCCCGAACAGCGTGTGCTGGCCGAACTCGTAGACCGCCTGGCAGTTCCAACCCATCCGCAACACGGCGATCTCCACCTGGCGGCGGGGGAGGTCCCCCTCGAACAGCATCGTCTGGGCGAAGGTCCCGAGGGCCTTCGACACGGTTCTGTTGTGGGCCATGGTGGCCATGACGTTGACGGCGTTGACGGGCTGCGACTTCATCGCCTCCCGCGCTCGTTCCACCACCTTGGGGATGGGTTCGAGCCTCGGTTCGGCTGGCCGGGCGAGGTGCATGACGCGTGGTCCCCCCTTCTGCGTCGAGCCCGGGTCCGGGCTCGAGCCAACCCTAGGCGGGGGTATGGGGGCCGGGCGAATGGGCGTCACCGTCGGCCGGGCCTGCCCAGGGTCCCTGGTCCCTGGTCGCCGAGACCTCCAACTGAGCCCGGGTCGCCCTCGACCTGGTTGCGATGACCTCGTCTCCCTGGCCTCAGACCTGCCGGTGCAGGGCCCGCAGGTCGTTGTTCGGGGTATGGTCGCCCGCCAGCCAGCGGGCCAGCTCATCGTGGGCGTCCGCCCGTCGGGCGGCGGCGATCTCGGCCGCGTTCGGCGGGTCGACCGTGAGCTCGAGGCTCGAGCCGTCGGGATCCGAGGTGTAGAGCGAGACGCAGTAGCCGTGATCGACGGTGCGATGGCCGATGCCGGCGGCGTCGAGTCGGGCGGCCACGGCCGCCTGCTCTTCGGCCGTCGTGGCCAGGGCGATGTGGTTCAGCGACGACGGGACGTTGCTGACGAGCTCGGCGTGATCGGCGGGATCGGCGAACTGGAAGAACGCCAGCGCCGAGTCGTCGGCCAGCCCGAAGAACGTGTGACAATAGGTCCGCTCCCGTCCGCGCACGTGTTCGACCTCGCACCACGTGGCGACCAGGGGAAGGCCGATCACGTCCTCATAGAAGTGGCGCGTCGCCTCCTGGTCGGCCACGACGATGGCGTGGTGGTGGAGGCGGGCCGCCACCGGGGGACCGGTTGATGTCGTCGACATGGCAACTCCTTGTGTCCATGTTGGCCGCCGCCTTCCTGGCCAACAAGCCGGGGCGGGCGTGGGTCACTGCCGGTAGTCACCCCCGGCCCGGACGTGAGGAGAGGATCGTCCGGGCCGGGGGTCGATCCGCCGGGGCGACGGCGATCACGGGCCCATCAACCGGTTCCGGTCGGAGGCTGATGCACCGGCTGTCGGCCCTCGAATCGACTCGGGTGGGCGCTCAATCGTCGAGGTCGGCGCCGACGGCGGCCGCCAGCTCGGTCACGGCCGCTGTCACCCCGTCCGCCATCGACCACAGGTCGGGCACGAGGTCACGGTCGGCGACGAAGCCGACGTCGAGGGTGCCGTTGGTCGACAAGACGGTGACGTTGAGGCCGACACCGTCGACGATGGCCGAGACGGGGTAGTGGCCGACGATCTCCGCCCCGGCCAGGTAGAGGGGAATCGGGGGCCCAGGCACGTTCGAGACCACCAGGTTGAACGGGAGGGTGACGCGGTCGGCCACGTGGGTCGAGGCCACCAGGCGGGCGGCGAGGGCGGCGACGGCGGGGGGAGCCACCTGCGTCAGGTCGGTGAGCAGATCGGCCGGGAGAGCGTCGTGGGCCTTCTTGGCCTCGTCCATGCTCGCCTTGATGGCGGCGAGGCGCTGAGCCGGATCGTCGAGGTGGGTGGCCAGCGTGGTGATGGTCGGCGAGATCATGTTTCCCCCCGGCGGTCCGCCGGCCGGCCGGCGGACCGAGAGGGGCACCATGGCCGCCAGGGGCCGATCGGGGAGGGCGTCGTGCTCCAGTAGCCAGGCCCGCACCACCCCGGCCACCATGGCCAGGATGGCGTCGTTGACGGTGGTGCCGGCGGCGTTCTTGATCGCCTTCACGTGAGCGAGGGGAACCGAGGCGTAGGCCCATCGCCGATGGGGCCCGATCGTGGCGTTGAACGGGGTCGGTGGCGCCGCCCCGAGCCGGCGGACGAGCTCACCGGGCGTCTCGTCGCCCCGGGCGACCGGGGAGCTGCGGCCGAGGCCGGGCCCGATGACGGGCAGGGCTCGGGCCAGATCGACGCCGACGGCGGCCAGGCGGGCCGGGGAGACGAGCATCGATCTCGCCGCCCTGGCCAGGATGCGGCGCTCGTCGACGTGCTCCGGGTCGCTGACGCGTATCTCGGGTCTGGCCGCCGCCACCGGGGTGTGGGGATCGAGGTCGACGAGCTGGGCCAGGATCTCCTGGCCCGAGAGGCCGTCGATGGCGGCGTGATGGATCTTGGTGATCACCGCCCGACGGGTTCCGCCGACGACACCGTCGACGACGTAGCACTCCCAGAGCGGGCGACGCCGGTCGAGGGGTCGTTCGTGGATGCGGGCCACCAGGTCGGCGAAGGCCTGGCGGCCGCCGTCTTCGGGAACGGCCAGGTGGCGGAGGTGGTAGTCGAGGTCGAACCGGTCATCGGCCACCCAGTAGGGGCGGTCGAGCCCCAGCGGGACCTCGAGGAGCTTCTCGGTCAACGGGGTCAGCCGGTCGAGTCGCGAGGCGAGGTGGACGGCGAAGCGTTCGAAGGTCCACGGCTGCGGTGACGTCGTCGGATCGAGGACGAGCACGCTGGTGACGTGGCCGACGGTGGTCGGCCCTTCCCAGGCCAGGAAGCTCGTATCGATGCCGCTCAGCTGGCGCATGGTGGGGACGGGCTCGAGGGGCCGGCATCGGCTCGCTGCACCATATCGGTCTACTACACCGGTCGCCGGGGACCGGAACTCTCGACAGGTCAACGTCGCCCGAGGCACGTGCCCGCCCCGTCTGATGGGTGCATCGAGACCCATCGACAAGGATGTGACATCGGTCATACGGGGTTGCGTAATGCTTCCGTAACGTTGCTATCGTCGCCGCCGACAGAAGAACCGTCGGCTGCGCCCACCGCAGCTCGTCCGATACCGATTTGTTCCGAGCCGGCCCGATGCGGGCGGGCAGCGACAAAGGAGAGTTATCGATTGCGAGTTCCCTTCCGAAGACCTGACTTCCTGGCGCGTTCTTCGTTCGGACGCCCCAGCCGTGGCGGCCTGCTCGCCACCTTCTTCGCCGTCCTGACCGTGGCGATGCTCACGGCCGCCGGCACCGTCCGGGACGACGGAGGCGATGTCGAGACGACCGGCGCTGCGCTGTCGCCGCCAACCGACGGGCCAGGAAGCGACCCCGGGGCCGACGGCACCGGTCGGGCGTCGGCCCGCAGCATCGACGACGAGCCGGCCGCTCCCTCGGTCGACGAACCCAGCGGCGACGATCGGCCCGATCCGGCGTCGATCCGCGATCAGCTCGCACTCTCGGCCGTGGTGGCCCGGGCCGGGACCAACGCCTCGGCGCCGGCGACGACCGAGGCCCCGACGACCACCGAGGCTCCCGAGCCAGAGGTGACGGCGGCACCCGAGACCACCGACCCGACCATGGCCCCGGAGACCACCGAGGCGACGGCGGCGGAGTCGCCCGACACGACCGTCGCCCCGGAGACCACCGAGGTGACGGTGGCGGCGGAGTCGCCCGAGACGACCGCTGCCCCCGAGACCACCGCTCCCGCCGAGACGACGACCCCGCCGGAGACGACCGCCACCGCGGCGGCGCCTGCCGGATCCGAGGGTTGGGTCGACTCCGGCAATGGCGTGCTCCTGCCGCCCGTTCTCCTGGCCATACGGCGCTGTGAGTCGACCGACAACTACCAGGCGGCCAACCCCCGCTCGTCGGCCCGGGGGGCCTATCAGTTCCTGACCGGCAGCTGGGACGCCTACGGTCACCGTGATCGCTACGGCGTGAACCAGGCCCATCTCGCCACCAACGCCCAGCAGGACGAAGCGGCGCTCATCACCTGGCAGCGTGACGGCACCAGGCCGTGGGCCGCCAGCCGGAGCTGCTGGAGCTGATTCCCGGTACGCCCGACGGCGCACTCCGACGAAACCGAGCCGACAGGCGGAACGGCAGCGGGCCGGACCGGATCACGAATCCGGTCCGGCCCCCGCCTCGTCCGTCGCAGTCGAAGGCGGCCGAGCTTGCCGCCCGCCCGGCGGCCCCGGGCCCGTCACTCGCTCAGTCCTCCGGGGTCGGATCGTCGGCCACCGTGTCGTCCACCGTGTCGTCCACCGGGTCGTCGGCCGCCTTGCCGGTCGCCTTGCCGGTCGCCTTGCGGCTCGCCTTCTTCATGGCCTCCCCGACATCGGAGCTCACCGAGGTGAAGGTCTCGGTCAGGGCATCCTTGAGCAGGAGACCCATGTCCTTCACATCGGCGCGGACGGCCGGGTCCTTGGCCGCCGCCTCCACGGAGTCGAACGCATCCTGGAGCCGGCTCGCCAGATCCTCGATGGCGGCCCTGGCGTCGGCCCGCTTCCCCTCTCCCTCGACGTCGTCCTCGTGGTGCTCCTGCTCCAGGTGGAGCTTGAGCTTGAGTCCGAGCGCTTCGGCCTTGCCCCGCATGTCGCGCCACGAGTCCTGCAGATCGGCCACTACATCACCTCCATGGTCTCCGTACCGGTCGAAACCTGGTTTTGGGTCCGACCACTCGGACGCTACCCGCTGGTCGGGTTGCCCGCCCGGGGCTTAATGCCCATTGTTTATCATCACGAAACAAAGGCGAAACACCGCCTTCGTAGGTTTCCCGCCATGCAGGTCGAACTCGTCTACTGGCCGGCGGAGGCGGACCGCCGTCGGGAGCTGAGCGAGGGCGCGCAGCCGAGGATCCTCCTCGTTGGCGAGGGTGAGCCGGCGCCGATCACCGTCGATCCCCTGGAGGACTGGATCCGCCTTCCCGCCGACGAACGCGACCTCCAGGTCAGGGTCGAGACGCTCACCCGCCGGCTCGACGTCGAGCCCGTCCTCGACGACGACGGTGTGCTCCACCACAGACACAACTGGACGGCCCTACCGCCCATCGAGGCCCGACTGACGCAGACCCTGCTGGCCCGGTTCGGCAAGGTCGTGAGCCGGGAGGCGTTGCTCCGCCAGGGTTGGCCGGATGAAGAACCGAAGCGGAACGTACTGGACGTGCACGTCCTCCGGCTCCGGCGGCGACTGGAGCCGCTCGGGTTGACCATCAGGACGGTGCGCAAGCGCGGCTACGTCCTGGGGCGATGAGGTCCCGGCGCCGCCAACAGGGAGGACCGCTGCGGCGGCCTCGTCGGGGTCCCCGCCCCCAGACCGGTCAGTGAACGACCGCTGTCCGGTCCGATGTCAGATTCACGAAAGAGATGAGTCTGATTTGCGTAACAGTGCCAAAACCATGGCGAAACGAGCGGATCATAGCATCGGCGCCGAAGCGACAAGGAGCAGAAGAGATGAAACTCAAGCTAGGCATAGCGGGCCTCCTCGCGGGGTCGGTTTCGCTGCTGTTGGTGGGTCCGGCCGGCGCACAGACCGACATACCGGAGGGGGTGGCATCCCAAGTGATACTCGACAACCTCTGGGTGTTCATCGCCGGTGTGCTCGTGTTCTTCATGCAGGCCGGATTCGCCCTCGTCGAGGCCGGACTCACCAGGGCCAAGAACGTGGCGAACATCATGATGAAGAACCTCATGGACATGTCGGCCGGGGTTCTCGCCTTCGCTCTGATCGGTTTCGGCATCGCCTTCACCGGCGGTGAGGCACTCGGTGGATGGTTCGGGTGGGGCGGCTTCTTCCTCGACGGCCTCGACGACCCGATAGGGCCGGACGGCGGCTTGTCGGTCGCCACCACCTTCTTCTTCCAGGCTGCGTTCGCCGCCACGGCGGCCACGATCGTCTCGGGAGCGATGGCCGAGCGGACGAAGTTCAAGTCCTACTTCGTCTACTCCTTCGTGATCACGGCGCTGATCTACCCGGTCATCCTGCGGTGGACCTGGGGCGGTGGCTGGTTGGCGCAGCGGGAGTTCCCGTTCTCTGACTTCGCCGGCTCCACCATCGTTCACGCCACCGGCGGTTGGGCCGCCCTCATGGGCGCCCTCATCCTGGGTCCCCGCATCGGCAAATACGGCGCCGACAAGAGGCTGCAGGCCATCCCCGGCCACAGCATCCCGTTCGTCGTCATCGGTGCCATGATCCTGTTCGTGGGCTGGTTCGGATTCAACGCCGGGTCTGAGCTGGCGGCCGACGAGTTCGTGATGCAGATCGCGGTCAAGACCCTGCTGGCGGCCTGCGGCGGCGCCGTCGTGGCCATGGGCCTCTCCTGGTTCCTCGACGGCAAGCCCGACGTGTCGATGGCGGCCAACGGCCTGTTGGCCGGGCTGGTCTCCGTCACGGCACCGGTCGGTGCCGTCTACAGCTGGACCGCCCTGCTGATTGGCGCCATCGGTGGCCTGCTGGTGGTGTTCTCGGTGCGGATGTTCGACCGGGTCGGGATCGACGACCCGGTCGGTGCCATCTCCGTCCACGGCGTGTGCGGCACGTGGGGCACGTTCTCCATCGCCCTCTTCGCCGATCTCGACGACGCCTTCCTCGGACGGGAGGGTGCCGGACTGTTCTATGGGGGAGGGGTCGATCAGCTGGTCACCCAGGTGACGTTCATCCTGACCCACGCCATCTTCGTGCTGGCCACCTCGGGAGCCCTGTTCCTGGCTATCAAGCATACGATTGGTTTGCGGGTCTCCGAAGCCGAAGAGATCGCCGGCCTCGACAGCGAAGAGCACGGCAGCCCCGGTTACGGGCCTGACATGCCCGCCGAACTCGTCCGGCTCTAAGTAGCAGAGAGGAAGCGACATGCAACTCATCACAGCAGTGGTCAAACCCCACGTCCTGGACGGGGTGAAGACGGCGCTCCAGGGCCTCGGGGTCCAGGGTATGACGGTGACCGAGGTCAAGGGCTTCGGTCGCCAGGGCGGTCACACCGAGACCTACCGTGGCGCCGAGTACCAGGTGGACTTCATCCCCAAGATCAAGGTCGAGGTCATCGTCGACAACGCCGAAGCGATGAAGGTGGTCGAGGCCATCTCCGGCGCCGCCCAGACCGGCAAGATCGGTGACGGCAAGATCTGGGTCGTGTCGGTCGACGCCCTGATCCGCATCAGGACCGGCGAAATGGGCGTGGACGCCATCTAGACGCAAAACGCCCACGGCCGGCCCGACCCATGGCGGGTCCGGCGCCGGCCGTTGGCGCGGCAGACGCTGGCTTCTGCGGCCCCGGGCCCGGTGACGGGCCCGGGGCCAGATGTGCGTCACCTCCAGTCCTGGCCGCCGCCCCACACGTTCAGCTTCTCGCCGGTCACGTAGGCCCCAGCGTCGGAGACGAAGAACCGTACGGCGTCGGCGATGTCGGACGGCTGGCACACCCGCCCGAACGGCATCCGGTCGTTGAGCGACGTGATGTCGTCGATGCCGGCCGCCCCCTTGACCAGGCGCTTGCCCATCTCCGTCTCGACGAGGCCGGGAGCCACGATGTTGACGCGGATCCCGTTGGCCCGCTCCTCCTTGGCCAGCGTGAAGGCCAGCGACTCGAGTGCGGCCTTGCCCATGTTGTAGGGGCCGCCGTTGGCGCCGTGGCTCAGCGTCGCCACCGACGAGATGACGACGATGTCGGCCCGGTCGTTGGCCCTCAGGTGGGGCACGGCCTGTGACAGCAGGTGGTGGGGCCCGAGGGCGTGGGTCGACACGACCCGCAGCAACTCCTCGGGCTCGGTGTCGACGACCGCCCTGCCCCGGCTGGCGATCCCGCCGTTGTTGACCACGATCTGCAGGCCACCGAACCGGCCGATCACCTCGGCCACCGTGCGCGTGTTGTCGTCGGGCACCGAGACGTCGGCCTGGATGGCGAGGGCGGCCCGGCCCATCGCCTCGATCTCGGCCACGGTCTCGGCCGCCGACTCGGCGTCGCGCTTGTAGGTGATGGCGACCTCGATGCCGTCGCCGGCCAACCCGAGGGCGATGCTGCGCCCGATCCCTCGTCCGCCGCCGGTCACCAGTGCTACTCGATCTCCCATGTGTGCTCCTGCATCGGTTCGTGGGGAACCGCCCGGGTCCCCCGGCGCGGCGTGACCGTGGTAGCACAGGAGTCGAGACGGCGATAGTTGCACCATGGCGGCGAGACGGGGGAGGGGGAGGCCATTGGTACCATTGTCCGGAACAATCCTCGATCCAGGAGCCCGAACCGGCAATGACCTTCCAGAACGTTTCCATCGTCGATTACCGATCGAGCATCGCCGCCGACGCCCAGCTCGTCGACGTCCGCGAACAGGCCGAGGTCGCCGCCGGCACGCTGCCCCAGTCGGTCAACATCCCGGTCGGTGAGCTCCCCGCCCGGGTCGGCGAGCTCGATCCGGCCCGCCCGGTCGTCCTGTTCTGCCGGAGCGGAGGCCGGAGCGCGAACGCGGCCGAGTATCTCGTCGACGCCGGCTTCGGTGACGTGACCAACCTCACGGGGGGCATGCTGGCGTGGGAGGACGCCGGCCACGACGCCGGCCACTGAGCGGGGGCGGCGGCGACCGTGGGACACCGGGCCAGCCGCCGGGGTACTCGAGATCAGTTGCAGCGGCGACCGCCTGCTCTAACCTTCGTCTACACGACACTCCGTCCACACGACACAGAGGAACTCCCGCCGCCTTGTTGTCGACACGCCTCCATCGAGTCACGCTGCTCGCCGGCGCGCTGCTGGTCGCCTCGTGCGCCACCCCGGCCGGTGATGACAGCGGGCCGACGACGACGGTCGGCGATCCCGCCGCTCCAGCCGCCAGCGGCGGGCCGGGGGCCAGCGCAGGGGCCCTGGCCCCCGACGTCGTCATCGGGACGTCCAGCTCGGCCCCGACCGTCGACATCGAGGGACTCCCGCCCCCCGGGTGCGGGCCCGGGACCCTGACGGCCAGCGGCGGCCCGACCGTGGTACCGCTGATGCGACGGGCGGCCGAGCTGTACCTGGAGCGCTGCGACCAACTCCGGGTCGTCGTCGACCCGACGGGCGACGACCACGGGTTCCTGCTGGCCTGTGGTGGGCTCAGCGACCTCGTCACCTCGACCCGGGTACCGACGGTGGACGAGCAGGCCAGCTGCCGGGACCAGGGCGTCGACCTGTTCACGGTGTCTCTCGCCTTCGAGAGCGTCGTCGTCGTGGCCAACCGGTCGACCGAACCCCTCGACTGTCTCAGTTTCGTCGACCTTTACGCCCTCTTCGGCGATCGTTCCGCCGGATTCGACGACTGGGCCGATGCCGGGGCCTTGGCCGTCGACCTGGGATCGTCGATCGCCTCCTACCCCGCCGGACCCTTGGTGGTGACGGGTCCGTCGCCCGCCGACCCGCTCCATCATCGGTTCCAGGCGGTGGTCATGGAGCGGCTGGCCGACCTGGTGCCCGGGGCCTCGATCCGGGCCGATCTGACGGTCGTCCACGATCCGGAGAACATGGCGGCCACCGTGGCGTCCGCCGAGGGAGCGGTGGGCTGGGTCGACCACTCGCAGGTGCTCGCCGCCGGGACATCGGTGCGCTTCCTCGCCCTGTCACGTCTCCCCTCGGAGCCATGCGTCGCCCCCTCGACCGCCACCATCGTCGATGGGAGCTACCCGGCGTCGCGCCCGGTTCTGCTCAGCGTGGCCCTGCCCATCGACGGCGAGCTCGATCCGGCGGTGGCCGCCGTCGTCGGCTTCCTGCTCGATGCCGGCTACGAACGGGCCGTCACGGGCTCCTTCGGTCGATTCGGCTACGTGATGCTCCCGTCCGACCGGCGGGCCGAGATGCTCGCCGAGTGGAACGATCGCTGAGCGGAGCGCTCGGTCGGGACGGTCCGGGGCGGCCCCCGCCGCAGCCGTTGCCCGGGCGTCCCGAGAACCGTAAGGGAATTGGTTAGCATCCTGCGTCGGAGGGCACGAGGGATGAGCGGAACGCAATACCAGGGTCGAGCCGGGTGGCAGCGGACGGGTGTCTACATCGCCGCCGGACTCGTCGTGCTCGTCGGGGCGCTGGGGGCCCTGGCCGTCGTCGTCGGGCCCCGTCTGCTCGGCGGCGACGATGGCGACCCCGTCGGTTCGGATGGAGGCGACGACGGCGCCGCGCTCGCCGGGGCCGAGGAGGCGGTGGCGTCGTTGGCCGTCGCGCTCGAGGCGGGCTCGCTCGACGGCCTCGACGTGGCGCCACCGGTGGTCGGCGGCGTCGGTGCCGCCTACCAGGAGCTCGTCGGCCCCCTCGGCTCGACGGGCGTGTCCGTTGAGGCCGGATCGGTGACCGCCACCGGCCCCACGACCGCCTCCGCCCCCCTCCAGCTGGCCTGGACCTTTCCCGGTGAGTTGACGTGGAACAGCAGCGGCGTCGTCGAGCTAGTTCGCGGCGAGCTCGACGACACGTGGCGGGTGAGCTGGTCGCCCTCGATCGTCGAAGCCAGCCTCCGCCCCGACGACGAGCTGGGAGCCGAGCGGATCGACGTCGCCCGCGGCTCGATCCTGGCCCGCGACGGCACGGTGCTGGTGGGGGAGGTGGCGCTCGTCGACGTGGGCATCAGGCCGAGCCGGGTGCAGGATCTACCCGCCCTGACCCAGCGCCTGGCTGAGCTGGTGGGGATCGATCCGGCCGAGCTGTCCGGCCGGGTGGAGGCTGCCGATCCGGACGCCTTCGTCGATGTCGTCACCCTGACCAGGGCCGACTACGACGCCATCAGGGACGAGATCTTCCCCCTGCCGGGCACCGTGTTCCGGGAGACGAGCCGGCCTCAGGCCATCGACGACGATTTCGCCCGAGCCCTCCTCGGCCGGTCGGGTGAGGCCACGGCCGAGGTCGTCGAGGCGTTCCCCGGGCTGTTCGGAGCCGGCGACATCGCCGGACTCTCGGGGCTGCAGTACGCCTTCAATGCCGAGCTCACGGGGCGGCCGGGCTTCGAGATCACCGTGGCGAGAGCCGCTCCCGATCCCAGCTCCACCACGACGGCGACCGGACTCATCACCACGTCGCCGCTGCGGACCGGGCCCGAGGTCGATGTGCTGGCGACCTTCCCCGCGGTCGAGGCGCAGACGGTCATCACCACCCTCGATCCCACGATGCAGCGGGCGGCGGAGGACGCCCTACGCCGGACCGAGCTGACGAGTGGCATGGTGGTCATCGAGGTCTCGACTGGCGAGGTGGTGGCGCTGGCCAACGGACCCACCGGATCGACGGTGAACTTCGCCATGACCGGTCGGTACGAGCCCGGCTCGATCTTCAAGGTGATCACGAGCTACGCCCTCCTGCAACAGGGACTGCGGCAGACCGACGCCGTCGAGTGCCCGGCGAGGGTGCGGGTGGAGGGTCGTGAGTTCGGCAACGCCGAGGACGAGGTGTTCGGCACGATCCCGTTCCGTTCCGCCTTCGCCCACTCCTGCAACACCGCCTTCGTGGGGGCCACCCTCGGCTTCGCCGACGACACGCTCGCCGCCGTCGCCGCCGAGTTCGGTGTGGGCGACGACTACCAGCTCGGCGTTCCCGTCTTCACCGGCGACGTGCCCGTGGCCGATGGCCGGGTCGACCTCGCCGCCTCGTCGTTCGGACAGGGACGGGTGCTGTTCAGCCCGTTCAATGCTGCGGTCATGGCCGCCACCGCCGCCGGCGGCACCTACCGGTCGCCCCGTCTCATCACGTCGCCCGCACCCCCGGCCCAGGCGGTGCTCGACCTCGCCCCCGGCCCGGCCGGGGACCTACGGGAGCTCATGCGGGCCGTGGTGACCGAGGGGACCGGCCGCGCCGTGGCCGGGGCCCAGGGGGGGCCGGTGTCGGGCAAGACGGGAACGGCCGAGTTCGGCAACGAGGTCCCGCCCCGCTCCCACGCCTGGTTCGTCGGCTTCCAGGGTGACCTGGCCTTCGCCGTGTTCGTCGAGGGGGGCGAGTTCGGGGGCGCCACTGCGGCGCCGATCGCACGGGACTTCCTCGACGCAGTGGCGGGCCGCGGCATCGACGACGGCCCCCCCGGCGCCGGCGACGACGAGGTCCCCGCCATCACCGACGGGGATGACGGGGCCGGCGATGAAACCGACGGCACCAACGGTGATGGCGGCAACGGCGACAACGATGATGGCGACGGTACCAACGGCGATGGCGATGATGGCGACGGCGACGAGGAGGCCACGGCCGCCCTGGCCGCCACGGTCTCGGCGCCCGTCAGCCTCTCCACCGGAAGCGGGCATCGATGACGGCGAAGGTCGGTACGGCACGGTGCCGGGAGAGCGAGGCGACCGGAGTGCAGATCTGGGTCGAGCCGCCGCCATCGAGCATGACCCCCTCGACCACGCCGAGTGAGAGGGCGTAGTCGGCGAGCTGCGACGCGACCGCCACCGTCGGCCGGTCGGCCGAGGAGGTTGAGGAGGTTGAGGTACACGGCGTCGACGAACTGGGCGTCGGACAGCGCCCCGTCGTGAAGACGATCCGCCGCACGGTGTACTCACTTTCAGTAGTGGCTGACCACTGAAAGTAGGATTCGGTCGCCGCTCGAGCGATGAGGGAACGTCTTCGTGACCTGGGCCCGACGGGGGGCCGGGGCCGTGGGTCAGCTCGCTCATCGACCGGGAGGGCAGGCTCGGCCTCCGGCGGCCCCCAGATGCCGCCAGCGTCGACTGGCCGGTCCCCGAGGGGAACTGCGGACCGGGCGGAGAGCGGCCACGAGACGGGACCTCCGGGCCCAGACGCTCGGAGACCCCACCCCGTGACCTACGCGTGTTGCACCGCCGCGCCAACACGCGTGTGGCCCGCACCGGCCAGTCGACGACAACGTTGTTGTCACTCCCACCATCGTTCGAGAGGAAGGACGGCACAACCACCGGGTGGGACGTCTCGGGACGTCCCACCCGGTCCCGGGACGTCCCCGGGGCCGTCAGACGTGGGTGCCGTGGAGGGTGAGCTCGGCTCGACCGACGGCCGCCCGGAGCTGGGCCTCGGCCCGGTCGATAAATCGGCTGACGATATCGTCCGGTCCGTAGCGGCGGCGGATGTCGGCCAGGCGGTCGTCGACCGAGACGGTCTCGCCGGCCGGTCCGGTGGTGAGATCGCAGAATGTCAGCTCATCGTGGGGGAGCGTGGGGTCGAGCGGGAACTCCTGCTCGAGGGTCGGCCGGAGATGGCGGAGCTCGGCTTCGATGGAGGCACAGGTGTGATTGGCCACCAGACACACCAGCGCCTCGTCGAAGCCGCAACGGCGGAGGTGGCGGGCGCCGTCGAGGGGGTGGAAGCCCGTCTGGCGGATCGGAGCGGCGTAGCCGATGTCGTGGACGTAGGCCGATGCGATGAGCAGCTCGAGGCGATCGTGGGGAACGACTCCATGGAACCTGGTGGCCTGGTGGGCCACCCCCTGGACGTGCATCCACCGGCGGGGTAGCTCGTCGGCTAGTAGCTCACGCGCCAGGTTCAGCGTCGAAGCCATCTCGATCAAGCAGTCAACGCTAGCTTCTGCATCGACATGCTTGCGGCACCAGCTCCGTCGAAACGATCGGGTCTCGTCAGTCGCGATCGGTGGCCGGGGTCCCGGACCGGCTCCTGGTGCTACGGTAGGGGACCGGTCTCGCAGGGTGACGGCGGTCATCCCAGGCGACACGGGCGAAACGAAAAACGGGCAACATGGCGGAACTGTTCGACAAAGCGGTGGGTTTTCTAGGTGCCGGCGCGTCCCTGCAGGCGCTGGCGACCGGTTCGGGAGCGGCGGCGACGGATGAGGTCGGGGTGGCGGCGACGCTGGCCGTCCCCGTCGTCATCGCCAACCTGGCGCGGATGGCCGACGTCGATGCCACTCGATTGACGGCGGACCTGGCGACCATCGAACCGGCGGACGACGCCGGGCTCGCCTCGCTGGCCACCGCTCCGGGTCGATGGCGGGCCGGAGCGGTGGCCGATGCGTTGCTCGGCCCCCGCCGGAGGCGGGTGGTGGGCATGATCGCGGAGCGGTCGAGGATGACCGACGAGGCGGTCGACGGGGTGCTCGACGCCACCACCTGGGTGGTGCTGGCCGAGCTCGGGCGGATGCACCGGGCGGGCCTCGACGAGCCGGCCATGGCCGTTCTGCTGAGAACCGAGCGTGAGGAGCTGGCCACCGTCGGGTGGGGCCCCTGGCTGGGAGCGGTGGTCGATGATGAGCGAGCGGCGCAGGCCAGCGCCCCCAGCTCGCTGCCGGTCAGCGGCCGGCGGCCGGTCACCGACCGCTCTGCCTACCCACCGCCGCGGCGCAGCGACCGGGGGGAGCCCTCGGCCGCCGAGCCGCCTTCCGGTCGCCGATCGGCCAGCATCCTGGAGTCGGAGGCGCTGGATGGCGAGCCGGGGAGGGGGAGAGGGGCCCGGTCGGGGTCAGGCCCCGAGCCGGCGAGCACCCGCCGCCCGGTCCACTCTCGACGTCGACTCGGGCTGCTGTTGACTACGGCGCTGGTCGTTGGCATCGGGGCCGCCGCCCTCCTCGTCACCCTCGGATCGGATGCCGCCGGAAACGGCGCGTCCGGCGACGACGTCGATGCCGGCCGGGTCGGGCCGATCGACGACGTCGCCAGCGACGCCGCCCCCGACGTCGGCGCTGCGACCGCCGGAGGGGGCGACGGCGGCCCGCGGTCGGTGCCGGAGGCCCCGGGGCCTGAGCTGATCGAGATCCCCGTGGCCCTCACCGATCCGCTGGGGCGGACGACTGCGACCGCCGAAGGGGTGTTCACCTTCTACCTCGCAACCGGCAAGATCTGCTACGACCTGACCGTCGACGGCTTGACCGGCCCCTACGACGGGCACGTCCACGTGGGGCCGGGTGGGGTGAAGGGAGGCATCGTTGTCGACCTGGGTCCTCTCGACGGATCTCCCGTCGGTTGCATCGACAGCCGGGCGGTCGACACCGCAGCCATCCTGGCCGATCGGGCCGGTCACTATGTCGAGCTCCACGACGCCGGCGGCACGGTGACGATCAGGCAGCAGCTGGCGGCGTCCGAGCCGGGCGGTGACGATCGACCGAGTGGCGAGGAGGGGGCCAGGCTGGTGGTGGAGACCGGCGTCATCGTCATGGAGGGCGAGGTTCCCGACCAGGAAACGGCGGACAAGTTCGCCGAGTCGTTCGCCGATCTCGATCTCGGTGCCACACGGCTCGTCGATGAGCTCGTCGTGGTCGAGGGGGCGCCCCGCCCGTCGGGTCGCATCGTCGTCGGGGACGCCATCGAGTTCGATTTCGACTCCGCCGAGCTCACCGATCCCGGGGCCGCCGTGTTCGAGGTGCTGGCCACCGTGTTCCGTGCGCGGCCGGCGTGGACGATGACGGTGGTGGGCCATACCGACGGCAGCGGGACGGAGGTCTACAACCTGGAGCTGTCGCTGCGAAGGGCCGAGGCGGTGCGCGATGCGCTGGTGGAACGGGGTATCGATCCGGACGTCCTCGCGGTGCAGGGCGCCGGTTCCACCGACCCCGTGGCCGACAACGGCTCCAGCGAGGGGCGAGCCCGCAACCGACGGATCGAGTTCGAGATCGTGGCCCGTTGAGCATCCCGGCCCGAACCGCGGGGCCACCCGGTCCGGTGGGCGCCGACATGGCTGAGCTCAACACCGTCGAGTTCCGCGCCATGGGCGGGCCCTGCCGAGTCGTCGTAGCCGGCGGCCCGCCCGATCTGAGCGAGCGGGCGCAGCGGCTGGTGGCGGCGCTCGAGCGGCGTTGGAGCCGGTTCCGGGACGACAGCGAGATCTCGGCCCTCAACCGCATGCCAGGCGGTGTCGCCATCGTCTCCGACGAGACCTATCTGCTGGTCGAGCGGGCCGAGGCGGCGCGGCGGGCGACCGGCGGACGCTTCAATCCGCTGATGCTCGACCAGCTCGAGCGGCTCGGCTACGACCGCTCGTGGCCCGACGCCCGGCGTGAGCCGCGGGGCCCGACTCTGGCCGCGGTGGAGGAGCCGATCGCGCTGCACCCGGTGGCATCGGCGGTCCGCCTGCCGAGCGGATGCCGCTTCGATCCGGGCGGTATCGGCAAGGGACTGGCGGCCGACCTCGCCGTCGAGCTGTGCCTCCACCACGGAGCGACGACCGTGTCGGTCGAGCTGGGGGGAGACATCCGAGCGGCCGGTGTTCCGTGGAACGGGGAGACGTGGCAGATCACCGTCACCGATCCCGACCTCGACGCCGTCATCGCCACCTTCACCCCGGCCGAAGGAGCGGTGACCACCAGCACGACCGAGAGGCGTCGATGGGTGGTGGGCGACGTCGTCCACCACCACGTGCTCGATCCCCGCACCGGCCGGTCGGCCCGGACCGACCTGATCGCCGTCACCACCTGCTCCTCCCGGGCGTGGTGGGCCCAGGTGACGGCCAAGGTCGCCCTGATGGCCGGGTCGGCCGCCTTCTCGCAGGTCCTCGGAGAGCTCCGCACTCCTGGTGTGGGGGTCACCTCGGATCGGCGTGTCGTTCGCACCGATGGGTCGATGCATCCCGACGACTGAGCAACGAGGAGGGGGCCACACCGCTGTCGATCCTGGGCCCCGCCGTGCGGGAACGGACGGCCGTCAGGCCACGGGCGGGCCCTTGGGTTCGCCTCCGGTCGATCCATCGCCCGCTTCGTCCACACACTCTGCGCCGTCGGGGCGAGCCTCTACCACCGCGTCATGTGACGTGACCGGGTCAGGCGACGTCCGGTTCCACGTGGCGGGATCGGGGCCCGACCGCTGACGGCGTTGATCACGGCGGGTCGGGCCGGCGCGCCGTCCGCCGTTGTTTGGGTCAGCTGTTTGGGTCAGCGGCACGGGGGTACACCACACAACATGATTACACTTGGCGTCATACTCCTGGTCATCGGCCTCCTGGCCGGTATACCCATCCTGACCACGCTGGGGGCCATCCTGGCCGTCATCGGTGTGGTCCTGGCACTGCTCGGCGGCATGGGTCGCCCTGTCGGCCGGGCCCACTACTGGTGAGTGGGTCAAGTCGGTGAGCCGCCACCCCGGCCATCGACAGGTCGTTCCATCGAGGGGCTCGCCATCGAGCGGCCCACACTGAGTCACGGCCACTGAGTCACGGCCACTGAGTCACGGTCACTGAGTCACGGTCACTGAGTCACGGGCAGACGGTTGCCCAGACGAGCCTCGAAGCGGAGTTGATGAGCGGATGGGATGTCAGCCCGACATCCCATCCGCTTGCGCTGCGGCGTCCGCTCGTGGTTGGAAACTATCGAGTAGTGAACCATTGAGATCGGCTTGCCCCACCCGAGGGATGCTCGACTGAAACACCCGGCCAACGGTCCCGGCCGGCAACCGTCCCGGGGCCCCGCTTTCGGCGGCCCCGTTCGGCTTCGTGCACTAGGTTTCGGCTGGCGGGCAACCGTTTGGTCCGGCCGCCCGAGGGGTACGACCGGCCCACCTGCCGAGGAGGACAGCATGAAGGTCTTGATCGCCGTCGATGACACCGAGGAGTCGATCGATGCGGTGCATCTCGCCTATCGCACGTTCGGCGCCGACGCCGACTACATGGTCGTGAGCATCGGCTCGGTCACGCCGATCATCCCCCCGGCCCCCGCCGGTATGGCCCCGTCCTACGTGATGATCTCCGAACTGGCAGACGAGGTCCGTGACGCAGCCCGAGCTGCGGTGGCGGCGGCCAAGGCCGAGCTCGGTGTGGAGGCCGAGACCGTGGCCGCCATCGGCTCGCCCGGCTCGACCATCTGCCAGCTGGCCGAGGATCGACAGGTCGACGTCATCGTCATCGGATCGCACGACCGTGGCATATGGGACCGACTCTTTCACCCATCGGTCGGTCGTCACGTCGTCGACAAGGCCCCGTGCTCGGTCCTGGTCGTCCGCTGATCCCATCCCCGTCCTACAAGCCCAATCCACCCAGACGTCAGCGACGCGGCCGCTACGACCAGAGGAGGCCACCCGACGTGTCAACCCCAGAACCCCTCGTCCCCGATCCCATGCCCGACCCCACGCACCCGTCAGAGCCCTACCCGGGAGATCCGCCACCGCGACCAGTGCCCGACGATCCCCCGGAGCCTCTGGTGCCCGATGATCCGCCGGAGCCTCTGGCGCCGGATGATCCGTCCGAGCCGCTGATCCCCAACGACCCAGCAGGGCTCTGACCGCGGAGTCCCGGTCGGCGCCGGAGATCTCGCAGGTCGTTGACAGCGTGATCCGGTCGAAGCCGATGGGCGGCCGGACTGCGACGTCGATCCTCTCGACGCACATCTCCTTACAGGACCCCCTCGCCGGCGGCGACCCCGGCCACTAGGTTTGGAAGGGATGGTTGCCTGGACCTCATACGGGGCGGTCCTCCGTTGGTGGCGGACCGAGATCCGGGGTCTCACCCAGGGGGAGGCGGCGGCGTGTCTGAACGTCAAGCCCAGTTCCCTGTCCAACTGGGAGCGTGGGGCGCGGGAGATATCCATCCCGCTGGAGGAAATCGACGAGGGACTCAAAGGTGACGGGGTGCTCGGCGGGCTCATGTGGGCGTGCAGCACGCCCCGAGGCCTCGAGCCGGGCAAGGTGTGGACGAAGGTGTTCCCGGGGCAGTCGGCCGCCGTGTGGATGTGGATCCGCAGCCCCAGTGCCCGCTTGACCATCGAGGGCGAATGGGGGGTGGCCCGGCTGGAGACCGAGCTCGAGCTCGGTCCGAACGGGGCGTTCATCACGGTCGGCGCCTCGGTCCCCGACTCGCCGGTGGTCGTCGATCTCGGAGCTCCCGGATGGGCCGACTTCGGTTGGGGTGAGCTCCCGTCGTCGATCCCCGATGCGGAGATCATCCCGGCGGTGAAACTCATGCGGCCGAGCCGGGCCGACGGCGCGTTCATGGATCTGTTCCGCAACGACCTGGCCACCAAGCTCCACCAACGGTCACGCGATGTGGTGGCGCTGGCCGACAAGTTGCCAAGGTCGGTGTTCAGCTTCGTGTCGGGTCGTCGGCCACCGACCGACAGCGACGATCCACCCAAGATGTGGCCACCCGATCCCGAGGGCATCGACGCCGTGGAACGCGAGCGGTTCGCACGCCTCCGCGACGCCCGCAAGATGTCGCTCGTCGTGCTCTCCCAGCGCGTCGCCCGTATCACCGGAGTCGAGGTGAGTCGCGACACGCTCCGGCGGTTCGAGAACGACGTGGGACGGCCCCACCATCCCCAACTGCCGGTGGCGCTCGACGTCGCCCTCGGGGCCGGCGGTCGACTCGCGGTCCTCGAGCTCAGGGCGGGCCGGGGGCCGGGGACCGTCACCCTGCCGCCGTTCTGGAGGGGACCGGTGTGGCTCAACCTGCGGGGCCCGACGGATGAGACCCCGGTGCTGCTCCGCCGCGGTGACTGGCAGCGCCCCTACCTGTTGCAAGGGGAGGTACTGCTGTCGTTCCATTGGTTCGATCCGGCGGTTCCGTTGCGGATCGACGTCGGGCCCGAGGTGGCCTGGGCGACTGGGATCGGTCGGCGGGCCGGGGCCGAGGCGATCGACCAGAACTGGACGCCCCGCAATCTCGAGGTCGCCCGCGAGGCCGTCGAGCTGACCGAACAGGCGATCATGAGCGCCGCCGATCGCACGGCCGACGGGGGCGCCTGACCTTGCCCTCGATCGGCCCTGACCGGCCGTGTGACCAGGCAATGTGACGTTCCGGCGCAAGGTGCTGGACAGTTCGGGCGCAGCATCCTTAACTGTCCGGAGAAAGACCGGGACGCGGTCGATTCCGCCGGGCGCCTGCCCCTAGTTGCCGGCACCGGTTGGGTCTGTCCCGGATGAAGTTGGAGCGGAGCGCCCATTTATGGTTCCCGCATTCTTCGGTTACGCAAGAACCCGCCGCACGGGCGCACCGCTCCCCCTTCATTCTCGACGATAACCGCACCGACGGCGGAAGTCGAGCGATCCAGCTCCCGCCCCCTGCGGCGCACCCGTGGGCGGCGTCGTGGCCAAGGGTGAACAGGCCGGAGGCGCTGAGTCCGGCCATTGAGGAGTCGGTCACGACGCCGGCGCCAGGGGCCAACGTCGCGGATCAGCCGCGGTTCCGGCGGGGGAGGCAACGGTGGACGAAGTCGAGCTTCTCGATGACACGTTGGGAGAGCACGAACGGGTACAGGTCGCCTTCCCCGATCGAGCGGGACAGGCCGTTGAGGGCGACGGTGAGACCGAGCCAGTCGGCCACGATCGACGCCACCGCCAGCGCCGACGACCCCGGGGTGGCGGCGCGGCCGGCCGAGCTCGACGGCTGGCCCACGGTCACACCGAACGTGCGGGCGGTGTCCACCCCGTCATCGATGTGGAGGTAGTGGGCGAACGTCTCGGCCCAGTCCTCCCACGGGTGCATGGTGGCGTACCGGCTCACGTGGCCGTCGGCCCACGAGGCATCGTCGCCATCGTCGGCGCCGTAGTGGCCTGCCTTGGCTTCCTCGTACGAGACCCGCTCGTCGCCGAACAGGTCCCGGAACTCCGTCAGCCGACCAACGTCGACCACCAGCTGGGGCCAGTAGTAGTGGCCGATCTCGTGTCGGAGATGTCCCAGCACCGTCCGATAGGCCTCGCCCAGCTGTTGGCGGACGAACTCGCGGTGGGCACCATCGGATTCGGACAGGTCGAGGGTGATCCGACCGTCCTCGTGGCCGGTGATCACGTTCTGCCCCCGTGACGACAGCAGCTCGAACGCCACCCCCCGTTTGGCGTCGTCGAGTTGGGAAACGACCGGCAGCCCGAGGCTCAGGAGCTGGTGGAGGAGGCGACGCTTGGCCGCCTCGGCGTCGGCGAAGGCGATCAGGGCATCGGCCTCGCCGTCGTTGGGTCGCACCGTGGTCAGGCGGCAGCTGCGGCACAGGATCCCGGGATCGGTGGTGGGGACGAGCCAGTTGCAGCGGGCCACGCTCACGTTGGCGCAGCGGCGCCACCGCTCGCAACCGTCGCCGGGTTCGATGGCGACGAGGTCGCCGGCATCGGTCCGCAGGGTGCGAAGGCGGAGCGCGGTCGGGTCGTACCCGAGGGGGGAGCCGCAGTAGAGACACGTCGAGTTGTCGAAGAACAGGAGCTGGTCGCAGGCGTCGCAATGGAAGGGCTGCACGGGTCGAGCTTGGCACAGCGCCGACGCCGGCAGTCGATCAGGGCCCGGCCGTATCGGCCCGCACCACGTCGACGGCGACGGTCAGCTCGCTCTCCTCGGCGTCGGTGTAGATCACGCCCTTGAGCGGAGGGACATCGCCGTAGTCCCGGCCCCTGGCGGTGGTGATGTAGCGGGGTCCGGCCAGCTGGGCGTTGGTGGGATCGACGCCGATGAACCGGTCGCCACCGAGATGCAGGCCAACCCAGGCGTGGGTCCGGTCGGCCCCGGTGAGCCGGGCCGATCCCGGAGGCGGCTCGGTCTCGAGGTACCCGCTGACGTAGGCGGCGGCCAGGCCCAGCGAGCGGAGGCAGCCGATGAGCACGTGCGCCAGGTCCTGGCACACGCCCCGCCGCGCCGTCAGCACCTCGTCGAGCGGGGTGTCGACGTCGGTGGCCTCCGGGTCGAAGGTGAACTCGGCGTTGATCCGGTCGGACAGCTCGCCGACGGCGTCGGCCAGGGGGCGCCCGGGGCGGAACGAGGGCCGGGCGAAGTGGGCCAGGCCCTCGGACCGGGCCACGAGGGGCGAGTCGATCGACAGGTCGATCGCCGTGAGGTCGCCGTCGGGACGCCGGGTGGCGAGGTGCTCCTCCCACCGGTCCCGGCCCTCGGGGCCGAACGTCACGGGACGGGCGGTGGTGTCGACGACGGCCGTGCTCGTCACCACCAGTTGCTGGTGAGGCTCGCGGATGGCGACGACGGCGGCTCGGTTGCCGAAGTGATCGGTCAGCTCACGATGGTGCTCCGGGGCGGGCTCGGTGGTGAGGCACCGGCGGAGGCAGACCTGGCCGTCGAGGTCGCCCGGCAGCTGGTGGATCTTGGCGTAGCTGGCGGTCACCGGGGCGTCGTAGTCGTAGCGGGTGACATGGGAGAGCTCGTAGATCACGGACGCTCCCGGGGTGACTCGGCGGGGGCCAGGATGCTGTGTTGGGGCAGGAGGCGGGTGAAGTAGCCTGCGGTCACGGCGTCGGAGGCGGCCCGCAGGTCCGCCACCACCGCTTCCATGAAGCCCGTCAGCGCGGCGCGGCGTCCCCGGGGATCGGGTTCGAGGAGCGCCTCCACATCGATACGGTCGAGGCGGCGGCCGACGCCCTCGACCAGTGCCTCGGCCTCCGATGGCTCCGGCCCGCTCCGCAGGGCCCGCAGACTGGAGGCGAGAGCCGTCACCTGGAAGCGGAGCGACCGGGGGTTGCCGGGATCGGAGACGAGCAGCTCGATCACGGTCGATACCCGGGCCCGGGACCGGTAGCGTCGCCGGTAGGTGATGATGCTCTCCCCGGCGGTCAGGACGGACTCGAGCACCAGGCTCTCGGCCGCCGCCGCACGCTCGTCGGCCAGGGGGTGACCGACGAGGGCGGCCACCTGCAGCGCCCGCTCGATCCGCCGGCCGGACTCGAGGAACTGCCAGGCGTCGTCGCGCACCATCGACTCGCTGGTGAGACCGCCGAGGGCCAGCAGGCCCTGGAGCAGGCCGTTGAGCACGTTGGTCACCACGTCGTCGGTCGACTCGTCGCCGCCGGCGGCCGGGATGGTCCCGGGCGGTGACGCCCGTTCGCCCCGCTCGGCCGCTGGGCCAGCGAGGGTCGAGAGGCGGTCGAGCTGACCCTGGAGGGACCCGACCACCAGCCAGGTGTCGATCGACAACTGATCCCGCAGCACGTCGATCGCCTCGTAGACGTTGTCGACGGCGTGGGCCACCGTGCCGGCCCGGGTCCCGTCGACCGCCAGGGCCACGAGCTCCGGTCCCGGGTCGGCCAGCAGGAGCTTGGCGTCGTCGCCGACGAAGCCGGGGAAGGTGCCCGTGATCCTGGTCAGCGATTCGAGCAGCACGGCCAGCGACGCCTGCCCCGGTCCGCCGGGGGCGGTGAGGAACTCGTCTCGGCGATCGTTGATCGTGCGCAGCAGGCGGACGGTGGCCTCGGCCCGCTCGGCGTAGCGGCCGAGCCAGAAAAGATGCTCGGCGGCCCGAGCCGGTGTCGCCGAGCCGGTGGCGGTGGCGGCCTGCTCCGGGGGCATGAGCCAGAAGTCGGCCTCGCGCTCCGGCTCGGCCCCCACCACCCACACGTCCTTGGCCGTCGCCCCGGCCCGGTTGGCGATCGGGGCGTGCGGATCAGGTCCGGCCGATCGGGCCAGACCGCCGGCCATCACCCGATACCCGGATCCGGTGGCCACGGCGAAGCTCCGCAACACCGTGGCCCGGGGTTCGAGCCCATCAGGTCCGAGCGTGGGGGCGGTGGCCGGCTCGATCCGCTCCTGCCCGACCCACTGTTCGGGGTGCGCCTCGATCCGGCGGCGGAGCTCGTCGAGCCGGGCCCGGGAGGCGGTGCTGGTGTCGATCGTGTGGAGGTGGTCACCCCGGGAGAGGGGGCGGACCACGAGCGACGCCAGGTTGGCCAACACATGGGACCGACCGGGGGCGTCACCGCACCACCACGTCGGCGCCGAGGGCAGGATGAGGTCGGCACCGAGCAGGGGACGGGCCAGGCGGTCGAGGACGGCATGGAGGCCGGCGTTCTCCAGGACCCCCGAGCCCAGCGGGTTGATGACCGACACCGTCCGGGTCCGGCAGGCGTCGACCAGGCCGGCCACGCCGAGCGTCGACGTCGGCCGAAGCTCGAGCGGGTCGCTGAACCACGAGTCGACCCGGCGGAGGATGACGTCGACCGGTGCCGGGCGCCCCACCGTGCGGAGCCAGACCCGCCCGCCCCGGACCTCGAGATCGTCACCCTGGACCAGGGGATAGCCGAGCTGGGCCGCGATCGATGCGTGCTCGAAGGCGGTCTCGGACAGCGGGCCGGGGGACAAGATGACGATCGAGGGATCGTCGACCCCGGGTGGGGCCGCAGCCCGCAGCGCGGTGCGCAGCGCCCGAACGTAGGGGGCGAGCCGTTGCACCCCGGTCCGGGTGAACAGGGAGGGAAACACCCGGGACAGCACCCGCCGGTTCTCGAGGGCGTAGCCGGCGCCCGACGGGGCCTGGGTGCGGTGGCTGAAGGCCAGCCACATCCCGTCGCCGGCCCGGGCCAGGTCGACCGCCGCCAGCACCAACTGGCGGGGGCCGGGGGTGACGATGCCGTCGCACGCCCGGTCGAACTGGGGGTCGGAGAGGATCATCACCGGCGGGATGAGGTGGCGGCGGAGCAGCCGGCGCCCCCCGTAGAGGTCGGCGAGGACGAGGCCGAGCAGCTCGGCCCGTTGGGCCACACCCCGTTCCAGGTGGCGCCACTCGTCGGGGGGCAGGACGAGGGGGATCGGGTCGAGGTGCCACGGGCGGTGGCGGCGGCGTTCGTCACCACCCTGGCCCGGACCCAGGTTGTAGGTGACGCCGTCCTGCTCGAGCAGGAGTCTGATCTCGTCGGCCCGTCGCCGGAGCTCGGTGCGGCCGAGGCGACGATAGGTATCGGCGAGATCGGTCCAATGGGCCCGGGGTCGACCGTCGACGTCGAGGAGCTCGTCGGCGACGCGCCCGACGGCGTACCGGGCGAGGGGTTCGTCGTCGGTCGAGCTGATCGTCATTGGCGCTCCGGGGGCCTGGGGTGGCGTCGGAGGTCGAGCGTACGCCGATATTCCCGTTCGGTCATGGCCGCGGCGGCGTCGAGGGCGGCCAGGTCGACCCGGCCCGGGGTGTGGCCGGCGGCGAAGAAGCGGCTGGCTCGGCGCGCCTCGGCCTCGGCGGCGTTGACCGGGAAGGTGTCGTAGGCGCGACCACCGGGGTGGGAGACCTGGTACGACATGGAGCACCGCTAGCGTTCGCTCACCCCGGTCGGAGGATCGATGGCCTCGGCGGTCCGCTCGGCCGGGCCCGGTCGGCCGAACAGGTACCCCTGGAGCTTGTCGGTCCCCATCGACGAGAGGGCGTCGGCCTGCTCCGCGGTCTCCACCCCTTCGGCCACGACGCTCGCCCCCAGGAGATGACCGGTGTCGATGATCAGCTTGACCAGGGAGCTGGCCTCGGTGTCGCTGACGAACGAACGGTCGATCTTGAGGATGTCGACGGGAAGGCTCTTCAGGTGGGCGAGTGAGGTGTAGCCGGTCCCGAAGTCGTCGATGGCGGTCCGGATCCCGTGGGCCCGGAGCAGGTTGAGCTTGGAGGCCGCCGCCGTCAGGTCGTCGAGCAGGGCGCTCTCGGTCACCTCGACCACGAGACGGGTGGGGTCGATCCCGTACCGGCCGAGCGGCTCGAGGACGTCGTGCACGAAGTCGCTGCTGTCGAGGTGGCGGCCGGAGATGTTGACGCTGATCGATACGTCGTCGGCCATCCCGGCCGCTTCCCATCGCACGATCTGCTCGGCCACCGAGGCCAGCACCCAGTTGTCGACGGCGATGATGAGGTCGCTGCGCTCGGCGAAGGGGATGAACGACGCCGGAGCCACGAGCCCGATCCCCGGTCGCTTCCAACGAACGAGGGCCTCCAAGCCGGTGCGTCGACCGGAGAGGCGATCCACGATGGGCTGGTAGTGGAGGACGAACTCGTCGTTGGCGATGGCGTTGCGGATGGCCTGCTCCATGTCGGCCCGTTCCACCATCTCGCTGCGGAGTTCGTCGGTGCACAGGGCCGCCTGTCCTTTGCCCTCCCGCTTGGCCTGGTAGACGGCGAGGTCGGCGTCGCGCAGCAGACCGCCGGCGTCGGCGGCGGAGCCGGAGCTGACGGCGACACCGACGCTGGCGTTGACGGTGACGGTGAGCGAGTCGATCTGCATGGGCCGGGCCAGGGCCCGCTGGACCCGGTTGGCCACCGCCATGGCCTCGTCCACGTCGATCACCGGCTCGGCGATCACCACGAACTCGTCGCCCCCGAGCCGGCCCACGTGGTCGCCTTGGCGGACCGCCCTCTCGAGCCGTCGGGCCACGACTCGCAGGACGGCGTCGCCGATGGGGTGACCGTGGTGGTCGTTGACGTCCTTGAAGCCGTCGAGGTCAACGAACAGGACGCCAAGGCGGGCTCCGGTGCGGCTGGTGCGGGCCAGTCCCTGTTCGAGCCGAGCGATGGCCGCTTTGCGGTTGGGGAGCTGAGTGAGACCGTCGTGGGTGGCCTCGTGGGTCATGCGGCGCCGGAACTCCTCGCGCTCGTGGAGGGAGGTGGCGAGGGTCCGCACCGCATGCTGGAGCGAGGCCCCCAGCTGTCCGCCGCTCGGTTGATCCAGCGACGGATCGCCGAGCTCCCCGTTGGCCAGGGCGAGGGCCTGGCGCTCGGCCAGCTGGAGCTGGTCGGCCGCCTCGTTGAGCGCGGCGGTGGCGTGTCGGATCTCGGTCGGTCCCGTGAGCGAGGTCGGCTCGCCCGACGGGTTGCCGTCGCGAATCTGGCGGGCCGTGTCGCTCAACCGTACGATGGGATCGACGAGCGACCGTCGGGCCAAGACCACGAGCAGGGCGGAACAGGCGACGAGGGCCACGAGGGAGCCGAGGGCGCGTTGGGTGCGATCGGCGGCGTCGGCGCTGAGCCGGTTGCTCGCCGCCAGCACGTCGTCGCCGGCGCCGATGACCAGCTCGAAGAACAGCTCGGTGCTGGCCGAGCTCGATCGGAACACGCCGGCGACCCTCGTCAGGTCGCCCAGAGCCTCGAGGGGCCGATCGGGGTCGTCGACGCCCGGTGCCGGGCCGTGGTCGAGCACCTGGTCGACGGCGTCGTCGAAATCGGCCATCTCGCTCGACGCGGCGATGGTCTGCCGAACGGCATGGGCACTGGAGGACGGACGGAGGATCCGGTCCATCTGGTCGAGGGCACTGGTGCGAACGGCCCGGGCCGATGCGAGGTCCGCCAACTGCTCGTCCGGTTCGGCGGGGGCGGAGAACTGGACACCGAAGAACCCCGTGAATTCGGCCGAGATGGCCTGGCGGGCGATCGTCGACTGTTCGAGTACCCGGAGCGACACGATGAGGCCGTCGGCGTCGCTGATCGATCCCGCGGTGACCATGAGCTCGTCGAGGACCCGCTCGCTCACGTCGGCGGTCTCCCGTTCCAGCGTCCGGTAGGCGTCGCCGATGGCGGCAAGGTCCGGCGAGCCGTCCGACCGGACCTCCCGGAGGTGGGCCTCGACGGGCGCCATCTCGGGAAGGGCGAGGTGGTCGAAGAGAACGTCGACCTGGGCTCGAGCCATCGCCAGCTCGTTCGGAAGGTCGATTCCCGACAGGACCAGCACCTGTGCCGGATCGAGGCCGATGGTGGCGATGGCCCCGCTGGCGGCGTGCCAGTTGCGCTCGTCGAGGAGGCGGGTCCGCAACTCCGACAGCAGCACCAGGTCGCCCACGGCGTCGTCGACGGCGGCGGCCCGGCGCTGTTCGAGCTGGGCGTGACGGGCCTCGGCCATGGCGTACAAGCCGGAGGCGAGTAGGGGGATGGCGGCGAGCACCACCAGCACGAGGGCCAGGGGGTAGGACGATGTCGATCCGGGTCGACCAGCGCGTAGGGGGAGCCGGGTACGACCCATGGCGAAGGTGTCGGCACGGAACTCCACTGGCTGTAGTGGCATATCTCCGCGTTGACGGACGCCCCACCCCCGGAAACGTCGGAAAACGTGTTCAGGGTCGGCCCAGCTCCACGAGGTCGCCGGTGATGAGGAAGACGGATTCCTCGGCTATGTCGAGGGCGTGTTCACCGGCCCGCTTCAACGCACGGGAGATCCGGTCGACCACGAGCACCGTGGTCTGGTCGGCGCCGCTGGCCTGGGCCGTGGCGAGGTCGACGAAGAGCGACCTATGGAGCGCCTCCATCGACTCGTCGAGGTCCTCCAGGCGGGCTGCACTGCCGGTGTCGCGTCCTTCCAGCCCGGCCAGCGCCATCTCGGCCATGTCGGCCACGGTCGACGTCATGGCGTCGAGCTGGGAGGGGAGCCGGCCGTCGATGACGGGCGGTGCGGCAAGGGCGAACCGGGCGATGTCGACGATGCCGTCGGCGATCCGCTCGAGGTGCAGGGCCACCATTCGCATGGCCAGGATCGTCCGCAGGTCGATGGCCACGGGCTGGCGGCGGGCGATCAGCTCCAGGGCGAGGGCGGCCACGGTCGTCTCCTGCTCATCGATCGCGTCGTCGTCGTCGACGAGGCGACCGAGCTCGGCCGACCCGGCGGCGGCGATGGCGGGCCCGATGCGCCGGCACCGCGCCACCACCGCTTCTCCCATGGCGGCGACGGCTGCTTCGAGCTCGGCCAGGTCGGCATCGAAGGCCCGGTGCGTCGGTGGAGGATGAGGAGTGAGGATCTCCGCCGCCAGCTCCTCGACCCGGGCCGTCAACTCGTCGCGCAGGGCCCGGTACCCGTCGAGGCCCTGGGGCCGGGGATCGGGGAGACGCCAGGCGACGTGCCGCTTCGTCACGACGACCGGGATGTCGTCGTGACGGTCGAGCGTGACGATGACGTCGGCCGCCTGCTCGATCTCCTCGGTGAGGGGCTTGGGAAACTCGGCCAGGAGCTCGATTCCCACCTCGTGGAGGGCGTGGACGGCATCGTCGAGCAGCTCGTCGCTCGGGGTGGCGCCGGCGGAGTGGGTCGTCGCCCGTCCGTCGGCCGTCGCTGCGAACAGCGCGGCCGCCATCTGGGACACGGCGTCGTTGCGGTGGCAGTAGAACAGCACGTCGGGCGGATGGTCGGTCACCTGGCCCTGGTTCTTGGTCAGGGCCTTCAGCCGTTGCCGGGTGAACCGCTCGACGAAGGCGGGGACGTGGGTCAAGACCTTGGCCCGGGAGGTGAGGTCGGCGTAGGTGTCCTCCACGGCGTGCTGGATCGTGTCACGGGTCAGGTACTCGCCGAACTCCCCGTCGAGTCGGTTCGATATGCCCCGCAGGAGCAGGTGGTGCTGGGCCTTTGCCCGCTCCCTGCGATCCTCGATGGACGGCTGGCCGGTGTCTGTGCTCATCGATCCTCCTCGACAGCTGGCTGGTGGACTCACCATCCGATGGCGGAGGGGGGACCGGCCAGTGACCAAGGACCCGCTCCGGCCAACGGAGGCCCAACGTTCATGTCTCGTTCACTCCGTGGCCATCGTCTCGACCGGTGGCGGCCACCGTCGTTTCGTGCCGACCCCCGGCGGTAGGAGAAGATTGGAGACCATGGACCTGCGTAACCCGGCCCCCAGCCCGCACCCGTTCGACGGGTGGCGGATCGTTCGCCGGGGATTTCTCATCCAGTCGCTCCACAGCGGCCTGGTGTTCAACGCCTTCGCCCTCACCGCGGTGGCGCTGCGCAACGACTACGGGTGGTCGGCCGGCGAGATCGGCGTCGCCTTCGCCCTCAACCGGGCCGAGAGCGGATTGCTCGGGCCCATCCAGGGATGGATGACCGACAAGTGGGGGCCGGCGGCGGTGCTTCGCATCGGGGCCGTGATCATGGCCATCGGATTCGTGCTGTTCGCCACCCTCGACAGCCTCGTCGAGTTCTATGTCTATTACCTGCTGGTGGCGCTGGGTTCGAGCCTCGCCGGCTTCCTCGGGATCACCGTGGCGGTGGTCAACTGGTTCGAGCGCAAGCGGGCCCGGGCCCTGGCCTACGCCCAGATGGGGTTCGCCGTCGGCGGGGCGTTCGCCTTCCTCGTCGGGGTGGCCATCAACACGATCGGCTGGCGGGCGACGTCGTTGGTGTCGGCGGCCGTGACCCTGGTCGTCATCCTGCCCGCCTCGTTCGCCTTCCATCAGCGGCCCGAGGACGTCGACCAGTTCGTCGACGGTCTCGACCCCGCCACCATCGACGAGGAGAAGGACCCGATCGGGGCCCAGGTCAGCCGCGTCCACTTCACCACGGCCGAGGCGCTGCGGGCGCCGGCCTTCTGGTTCATCAGCGTCGGCCACGCCTCCGCACTGCTGGTGGTGGGGGCGTCGATGGCCCATCTCGGTCTGTACCTGAGCGACGAGCGCAACTTCTCCGGTATCCACGCCGCCGTCGTCGTCGGTGTGCTGCCGGCCATGATGGGCGTCGGTCAGCTGCTCGGCGGGGTGGCCGGCGACCGCATAGACAAGCGGCTGTTGGCCACCATCGCCATGCTGGGCCACGGCCTCGGCCTGCTGTTCCTCGCCTTAGCGACCAACTGGGTCCTGGTGTGGCTCTTCGTCCTGTTCCACGGCCTTGCGTGGGGCGTCCGCGGTCCGATCCAGTCGGCGATGCGAGCCGACTACTTCGGAGCGTCCTCGTTCGGCAAGATCATGGGCTTCTCGTCGTTGATCGTCATGTTCGGCATGGTGGTGGGGCCGATCCTCGCCGGGTACATGCGCGACCTCACCGGGAGCTACACGACGGGCTTCATCATCCTGGCCGCCCTCGCCGGCCTGGGCAGCGTCTGGTTCTATCTGGCCAAACCGCCGGCCGTGCCGGTTCGGGCGGCGGTGATCGACGATGGCCCCGCACGGACCCTGCGACCGGCGCCCGGGGGCTGAGGATCGGGCCGGGGGCGCGTCCGGTGGGCGTAGGTCGTGACGCCCGGGCCGGCAGCCCGAAGGCCACGAAGGCTCGTGGACGTCGGGGGCCCGACACATGAACCCCGACGGTGAGTAGTTGTGCCCTCGCCGGATCCTGGGGCGACAACCTCCAACTAGCCTGGCGGCAAGGATTCCAGGGTGTGACGGATGATGGGTCTCCAGCGGAGAGCGAGGATGAGCGGGCGAGCGCGGCCCCTGGTCGGGTCCTCTCCGGTATGGGTCACCGAGCTCGACCTCGTGGCGCCGCCGCCCCGCCTCGTCGCCCCACCACCACCGGGTGGTGTCGGCACCTACGAGCTGGTCTACCTGCTGCTCCGGGTCGGCAGCGAGCCGCTCGCCATGGCCAATCATGCCCTCGTCGACGGCGAGCTCGACGTCGCCGCCGTCATCGACGAGGCCACCGCCACCCACGGGGCCCGTATCGACGAACTGGCGCGCCGAAGCCTGCGCGTGTGCGACGTGCTCGGTCACGACACGCCACCGATAAGCGTCGTCATCGGCACCTACCGTCGGCCGGAGAAGGTTGCGGCCTGTGTGGCCAGGGTGCTGAAGCAGGGCTACCCCGCCCCGTTCGAGGTCATCGTGGTGGAGAACGGCCGGATCGACGACGCCACCGAGCGAATCCTCGCCGACCGCTTCGGCGCCGACGCCCGGGTCCGCCACCTGAGCATTCTCGAACCGGGTCTCTCCCGCGCCCGCAACGTCGGGCTGGCGGCCGCCCACCACCCGATCACCGCCTTCCTCTCCGATGACATCCTCGTCGACAGCCACTGGATGCTCGCCATCGCCCGGGGCTTCGCCCGCCATGACGACGTTCGCTGCGTGCTCGGCTACTGTCCCCAGCTCTACCTCGACACCGAGCAGCAGCAGACCTTCGAGCACCTGATGCGGTGGGGTTCCGAGAATGGCTTCGAACCCTTCCTGGCCAGCGATGCCGGCCGCGCCGACCCGCTCCATCCCTACCGGATCGCCAGCTACAACGGTTCGAACATGAGCTTCGACACCGACTACTTCCGCCGCTCCGGCGGGTTCGACGAGGCGCTCGGCCCCGGCACGCCGGCCCGGGGCGGCGAGGACCTCGACGCCCCCGTCCGGGTGTTGTTGGCCGGCCACGACGTGTCCTTCGAGCCCGCGGCCCTCGGCTGGCACAACGACGAGCAGGCCGGCCGGGGATTCGCCAGCCACATGTTCACCTACGGCCTCGGCCTCACCGCGTTCCTGGCCAGCCACGCCCTCGACCCCCGCTGTCGCCGCCCCCTCTTCGTTCGGGCCATCAGGGGCGCCCGCTACGTCCTGCCGTCGGGGCCGGCCGGGTCGGCCTCACCGTTTCCCCGGGCCCGGGTGCGGCGCCGCTACTGGTTGGCCAACGTTGCCGGCCGGCTCGCCGGGCCGGTGGCGCTCGTCCGCAGCCGGCGGGCCGGACACCGAATCGGCCCCGTCGAGGTCAGCGGCGCGACCACACCCTGACGTAGTCGACCTTCAGCGTCGAGGGCACGGTGATCCCGTTCTCGGCGGTGATGCCATAGTTCAGCACGAGGTAATGGGGGTCGCTCGTCAGACCCTCGGTGTAGGTGCCGACGAGCCTGCCGTCGTAGTAGAAGTCGAGCCGCCCGGCCTGGCGGTCGACGCCGAAGGTGTGCCAGCCCGTGGCATCCCCGCCCTCGACACAGGTCGTGTCCCACACGTGGCCCGGTCCGCGGTGGTAGCTGAAGCACGGCCAGTGGGTGGTGAGGCCCTCCATGATGTCGATCTCGCCGGTCGTTGGCCAGTTGGCACCGTTGGTCCACAACGCCGGCCAGTTGTGGAGACGACCGCCCGACCCGGGCAGGTACATGCGGGCCTCCACGTAGCCGGTGGTGTACGTGAACGAATTCCGCGTGTTGATCAGGCCGGAGACGTAGCCGGCCGTCGATCCGTCCCGGCGGCGGCAGCCGGGGTCGGTTGCCGCCTTCGCCGTGAGCTCGAGGGCGCCGTTGGCCACGCGGATCTGGGAGGGGTGGTAACAGCCGTCCTCGTCGACGTTGATGGGTCGGGAGAAGCCGGTGGAGGCGAACCACCCCGGCTCCCACCGGCCAGTGTCGAGGGACGACTGGTCGAACTCATCGGCGAAGGCGATCGTCCACTGGCCGGGAACGCCGACGGGAACGACGCCGCCCCCGGTGGCGGCCGCCGGAGTGGCCGACGGCGCGACCGTGGTCGAGGATCGGCCCGTCGTCGCCGGCGCCGTCGAGGGAACGGTCGACGGTGAGCTCGACGGGGCAGTGGATGGAGCACCGGTGGCCGACGGGGCCCCGGCCGCTGGGGTCGACGACGTGGCCGTCGTGCCCGACGGGCGGGGCAGCGGGGCGGTCGGTGAGGTCGCCGGTGGTCGGACGGTGTCGTCGGCTGCGGTCGTCTCCACACCGTCGCCGGCGGCGGTGCCCAGCGCGGCAAGGCTTCCGGCGAAGGAGGTCACCGTCGAGACGGCTTGGTCGGCGTCGGCGACCCGCATGCCGGGTGGTGGCTCGGCGGATCCTCCGGCGATGGTCTCGGTCGCCGTCGACGGGTCCGTCCGCACCGCCAGCACGACGCCCACCGTGGCCCCGAGCAGGAGGGGGGCGATGACGAGCAGGACACGTTTGACTTCGGGGCGTACGCCCACCTCGGACCTCAAGATGTCTGCCCCATGTAGCTGGGCAATACTCTAGCCCGCTTGCCGGGGCGGGAGGCGGCGATGTCGCCGTTGGTACCCTTGGCGTGAACGCCGGCACCGTGACGAGGAGGTCCGGCAGGGTGACGAGAAGGCGGAATCTCTGATGGCGAAGCACCGAGTGGCCGGCGACGGTTTCGTCCCGGCCTGGGTCACGGTCATCGACGCCGACCGCCCGCTCCCCGACCTCGCCGAGGTGGCCTACCAGCGGATCCATGCCCTGGTCCGGGTCGGGGTCGACCCGGTGGGCATCCTCTCGGTGGATCGGGAAACAGCGCCCTTCGATCTCGAGGCCGCCATCGCCCATCGGCTCGGCCCCGAACTCGCTACCGTCCGGGCCGACCGGGGCGGGGCGGGGCGGTCCGGTGCCGCCGGCGGCGGGGTCGGCGATCGACCGACGGTGGCGGTGGCCATCTCCACCCGTGACCGACCCGAGGAGCTCCAGAGCTGTCTCGACTCGCTCGGCGGCCTGGCCACCGCTCCCGACCAGGTGGTCGTGGTCGACAACGCCCCGAGCGACGACCAAACCCGTATGGTCGTCGAGACCTGGAGCCACCCCCGCATCCCCGCCGTCGCCTACGTGCGCGAGCCCGTCCCCGGGCTGGCCCGGGCCCACAACACCAGCCTGGACATGATCGAGACCGACCTCGTCGCCTTCACCGACGACGATGTCACGGTCGACGAGCACTGGCTCGGCCAGCTCGTCGCTGGCTTCGCCGCCGCCGAGATCACGTGCGTGACCGGGATGATCTTTCCGGCCGAGCTGGAGACGTGGTCGCAGCAGTGGGCCGAGGACAACATCGGCTTCAACAAGGGTCTCGCTCCCCGCACCTTCGATCTCGGCCCCAACCGGCCCGACGACCCCTTGTTCCCCTTCCGTGCCGGCGTCATGGGCTCGGGTGCCAACATGGCGTTCCGGGTACCGGAGCTGCGCCGGGTGGGTGGCTTCAAGGAGACGCTCGGCGCGGGGACGCCGGCCCGAGGGGGCGACGACCTCCACGCCTTCCACACCGCGGTCACCGCCGGCGGGGCGGTGCGCTACCAGCCGTCGGCGATCGTGTTCCACCGCCATCACCGCACCGTCGACGGTCTCCTCCGGCAGTGGCACGGCTACGGGGTCGGGTTGACCGCCTACCTCACCAGCCTCGTCATCGACGAGCCGTCGTCGCTGCTACGGCTGGGACGCCAAGCCCTCGGTGGCCTCGGGTGGCTGCGATCCCGTCCGGGGGGCCCGTCCGGTCGAGGCGACGACGGTCTGGGGTCGGCCGCCCTGCGGGCCCAGATGAGGGGGATGGCCCGTGGCCCGGTGGGCTATGTCCAGAGTCTGAGATCGAGCTGATCGTGGCCACCGTGCAGGACACACGGGTCACCGCCCGGACGCCGACGGGGCCCGGGGCGGCGGTGGCCGCCCTGGGACGGGTCGTCGGGCTGCGGGTCGACCGCCAGTTCAGGGCGGGTTTCGATCTCGTGACCAGCTCGGCCATCGGCGCCGTGTTCGGCCTGCTGTTCTGGCTGGTTGCGGCCCGGGGCTTCGACGAGGCCACCGTCGGCGTCAACGCCGCCCTGATCTCGACGATGATGCTGGTGGCCGGCGTGTCGGGCCTCGGGCTGCCCACGTCGCTCGTGCGCTTCGTCCCCGTCCTCGGGGCGCGCGCCCCGCGCTTCGTCGTCGGCTCGTATGTGACGGCGGGCGTCACCACCCTCGTGCTGGCCGGTGCGGTGGGTTTCGTCCTCGGGCGGACCTATGACGAGCTGGGGCCGCTGCGCTCGGGCTCGGGCCTCGTCGGCTTCGCCGTGGCGTGCGTGGCGTGGCAGCTGTTCGTCCTCCAGGACAGCGTCCTCGTGGGTGTCGGGCGGACCCGGGTCGTACCCGTGGAGAACACGGTGTTCTCGGTGGCGAAGCTGGGACTGCTCGTCCTGGCCATCTCGTCGTTCGGGATCGGCAGCATCTTCTTCGCCTGGGTCGCCCCCCTGGGGGTGATCATCGTCGCCGTCAACCTGGTGATCGCCCGGCGGTTGCGTACGGTGGCAGCCGACAGCAGCCCTGGCGTCGCCGACCGCTCCGCCACACCCGACGGGAGCCACCCGCCGCTCGGCGCTGGCGACCTGATCCGCTTCTCGGTCGGTGAGCACGCGTCGGCGCTCGTGTGGATGGGCGCCATCGGCGTCCTCCCCCTCATCGTGCTCGGCCGCCTGGGCGACGAAGCCAACGCCTTCTACGCCATGAGCTGGGCCGTCGCCTACAACCTGATGCTGATCTCGGCCAACATCGGCACGGCCTTCATCGCCGAGGCGGCGAACGAGCCGGCCGAGCTCCCGGCCCAGCGGCGGGCGGCGATGCGCCAGGCGGGGCTGCTCGTGGTACCGGGGGCGGCGTTCCTCGCCGTCTTCGCTCCCCAGCTGCTGCTGGTGTTCGGCGGCTCGTATGCCGCCGAGGGTTCGACGGTGCTCCGACTCCTGGGCCTGGCCGCCGTGGCCCATGTCCCGGTGGCGGTGGCCATGGCCACACTCCGGGCCCAACGCCATGTCCGCGACCTGTTCGTCCTGACGGCGGCCGAGGTGGGTCTCGTCAGCGTGCTCACCGTCGTCCTGATCGGTCGGCTCGGTGTGACCGGCGTCGGGTTGGCGTGGCTGCTGGCCGAGACGTTCCTCGGGGTGGCCATTCTCTACCGCGACCCCGGCGGCGCTCTGGCCACCGCCGCCGGCCGGATCGTCGACCTCGTCGTCGGGCGGGACCGTCTCCGACCCCAACGGCTCGTGTGGTTGGGCCTGCTCGGCGTGTCGGTCGAGGCCGTGGCGCTCGGCCTGCTCGGTCTGTCGGACATTCCCGCCGACCTGTTGGGCGATGTCGGCCTGGTATCGGTCGTGGGGCCGCTGACCGTGGGGGCCACCCTCGTGGTGATCGGTACGGCCATCCTCGCCATCGCCCGCCCGGTGTTCGAGGAGCGGTGGGCGGCGGCCCACACTGCGGCGGTTGTCGTGCTCCTGGCGGCGGCCCCGTCGGTGGCCTACGAATCGGTCCGTTACCCGTGGGCCTACAAGCACATCGGGATCGTCGACTTCATCATGCGGCGGGGCGGGGTCGACAGGGGGATCGACGTCCTCGACGTGTACCACAACTGGCCCGGGTTCTTCGCTGGCTACGCCTCGCTAACGGAGCTGACGGCGCTCACCACCGCCATCCCGTTCGCCAAGTGGGCCCCCGCCACCTTCGATCTCCTGGTCCTGTTGGCGCTGGCCTTCACCCTCCGCCAGCTCACCTCGTCGCGGCGCGCCGTGTGGCTCGCCTGTCTGCTGTTCTTCGTGACCAACTGGATCGGACAGGACTACTTCGCCCCCCAGGCCCTGGCCCTCGTGCTCTATCTGGTGATCATCGGGCTCACCCTGCGCTTCTACCGGCACGATCGCTCGGTCGAGCCGACCTTCGTCGTCCACACGGTGCTGGCGGTGGCGGCGCTGGCCCTGGTGTCGAGCCATCAGCTCACCCCGTTCTTCCTCATCGCCGCCCTGGTCGGCCTGGCCGTCGTCGGTGAGACCACGTACCGCCCGGCGATCGTCGTGGGGAGCGCTCTGGTAGGGTGGATAGCGCTTGGGGCGACGCCGTTCGTGGCCGAGAACCTCGCGGTCTACGTCGGCACGATCGGCCTACCGTCGGAGAACGCGGCCCAATCGTTCGGGCTGGCCGCCGAGCGCAGCGCAGGCCAGGTGGTCGTGGCCTATGCCGGTCGCGTCGTACTGCTCATCATCACCGCCATCGGCTCGATCGGGGCGTGGCGGGCGTTCCGTCGACCCCGACGCGACCTGGCGCCGTTCGTCCTCGCCGCCGCCCCGCTGCCCGGGCTGTTCCTGGCCTTCGGCGGCGAGATCCTGTTCCGCGTCGTGCTGTTCGCCCTGCCGATGGTGGCGTTGTTCGCCGCCGAGGCCCTGCTGTCGATCCGACCGGCCCGGTTGCGGACGGCGGCGATGGCCGGCGTCGCCGCCCTGGCCCTGGTCCCGTTCAGCTTCGCCTACTACGGCAAGGACGGCTTCTACACGTTCTCCGCCGACGAGGTGGCCCTGGTCGACGAACTGTCGCGGACGGCGCCCGACGACTCGTTGCTCATCGAGGGCACGCGCAACTACCCGGCCCAGTTCGTCGACTACGAGAAGTTCCTGTACGTACCGATCGGGCACGAGCCGACCGAGACGATCCAGCGGATCCGGGCCGACCCGGCCGACGAGCTGTACGGGTGGATGTCCTCCGAGGGATTCGCCGCCGCCTACGTCCTGCTCACCGACGGCCAGCAGGCGGAGGTCGAGGCGGTGGGTTCACTCCCGCGGTCCTTCCTACCCGACCTGGAGCGGGCCCTCCGCCACGACGAGCGGTTCGTCGTGGCGATGGAAAACGACGCCGGCGTCGTGTTCACCCTGAAAGCCGACTGGTGACCCTCCGTCCGGCCACCATCGCACTGGGGCTGACGGGCCTCGCCGCCCTCGTCGTCATCCTCGACGCCCCCCCGTTGGTGCGGGTGCCGATCGTGGCCGCCGGGCTGGTGTTGGCCCCGGGCCTCACCGTCCTGCGCTTCCTGCCGACCGATCGCCGTCTCGACGCCGCGGTCATGGCGGTCACGTTCGGCGTGTCGGTGCTGGTGATCGTGTCCGGCCTGCTGGCCCTGGTGTCGTTGTGGTCGGGATCCGCCGTGCTGATCCTGATCGGAGCTCTGACCGTGGGCCTGGCCCTGTGGCCGTCACCGGCCCGATCCGACGACCTCGAGGCGACGGTGGCGATCAGCGTGGTCTGGTTCGACGGGCGGTTGTGCTGCCGGCTGATCGTCGACCGGCGCTCGGGCAGGATCGTCGAGTTCGTGGAGGGTCGCGGCCCCGAGCCCGTGCCGTGCACATCGTCACCCAGGGTGGCCCCCAACGCGGGGACGGTCCACGGCGAGTGGGTCGTCGGTCGGCTCGCCCTCCAGCACCGGGCCACCCGCCACCGGGGGCGGCTGCGGATCGATCTCGAACGGCAGCCGTGGCTGTGCGTGGCCCATGATCACGACTACCTGTGGCTCGGGCCCGACACGAGCGACCGTTCACTCGACGAGGCCATGATCCGCCATTGGGTGGAGGGCGACGTCGACGGTCGGCCGGTGGCGTTGGGCTTCACCAGCCAGCGCCAGCCGGTCGTCGTCCGCCTCGGCCACTGAGGGCGAGCCCGGCCCGGGCGGGCCGATTCGCTCAGTCGGGACCGCCATCCGTCGGGGCCCGGCCGACGAGGAGCCACAGGCGGCCGGTGGTCGTCCGCTCCCCGGTCTGGAGGAGCCGACCGGTGGGGACGATCACCTCGTCGACGTCGTCGGGGGCGAACCCGGCGGCGACGGCCTCGGCGGGCAGGTCCATGTCGCGCATTGGGCCCCAGAACGGCTCGTTGTTGTTATAGGTGTCCCAGTCGATCATCGACTGGGTGAACGGGTCGACATCGCGGTAGCCGGGAAAGTCGGCGTGGATCATGAGGCCACCGGGGGCGAGGAGGCGACGGCACTCGGCCAGCACGGCGCGCAGCGCCGAGGGCGGGAGCTCGTGGAGGACGATGTGCGACACGATCAGGTCGAAGTGGCCGTCGGGGAAATCGGTGGCCTCGGCGTTCTGCTGTGAGAAGTGCACGGCGCAACCGAGCGCCTCGGCCCGGGCGTGGGCGTAGCGCAGGACGGGGGCGCCGAGATCGATGCCGTGAACCTCGGCGGCCGGGAAGGCGTCGACGTAGGGGAGGGTGGCGTGGCCGACCGTGCAGCCGACGTCGAGCACCCGGCGCGGCAGGAAGTCCGGGTGTTCCACCGCCAGGTGGTTGGCCACGATCGAGCGGCCATAGTCGTCGTTGAGCTCGCCCATCTGCCCCATGGCGTACACGTAGACGCCGCGGTCGTAGAGCGCGCCGGCCGCCACGTCGCCGGGGCGGTACTCGCCCCGGTAGCCGCCGGGCATGGCGTGGATGTCGACCTCGGCGTTGTACCAGGGGATCTCGAGGTCGGGATCGAGCCGGAGCGATCCGAGGCCCCGTTCCATGTCGAGTGCCCGGCGGGCCAGTTCGTCGCCCTGCCGGCCGATGGCTTCGGCCACCGTGTTCCACAGGAGGTGTTGGCTCGAGCGACGCAACGAGCTCCACAGCCGGTAGTAGGGGTCGTCGCCGAGGGCGGCCCGGATCTGATGGCGGTCGGCCGGGGCCGCCCCGTTGGCCGCCTCCCAGCCGGGGCGGGCCCGATGATCGTAGGCATCGCGGACCCCGGGGCTGAGGTTGCCGGCGATGTGGGCCTTGAGGGCCTGGACGAAGTTCTCCCGGGCCACGTCGTCGTGGCCCTCGTCGGGGAGCATGGGATGGTGGCGTTGGGGCACGGTGGTTCTCCCTGGCGCTCAGATCTCGGCGAAGGCCCGACGGACGAGGTCGAGGTAGTCGTCGGTGGTCTGACCGGCCCTGAGCTCCTCTCGCATCTCGTAGAAGACGCGAAAGACGCGGCCGGTGTAGGCGGCGGCCTCGCCCGCCCGACGGGCCGCGTCGGCGGTGTCGGGGCGGTGGGCCTCGACCTGGTCCCGAGCTACGGTGCCGGCGGCATCGAGCAACGTCTCGAGCGAGTCGAGCCGTTCCCGCAGCGCCCATACCTCGGCCGACAGGGCGGTGATGATCGAGACGAGGGCATCGGTGGTGCCGCCGTCGTCGAAGTAGGTCGGCCGGGCGCCGCGAGCGTGGGTCGGTAGCGCGTGCCCGTCGACGGGCTCGGCCTGTGGGGTGGCGCTCATGACCACAGCCTCCCATGGCGCCACCACATCAGCACGCCGGCCGTCATCAGCAGCGCCATCTCGAATCACCGCTCGACGCTACGTGGCCTCACCGGGTTCGGGCGGGGTGCGGTTCGGCCGTCGTTCGATGGCCACCCCGCCGGGACGGCTACCATTCCGGAATGGGAACCGACGAAACCGACGGTGTGATCACCGACGCAGCCTCGCTCCGCCGGGTCTACCGGGAGCAAGCGGCCGGTGCCGTGACCAAGGACGTAGGTCGGATCGACCCGGCCGCGGCCGAGTTCATCGCCCTGGCGCCGCTGTGCGTGCTGGCCTCGACCGACGGGAGCACGCTCGATGCCTCGCCCCGCGGTGGGTCGGCGGGATTCGTCCAGGTGCTGGGGCCGCAGCGGCTGGCTTTCGGCGACCTGGTGGGCAACAACCGGCTTGACACCTACACCAACCCGGTGGCCAACCCTTCGATCGGCATCATCTTCTTCGTTCCAGGGGCGGAGGAGACGCTGCGGATCAACGGGATCGCCACGGTCAGCGAGGACACGGCGCTGCGCCAGCGGTGAGCCATCGACGGCCGGATACCGAAGGTCGTGGTGTCGGTCGAGGTGCGCGAGTGCTACCTCCACTGCGGGGCGGCGCTTCGTCGAGCCCAACTGTGGGGCCTGACCACTTGGCCCGAGCGGTCGACGAGACCGACCGCCGGCCGGATCTACGCCGAGAACTCCGGTTTGGGCGAGGGGGCGGCGCCCAAGATCGACGCCGAGCTCGAGCAGTACTACGCCGATGGTGTCTGGGAGGTCGGCGGATCCTCTGAGGAGTGAACCGGAGCGCTTCTCTGCACGAGATCAGGGGGCGGCGATGCTGGTGGCGAACACGATGACGTTGTCGACATGGCTGCGGGCCGACCGGCGAAGTCACGCCCGCAGGTGGCGGTGGCCCGGCGTGGCGACCGGTCGGGTCGGCTCAACGTCACCGAGCGCTTCGGGGCGACGGTCGAGCGCCGTCACGAGTTGATCGGCGAGGCCGATACCGGCCTGGGTCATCGTCAGATAGGTGTAGTCGGCGCCCGCCTCCTGGATGCGGGTTTGATGGTCCGCGTGGAGGGCGTGGGAGACGATGGGACCGGTGAAGCCACGGCGCCGTAGGTTGCGTGCGGCGATCACCTTCGCCTCGAGGTCGTCCATGGCCAGCAGGGCCGCCTCGATGCGGTGCATGTCGCAGGTGCGCCAGAAGTTGGCGTCCTCGGCGTCGGCGAACACCACGTTGCGGCCGGCTTCCTGGTGCGCCGCCGCCTTGTAATTGTCGGCGTCGAGGCCGACGAGGCGCAGACCGCTTCGCTCCAGCTGCTCGTAGGCCGCTGTGCCGGTCCGTCCCATCCCGAAGATGATGACCTGGGCCGAGCCGAGATCCTTCGGTTGTTCGTCGGGATGCATGGTGTCGCGCTCGTAGCGTCTGAGCCAAAGGTCGTAGCGGTCGAACAGCGGATGGGCGAATCGGTTCAGGGGTGCCGAGATCACGAACGAGACCGACACGGCCAAGGCCAGGTGCACCAGGTATTCGGGCAGGACACCGGCGGCCACGATCAGGCCGAACTCGGAGTAGGCGGTCAGACCGGCGGCGGCGAGGAAGGCGCTGCGGGCCCGGAGCCGGAACACCACGAGCAGGGCGAAGAAAAGGATGGCCTTCAGGCCCAGGGCGGCCCCGACGGCGGCGGCGAAGATGGTGGCACCCCAGCCGGGCAGGCCGGTGAGGCCGATCTGGAGGAAGAACCCGACGAGGAAGATCTCCTTGAGCGACCACAGGGAATCCGACAGCTCCTTTGCCCTCGGATGCGTCGACAACAGCACCCCGAATGCCAGTGCCCCGATCTCCGACGACAGGCCCATGGCCTCGAAGCCCATGCCGCCGATGACGAGCGACAGGAACATACCCATGAGCACCAGGAGCTCGTCGTGTCCGGCGAAGTCGAGGAGGCGGTGCAGTACGGGCCGCAGTAGCGGAAGGCCGAACACGAGCAGGGCCCAGGCGTTGGGCACCTTACCCGACCAGATGGCGAGCACGACGAGGGCGATGACGTCCTGCACGATGAGAACGCCGATGGTGGTGCGGCCGTGGAACGCGCCGAGCTCGCGCTTGGTCTCGAGGAGCTTCGCCGCGAGCACGGTCGACGAGAACGACAGTGCGATGCCCAGCAGCAGCGCCGTGTTCCAGTCGGTGCCCATCGTCAGTCGCAGCGCCGGGGTGAAGATGGCGGTGCTGAGGGCGAAGTGCGCCAGCGCGCCGCCGACGACGTGGGGTTGGGCGATCTGTTTGACCTTCAGCTTGAGCCCGACGGTGAACAGCAGCAACAGGACCCCGAGGTGGGCGATGTGGTCGAGCGTCTCGCCGGTGTAGCTCGGCACGTCGAGATGCGAGCTGGCCACGTTGATGGAGAACCCGGCGGCGAGGAATCCCACCAGCGGTGGCAGGCCGACCCGACGGACCGCCAGCCCGAAGAAGAACGCGAAGCTGATCGTGATGACTTCGAACATCGGTTGACCTCGGGGCGACTATACAACGGCCGTCGTCGTTCGTGCACCTGTCGGCAGGTCGCCTCGCCGGATGAATCGATCACCCGGCCGGCGAGGCGGACACGACGTTCCGGTACCCCGCCAGCTCCGTCGCCGGCCCGTCGTCGGACTGCGGTCCCCCGTGGGCCATCCGACCACCGTGCCCCCTTTGGGGCGCCGGCGACGCCAGCGCATAGTGTCGTGGTGCGGCACGGACGCCAATGACCGGCCGGTACCGAGGGGAAGTGTCGAGTCATGGCCACCGATCAGCAGCTATCGCCGCGGGGCGCCGGGGGGGCGGCTCTCGACGCCGACGTCGTCATCATCGGCGCCGGGGTCACCGGTATCCATCAGCTTCACCTGCTCCGCGAGGCCGGCTTCGATGTCCGGCTGGTGGAAGCAGGCACCAACGTGGGGGGAACCTGGTATTGGAACCGGTACCCGGGCGCCCGTTTCGATTCGGAGAGCTACTCGTACGGGTACTTCTTCGACTCGGATCTGCTCTCGGAGTGGGAGTGGTCGGAGCACTTCGCCGGTCAGGCCGAGACCGAGGCGTACCTGAACTTCGTAGCCGACAAGTTGGACCTGCGGCCCCTCATGCAGTTCGGCACTCGCATCGTCTCCGCCACCTTCGACGCACCCAGCGCCACCTGGACGCTCGGCACCGAGGACGGGACAGCGCTTCGTTCCCGTTTCGTGGTGTCGGCCACCGGGGTGCTGTCGGTGCCGTACTGGCCGTCGATCCCGGGGCGCGAGCGGTATCGGGGCAAGGCGCACCACACGGGCCAGTGGCCCAAGGAGCCGGTCGACTTCGCCGGCAGGAAGGTGGCGGTCATCGGCACCGGCGCCAGTGCCGTGCAGCTCATCCCCGAGATCGCCGCTGAGGTGGCCGAGTTGGTGGTGTATCAGCGCACACCGAACTGGAACGCTCCGCTCAACAACGGCAAGATCACTGCGGAAGAGCAGGCCGAGATCAGGGCCACCTACGACGAGATCTATCACTCGTGCATGAACTCGTTCGCCGGCTTCGTCCACAAGGCGTCCCGCAAGCGCACCTTCGACGACTCCAAAGAGGAGCGTTGGGCGCTCTACGAGTCGTTGTACCACCAGAAGGGTTTCTCCAAGCTCCTCAGCAACTACCGGGATCTGATGACGAACCGTGAGGCCAACGCCGAGTTCTCCGAGTTCGTCGCCGAGAAGATCCGCCAACGGGTGAACGACCCGGAGATCGCCGAGAAGCTGATACCGACCGATCACGGCTATGGCATGCGACGACCACCGATGGAGACCTTCTACTACGAGGCTTTCAATCGGCCCAACGTGACGCTCGTCGACCTCAACGAGACCCCGATCGTCACCATCACCGAGGCCGGAATCGAAACCAGCGACGGCGAACGCGCCTTCGACATCGTCGTGTGGGCGACCGGCTTCGACGGCTTCACCGGAGCCCTGACCCGAATGGATGTGGTCGGCGAGGAAGGCCGGGTGCTGCGCCAGCAGTGGAACGAGGGTGTGGTCACCTACCTGGGAGTGATGACACCCGGTTTCCCCAACTTCTTCATGGCCGGCGGGCCCCACCTGATCGCCGGGAACTTCCCCCGAGCCACCGAGATACTCGTCGACTACATCACCGGCGTGCTCACCCACGCCCGAGCCAACGACGTCGTCCACGTCGCCCCCGACCCCGATGCCAGCGCTCAGTGGACCGACGAGGTGCGCCAGGCCGCCACGATCGCCCTGATCGCCGAGAACTCGTGGTTCCGGGGGGCGAACATCCCGGGCAAGGCCCAGGAATACCTGCCCTACGCCGGCAGCCTCACGAAGTTCCGGGAGCGCATCGAAACCATGGACGAGCAGGGCTATCCGGGACTCACCTTCAGCACCGCGGTCCGCGGCTGACACCGGGGAAGAGGTCCCGGGCGGGGCGGCGCCGATTCGCTCCCGCCGTCGCCATGGCCTGTAGTGGGGAGTGTCCATCGACCGGATCACAGAGGGACCGATCATGACCGTCACTGCGCCCGCGCCCATCTCCGCCGACTCCCACATCGTCGAGCCGCCCGACTGCTACGTCGACCACATCGATCCGGCCTGGCGTGACCGGGCCCCCCGGATCGAGCGCAACAGCAAGGGGGTCGAGAACTTCGTGATCGAGGGCCTGGCCAACCCGATCCCGATCGGTTTCCTGGCCGCCGCCGGCATGACCCCGGAGGAGGTGAAGGTGATGAAGGGGGCCGACTTCGCCGATATCACCCGGGCCGCCTGGGATCCTACGGCCCGCATCGAGTCACAGGACCGCGACGGGGTGGGGGGCGAGGTGATCTTCGCCTCGGTGGGCATGGTGCTGTGCTCCCACCCCGACTACGCCTACAAGCGGGCCTGCATGACGGCCTACAACCGGTGGTTGGCCGGGTTCTGCGCCGAGCAGCCGACCCGGCTGTTCGGCCTGGCTCAGACGGCGGTGTCGTCGGTCGACGAGGCCATCGAGGACTGCATGCTGGCCAAGGAGTTGGGGTTGGTCGGCATGATGATGACCGGTAACCCGCAGCACGAGGACTACGACCACACCGACTACGATCCCCTGTGGGAATGCGCCGCCGATCTCGAGCTCCCGATCTGTTTCCACATCCTCACCTCGAACGACTACGACGCTTCCACCGCGCTGCGTTCACCACGCGGCCATCGGGCCAACGCCTTCATGAACCTGGTGCGGGGAGTGCAGGACATCCTCGGTGTGTTCGTCTTCGGCGGGGTCTTCGAACGCCACCCGGGCCTCCAGATGGTGGTGGCCGAGGCCGACGCCGGCTGGGTCCCGCACTGGATGTACCGTTCCGATCACGCCGCCATGCGCTGGGGGTCGGCCATGAGCCGTACCATCTCCCGCCAGCCCAGCGACTATGTGTTGTCGAACTGCCACTTCACGTTCCAGGACGACGCAACCGCCTACCAGAACCCGACCCTGGTCGACTCGGACTGCCTGTTGTGGGCCAGCGACTTCCCCCACACCGACTCCACCTGGCCCCATTCCGGCTCCATCTTGGCCGACCACACCGCCCACCTCACCGATGAGCAACGCCAGCGGGTCCTCCATGGCAATACGGCCAAAGTGTTCCACCTGCCGGTGTGACGGACCCGTCGGTGCGATTCGGCGTCGCCTCGGATCCAGTCGCGGGGACTGGTCGTCGGTCATGGACCTAGGATCGGCAAATGTCGAGACGTGACCAGATCCGGATGACCGACGCCGAGATCACCGCCTACCTGACCGAACCGCACCTGTGCACCATCGGGACGGTCGGTCTCGGGGGGACCATCCACCTCGTGGCCATGAACTACGGCTTCCTCGACGGGGCGCCCGCCTTCTGGACGTACCAGAAGGCACAGAAGACGAAGAACCTGGAGCGCAACCGCACCATTTCGATGCTGGTCGACTCCGGGCGGCACTACTCCGAACTGAGGGGCGTGTCGATCCAGGGCCGGGGTGAGCTGATCTCCGACACCGACGCCGTCCTGGCCTTGGCCGAATCGATGGGGGAGCGCTACGGCCGAATGGCCGACGACGCCCGGGCCTCGGCCCCCAAACGGGCGGTGGTCAAGGTGGTGGCCGACAAGATCATCTCGTGGGACCACACCAAGCTCGGCGGCCGCTACTGAGCTGACGGCTGCCGCCGAAGCGGCCCGCCTGGCCGCCTGCGCCAGGCGGGCTGGCGCCAGCAGCCCCCACCTCGTCGCCGTCGTCCGTGCCGGCGGTGTCGCTTCACTCCACATCCCAACCTGAGCCCGTCTTCCCTGCAGCGCGGTGACAGACAGCACGATCTGAGCGATGATGGAGATCCGACGTCCGAGGCCAAAGGGGTGTCCGATGCGAGCAGAGGTCGGAAGTAGAATCACGGTACGGGGCCGCAAGGTCGGGGACCCGAACCGTCACGGAGAGATCGTCGAGGTCCGAGGAGCTGACGGGACGCCGCCGTATCTGATCCGCTGGGACGATGGCGACGGCGCCCACCTCATGTATCCCGGCAGCGACGCCATCATCGAGCAGTCGGTCCCCGGGTAGAGACGACAACGGGCTGCGAAACACAACATGCGCCCGGAGCGGTGGCGGCCTGACGCTCCACCATCGACGGGGCGAGCGGCTCGATCACCACCCGCCAGTCACGCAGGCGCTCCGTCACCCCCCCGCCGGGGCGGGTCGATCCGAGGGATCCGAAGGAAGGGGCTGCGGTCCGATCCAGACCCCTCGGAGGGGCGCGCGCTCCGAATCGCTGTCAGGTGGGGAGAGCGAAACGAGCTTCCTGCAGGAGGATGGTGATCGGCACGTCGAATTCCCGCTCGAGGCGGGACGGCAGATCGACTCGGAGCCACCTCGACACGGCGACGGGGAGCGTGGACAGGACGATCTCGTCGTACCGGACGCACTCGAAGGCACGCCTCGTCGCCCACACCGGACTACCGGTCACCACCTCGCCAGTGAGATCCGGTCCCAGCGCGGTGAGGTGACGGCGGAACTCGTCCAAGCGTCGCTGGGCCTCGTGGCGCGCCCGGGGATCGTCGCCGGTGATGCTGGTCGGGGTGCTTGTCCCCAGTGGATCGGTGGGGCGCGAGGCCCGGACCAATGCCTGCGGCACGAGCACGTGGAACTCGGTCCGTCGGGCCGCATATCGCTCGGCCACGAGCACCCGCAGGGCCGGGTTGACGAGCGTCTGGTTGGCGATGACGAGAACACGGCCGAGATCAGACCGGTCGGTGTCGCCGGAGCGCCGGTGGCTGTCGATCCCCGGGCTGGAGCTGGCGACCACTCGGTTGCGGGAGGGCCTCCCCACGTCAGGTCGTGGCCCGTTGCCAGCGCGGTCGAACTCGACCGTCCTCGCCTCGCTGCTCGACGCACTGCTATTCATGGCATGACCCGCCAACGTTGGCTCTTCGTAAGCGTAGTCAGCGTTCGGCTACCCCAGCAACTAGCGCGACACCGTCGATCACCTCCTCCACGGGCGAACGGTCGTAGCCGAGCTGACCGACCTGCTCGCCCCGCTCCGATCCGCCATCCTCGACGCCGGCGCCTACCCCCGGCCGGACCTTCGTCGAGCGCATCACCTACGACGGGCCGGACCGGGCGGGCCTGAGCTCGTCGAAGCGGTCGATCCTGCGTAGCGACGGGAACACCACCGCGAACCCCGCAGCGATGGCGACGGTGATGAAGCCACCCCCGGCGATCGCCCAGGGCAGGCCGAAGGCCCGGGCGGCGACGCCGCTCTCGAAGGCGCCGAGCTCGTTGGAGGCGCCGATGAACACGCCTTCGACGGCGGTGACCCGGCCCAGCTGCTCGTCGGGGGTCACGAGTGGCACGATCGACCCCCGGATGAACATCGACACCATGTCGGCGGCTGCCACCACGATCAGGGCGACGAACGCGATCCAGTACGTCCGGGTCAGCCCGAAAACGATGTTGCCGACCCCGAACACGGCGACCACGACCAGCAGCGTGGGCCCGACCCGTCGCCATACCGGCCGCACCGCCAGGAACAGGGCCATGACCGCTGCTCCGATACCGGGTGCGGCGCGCAGCCACCCGTAGGCGATGTCGCCGACGCCGAGCCGTTCGCTGGCGACGGCGGGGATGAGGGCCACGGCGCCCCCGAAGAGCACGGCGAACAGGTCGAGTGAGATGGTGGCCAGCACGACGGGTGTGCGACGGACGAACCGGAGGCCCTCGATCACCGCCGACGGGGTCGGTCGATCGGTGATGCGTTCGGGTTCGCGGTGGTAGGAGATGGCGAGAATCGGCGGGATGGCGGCGAGTTGCAGGACGGCGACGAGCCCGTAGGCCAGCGGGGGGCCGACGCTGTAGAGGAAACCGCCGATGACCGGCCCGACGATCGCCGAGCCGGTGAAGGTCGCCGTCCACAGTGCGACCACCCTGGGGAAGTGCTCGGGTGGAGCCAGGAATGGCGCCATCGAGCGCCGGGCCGGCGCCATCATGGCGTCGACCCCGCCGAACACGAACGCGATGACGAACAGCTGCCAGACCGAGCCCGGGTCGATCCGGCTGTAGACAACGAGGGCGACGGCACAACCGACGCGGCCGAGCAGGAACAGTGAGGTGATCCGCCGCCGGTCGAACCGGTCGGCCACCCAGCCGCTGACGAGCACCAGCAGCACCGCCGGGACGAACTGGGCCAGACCGACGAAGCCGATGTCGAGCTCGTCACCGGTGATGTCGAACACCTGCTTGAACAACACCGTGACCAACACGTTGAGCCCAACGGCGGCGAAGGCGGTGGAGAGCAGGTACCAACGCACCGCCGGATAGTGGATCGCTGTTCGTGCGTCGCTCACCGGGGCACGCTACTCGCCGATGATCCCGGGATGGAGCTGGCCCCCGACCCCGTGCGTCGTAAACGGACCCGGCCTCGATCACGATGTCGTGGCCGCTCATCATCGGCCCCTCGTCGCCTACTGCTCGCCCCCCGTCGTGAGGGTCGGTGTCGTTGCGACCGGGCTCGCCCGGCCCGGTGATCGCCGTCGAACAGGCGGTGGTGTCGACCGCGGCGCAGGCGTGACTGCCGCTCAGTCGGCCCCGGCAGGCGAGGGGGCTTTGGCGGTCATGATCCAGTTGACGACATCGGTCTCGTCCCGGGCGCCCCACACGCCGCGGTCTCCTCGCAGCTTGCCGGCCGGTACCGGATCGACTCGTCGCCATTCGGTGGCGACCACCCGATGGGCGATCTTCCAGGCGCCGTCACGCCGCTCGAAGCGGTCGACGTAGCGGATGCCGAACACGTCGTCGTGACCTGTGCCGTCGGCCAGTTCCTTGCGGTGGTAGGCCACGGCGTAGGTCTCGGCCCGGGCCCGGTCGCCGTCCACCTCGATCAGCATGTTGCCCAGGAAGTGTTGGGTACAGACGAAGCGGGGCAGGAAACCCCGGCACATGGTGATGAAGTCGGGCACGCTGCCCTGGAAGGTGCCGTGGTCGTCGTAGGCGTCGGGATGGTAGCACGCTTCGACCAGGTCGAAGTCGAGCCGGTCGATGCCTCGGCAGTAGCGGAGGAGAACCTCACGGATCTCCTCCTTGGCCAGCAGGTCGTCGAGCGTCAGTCCCATGGCCCAAACGCTACGCTCCGCTCGTGGTCGAGGCCAACGCCCGGAACGGTTGCCGACAGGGGTCGGCTTGCGGCTCGGCCCGACGGCCTGCCCACGCGCTGGTGTGGCTGGCCGTGGGCGACCACGACGGGGCCAACGGACAGCACCTCGTGGCCGACGGCGGGTTCACGGACGGGGTGTGGTCGCGTCGGGTCGACCGCAGCGTCGCCCCACGGTCAGGCGTCGGCGCGGACCAGTACCTCCTGGGTGCAGGTGGCGACCATGCGGCCCGAACGGTCGTAGAGGTGTCCGAGGGCCAGGCCCCGGGCGGCGCTGGTGATCAGCGGTCGCTGGACGAACAGGAGCCAGTCGTCGACCCGGAACGGGCGGTGGAACCACATGGCGTGATCGAGGCTGACCACCATGAGGTTCTCGCCGGCCCAGGTCAGCCCGTGGGGGGTCAGCACGTTGTCCGAGATCGACTCGTCGGCAACGAAGGCGGCGATGGCGCAGTGGAGATTCGGTTCGTCGCCCACCGGCCGGGGGGTGCGCCACCAGACCCGTATGCCGCTGTCGTCCGCCGGCCCTGCTTCGGCCCAGGGGGCCCGGGCGTAGTGCAGCTCCACCGCCCGGGGGCGATGGGTCCAGTAGGGGTCGAACACCGGCTCGTCCCGAGCCGCCAACAGCTCCGGCAGGTCGGGCAGGCCGTGGGGCTCCGCCAGATCCGGCTCGTGGGTTGCGGCGCTCTCCCATTCCAGCCCGTCCTCCGGGCGCTGGAACGACGCCGTCAGCCGGAACAGCTCCCGCTCGCCCCGCATGGCCCGCACCTCCCGGTGGGCGAACGTGCCACCGTCGCGGATCCGCTCCACCCGATAGCCGATGTCGCCGGTCGGTTCGTCGCCGGCCAGGAAGTAGGCGTGGAACGAGTGGAGGGGCCGGTCCTCGGGGGCCGTGCGGCCCGCCGCCGCCACCGCCTGGCCCAGCAGATGACCCCCGTAGATACCGTACGGGTTCTCGAGATCGCCGGGCCCGACGAACACGTCGGGCGCCTCCTCCCGCAGATCGAGCACCTCCAACAGGCGATCCAGTTCGTCAGCCACGGCGGCCAGGCTGGCCCGACCCCCGGGTGGCGTCAACTCGGCCGCAGCCGTCGGGCGTCCCCGGACCGGCCGAGTCATGACCCCGGGTAGTGGTCGGTACCACACGGTGACACTAGAAAGTGGGCATGGACCTGGCCCCCGATCACCGTACCCGTCGCCTTCGCAATGGGGCGGAAGTGATCGCCGGCACCGCCTTCTTCGTCGACGAGGTGCAACGCAACTACGCCGCCCTCGGCTTCCACGACCCCTGCGTCGTGAAACACGGCATCCGCATGTTCGACTGGCAGCCCTACTTCGTGGCCCGGGCCGCCCCCATGGGTCGGGTCCCCGGCCCGATGGTGGCCGCCGCCTTTGGGGTGTTCCCCCTCGACCGGGTGAGCACCGCCATCGAACAGGGTTGGCGTGTCACCGACCCACCCACCATCCTCGAGGCCCGCCTCAGCGGCGTCACCGCCGCCCTGACCCGCATCCTGGGGCCCGATCCGCCCGGTGCTCGGCGGGCCACCGAGATCCTGCGCCGTTCCGTCGATCACGGCGATGTGGCCGGCCGGCCGCTGTACGGCGGGCTGCGGTCGGTGCCCTACCCCGGCACCGTGGTGGGCGACCTGTGGCACGCCTGCACCCTCTACCGGGAGCACCGCAACGACGTCCACATCTCGGCCTGGACCACCGCTGGTCTGACCGGAGCCCAGGCCTGCCTCCTCAACGACGTGCGCCAGGGCCTCGGGCTCAAGACCTACGTCCGCACCAGGGGTTGGGACGACGACACCCTCGACACCGCGGTGGCCGACCTCCGACGCCGGGGCCTGGTCGACGACAACGGGATGACCGAAGCCGGCGCCGAGCTGCGGGAGTGGATCGAGGCCGCCACCGACACCCAGCAGAGCCCGCTGTGCGACGCTATCGGCGACGATCTCGACGAGCTGCTCGCCCTGCTCGCCCCGCTCCGATCCGCCCTCCTCGACGCCGGCGCCTACCCCGGCCGGACCTTCGTCGAGCGCACCGCCCAAGACCGTCGCAGGCCCTCCGGTGGCGACCCCGAGGGGTCCGCAGCCGGCCTCCCGGTCTAGTCGCCGGCCGAGGGCAGGGCCGATCGTTCCACGACCTCACCGCGCCCTTCTCCGGTGCGGAGCTTGTTGTCGCCCGGCCGCACGTCGAACGGGCTACCCAGACCGATCTCCTCGGCGTAGGCCTTTATCTCGGGCATGACGACCTTGGCCAGCAGTTCCACGTTGCGCAGCCGGTCCTCGTTCGACACCTGGCCCTGGGGTCCGAAGAAGATGAACGTGCCGGGCCGCAGCACCGTCAGCATCGTCTTCACCTTGTCGATGATCGTCTCGGGCGAGCCGAGGAGGGTGAGGTAGTTGCGCTGTGACTTGCGCAACTGGCCCTCGGCCCGGGCCCTGACCTGCTCGTAGTCGATCGGGGAGTCGTCGTCGGTGGCGGCCTGCATCAGCTTGGTGCGGTTCACCCCGAGCCAGGTGCCGCCGGGCTGTTTGGCCAGTCGGCGGATGGCGGTCTTGGAGTTGTAGCCCGGGGGCAGGGTGTACTGGGGGGCGCTGAACACGTTCTGACCGCCACCGTAGATGAACCCCTTGCCCAGCTCCTGGGCCTTGTCGTCGGTGTCGGCGACGAAGGTGGGGATGAGGTAGCCGAAGTTCTCCGGTCCGGCCTGGTAGCCGGTCTCGGCCGCCACGTCGGCGTAGTAGTCCCACAGGTCGGCAGTGGGGCCGAGCGAGGTGCCGAGGCCGAGGTAGGGGTAGGAGCGCTCGGCGCTCCACTTGACCGTCTCGGGCGACAGCACGCCGGGGATCATCATCGGCGGGTGGGGCTTCTGGTAGGGCAGCACCCACGGGTTCACGTGGCGGTAGTGGAAGTGTTTGCCCTCGTAGCGCCAGGGGCCGGGGCGGGTCCACGCCTGCACGATGAAGTCGTGGGCCTCCTCGAACATCTCCCGGTTGTAGGCCGGGTTGGCGTTGTTGAAGAACTGCTCGGAGCCGGCCCCCCTGACCCAGCCGGTGACCAGGCGTCCCCGGGAGATGAGGTCGATGGTGGCCAGTTCCTCGGCCATGCGCAGGGGGTGTTTGATCACCGGCAGCGGGTTGCCGATGAGGATGATCTTCACCCGTTCGGTGATGCGGGCCAGGATCGATGCCTCGACGTTCATCACGCTGCCCATACAGAACGGGTTGCCGTGGTGCTCGTTGAGGGCGACGCCGTCGAAGCCCTGCTCCTCGGCGAACACGTACTCATCGAGGTAGTAGTTGTAGTCGTCGGCTCCGCGCACATGGTCGAAGTGGGTGTTGGGCACAGCGAAGAAAGCCTTGTTGCGGATGACGACGTCTTCCGGCACCCAGCGGTACGGACGTTCGGTGAAGTAGGCGACGTGCATGATCAGGCTCCAAGGAAGGCCGTGACGGCAGAAAGGAAGGCCTCGGGATCTTCGATCTCGGGCCGGTGACCGGCGCCCGCGACGGACACCGTGGTGGTGTTGGGAATGGCCGCCTCGTACGCGGTGATGCAGCCTTGGGGTGCGATGAGGTCGTCGGCGCCCCGGATCAAAAGTGTGGGAAGATCGCCGATGCCGGCCAGGAGGTGGCCCAGGCTGGGGTTGAACATGAACGGCTCCCAGCCCAGACGGGCCGTCTCGGCTCGGGCGTCCTCGAACAGCTCGAACTGCAGGGGCGTCATCTCGCCCCCGTAGATCCGAGCAAACTCGGGAGCCTCCACCTTGGTCACCGTGGCGGCCACGTGGGTGCGCACGGTGACGGCCAGGAAGTCGAAGATCTCACCCTCGGTCGGACGCAGTCCGAGCGGACCGACCAGGACCATCCTCGAGAACTGGCTGGGGCAGGCGGCAGCCATCTCGGCCGCCACGTAGGCCCCGGCCGAGAACCCGATCACCGGTGCCCCCGTCCAGCCTTGCTCCCGGGCCATCCGGGCGTAGAAGCCGGCGAGATCACGGTATGAGCCGATCCAGTCGACCTTCGGAGTGTGGCCGTAGGCCGGCTGCAACGGCACGATGATCTCGTAGCGGTCCGCCAGCTGATCGTTCCAGCTCATCCAACCGGGATAGCCGAGCTCATCGTGGAGCACCAGCAGGGGCGGACCCTCGCCACCCCGCACGACGGTTATCGGCACCTCGCCGACATCGACGGTCTCTTCTCGTGTCGCGATCTTGACCGTCATGGCCCCCCTCATTGCTCGGCTGGCCCCTCGAGGCGTTGCTCGAGCCGCCGCACGATCGTCGGCGGCCAACCGGTCCCCCGACCGGATCATCGTCAAACGTTAGTAGGACGGTGGACGAGGGCCCAATTGAGCGGCCTCGGGAATGGGGCATCCAGCGCTGCTGTTGATCTCCCGCTGGTTGACCCGCCATCGAGGGTCGCAGTCGCTGGCGAGGGTGGCTCACCGGGCGCGGATGTGCGCGTGATAATCCCCGGTGCCGTCACCGCCGCCCGTTACGGTGACGACATGGCTCGCAACAGAACCTACGCAGAAGACCGTGTGGCCACGGCGGTACGGCTGCCCGTCTCGGTGCACCGCCGCCTGCACCAGGCGGCGATGGACCGCGACGTGTCGGCGAACCTGCTCGTCACCCGAGTCGTCGTCGACTTCCTCGAGCGCCTCACGTCGGCCGAGGCGGCACTCGAGCCCGGCGCCACTGCACTGCGACCGCACGCCGAGAGATCCGGATCGTGAGCGTCGCACCACTCCGGTCATCGAGAGGTGGGCGACGTGCGTCGACGTCGACGACCACCTTCGGTTCCGGGCGTCGCGAGGGGCACGACGCGACGGCGTTCTACTCGCGCTTCGTCGTGCCCGAGATCTCGTCCGACGCAACGGTGAACCCGGCCGAGGTCGTCGACGTTCTGTTCGATGAGGACGCACGCACGATGACGAGGGTGGCGTCGAGCTCGGTGGCCCTGGTGGTCACTTCTCCCCCCTACTTCGCAGGCAAGCAGTACGAGGAGAGCCTCGGTGTCGACGGTGTGCCGGCGACGTACTTCGAGTACCTGGAGCTTCTGCACGACGTCTTCGCCGAATGTAAGCGGGTCCTCGAGCCTGGCGGTCGAATAGCGGTGAACGTCGCCAATCTCGGGCGGCGGCCGTACAGGTCGCTTTCGGCTGACGTGACGGGCCTCCTCCAGGATCTCGGCCTGTTGCTCCGGGGTGAGGTCATCTGGTGGAAGGGCCGCGCCGCGGGCGGATCGTGTGCGTGGGGGTCGTTCCAGAGCCCGGCCAACCCGGTGCTCCGTGACATCACCGAGCGCGTCGTGATCGCCAGCAAGGGACGGTTCGATCGGGCGTCGACTCCCGCCGAGCGGGCCGAGCGTGGGCTGCCGTCGACGGCGACCATCTCACGAGACGAGTTCATGGAGGCGACCACCGATCTCTGGGAGATCGCCCCCGAGAGTGCAACGAAGGTTGGGCATCCGGCCCCGTTCCCGGTGGAGCTGCCAACACGACTCATCGAGCTGTTCACCTATGAAGGCGATGTCGTTCTCGACCCGTTCATGGGCTCGGGCAGCGCCGCGGTTGCTGCTGTACGGACGGGCCGGCGCTACATCGGCTTCGACACCGACGAAGGCTACCTCCGGATCGCCGAGCAGCGAATCGCCGACGAACGGGGGCGCCTCGCCGTTGGAGAACTGCAGGCCGGAGCCCGGCCCCGTGTCGAGCTTCCAGCGGTCAAGTCAGCCGACGACTCCGATGACGTCGAGGCCCGCGCCCTGCGTGAGGGTCGTCAGGCCAAGGACCTGGCTCGTTTGCTGCTCGAAGGCTGCGGTTTCACCGAGATCCGCGAGGACGTCAAGCCCCGAGGTCTGGGCATCGTGTTGAATCTCGTCGCAACGGATCAGACCGGACAGGGGTGGGCCTTCGACGTGTCGGGCGCCTTCACGTCCAACCGGGCCGGCCTTCGCCGCACGGACGCTCTGTGGAAGTCGCTCGGGAAGGCGGGCGTACTCCACGAGAGCGGGCGCGGCATTCCGCTCGTGCTGCTCACGACCGATGGGCCCGCCCGCGGAACGGCCGGAGCTCAGGCGCTCGCCGTGATGCGAGGAGCGAACCGACCGATCTTCGACCTGATCGAGCTGCTCGACGCCGACGATCGAACGCGCCTGCACACCTACGCCACGTACGGACGATCCGGCGCTGCGACGAGAACGTGAACCCGAGACGATGGGTAACCTGGGGCGATGAGCGACGGCCGGATCGACATCCGCGGAGCCAGCAAGCGCTTCGGGTTGGTCGAGGTCCTGCGCGAGATCACCCTCGATATCGCCACGGAGGAAACGCTCGTTCTGCTCGGGCCGAGCGGCTGCGGCAAGACGACCCTGCTGCGATGCATCGCCGGGCTCGAGCGCATCGACGGCGGCGAGATCGAGCTCGACGGCACGGTCGTCAGCCATCCCGGGGGCCACATCCGACCCGAGGAACGCCGCATCGGCATGGTGTTCCAGGACTGGGCCCTGTTCCCCCATCTGACCATCGGTGAGAACGTCGGCTACGGTCTGTCACGCCAGCAACGCAAGGGTGGCCGTATCGCCGAAGCGTTGGGGTTGGTCGGACTCGTCGGCCTCGAGGACCGTATGCCGTCGACGCTGTCGGGCGGTCAGCAGCAACGGGTCGCACTGGCCCGTGCGCTGGCGCCGCGGCCCCGCGCCCTGCTGCTCGACGAACCGTTCTCGAACCTCGATACCGCCTTGCGGGCACAGGTCCGATCCGAGGTGCATCGAGTGTTGCTCGAACTGGGTGTGACCACCGTGTTCGTCACCCACGATCAAGAGGAGGCGTTCGTTCTCGGGGACCGGGTGGCCGTGATGCACGCCGGCCGCATCGAGCAACACGCACCTCCGGCCGAGATCTACGAACAGCCGGCGTCGCGCTGGATCGCCGGGTTCGTCGGCGAGGCCAACTTCGTTCGCGGCCATGCCAACGGCGACCGGGCCGACTCGCCCTATGGCACCGTGCCGCTCTCGCTCCCGAGACACGGCTCGACCGACCTGCTCTTGCGGCCCGAACACCTCGAACTACTCGGTGACCCCGCCGGAACCGATGCCGTGGTCGAGCTCGTCGAGTACCACGGGCACGATCACGTCGCCGTGGTGCGCTTCGACGACGGCCGTCGACTCCGAAGCCGTGGTTCGGGAGCGTCGCCGTTCCGCCGGGGCGATCGGGTGACGGCGCGCACGAGTGGCCGGCCCACCATCGGGTTCGATCCCGACGACTGAGCAGTCAGTCGGCCGGTGGGGTCCGCGGTTCGGCGTCCCGCAACACGAGCACGGTCATCGGCAACGACGAGAGCAACACGAGGGCCAGAGCCGCACCAGCGGCGCGCCCGAAAAACGCCTCGGCTGACGCCGTCCACACCCGGGTCGCCAACGAGCCGAAACCGGTCGGTGAGAGCAGCAGCGTGGCCGGCAACTCCTTCATACAGGTGAGGAACACGAGCGCGGCACCCGACGCGATGCCTGGTCGGGTGAGCGGTACCACGATTCGGGCGAAGGTGGCGATGCGGCCCGCTCCGAGCAGGAGCGACGCCTCCTCGAGGGTGGGCGTCACCTGCAGCAGCGAGGCCCGGAGGGCCCCGATCGCCTGCGGCAGGAACAGCACCACGTAGGCGAACACGAGCATGCCGATGGTCTGGTAGGCCCACGGCAGTCGCTGCGCACCGACGAACACCAGCGCGAGCGCCACCACGAGACCGGGAAGGGCATGACCCGACCACGACAGCCGTTCCACCACGCGGGCCAGGCGACCGGGATGACGGACGGTCAGGACGGCCACCGGCCACGCCATGGCCACCGTGGCCGCCGCACCGAGCAGGGACACGGTGAGGCTGTTGCGGATCAGCGAGAGGGCCGGTATGACGTCGTCTCCGGCCCGCAGTCCACGCACCAGCCAGAAGCCGATCACTCCGAGCGGAACGACGAGCGCAACGAAGGTCAGCAGGGCACAGGCGGTGAAGGCCAACCAGCGCCAACGTCCGAGCGAGATGGTGCGGGCCACGCGAGCGCCACCGCCGTGAAGGCGGTGGACCTGCTCTCGGCTGCGGAACCTCTGCTCGGCGCTCACGACGGCGATGGTGAGCGCCACCAGCACGAGCCCGAGCACCGCCGCCGATCCCCGGTTCAACGCCCCCCGGTACTGGGTGTAGATGGCGCGGGTGAATGTGTCGTAGCGAAGCATGGAGACGGCGCCGAAGTCGGACAGGCAGTAGAGCGAAACGAGGAGGGATCCGGCGATGATCGAGGTGCGCAACTGCGGCAGCACGACGCGTGTGAAGGTGCTGAACGTGCCGCGACCCAGCGTTCGGCTCACCTCTTCGAGGCTCGGGTCGAGGCGGCGGTAGGCGGCCCGGACCGTGAGCAGCATGTAGGGATAGGTGAACAGCGTGAGAACGACGAAGGCGCCACCAAAGCCGTAGATCGACGGGAGCTGCTCGACCCCGAGCGGTTCGAGCCAGCCCTGCAACATGCCCCGGGGCCCGAGGGCGCCGATCATGGCGAAGCTCCCGACGTAGGTGGGGATCGCCAGCGGCAGCGCCGTGACGACGGCCCAGAACCGGCGCAACGGGAGGTCGGTGCGGGTGGTCAGCCATGCAACCGGGAGGGAGATGGCGATCGCGGCCGCGGTGACCGAGACGGCCAGCACCAGGGTCGACACCAGCAGATCCCAGGTTCTACCCGTCGACAGGACCGCCCAGGTCTCGGTCCAGCCGAGCTCCCATGCCCTCCAGATCAGGTAGGCGAGCGGTACCGCCGCCCCGATTCCGACGAGCAGTCCGAGCACGACGATGACCGGCCCGGCGGCGAGGGCCGATGGGGGGCGCGCCGACGCCCGGCCCCTGAGGGCCGGGCGTCGCAGCGTCGGGAGCGACGTGGTCACAGAACCGCTCGGGTTGGGGTCAAAGCGCCCCGACCTCGGTGAGCAGATCGATGGTGCCCTGGAGGTCGAGCAGCAGGTTGAGGTCGAACTCGGGCAGCGTGAGCGAGTCGAGCGCCGGTGTCTCGGCCGGTGGATCGACGCCCTCGACGAGCGGGAGCTCGAAGGTCTCGTCGACGAAGTACTGCTGCGCCTCCAAGGACAGGAGGTAGGCGACGAACTCGGCTGCGGCATCGGGGTTGTCGGTGGCCGATACCACTCCCGCACCGGCGATGTTGATCAGGGCGCCGGGGTCGCCATCGCTGTAGTACTTGTTGGCCACCGGGAACTCCGGGTCTTCAGCGAGGTACCGGAACAGGTAGTAGTGATTCGTCAGACCGACGTCGACCTCGCCGGCCGCGACCGCCTCGACGATCGCCGTGTTGCCCTCGTAGGCCACGGCGCCGTTGGCGATGAGACCCTCCAGCCACGCCCGAGCGGCGTCTTCGCCAACGAGCGAACGCAGTGCGGTCACGAAGTCCTGGAACGATGCGTTGGTGGGCGCATAGCCGACGCGACCGGCCCATTCCGGTTCGGCGAAGTCTACGATCGAGCTCGGCAGATCCTCCTCGCTGAGCACCTCGGTGTTGTAGGCGACGACCCGAGCCCGGCCCGAGGTGCCGACCCAGTCGCCGGCCGGCGACTGGAGCGACGGCGGGACCTGCTCGAGCACGCTCGGATCGAGCTCGTTCAGTCCGCCCTCCGCCGAGAGCGTGCCGAGGAAGCCGGCCCCCTGGGAGTAGAAGACGTCGGCCGGGGAGTTGTCGCCCTCCTCCTGGATCAGCAGGAGCATCTCGGCCGAGTCGCCGTAGCGCACCTCCGCCTCGATTCCTGTGGCCTCGCTGAACTGCTCGACCAACGGCCCGACGAGGTCTTCCCCACGGCCCGAGTAGATCGTGATCGAGCCGGAGCCGTCGCCCTCTGCGTCGTCGTCCTCGGCCTCGGTGGTGTCGGTGTCGTCCGCTGCGTCGGCCGCTTCGGTCGTTTCGGTGGTCTCGACGGCGGCCGCGGTGTCCGATGCCTCACCGTCGGCCGTGTCGGCGTCATCGCTCCCGCAGGCGGCGATGAACAACGCCAACGTGATGGTGATCGCGGTCAGAAGTCGGGGGGTACGCATCGGTTCAGTGCTCCAGTGCAGCTGAGTTGTTTAAGATCATTAGGTAACCCTGACGATCATCGATCCAGACTCTGGCGTCCTTCGACGGTTTCGTCAAGTCCTTCGCACGCGTCGCTCGATCGTCACGTGTCGGGAACATGGCGATCGGTGGGTTCGTCCGAGCGCCGCCGGCGCGGCTGGTGGCGGCTCAGCGAAGCTCGGCGCTGGCCCGGTAGCCGGCGGTGAGCTCGTCGATACGGCGGTGGAGGTCGGCGTCGAGGGTCACGTCGAGGGCGGCGATCGAGGCGTCGAGCTGCTCGGGGCGGCTCGCTCCGATGATGGGGGAGGTGATGGCGGGCTGAGCGAGACACCAGGCCACGGCCATCGTCACCAGCGGCATCCCCGCCTCCTCGGCCAGATGCTTGAGGGCGTCGACGGTGTCGAACACCGGGTCGTGCCAGTAGCGGTCCTGGTAGCGGCCGGCGGCCGAGCCGAGGCTGAAGCGGGTGCCGGTGGTGGCGGGGCCGGGGCGGTGCTTGCCCGACAACATCCCGCCGGCGATCGGGTTGTAGGGGATCACGCCGATGCCCTCCTGGAGGCACAGTGGAAAGAGCTCCAGCTCGTTGCGACGGTAGAGGAGGTTGTAGCGGGGCTGGACACAGTCGAAGCGGGCCAGGCCCTTCGCCTCGGAACGGCCGAGCGACAGGGCGAGCTGCCAGGCGGCGTAATTGGAGCAGCCGACGTAGGCCACCTTGCCGGCATGGACCAGGTCGTCGAGGGCGCCCAATGACTCCTCGATCGGGGTTGCCGGGTCGTAGGAGTGGAGTTGGTAGAGGTCGATGCGGTCGGTGCCGAGCCGCCGCAGGGAACCGTCTACCGCTTCCATGATGTGCTTGCGGCTCGCCCCCCGATCCCAGCGCCGGCCGCTCATCACCCCCACGCACTTGGTGGCCACGATGAAGTCGTCGCGCCGGCCGGCCAGCCAGCGACCCACGATCTCCTCGGTCCGACCCACCTCGGCCCCGGTGCCGCCCAGGGGGTAGACGTCGGCGGTGTCGAGGAACGTGATACCGGCCTCGGCGGCCGCGTCGAGGATGGCGAACGACTCGGCCTCGTCGCACTGGAGTCCGAAGGTCATGGTGCCGAGGCACAGGCGGGAGACGGGCAGGCCGGTGCGGCCCAGGTTCACGTGCAGCATCGCGGCGACGCTAGCCCACCGATCGCCGGGGCCGGTCAGCGGGAGCGGGCCAGCCCCCACCGGTACATCCTCGTTGCAACCATCGAACCAGCCACCGACACGACAAGGATCCGCTGCTGTGACCGAACACGACGAGCGATCACGCCTCCCGATCGTGCTGCGGCAGCATGAAGGCCGTAGCTTTCTTCCTGGATGGCGAACGGATCGACGCGGCTGACACGACGGGGCGGCCCGGCTGGCCCACGGCCGTCGAACGCCATGGCTCGTGCTACTCGCGCCACTGGGGTTGGCGCCCGGCCAGGAAGACCCCGGCAGACCGGGTGACCTTCGCCTCTTCCGCCCGGGCGTGGTGTCATCGACAGTCACCACGTGACCTCGTGGCAGAGAACGGCCCGCAGGAGCATCATGCAGGTGAGGAAGCTCCCAGACCCCCCACCCGTCCCTGACCCCCCACCCGGTCGGCCTGACGGGCCAGCGATCCCACCCGACCAGCGCTTCGGCGGCCGTTGGCTCTGGCTGTGGGCGATCGTCAGCGGCGCGCTCCTGCTCTCCTGGTTCTTCATCCCAGCCTCGACGACCGAGGCTGATGAGGTCGACTACGCCGAGTTCCGGGAGCTCGTCATCTCCGGTGACGTCGAGGAGGTCGAGATCGGCCAGGGCAGCGGGAAGATCGAGGGCACCCTCGCCTCGGGCGAGTCGTTCACGGCCCAGGGGCCGCCGGGGGGCATCCCGGATGCCGACACGGCGCTGCTCGACGAGCACGAGGTCGAGCGCAACTACGTGGCCGAACGCTCCAACCCGCTCGGCGGCATCCTGTTGTACCTGTTGCCGTTCGTGCTGATCGTCGGGGTGCTGGTCTGGCTCTCGCGTCGGGTCTCGAACCAGCTCACCGGTGCGTCGGCGTTCACGCGCAGCCGGGCTCGCGTCCACCGTAGCGAACGGACCGACACGACGTTCGCAGATGTCGCCGGGTACGAGACGGTGAAGGACGAGATCAGCGAAGTCGTCGACTTCCTGCGCGATCCGTCGAAGTTCCAGGAGATCGGCGCCCGCATCCCCAAGGGGATCCTGCTGGTCGGCCCGCCCGGCACCGGCAAGACCCTGTTCGCCCGGGCCGTGGCCGGAGAAGCGGGGGTGCCGTTCATCTCGATCACCGGATCGGAGTTCCTCGAGATGTTCGTGGGTGTCGGCGCCGCCCGTGTCCGGGACCTGTTCGCCACCGCACGCAAGGAGACGCCGTCGATCCTGTTCGTCGACGAGATCGACGCCATCGGCCGCAAGCGTGGCACCGGGCTCGGCGGCGGACACGACGAGCGGGAGCAGACGCTCAACCAGCTCCTCGCCGAGATGGACGGATTCGAGACGACCGAGGGCATCGTCGTCCTCGCAGCGACCAACCGGCCGGACATCCTCGACGCGGCACTGCTGCGGGCTGGCCGGTTCGACCGTCAGGTCGTCATCCCCCTGCCGACCACGGGTGAGCGACTGGCGATCCTGGAGGTCCATGCCAGCGGGAAGAAGCTCGCCGGCGACGTCGACCTGGACCTCGTCGCCCGCGGCACCCCCGGCATGAGCGGCGCCGACCTGGCCAACCTCCTCAACGAAGCGGCACTTATCGCGGTGCGCCGCGGCGCTGACCAGATCGGGGCCGGTGATCTCGACGCGGCGCGTGACCGGGTCCTGCTCGGCGTGCCCCGCGGTGCGCTCGTCCTCACGCCAGAGGAGAAGCGGACGGTCGCCTACCACGAAGCCGGCCACGCCGTGCTGGCCTCGGTGCTGCCCAACTCCGACCCGGTGCACAAGGTGACGATCCTCCCGGCAGGGATCGCGCTCGGCGCAACGCAACAGGTACCCGTGACCGAACACCAGCTACGACGGCGCGGCGAGCTCGACGACATCCTCGCCGTCCGCCTCGGTGGTCGTGCCGCCGAGGAGCTGGTGTTCGGTGAGGTGACCACTGGCGCAGCCGACGACCTGACATCAGCGACCCAGCTCGCCCGCAGCATGGTGCGCGAGTGGGGCATGTCCGAACGCCTGGGCGAGATGGCGTGGGGCTCGGCGGGCCCGGTCTTCCTGGGCGAAGACCTCATCCACACCCGCGACTACTCCGAGGAGACGGCACGGGTCATCGACGAAGAGGTCGAGCGCATCCTCGAAGAACAGGCGCAGCGTGCCCGTACCGAACTCCAACGGTCGATGAACGTGCTCCATGCCGTCGCCGCTGAGCTGCTCGAGCGCGAAACCCTCGAAGCCGACGACGTCGCCCGCATCGTCCACCCACCCGGCCCCGTCGCGGCCACCGGGTGACCTTCGCCCTTTCGGAGATGCGATCAAGGTCGGGATCGAGCGGGCGTCGGAGACGCTGCGGAACACCGCAGAGGTCGCTTGGGCGCTCGATGCGCCCCTCGACGTTGAGCTCGTGTGCGCGACCACTCCGACCCCGTTCTTCGGGATCGAGCAACTACGAACCGACGCCTCGACCCTCGACCTGGCCGCATAGGTCGGTCAGATCAAGAGGGCCGAGGGTCACGGGGTCAGTGGCAATCCGGCGAGCTCGACGTGGCGGTCCTCGCACAGCGGCTTCAGTGCGGTGACGACTGCCCAGCCGTGGGCGAGAAGGCCGGCGTCGCTGTCTGGTTCGCGCACCGGGTCGATCTCGCTGTACTCGATGTGCACGTACCCGCGGCCGATCTCGGTGACCTTCGCTTGGACCGTACCGAAGGGGGCCAGGCCCGCCCGTCGCAGGCCTCGCACCGCCTCTGGGGCGACGTTGGGGACGTTGAGGTTCAACACGACAGGAGCTTCGGCTGCGAGGAGCCAGTGGACCACCGGTCGGGCCATGGCCACCGCGGTCGCCCAGCGGCTCTGGTTGCCGGTGGTGGCGAGCGAGACGGCGAGGGATGACCGGCCATAGGTGTTCGCGGTCATTGCGGCACCCGCAGTCCCGGAGTGGAGCACCGCGTGCCCGGTGTTCGCTCCTTGGTTGATGCCGGACAGGACCAGGTTGGGTTCTGGTCCGAAGGCTCCGTGGAGCGCAGCACGGACGATGAAGGCCGGCGCAGCCCGCACGGCCAGGACGCGCAGATCGCTCAGCGCGTCGATCTGACGGGGCTCGACCACGATGCGGCCGCCTTCTTCGACCGCGCCGAGGGAGGCGCTGGCGCCGCTGCTCTCCCTCGTGGGCGCCGCGACCAGGACCTCCAGTCCGAGGTCGGCAGCGAGTCGGGCCAGGGCGTGCAGGCCGGGGCTGTCGATCCCGTCGTCATTGGTCACCAGGGCCAGGGTCATCGGGTCATTGGGTCATCTCGATCATCTCCATGTGAGGGACGAGCAGCTCGATCTCGCGCCGAGCCCACCTTTGAGAGCGGCGGTCAGGACGGGCCCGCACAGGTCGGCGATCACCGGCGCGCCGTTCCTGCGACGATCCCGCGCGAGTCGCGTGTGGATCTCGAGCGGAACGACGTATGAGGCGGCGCGTTGCTTGAGGATGGTTGGCGACAGCGCAACGACGACCCCGTTGCCGAGATCGTCGCAGACAGCAAGCAGTGCCCGGCCGACAGTCTCGACGGCGTCGAGACGGCCAGATTCGCTTTACCGGCCGCGAGATCAGGGAACAGAAGCATGGCGACGTGAGCACCTCGACGGGATCGACCGGCTCGCCCATGAGGGGAAGGGCGAGTCAGTGTTGAAGCCTCGCTGCAGAACCCCGTTCGAGTCCAGTCCTCGCCGTGGAACCGATCGACCAGGCCTGCCAAGGCGCTATCAATTTTGCTGCTTGACCGGCCGGATGGTCGACGACCACATCGCCCTGCCGGTCAGTGGCCAAACGGATCTGCTCGCACCGGCGGTCACGACGGCTGAGCGCATTGCACCAACCTCCGTAGTTGACACATATCCAAAAGATCCCGGCCGCGAGCTGCTCGTATGGGCCGAGTCGGGCGGCCGGTCGCCGGTCGCGGCCTCGCCGTCGGCGAGGTGTCGAGTGCACCCGATCGGCATCACATGAGGGACAGGGGCGCTGCGCAGGGGTGCCGGATGGCGATCCGGCCGCGGGGATCGGCGACCGCCGGGCTGACGGCGGGTCAGGCACGGCCAGTCGGTCACGCGCCGCGGTCAAGACGGACATCGACTGCGTGATCCCGAGCGCTGGGAAAGTGCCG
>JBHJNQ010000021.1:0-19412 GCA_050330635.1 Acidimicrobiales bacterium | reverse complement strand
GCCGGCTCCTGGTTGGATCGGACCGAGGCGCGGTGCCGCCTTTCGGCTGGTCCGTTTCCTCGGCCCGTCCTCCGAACCGGACGTGCGGGTTCCCTCGCATCCGGCTCTCCACGAGCACGTGTCAGTGGGTTACGTGCTGATCCTGGGCGCCCATGGTGTGACGTCGATGATCTGTCCCCGATACCGCGGCCAGGTGATGGGCACGGCGTTGGGGTCGAACAGGGTCGTCTCGCCCTCGGTCGGCCACCACCCGGGTAGGTAGCGGCGTCGGAGCCACGTCCAGTTGGCACGGGGATGCTTGCGGCGCAGCCAGTTGACGACCCGCGCCCAGGTGTAGGCGCGCAGGTAGCCGAAGGTGGCCTTGGACACTCCGTGACGGAAGTAGTTGGTCCAGCCCCGCAGCACCGGGTTGATCCGGCGCAGCAGTTCGGAGAGCGGTTCGTTGCGTCCTTGGCGGCTCAACGTCTTCACCGTGGCCTTGACCTTCCCGAGGGAAGTCTTGGCCGGGTAGGTGTAGACGAAGTGCTTGCCGGTGCCTCGTTTGCGGTGACGCTGGATGCGCCATCCGAGGAAGTCGAAGCCCTCGTCGATGTGGACAATGGTCGTCTTGGTTTCCGACAGGCGAAGCCCGACGGTGGCCAATACGGCTGCAACGTCCTGCCGCAGCGCTTCAGCGTCGGAACGTTCGCCGTGGATGACCACGACGTTGAGTCGGGCCGGGGCGCAGTGCTGGCCTTTCGGTCCAGTCTGGTTCCCCGGCCCGCTCGCCGAACCGGACGTGCGACTTTCACCGCATCCGGCTCTCCCCGAGTTCACGCGTAAGGTCACTCGGTCGTTCCTTGCGTCGCGCTCGTCCACGGCGAAGGGATGGCTGCGCCCCGGTAGCGGTAGCGAGTGGTCGTCACCGCCCCAGGGTTGAACAGCCGGATCTTCGGTTCCGCCGGCCACCACCCGTCAGGGCAGTAACGGCGGCGGATCTGCTTCCAGGTGGCCTTGGGGTGTTTACGGCGGAGCCATCCCATGACCCTGCGCCACGTGAATGCACGCAGGTGTTGGAACGCTCTGCTGGACACCCCAGGCCGGAAGTAGGTGGTCCAGCCCCGCAGCACCGGGTTGAGCCGGAGCAGCAGGACCGAGAGCGACAGGTTCGTTCCCTGCCGGGTGATCGTGCGGACCCGTTCGACGACGGAGGCAAGCGCCTTGGTCGCCGGGTAGGTGTACACGTATCGTTTGTTCCCGCCTCGCTTCTGGTGACGCTGGATGCGCCAACCCAGGAAATCGAGACCGCCGTCGATGTGGGCGATCTTCGTCTTCTCTTCCGACAGGCGTAAGCCCATCGGGGCGAGCACCCCTGCCACCTCGTCGTAGAGAGCTTCAGCGTGCGCCTTGGTGCCGGACACCATGACCACGAAATCGTCCGCATACCGCACAAGTCGATAGTTGGCGAGTCCGTGGCGGCGACGCTTGGCCCGAGCGACTCGATCATCCCAACGCCCGGTGAAGTGTTCATCGAGCACCGAGAGGGCCACGTTGGCCAACAGCGGTGAGAGGATCCCCCCTTGCGGGGTGCCGGTGTCGTTGTCCCGCTCGACCCCATCCTCGGAGAGGATGCCGGCCTTGAGGAACGCCTTCACCAGGCTCAAGACACGCTTGTCTCCGATCCGATCCCGCACCCGGTCCAACAGGGCCGTGTGGTCGATCTCGTCGAAGCACGCCGTGATGTCACCTTCCAGCACCCACTCATAGGAGTTCGATGCCAGCAGGCGGATCTCGGCGATCGCATCGTGCGCCCGGCGCTTCGGACGGAAGCCGTAACTGACCGGCTTGAAGTCCGCCTCGAAGATCGGCTCGAGCACCAACTTCAAAGAGGCCTGGACGACCCGATCGCGGGCGGTGGCGATCCCAAGCCGGCGGACCTTGCCGCCAGCCTTGGGGATCAAGCGCTCACGAACGGGCATGGGACTGAACGTGCGGGCCTTGAGCTCGGCTCGTAGCCCTACGCACAGCACCGTGCCGAACACGATGGAGTCAGGTTTCACCCCATCGACACCGGCCGACCGTGCCCCCCGATTGCCCCGAACCCGATCCCACGCCACCACAAGAAACGCAGGATCAGCGACAAGGTTGAACAGGTCATCGAACCGACGACCAGGATCGTCGGTGGCCCATCGGTGCAGCTTGGTCTGGATCCCCAGTACCCTCGCCTCGGCTTCGTCGAGCGTCGGCCAAGGTGCGTCGGTGTTCACCGGCGACCTCCTGGCATTCCACACCTCAGTCTGCGAACTCGCTGCCCTCCTTCGCCATGTGCACCGCTTTCCGGTGCTCGGACTACTACGAGGGCTCCGTCCCATCCCAACATCAACAGTCGACGACGGACCTGCCCGTCACCGCCCTGGCGGGGCGGCGGGAAGGGCGACGCCGGGATGGTTCCCACGTTCACCACACGCCGGTCGACGGGGGAGGCGTCCAGCTGTGCCCCTGCAGCCTCGCCACACCTACGCCGCAGGCTTTCGGTGTGGCCTCCTGACCGGGGACTTCTCCCGGCGTCGGAGTCGACCACCACACCGTGGTGGTCGTGCACTGCTGACCGGCCCATATCCACCAGGTTGGAGCCGGCACGCCGATTGAGGGGCTTTGCCACTGATTCACTCTCGTTACACCTTCCCGTCTTGCTTGCCGGACCCAGGTCGTCTGGCAGTACCAACCCGTCCCGTCGTTGTCGGGGCTGCTTGCCGCCCTCACCCGCGTCTCCAGGCTCGGACTGCCCCCAGCTTCGGCGGCCTGCTGCGACAGGCCAAAGGTGGAGTCCTTTCATCTCCACCCGGTCGTGTGGCGCCTCGTGGCGCACGAAGTCGTCCGCATACCGGATCAACCGGTAGTTCGGGTGACCATGGTTCCGGCGCTTCTTGCGCTGCCAGGTGGTGGCCATCTCGTTCTGCCAGGTCTCGGCGAAGTGATCGTCGAGAACCGACAGGGCGATGTTGGCGAGCAGCGGCGACAAGATGCCGCCTTGGGGAGTGCCGGTGTCGGTGTCCCGGTTGATGCCGTCCTCGGAGAGGACGCCAGCTTTCAGGAATGCCTTCACCAAACCCACGACACGCTTGTCCCCGATCCGATCTCGCACCCGGTCCAGCAGGGCCGTGTGGTCGATCTCGTCGAAGCACGCCGTGATGTCGCCTTCGAGCACCCACTCGTAGCGGACGCTGGTCAGGTGACGGATCTCAGCGATCGCGTCTTGGGCTCGGCGTCCGGGACGGAACCCGTGCGAGCACGGGCGGAAGTCCGCCTCGAAGATCGGCTCCAACACCAACTTCAGGGCCGCTTGCACGACCCGGTCACGGGCGGTTGGGATGCCCAGGCGACGCAACTTGCCGTCGGTCTTGGGGATCATCCGTTCCCGCACAGGCAACGGCGTGAAGGTGCGGGCTTTGAGATCGTCTCGCAGCCCTGCCAACAGCTCCGATGCGCCGAACACGACAGAGCGGGGTGCCACCCCGTCGACGCCGGCTGACCGTGCTCCCTTGTTGCCCCTGACCCGGTGCCACGCAACCACGAGGAACGCCGGGTCATAGACGAGGTTGTAGAGGTCGTCGAACCGACGCTTCGGGTCGTCGGTTGCCCACTGATGCAACTTGGTCTGCATCCCCAGTACCCGCACCTCGGCCTCATCGAGACCGGGCCACGGATCGCCGATGTTCACCAGCGCCCTCCTGGCCTTGCAATACCGCTGTTGCGGACTCGCTGCCTCCCTTCGCCATGTACACGGCTTTCCCGTGCTCGGACTACTACGGAGGCTCCGTCCCATCCCCGCACCCTCGACCGACGACGGGTCTGCCCGCCGCCGCCCTGGCCGGGCAGCGGGTTGGGCGGCGCGAAGATGGTTCCCACGTTCACCATGTACCGGTCAGCAGGATCGGTGCCCAGCTCTTCCCCTGCAGCATCGCCACACCTACGCCGCAGGCATTCGGTGTGGCCTCCTACCAGGCCTACGTATCCCCGGATCGGAGTCGCCTCGCCCACAGGCTCGACGTGCGCTGCAACCCGGCCCATATCCACCAGATTCGAGCCGGTTCCACGCTTGAGGGGGTTCAACCACTGGTTCACTCTCGTTACACCTGTCTGCTTCGATAGCCGGACCCGGACCGTCTGGCAGTACCGATCCGTCCCGGCGTTGTCAGGGCTGCTTGCCGCCCTCCCCTGCGACTCCAGGATCAGGCTGCCCTCATCTTCAACAAGCCCGCTGCGACGGGCTCACGGTGGGTCCTTTCACCCCACCCGGATACATGGCGCCTCGTGGCGCACTCGCAGGTCGTGAAAGCGGGTGGCTTCGCCGACGCCGGCCTCGCATAAGGCTCGTTTCCAGTGGAGGGCGAAGTATCCGTTGAGGAGCGGGCTGCCTTGGACCGAGGTGAACACGAACGCATCGGGGCTGTCGGGCACGTGGTCCCGTAGGCGCACAGTCAGTGCTTCGACGGCGACAGCGGGGATGGCGACGGTCCGGTGGGCTGCCGTCGATTTCGGTGGCCCGCGCAATGCGCCCTGACCCTTGATCGTGGTCAACGAGTGTTCTACTCGTAGGGTGCGGGCCTCGAGATTCACGTGACGTCTCGTCAGTCGGGTGAGCTCCCCGAACCGGAGGCCCGAGGTGGCGCCGAGCCACATCAGGGCGCGAAACCTCGGGTGGATGGTCTCTGCGATCCGCTGCACGTCGTCCCATCCGAGTCCGGGCCGCTCCACCGCCCGTTCGGCCGCTGCGCCCTTGATGTGGACGGGGTTGGTTCGCAGCAGGCCATCGTCGACGGCGCTGTCGAGCTATGGTACGGAACATCCGGTAGACCTTGGCCACGGTGTTGGGGTGGAGGCTGGATTGGGAGAGGCGACCGTGCCAGGCCCGTACCAGTGGCGGGGTGATGCGGCCGAATTCCGTTGGCCCGAACTCGGCGAGGATGTGATTGAGTTGCGATTCGTAGGTCTCCCGGGTCCGTGGGCGGAGATCACGGGACTCGAGCCATCGCTCGGCGAAGTCGCCGAAACGCTCCCGGCCGCTCGTCGGGTTGACGTGGCGGCCACCGTGGATCGGTTTCCATCCGAGCCAGCCACGTTCTCGCCTCGGGTTCTGAACCGAAGGTGGTGTCAGCCGCAACCTGCGGCACGGTCGGTGATCCGGATTCAAAGGCACGCTGGCTGGAAAGGCGCCTGTCCAGGAGTTCGTTTGGAGCGGGCGAAGGGAATCGAACCCTCATCATCAGCTTGGAAGGCTGAGGTTCTAGCCTTTGAACTACGCCCGCAGTTGGTCACTGCCGTGGCGACAGGCTAGCGCGTCGGGCGTCGAGACGATGTGCCTGCGCCACTGGCTGGCCACCGTCAAGATGCGCATCGACTACTACGAGCCGATCGTCGGCCCCCGATTCCAAGCGTCGATCCCGAGGTGGAGCACCGGCGGGCAGGACGGTGGTGGTGGTGCCCGCCTCCACCAGGACGACCTCCTCGCCACCTACGCCCTGACCACGCTGAGGGTCATGCAGCCGATGGGCGCCCGGCAGCGAGAGCACCCCACTGTGTCGTGGGCCCGACGTTCCAGGGACATGACCTATGACCCTGGGTCTTTTGGCTGTCGTCTCTACTGGAGGCCATCTATGCTGCAGCAGCGTTCAGCGTGGCGAAGGGCGGTGGCTATGACATCCAACCCCGGTGACCAGCCGAGTCACGATGGGGCCGATATCGACGATCTCCTCGAGTCGTTGACGGTCGACAGTGGTCCGAGCGCGCCCGGCGGCGGGTTGAGCGACGCCCTGGCCTCCCCCCGTACCCGCCAGATCCTGCTCGCCGTCGGCGGCGTGGCCCTGCTCGGGGTGCTGCTCAGCGTCGTGTTGTCGTGGATGGCGTTCAGCCGCTCCGGTGACACGGTCGACGCCGCCTCCGGCGACGCCACCGACGCGGCCGACGCTGACACCGCCGACGTGGCGCTGGCCTCCAGCGACGAGGCCTCCCGCATCGCCGCCGTGCTCGATGGCCTCGGCTTCACCGACGTAACGGTCGAGGACCGGGACGGGACGGTCCATCTGATCGGCACGGTCGCCACCGAGGCCGACCGGTCCGCCTCTGTCGGGGCGGCCCAGGCCCTCGTCGGCGACCGGTCCCTCGATGTCACCGCCCTGACCGTCGAAGAGGGAGGTGTCACCGAGGCCGTCACCGCCGTGGACGCCGCGGCCCGGGCCGAGGCGCTCGATCGCGAGCTGAACCGGATCGTGGCCGCCACCCCCATCATCTTCGACGTCGGCCAGTACCAGCTGACCGAGCTCCACAAGCGGGTACTGAACAACGTCGCCGGCGCCTTCGCCGCCTACCCCGGCGTCGAGACGAAGGTCATCGGGTTCACCGACCGTCTCGGCGCCGACGATGCAAACCGCGAGCTGAGCGGACGGCGGGCCGCCTCCGTGAAGGCCTACCTGGTCGAGCAGGGCGTCGACCCCAACCTGCTCGTGACCGAGGAACGGGGTGCGTCCGGGTCCACCGGGGCCGAGGTGCTCGCCAGCCTCGAACGTCGGGTCGAGTTCGAGGTTCTGGTCTCGGCCACTGCACCGCTGGCCCAGGCCGACGAGACCCTGCGCATCGCCATCGTCGCCCCCAGCGCCCGCAACGATCTGGCCTTCACTCAGAGCATGGTCGACGCCGTCGAACGGATCGCCGGTGAGCGGGGCAACGTCGAGGTCGCCATCACCGACAACACATTCGTCCCGGACGAGGCCACCGCCGCCATCAGCGGCTACGCAGACCAGGGCTACGACCTCGTCATCGCCCACGGCTCCCAGTTCGGCGCCTCGCTGGCCGACGTTGCCCGCGACCACCCGGATGTGGCCTTCGCCTGGGGCACGGCCAGCGACAACTTCGGGGTGCCCAACATCTACGCCTACGACGCCGCCGCCGGCGAGGGTGGCTACGTGCTGGGGGCGCTGGCCGCCACGTTGAGCCAGAGCGGTGTGGTCGGCGTGATCGGTCCGATCGAGGTCGGTGACGGTGCCCAGTACATCAACGGCTTCAACCAGGGGGCCCGGACCGAGCGTCCGGACGTGAACGTCCTCACCCAGTACACCAACTCGTTCTCCGACCTGACCCTGGCGGCCGAGGTCGCCAACTCCCACATCGACGGTGGGGCCGACGTCCTCACCGGCTCGGCCCAGATGGTGGTCGGCGCCGTGTCGGTGGCCGCGGAGAAGGGCGTCGCCTGGTTCGGGAACCAGTCGAACCAGGCCGAGTTGGCGCCCGCCCTGGTGGTGGCCTCGCAGGTCTACCACTGGGAGGTCATCCTCCGGCAGATCATCACCGACATCGACGGCGCCGTCCCGTCGGGGCGGACCTACACGGCCAACCTGGCCAACGGGGGGCTCGTCATCGAGTACAACCCCAGCTACACCATCGATCCCGCCGTTCAGGCCCGGGGCGAAGCGATTTCGCTGGAGATCATCTCCGGCACCGTCGTCCCCGTCGGCTGACGCATCCGAGGTTGTCGGGCGGCGGCTCGAGATCGCGTGCGCCCGTTGCGCTGGGTGTCAGAACTGACGCTCAGCGCAACGAGCGTTGCCCGATGGGGGCCACCGCTGGGGACCACCCGCCCGGAGGCCGGATCCTGGCGGGTCACCGGGTCCGGAGTGCAGGCTGCTCGGGGTCGGGCGGGGCGTAGCCGAAGGGGAGCTCGAGGCGGTGCCGGGCGAGGAGCCCCGTGTTGGCCAGGAGCCGTGGCGTCGGGCGGTCGGCCACGATCCGGCCCTCGTCGAGGATGACCGCCCGATCGCAGGTGGCGAGGGCGAACGGCAGGTCGTGGGTGACGATGAGCTGGGTCGGGTCCAACCCGACGAGGAGCTCGGCCAGTTCCCGCCGTCCCACCGGATCGAGGCCCGACGTCGGCTCGTCGAGCACCAGCACGTCGGGCTCCATGGCCAGGACGGTGGCGATGGCGGCCCGCCGCTTCTCTCCGCCGCTCAGGTGGTGGGGGGTCCGTCCGGCAAGCTCGAGGGCACCGACCGCCCGGAGCGCCTCGTCGACGCGGCGGTCCCGCTCCGGGCCGTCGAGACCGAGGTTGGCGGGCCCGAAGGCGACGTCGTCGTGCACGGTGTGCATGAACAGCTGATCGTCGGGGTCCTGGAACACGAGCCCGACCCGGCGGCGGATGTCGGCCACCGTTGCGTCCTCGACCCGGTCGTCACCGACCGTCACCGAGCCGCCATCCGCTCGGAGGAGCCCGTTGAGGTGGAGGACCAGCGTGGTCTTGCCCGAGCCGTTGGGGCCGAGCACGGCCACCCGCTCGCCGGCGCCGACGTGGAGGTCGACGCCATCGAGGACGGCTCGGGGGGCACCCGGGTAGCGGTACCGCAGCCCGTCGAGGCGGAGCGCGGCCCCCGTCACGACGCCCCCGTCACGACGCCCCCGTCACGACATAACTGGTCACGACACCATCGTCACGGTGATGAGGGCACCGAGGGCCACGACACCGGGACTGGTGGCCCGCAGCCAGTCGACCCGGCCGGTGGGGGAGGGGTGGAGCTCGGGCATGGTGCCGGTGAATCCCCGGGCCGCCATGGCCTGGTGGACCCGCTCGCCCCGCTCGTAGGAGCGGACGAAGAGGGTCCCCGCCGACGAGGCGATCGGCCGAACCTGCCACAGCCACCGGGGGTCGTGCCCTCGGGCCACCATGGCGGTCCGCATCCGTTGCAGCTGATCGCTGATGACGTCGAGGTAGCGGAACATGAAGGCTGCGATGGCGACGAGGACCGCCGGAACCCGCAGCTGGGTCAGTCCCTGCAGAACGTCCGGTAGGGGGGTGGTGGCGGCCATGACGATGCTGGCCGACGCCCCGAGCAGGGCTTTGGCCGTGATGTTCCACGTCGCCCACAGCCCCTCCGACGACACGGTCACGCCGGCCACCACGACGTCGTTGCCCTCGGCCACGAACGGGACGAGCACGGCCGCCCCGAGGAAGGGGACGACCACGACGAGACGGCGGGCGATCACCATGACCGGCAACCGGGCCACGACGACGACGGCGGCGACAATGGCGGCGTCGACGGCGAAAGCGGCCACGGCCCGCCGGGGGGTGATGGCCACCGTCACCACGAACACCAGCAGCCCGACGAGCTTGGCCGCAGGGGCCAGGCGGTGGACCGGCGACGTGCCGGGTACGTGGAGGTGGCCGTGCAGGTCGCGGCGACCGACGGGAGGCGTGCCGCTCATCGGCTGGGTAGCCCGGAGTCGACGCCGCGGGACGCGGTGGCGAGCCCGTAGCCGACCACGAGGGTGAGGGTCACGCCGACGGTGCCGGCCACAGCCAGGCTCAAACCCTCGTCGCCGATGCCCCGGGTGGCGTAGTCGGCGAACAGGGAGCCCGACAGGGCGTGGTCGTCACCGGCGTCGACGAAGCCCTCGTCGATGGCGACCCGCTCGAGGCCGTCGGGGTCGCCGGCGGCGAACTGGCTCACCACGGCCCCGACGAAGAGGGAGACGAGCACGCCGCCGATGGCGAAGGCCCGGAACCCCACCCGTGGGCCATCGGCGGGCTCCGCCGGAACCACGCCGGCCGCACCGACCACGAGGTCGGGCCGGGCGGCCAGCACCGCCGCCACCGTGAGGGCGCTGATGAGCCCCTCACCGATGCCGATCAGCACGTGGACGCCGACCATCGCCCCGAAGACCGTGTCGAAGGGCACGGGGGCCGTGGCCCCGAACAGCCACTGGAGCGAGAACGCCATGGCCGACAACACCACCGAGGAGCCGGCGGCCAGCGCAGTGGCTGCGGTCACGGCGGCGGGGGTGGCGGGTAGGGCGGAGCGGATCAACCGGAACAGGGCCCAGCCGCCGAAGGCGGGGACGATCGCCATGTTGAGCACGTTGTAGCCGAGGGCGGTGATCCCACCGTCGGCGAACAGCAGCGCCTGGACGACGACCACGACTGTCACCACCACGGCACCCAAGCGGGGCCCGAGGAGGATGGCGGCCAGGGCTCCACCGAGCAGGTGGCCGGTGGTACCGGAGGCCACCGGGAAGTTGAACATCTGGGCGGCGAAGATGAAGGCGGCGGCCATGCCGGCGAGGGGGATCTGACGTTCGCCGAGCTCCCGGCCGGTGGCCCGGAGGGCCAGGCCCACGATGATGGCACTCAACAACGCCGTTGCAACCGCCACCTGCGGGGACAGGAACCCGTCCGGTGCATGCATTGCGATCACGCTTGAACCTCCGCTCGTCTCGCCGTCCTGGGGACCAGGTCGATCGTAAGACCGGCGGCCACACTACTGCAATCGATTCGCAGTACGAGCTCCGGCGGATCCGGTGGCCGGCACCCTCGTAGGCTCGGGGGTGATGGATCCTCGGGCCTCGACGCTGGAGCAGGCACTGCGGGAGCACGGGTGTCGCGTCACCCGACCCCGGCAGGTGGTGTGGGACGTACTGTCGTCGGCCGGTCACCACCTGAACGTGCAGGAACTCACCGAGCGGGTCCACGCCCTCGACGCCGGGGTCAACGTTTCGTCCATCTATCGCACGCTCGCCCTGTTCGCCGAGATCGACCTGGTGCGGGAGTCCCGCCTCGGTGACGGCGCCTCGACGTGGGAGCCGGCCCACGGCGATGCCGTCATCCACCTCGTGTGCACCCGGTGCGGGGCCGTGCAGCACCATCAGACCGACACGATCGACGTTCTGCGGCGTCAGCTGACCCGTACCGCCCGCTTCACCGCCGACGCCATCGACGTGCGGGTGAAGGGCCGCTGCGACCGGTGCGCCCCGGGCTGAGCGCGTCGCCTCAGCGCTCGACCTCGCCGCCGTCCGCCCCGTCGTCGGATCATGCCGCCCCGAAGGCGATGTCCGCGGCGACCGTCAGTCGAGCTGGGTCGTCTCGGCCACGACCCAGCGGGCATAGGCGGGATCGGCCCGCACCACCTCGGTGGCCAGGATGTGGACGGTGTCGTAGGGATGGGTCGCATTGGTGCGCTCGATGATGGCACCGACGTTGGCGGCCTGGGTGTGGAGCACCACATAGGCCTCGGTCTCGTCCTCGATGCGGCCCTTCCACCGGTAGAGGGAGCGCACGGCTGGCACGAGGTTGCCGCACGCCACCAGCCGGTCCTCGATCAGCGACCGCGTGTGGGCGGCGAGCCAGTCGGGGTCGGGTCCGGTGATCGTCACGTCGACGAGGGTGGGTGGCATCATGGGTGGAGATCTTTCGGGCGGGGAGCCGTCGGCCCCAGTGGAAGTTCTTGACCGTGGGGTCGACGGAGGCCTCGGGGATGCGGACGGTCCGCGCGGCGATCACGAGGTGCGACCCGACCTCCTGGTCGTAGGGGGCGACGATCCACACGTACGGGATGGCGTTGGCGTAGAACTGAGCGTCGTAGGTCCACGGATCCCGGCTGCCGCCGGGTGACCAGGCGCGGGTGGCGATCATGTCGACGTAGGCGTGGCGGAGTCCGGAGCGGCGGACGCATCCGTGGAGGATCTCCACGATGTCGGGGCGGCTGAGCCCCGGGTCGAGCTCGAGCCGGGCCATGCTCCGCTCGAAGCGGTCGAGGTGCTCGCCGAGGCGAATCTCCGCTCGCCGTTCCGCCCTCGTCGGTCATCGCCCTCCAGTCGACGGATCCCCCGCTGTCCCGTACCGTAACCACTCGGCGCGACGCTGGAAAGCGGGGAGACGGCTCGACCGAGGGGGTGGCCCCGACGGCCACCGCCCTCAACCGGGCACCGGATCCCGGCGACCCGATCACCGCCGAGGAGGGACGGCGCCGACGTTTGGTCGCTGAGGCGGTCGGTCGTTGAGGCGGTGGGTCGATCAGCCGGGCGTCCTGGTACGTCACCGCTGCGGGCTCGTTCGATCGCGGCCCCGCACCTGCCAGGCCGCTGCGTGACCTTGGGCCCTGGGCCGGGGGCCGGTCCTGGGTGAGGATCGTCGGCGTGGAAGAACTCACCCCGCATCGCTGGACACTGACCTTCGAGATTCGCGAGGACGACGACCACTGCGACATGGTGGTCCACCTCGATGCCGGCGACCGGTCGTTGAGCGGCAAGGGCCGGTCCCGCCGCAATCCGACCGATCCGTCGGTGCCCCAGATCGGCGAGGAACTCGCCGCCGCCCGTGCCCTCCATGACCTGGCCAACCATTTGACCGAGAGTGCGTGGGAGATGATCGAGACGCACCCGCACTCGACCTGACCGCCCGCCGCCCGCTCCGGTGACCGGGGCGGCCGCCAGACAAGACAGGGTCAGGAGCGGATGGCGTCGGCTGCGCCGTCGGCGGCGTCGACCCCGACCCGTGGGAGCAGAGCGTCGACCAGGTCGGAGTCGAGCGAGGCCAGCCCCCGGCGGGTCACGCTGGCGGCCCCGGCGGCCGCCCCGTACCGCAACACGTCGACGGCGGCGAGGCCCCGTACGAGGGCGACCGCCATGGCTCCGACCATGGCGTCGCCAGCACCCCGCCAGTCGACGGCGGCCAGCTGCGGCGCCGAGACCCGGTGCCAACGGTCGCCCATTCGGGCCACGGCCGGCCGGTCCGGGCCGCGGCTCACCACCAGATCATGGGGGACGCGTCGGGCGAGATCGGTCACGGCGGCGACGAGCGCATCGTCGGAGTCGTCGGCGAGCACCCCGTCGTCGCGCAGATCCTCGTCGCTCACCTTGACGAGCCGCACCGCGGTGCTCCCGAGGATCTCGTCGAGCTCCGGGCCATGGAGGTCGGCGACGATCGGGACGCCTAGCGCCGCCAGGTCGGTGCAGAGCCGCCGGTAGTACGTCGGGGGGATCACCCCGGTGTCGACGTTGCCGGCCAGCACACAGCAGCCATGGCCGATGGCGTGGGCCAGCGTCAACGAGTAGAGCTTGTCGACGGCGTGACGATCGATGGGCGACGGCTCCGACCGGGCGATCAGTTCCCGGGTGCCGGAGCGGCGGTCGTACACCGATACCGACGACGGAGCGGCCTGCTCGACCGCGACCAGCTTGATGCCGGTCTGCGACCGCAGCAGAGGGGTGAGTACGTCGCCGACCTCGCCGCCGACGGTCGCACACAACACGACGGGCTCACCGAGGCGCTCGATGCTGCGCGCCAGCCAGTAGCCCTGACCTCCCGGATGGAGGTGGATCTCCTCGCCCCGGGGCCCGGCCTCGACGGTCACCGTCAAGCGCAGGCCTGGCGAGAAGACGCAGATTCCCCCCGCAGTGCCGGGAGCCATCACCCCAGCCCCGGCCCCGGCTGCCTTCTCATGTTGCATCGCCGACCTCCGGGCCGTCATCACCCGCGCCGGTTCGCCTAAGGGCGACCGATCATGGCCATCGACCCTAGGTCACCCGACGCGCCGTCACCGATGGCGACCGCAGCGGTCGACTGGCACAGCCTCGAAATAGCCGAGGTCGAACGGCTGTTGGCCAACGGGGGCATGGTCTCACCGGGGCCGCCGCCCGCCGCACGGCCCGAACCAGTTGGAAGACGCGCCACCAGCCCCTCCCTGGGCGGTGTTCGGGCGCCAGTTCCGGAGCCCGCCGATCCCTGATCCTGCTGGCCGCCGTCGCCGTCACGATCGCACTCGGGGAGCACATGGACGCTTCGGTGATCCGGCCGATGACGTGGAGTTGTCCTGTGCTCACGCAGCTGCGCCGGTACTCCGCCACGTAGATGCCGGCGGCCTCCAGAACCTTGACGCCCGAGCGTGCAGTCGGAACTGCGAGTGTCGCGAGCTTCTCGTCGCTGAGGGCCATCCAATCGGTCTTCCGCATGGGATGGAGCCCGTCCCGGCTGGGCTATTGCGAACCTTCGGCCATGCACGGATTCTAGCCGACTTGCCGCCGCCAGAGTTGACTCGGCCGCTTGGTCGAGTCCCGCCGCAGCCGCGATCTGGCGTGATGGTAGCCACGCTTGGCTACCGGTCGGCTCCCACGCTGTTCCCACAGCCAGGAGAATCCCTTCTCGAGTCGGGATGGGGAGATTTGAACTCCCGACCCCCTGCTCCCAAAGCAGGTGCGCTACCAAACTGCGCCACATCCCGGTCGGAGCCGAGTCTACCGCCGGCCGGTGGGGCCGGGCCGCCGATTCGTCCCCGCACCGTTCGAGCGGCTCCGGGGGCGGCCCCGGGCCAAGTCGCCTGGAACGTCCCGGCCTTGCCGTACAATCGAGTCGTGAAATCGACAGTGGAGGCCCTGGAGGGCAACAAGGTCAAGGTCGTCGTCGATATCGACGAGGCGGAGTTCGAAAAGGACCTCGACGCGGCGTTCAAGCGGCTGGCCAAAGAGGTGCGGCTCCCCGGCTTCCGTCCCGGCAAAGCCCCTCGCAAGGTCCTCGAGGCCCGGATCGGCCAGTCCTACGCCCGTGACGAAGCGTTCCGCGAGGCCCTCCCCGTCTACTACATCGAGGCGGTCAAGGAACACGCGGTCGACGTGATCGCTCCTCCCGAGATCGACATCACCAACGGCCAGGACACCGGCCCCGTCAGCTTCGACGCCGTCGTCGAGGTCCGCCCCTCGATCACCATCGAGGGCTACAGCGGGCTCGACATCGAGCTCCCCCCGGTCACGGTCGACAGCGACGCCATCGACGAGGCCGTCGACCGCCTGCGATCGAAGTTCTCCGAGCTGGAACCGGTCGACCGGCCGGGCGCCGAGGGCGACCGGGCCCGCATCGACATCGAGGCCGTCCACGAGGGTGAGCCGGTTCCGGGCCTGACCGCCGATGACTATGTCTACGAGATCGGCAGCGGGGCGGTCGTGGCCGAGATCGACGAGGCCCTCATCGGTGCGTCCGCCGGCGACGAGCTCCACTTCACGGCCGAGCACCCCGACGAGGACGAGGACGAGCCGCTCGAGTTCTCGATCACCGTCAGGGAGATCCAGGAGACGGTCCTGCCGGAACCCACCGACGAGTGGGTGGCGGCCAACAGCGAGTTCGAGACCCTGGCCGAGCTGCGGGCCGACTTCGAGCAGAAGATGCTCGTCTCCCGCATCAATCAGGCCCGCAACGTCCGCCAGCAGAAGATCGCCGAGGCCCTGGCCGCGCTCGTCGACGACGAGCTGGTGCCGGAGGCCATGATCGACGGCGAGGTCGAGCGCCGGGCCCAGGACATGGCCATGCGCCTCCAGGCCCAGGGCATCGATTTCGGCACCTTCCTCCAGATCACCGGTCAGAGCCAGGAAGGCTTCATGGCCGAGCTCCGGGCCGGGGCCGATACCGGAGCCAAGGTCGACCTGGCCCTCCGGGCTGTGGCCGAGGACGAGGGCCTCACCGTCGACGACGCCGAGATCGACCACGAGCTTGGCCAGATGGCCGAGCAGATCGGCCGCACGCTCGACGACATCCGCACCGACTTCGCCGAGGCCGGACGTCTGCCGGCCCTACGGGCCGACCTGCTGAAGAACAAGGCGATGGACCTCGTCGTCGAACGGGCCAACCTTGTCGATGAGGATGGCACACATGTGAGCGCCAATGCGCTAGAACTGCCAACCCCGGAAGAGTCCGATGACGACGACTCGACCGGTGACGCGTCGCCGCCGGCCGACACCGACCCCGAAACCGGGGCTGCCCCGAGCGGTGCCGACGCCGACGAGACCGCCACCGACCAAGCCGCTGACGAAACCGCCGTTGGAGAGGACGACAAGTGAGCCCACACGCCGCTCAGGCGAGCTACATCATCCCCCAGGTCATCGAGCAGACCAGCAGGGGAGAGCGGGTCGCAGACATCTACTCGCGACTGCTGAAGGACAACATCATCTTCCTCGGGACGCCCATCGATGACGGGGTGGCCAACGTGGTGAGCGCCCAGATGCTGCACCTCGAGTCGGAGAACCCCGACCGTGACATCAGCATCTACATCAACTCCCCCGGTGGCGACATCAACGCCATGTTCGCCATCTACGACACGATGCAGTTCATCAAGCCCGACATCACCACGATCTGCTTCGGTCAGGCCGCCTCGGCCGCCGCCATCCTCCTGGCGGCGGGCTCCCACGGAAAGCGGCTCGCCCTACCCAACGCCCGGATCCTGCTCCATCAGCCCTACACCGGGGCCCAGGGTCAGGTCTCCGACCTGGAGATCGCGGCCAACGAGATCGAGCGGATCAAGCGGGCCCTCGAGGAGATCCTCGCCCATCACACGGGTCAGCCGATCGAGAAGGTGGCGGCCGACACCGACCGTGATTTTGTGATGACGGCGACAGAGGCCAAGGATTACGGCATCCTTGATGAGGTGTTGAGGAAGCGGAACACCGCCGACACCAGCGGACCCATCCGGGCCGTCGGGTCGTAGGGGGGGAACGACGTGGCAAAGTTCGGCGAAGGTGGCGAGCTCCTCAAGTGCTCGTTCTGCGGGAAGTCCCAGAAGCAGGTCAAGAAGCTCATCGCCGGCCCCGGCGTGTACATCTGCGACGAATGCATCGACCTGTGCAACGAGATCATCGAGGAGGAGCTGGCCGAAGGGTCGGAGCTCAGCTTCGAGGAGCTCCTCAAGCCCCGTGAGATCTACGACTTCCTGAACGACTACATCGTCGGCCAGGACGGTGCGAAGAAGATCCTCTCGGTAGCCGTCTACAACCACTACAAGCGGATCCAGTACGGGGCCCAGGCCGGCAGCGACGTCGAGTTGGCCAAGTCCAACATCCTGCTGATGGGCCCCACCGGTTGCGGCAAGACGCTGCTGGCCCAGACCTTGGCCCGCATGCTCAACGTGCCGTTCGCCATCGCCGACGCCACCGCCCTCACCGAGGCCGGCTACGTGGGCGAAGACGTCGAGAACATCCTGCTCAAGCTGATCCAGGCCGCCGACTTCGACGTCAAACGGGCCGAGACCGGGATCATCTACCTCGACGAGATCGACAAGATCGCCCGCAAGAGCGAGAACCCGTCGATCACCCGTGACGTGTCGGGCGAGGGGGTCCAGCAGGCCCTGTTGAAGATCCTCGAGGGCACGGTGGCCTCCGTCCCACCCCAGGGTGGCCGCAAGCACCCCCACCAGGACTTCATCCAGATCGACACCTCCAACATCCTGTTCATCTGCGGTGGGGCGTTCGCCGGGATCGAGACGATCATCGAACGCCGCATCGGGGCCAAGTCGGTCGGGTTCCAGGCCCACATCGGCTCGTCGAGCATCAGCCTCGACGACATCTACGGCCAGGTCCGCCCCGAGGATCTCCTGAAGTTCGGTCTGATCCCCGAGTTCGTCGGCCGTCTCCCGGTGGTCGGTACCGTCACCAACCTCACCCTTGATGCGCTGGTGCGGATCCTCGTCGAACCGAAGAACGCGCTGACGAAGCAGTACCAGAAGTTCTTCGAGATGGAAGACGTCGAGCTCGAATTCTCCGAGGACGCCCTCGGCGCCATCGCCGACCAGGCCCTCCTCCGGGGTACGGGAGCCCGTGGCCTGAGGGCGATTCTCGAAGAGGTCCTGCTCGACGTGATGTACGACCTTCCCGGCCGGGAAGACGTCGGGAAGTGCCTGATCGACGCCAGCGTCGTGCTGGATCGGGTCAACCCGACCCTCGTACCCCGCACCGAGACCCGCCGCCCCCGCCGGGCCGCTTCCTGACCGGGCCTCGCCCCAGGCATCCTTCTCGGTGGACTACCGAAGCGCCCTCGCGTACCTCGACAGGCACACCAACCTCGAAGGCAACCGGGGCGACCGCTTCGGTCCCACCATGCCGACCGCCGGCGCCACCTCGGGCCTCTCGCTCGAACCGATGCGGCAACTGCTTGCCGTTCTCGGCGATCCCCATCACGCCTACCGGGCCGTCCACATCACCGGCACCAACGGCAAGGGGTCGACGGCCCGCTTCGTCACCGCCCTCGTCCAGGCCACCGACCTCTCGGTCGGCACCTACACCAGCCCCAACATCGAGTCGATCAACGAGCGCATCAGCTACGGCGGCGAGCCCATAAGTGACGAGGCGTTCGGGCAGGTCATCGGCCTCCTGGCCGGTGTCGAGCCCCTCCTCGACGTCGCCCCCAGCCGCTTCGAGCTGCTGACGGCCGCCGCCTACGTGTGGTTCGCCGAGATGGGGGTGGAGGTGGCGGTGGTCGAGGTCGGCCTCCTCGGCCGCTACGACGCCACCAATGTCATCGACGGCGACGTGGCCGTGGTCACCAATATCGGCAAGGACCACACCACGGGCGGCGAGCGGTGGCGTCAGGAGGTGGCTCAGGAGAAGGCCGGCATCATCAAGCCCGGCAGCCACCTGGTCCTCGGCACCGACATGGCCGACCTCACACCGATCTTCGTCGCCGAGGGCCCGGCCGAGACATGGATGGCGGGCCACGAGTTCAGGGTCGAGGCCAACCGGCTCGCCGTCGGCGGCCGAGTCATCGACCTAGAGACGCCCGAGGCCCGTTACGAGGAGCTGTTCCTACCGTTCCACGGGGCCCATCAGGGCGACAACCTGGCGACCGCCGTCGCTGCCGCCGAGGCCTTCTTCCAACGCCCTCTCGACCAGGACCTGGTGGAGTTCGCCCTCACCACGGTCGAGCTGCCGGCCCGGTTCGAGGTGATCGGGCGGGAGCCAACGGTTGTCCTCGACGGCGCCCACAACCCCGACGGGGCCCGCGCCGCCGCCGCCACCCTCGACGAGGCGTTCGCCCGCCTCGGCTCGTGGGTGCTGGTGGTGGGCATGGTCGGAGGCAAGGACCCCACCGAGATGTTGGAGGCCTTCGGGGCCGCCGATTTCGACGCCGTCATCTGCTGCCAGCCCGACTGGTCGCGAGCGGTGCCGGCCACCGAGATCGCCGCCGCCGCCCAGGCGCTCGGCCTGAATCCCGAGGTCGTCGCCGATCCGGTCGAGGCCCTGCAGCGCGCCCTGGCGGTCACGGCGGCCGACGACCTGATCTTCGTCGGCGGGAGCCTCTACGTGGTGGGTGAGGTGAGGGCCACCGCCCGTTCCCTGCTGCGGCGACCGACCGAGGGCGAGTTCGACCACGACGTCGACGGTGACGACGGCGACGAGGTCGATGACGACGACGTCGACGGGGACGTCGGCGAGGGCCGCTACGACCTGGATCTCGACCTCGACCTGCCCGACGATCCCGAGGACCGCTGACCCGGGGGACGAGTTGGGCAAACCTGCTCCCGTCACCCGATCGATCGGCCCGAAGAGGTCAAGAACGGGTCACCGGCGGCCGATGCCAGAGCCATGGCATGGTCCACCCTCACGTCGCAAGGCCCCCGACGCGCTCGCCAGGCCGGCGACCGCGGCCACGAACGGGGGGCCACCTTCACCGAGTACGCGCTGGTGACCAGCGTCGTGCTCGTTGGCGCCCTGGGCGCCCTCACCATGCTCGAGGACGAGTCGGGCTCCTATCTGGAGGACACCGGCAGCGACATCGCCGTCCCCCGGGAGCTGGCCGCCGACCTCGACGTCGATCTCCCTGACCCACCCGACTGGCTTGCGGCCCCACCGCCGCCCCC
>JBHJNQ010000020.1:0-6622 GCA_050330635.1 Acidimicrobiales bacterium | reverse complement strand
TCACATAGGCCACCACCTCGGTCGGCCCGTAACACGACAACGGCACGTCCACCGCCTCACCCACAGCAGCGCCGATACCAGCCGACACCTCGCTCAACGACCGCACAACCACACCTCCCCACGAATGCGACAGCCACCACCGGCCAAGCCGGGCAGCCACCACACCCATCGACGACACCGATTCGACGGCAGCCCGACGGCTGCAAGAGGGGAAGTACAAGCAACACTAACGAACACACGTTCGAGACACAAGGAACCCGGCAAGAAATCTCAGACGCGCTATCCAGCGGTGCAGCAGCGGGACGAGCGGCGACCTCCGTAGCCGACGGTGCCGCTCTAGCGTTGGCGACCATGACGCGGTGGCCCAGGATCCGGATCGGTCGCCGCACCGTGGCTCAGGCGACAGCGAAGCTCGCCGTCTGCGGGTCGATCGCCGTGCTCTGCGTCGTCGGCCTGTCGGGGGCGGTGATCGCCCATCGGGCCGAGGGGCGGATCGTGGTCGACCCGACCGCGGTGCCGGAACGCCCGGTGGTGATCGTGCCCGGAGCCCGGGTCTTGCCGAGCGGTGAGCCGGGGCCGATCGTCGAGGATCGGTTGGCGGCCGCCGCCGACCTGGTCGGCCGGGGGATCACGGCCCATGTCCTGGTGTCGGGCGACAACCGGACCTCCCACTACAACGAGCCCGTCGTCATGCGGAACTGGCTCGCCGACCAGGCCGGCATCGACCCCGACGACGTGACCCTCGACTACGCCGGCTTCGACACCTGGGACAGCTGCGTCCGGGCCCGCGACCAGTTCGGGGTCGACGAGGCCGTGGTGGTGACCGAACACCGCTACGCCCGCAGGACCGCGGCGCTGTGCGACGCCGCCGGCATCGACGTGATCGTGCTCGCAATCGACTCTCCACCCCAGCCGGCGCAGACCAGCGGCCGGTTGTGGCTGCGGGAGCGGTTGGCGGCGATCAAGGCGTGGTCCGACATCGCCCGCCATGCGCCGGCCCACCACGGCGGCCCGTTCGTGGGCCTCGTCGGCTCCGCCGACATGCCCGAGGGCGGCCACCCGCCCGACTGGAATGGCAACCTCCCCGCCCCCGACGAGACCGACGGACCCTGAGACGGCCACCGGCTATGGCACCCAGCACCCTCATGAGGTAGATTGCCACCTATGGCCTTGAGTATCAAGAGTGAGCTGGCGGACCAGTTGGCGCGAGAACTCGCTGCGCTGACCGGGGAGTCGATCACCGATGCCGTGGTGGCGTCCCTCGAGGCTCGACTCGAGGTCGAACGTCGCCGTCGCCGGACGCGTGAGATCGACGACATCGTCGAGCGGTTTCGTCGACTGCCCGTACTCGATGAACGTCACTCCGACGACATCATCGGCTACGACGAACACGGATTGCCGTCATGATCGTCGTCGACACCTCGGCGATCGTTGCGGTGCTGTTCGCCGAACCGGGAAGTGACGACCTCGAACACTCATTGCTCGAGGATCACTGTGTGATGTCGGCGGCGACACGCGTGGAACTGGGCATCGTCGTCGAGGCCAAGACGGGCCCAGCGGGGGCCCAGCTGCTCGAGGAGCTACTCGGTCGAATCGATGTCGAGATCATCCCAGTGGACGCAGAACTTGCCGGGGACGCAATCGTGAGCTGGCGTCGGTTCGGCAAGGGCCGCCATCGTGCAGGTCTCAACTTCGGCGACACGTTCTCCTACGCTCTGTCGCGAAAGCTGGGGCAACCATTGCTGTTTGTTGGTGACGACTTCTCGCACACCGACGTCATGGTGCCCTGATCGGGCACTCACCCCCCAGCCACGGCGATGGCGGCCGACCGGTCCTCGTCGTAGGCTCGGCTCCCCCGGCCACCCGGCGCGGGAGAAGGAGGCGCCGATGACCGCACTACGACTCGTTCCCCTCGAATGTGGCTGGCTGGCCACTGCGGCGGCGTCGGTGGTGGCCAACGCCGAGGGACGGGTGGAGCTGCCGATCCCGAGCTGGCTGGTGGTGCACCCGTCGGGCCAGACCCTGCTGTTCGACACCGGCCTCCATGCCGACGTCCAGGGCGGTGTCGGGGCCCGCTACCCGGGCATGGCCCGCCAGTTCGATGCCCGCTTCGCCGCCGGCGAGGAGGTATCGGGCCGGCTGGAGGGAGTCGACGTCGACCCGGCGTCGGTCGACAAGATCGTCTTCAGCCACCTCCACTTCGACCACTGCGGTGGCACCGCCCTCATCCCCAATGCCCAGATCATCGTCCAGGCCGCGGAGTGGAAGGCGGGCCACCGCCCGAAGCTGATCGAGTTCGAGGTCTACAACCCCGACGACTTCGAGCTCGGCCACGACGTTTTGCAGATCGACGGCGAACACGACGTCTTCGGCGACGGCTCGGTCGTCTGCATCCCCACCCCCGGGCACACCGCCGGCCACCAGTCGCTGCGGGTCAACCTCGAGAGCGGGCCGGTGGTACTGACCGGCGACTGCGTCTACTGGGAGGACGTGCTCGACAAGATGCTGCTACCCCCGTTCGGCTTCAGCCACGACCAGCAACTCGAGTCGATGCGCCACCTCCGCTCGCTGCGTGACGACCACGGCTGCCGCCTCCTCTACGGCCACGATGACAAGCAGTGGCAATCCCTCCCCCACGACCAGCCCGACGGGATGCAGTGACCCGGTGGCGCCAATGGAACCCTCGGCGTCACAGAACCAGGTGCAGTCGGAGCGCCTCGTCGAGTGCGGCCAGGCCGGTGGCGGACAGCACCCCGGCCCGTTCGCCGATCCGCTCGACGGCGACCGATCGAACCTGCTCGGCCTGCGCCTTGGAGTCGCTCGGCAGACCCGTGTCATCGGCCAGCAACAGCACCTGGAACGGATGGACACGGCCGGTGTTGGTCGTGACCGGCACGACGGTCACGACCCCCCGCCCCAGCCGGCCGGCCGTCATGTTCGCCCCGTCATTGCTGACGATCACGGCTGGGCGACGCTTGTTCGACTCGGCGCCTCGAGCGGGGTCGAGATCGACCCACCGGATCTCTCCTCGCCGCATCAACCAAGACCGTCGGCAGCGGCTGCGTCCCAGAGATCCCCGTCGTCGCTGTCGGCCCATTCGGCCCACGCATCCTCGTAGGCGGCGCCGAGCTCCGACGCTCGCAGCAGGCGCACCGCCTTCTGCAGCGCCGCCGACCGCGACTCGAGACCCTGCGATCGAACGTAGGCGTCGAGATAGGCCACGTCTTCGTCGGGGAGGCTCACACTCACCTTCACACCAGGATGCTACCGCCGGTAGGAACCTCAGGCCACCCACGTGGGTTGACGACGGCGCAGCGAGCCGTTCACCGAGCGTTGGACGCCATCACAGCAGGTCGTCGAGGGCGACGCCGATCTCCTCCGGCGTGGTCGTCGGCTCCCAGCGCCGCAGCGCACTACCGTCACGGCCGACCAGGAACTTCGTGAAGTTCCACGCCACCGCCCCGTCGCCGTCGTCCTTGGGCAACGCCGCCGTCAACCAGCGATACAGCTCGGCCGCACCGTTGCCGTTGACCTCGATCTTGGAGAACATCGGGAACGTCACCCCGTAGGTCGAGCGGGCGAACTCACCGATCTCGGTGTCGCTACCGGGTTCCTGGTTCCCGAACTGGTTGCAGGGGAACCCGAGCACCGCGAACCCACGGTCGGACAAGGTGTCGTGCAGCGTACGCAGACCTGCGTACTGGGGGGTGAGCCCTCAAGCGCTGGCGACGTTGACGACCAGGCACGCCGTGTCACGGAAGCGCTCGAAGTCGATGACGTCACCGGTGATCGAGGTCATCTGCAGGGCATGGAAGTCGGTCATCACCGCACCCTAGGCCGGCGGAGACGGTGGCCAGCACGCGCCAGCTCATGAACCCGGATGAAAGGGAGCTAGCGATGCATCGCAACCCGTTGTTCGTGCCGGCTTTGCTTACGCTTCTACTGGTCGTATCCTTCCGTTTCGGCGAAGGTGGGATCCAGTGGCTCTGGAGCGATCTCCTTGCCATGCCAGTGGCGCTGGCTGTTTCCTCGGCCGTGCTCTGGCTACTCATGCTGCGGAACGCCGACCATTGCCATCGGTGACGCCAAGGGCCCCGTAGCCGTTGGATCCGAAGCCAACCATCGGTGGACTACTCGCGCCGTGCTCGCCGTTTCGGGGTGTCATTCCACTTCGTTTGACGCGTTCGGTCGGGGGGGGGTCGCCGGTTGGATGCTTGACGAGCCCAGTCTGGCTGCCGACCCACGCCGGCTTCATGAGCCGCAGCAACCAGGCCGAAGCACCGGCCTGAGGGGTGTCGGGGCTCGGTGCACCCCAACCCGACGTCAAGCACCAGGTCCGCAGCATGTCAGGCTAGCGACGGCCAACAAGCGGCTGCGAACGCTTCTACGGCACGATCCTGCGAGGGTGCTGGCGACCGGCATTCCACCGACGCCGGTCACCAGCACTCGCCAACTTCAAGCCCGGGCCGACACGTGGCTGATCCACTACAACTGATCGCCAGCCACAGGGTCCTGTCAGCTCGAACCCCGGTACGGAAAGACTAGAACGGATGCTCGTGTTGCCAGATGCATTCGCCGACGGTTGGCCAGCCACCACCATCCGTATCGTGGCAATGCCACACTATGTCGAAGATCTCCCCCGGATACCGTCCGGCCTTCTCCCCGTCTGCAGTTCCGATGGACCTATCGGACGGATCGTCGGCGCCTTTGTGCTTCGTGACCTCATTGCCTCCTTTGCTGGTCGGCCCGTCGTTCGGTGAGATGCGCCAGACCTCGATCGGTTCAACCGGCATTTCAAGGGCCGACATGTCGACCCCTGCCGCAGTCTCGGTTGGGGTGCTGGAGGCGCAGGCGCCGACCAGCAACGGGCCGAGCAACGCCATACCTGCAGCGGCGCGCTTGTATCTGATGTTCTGCATTTCTTGGTCCCTCCTGATGAACGATGCATCATCGGAGCCCGGGGCTCCGATGATGCAGATCAAAACACCTTGCCCCAGGGAAGGGATCGGGGAAGTCCCCGTCGGAGCCAGAGAGTCGTCGGTCGGACACGTGGGACAGTACTGATGGCCACCGGTCGCCCTGGCCGATGAGCTGCGCCGGGCCCGACCCCAGACCCTCAGGGCCTGACGACCTCGATGGCTTTGACGGCTCGCAGTTCGCTGCCCGACGGGTCGGTCTGGACGACAACGAGTTCGACGGAGCCGGGGGCGGTGGCGGTGACGGGGTGGGCGGCGTCGACGGGGAAGCGTCGCCCGTCGTAGAGCCAACGCAGCTCGGCGTCGGCGATGCCGACAGCGACCGTGTACTCGACGGTGTCGCCGACCGCCACCCGGTCCGGGCCGGTGATGGTGGGGCCCAACGGCGACGGTTGCACCGTGATCGTCAACGAGTCGGCCCGCTCGTCGCCGCTCCCGTCGCGGTAGGTGACGTCGAGCCCGATCTCACCGGGGCCCGCCCCCCGCACATCCAGCGTCGCCGCCGTGGTGGCCGCCCCCAGGTAGAACCACCGGACACCGGTGGCGTCGGGATCGGCCACCGTGTACCGCTCGAGCTCACCGGCCACGATCTCGGTGGGCCCCGCGATCGTCGACGCCGGTTCCGGCCACACCGCCCACACCGCCCACACCGCCGCCGAGATGACAGCGACCGCGCCGAGGCCGGCCGCGAGCATCACCCGGGAAACACCCCGACCACGCCCCCCGACCGCCACCGGTACCGGCCCGGCGCCCGGTGACGACCCCGGCCCGGAGGGTTCGGCGGCGACCCCGGCGTCGAAGGCGGCGTCGACGAACGGCCGGTTGGCCGGGTGGTCGACCACGGCGGGATGGCTGGTGCCCGACACCGCCGACACCACGATGGCCGACACCGCATACACATCGGCCGTCGCCCCCACCGCAGCATCACCGGCCAACTGCTCCGGCGCACTCCACCCCAACGTTCCCCGGGTGCGGGTCAGGTGGGTGGCGTCGACGTTGACCGTCTCTGGCCAACCCGAGATCACCGACCACCAACTCGAAACCGGGCGGCAGGAGCTCACCGACCGGCGGGTGTGACTGGACCACGACCTCACGGATCAAGTAGTTCGACGGCTTGAGATCCCGATGGACCACCCCCGTCGGATGTCCGGGCCGGGGCCGATGCAACGGCCCCGTGCACCAGGCGATGGCCTGAGCCAGGGTCAACCCCTCGGCCAGCGTCAGGGGCCGACCGAGCGCGAGGAGGCGCTCGGCCAGCGTCCCGTGCTCGAAGAGCTCCATCACGAAGCACGGGGCACCCGGTCGACCGTCATCGGTGGCGTGTTCCCCGACGTCGAAGATCTTCACCAGCCCGGGGTCGTTCAACGCCCGCATGAGCCGGGCCTCGTGGAGGAACCGTTCCCGCACCTCCGTGTCGGCGCTCCACTGCTCGTTGAGGACCTTGATGGCCACTGTCCCCAAGCTCGGATCGACGCCCCGATACATCGAGGCGAACCCGCTGATGCCGATCGGCAACGCCGACGCCTGGTAACTGCTCAGCTGGTTGGTTGATTCGCGCGGCGTGTGGTGGTCCACCACTGATCGCGCGTGTGTTCGTATGATGTGGGCGTGTCGCCTGAGGAGCGTGTCGTCGAGTTGGAGGCGAT